>NZ_DAMBZJ010000032.1:2165-6461 GCF_032060045.1 Oscillibacter sp.
TGATGGGAAAAACCGACCCCTACGAGGCCACCCTCTCCATCCCAAATTACAATTATACGGTGACCTATACGCCCTCGGAGTTGACGTGGGTGCTGCAAAACAGCGGCTATTCCATTGGAACGGTGAAAAATGCCTATGTCTCAGAGCGCACCCCTACCGGAAACGTATACAAGGTCACCTTTGTGGATACAACGGGAAAAAGTCTGACGGTGAAGGGTGAAACCTGTCGCATGGCGTTTTACAGCACTACCTATGGTAAAAATGTGAAAAGCATGCGCTTTTCTATCAACGGGGATGACAGCGGAATGAATTCTGCCTCCGGCTACTATGTAAACGGCTCTGGCAACACGCGGTCCTCCCTCAGCGGAGCCTATACCGTTTCCGGCAGCGGGACGGTAGCCCCCTATACGGGAACCGCGCCCTATGTCCTCACCTCCTCAGGTGCACAGACGCTGAACGGGAGCTCCGGCGCGGCGGTATCGCCTTCCGCATCCTCCGCGTCTCCCAGCAGCTTTGTGATTACCGGCACGGGAAACGGACACAACGTGGGGTTGAGCCAATATGGTGCGCTGGCCATGGCCAAACAGGGGTATTCCTACCGCGACATCTTGAGCTTCTATTATACGGGCATCACTGTGGAGTGATGCCGACATTGGCAAGCCGCCCGCCAAAAGCGCGGCAGAGCCGCGTTACATCGAAAAAATTTTCTTTGCAGAATTTTTCCAAAGCACAGGCACGCGGACCCATGGAGAGGTACAGATGAAGACAAGCGATTTTTACTACGACCTGCCTCAGGAGCTGATTGCCCAGACGCCGATTGAAAAGCGGGATGCCTCCCGTCTACTGACGCTGGACAAGCATACGGGCGCTTGGGAGCACCATCATTTTTACGAGCTGGCGGATTTTTTGACGGAGAAGGACTGCCTGATTTTAAACGATTCCCGGGTTTTGCCTGCCCGCCTTCTGGGGCAGCGTCTGCCTGGCGGCGGTGCCTGCGAGGTGCTGTTGCTGACAGATCGAGGAGACGGGGTCTGGGAGTGTCTTGTTCGCCCTGGTAAAAAACTGCGTCCCGGCGCGCAGGTGTCCTTTGGCGAGGGAGAGCTGACGGCAGAGATCACAGAAGAGGTGGAAGGTGGAAACCGACTGGTAAAGTTCCACTATGATGGGATTTTTCTAGAGGTGTTGGAACGGCTTGGAAAAATGCCCCTGCCGCCCTATATCAAAGAGGAATTACAGGACCGGGAGCGGTATCAGACCGTCTATTCCAAAGAGTTGGGCAGTGCCGCCGCGCCCACGGCAGGTCTGCATTTTACGAAGGAACTGCTGGAGAAACTCTCCGCCAAGGGCGTGGGAATCGGGTATGTGACGCTTCATGTGGGCCTTGGTACTTTCCGTCCTGTGAAGGAAGAGGAAATCCTTGATCATGAGATGCACAAAGAGTTTTGTACGATCTCCGAAGAGGTGGCGGACCTGATCAATCGTACCCGGGCCAACGGGGGGAGGGTGGTATGCGTTGGAACCACCTCTTGCCGCACCGTGGAGTCATGGGCCAACGAAGATGGGACTATTGAGCCCCGCTCCGGCTGGACCGACATCTATATTTATCCCGGCTACCGCTTCAAGGTGACAGATGCATTGATTACGAATTTCCATCTGCCGGAATCCACACTGGTGATGCTGGTTTCCGCTCTGGCGGGACGGGAGCATATTCTAGCGGCCTATGAGGAGGCCGTGCGTGAACGGTATCGGTTCTTTAGCTTCGGGGATGCCATGTTGATTCATTAAAAACGGCTGCAAAAAATAAAAACAATTAACGTTTTGGTGTAGTAAATCCAAAATCATGCTTTTGGAAAACGCGCCTTTACTAATGAGGACGGATGCCGTACTTGCAAAGCTTTTTGCTTCCGTGTATAATCAGCCGGATGAGAATGGGGCTTGCCGCCCGGCATTTCAAGCTGTCTCCTTACTGTTTTTTTAGAAGCTGGAGAAGGCATATTCATTCGATGCCAGACAATATGCATACCCGATTCTGCATATGCATTGGATATACATGCGTATGCATTGCATATGCAAAGGCAGGCGTTTTCGCGGGTTTATTAGGCTGGCCTTTGCTGTTTGAAATTTCAGGAATTAGGAGACATTTTTGTTCTATGTTTAAAGTGATTGCATATCAGGGGCGAGCGCGCCGGGGCGTGTTTTCCTGCGCTCATGGCGGCGAAGTTCAGACCCCGGTGTTTATGAACGTGGGCACACAGGGTGCCATCAAGGGCGGCGTCAGTGCCTTGGATCTCAAAGAAATTGGTTGCCAGATTGAGCTTTCCAATACCTATCACCTGCATCTGCGTCCTGGTGACAAAATTGTGCGGTCCGATTCTTACGGATTCGGGCGGGTTTCAGGTGTTTTCTCTGGCGTCCTTGCGGAAAATCCGGGAGGAGGGCGTGACCTTTGCCTCCCACATCGACGGGCATCGGGTTTTTATGGGGCCGGAAGAGTCCATGCAGATTCAGTCCAACCTTGGAAGCGACATTGCGATGGCGTTTGATGAATGCGTGGAAAATCCTGCGACACACGAATATGCCGAGGCGTCCTGCAAGCGGACAGCTCGGTGGCTGGAGCGATGTATTGCGGAACATGAGCGGCTCAATGCGCTGCCTGACGCGGTGAATCCCAAACAAATGCTCTTTGGCATCAATCAAGGAGCCACGTTTGCGGACCTGCGTGTGTGGCATATGGAGGAAATCGCCAAGCTCAACTGCGACGGGTACGCCATTGGCGGCCTTGCGGTGGGGGAGCCTGCGGAGGTGATGTATGAAGTGATCGATGCGGTGGAACCTCACATGCCCAAAGAAAAACCGCGGTATCTCATGGGCGTGGGCACCCCCAGCAACATCATCGAGGCTGTGGCCCGCGGCGTGGACTTTTTTGACTGCGTGATGCCCTCCCGCAACGGGCGGCATGGAAAGCTGTTCACCTGGGAGGGGACGGTGAACATCATGAACCGGAAGTATGAGACAGATTCTGCCCCTGTTGGAGAAAGTTGCGGCTGTCCTTGCTGCCGAAGCTTTTCTAGAGCATATCTACGCCATTTGTTCAAGGCGGACGAGGTACTGGCCCTACGGCTGTCCGTGCTGCACAACCTCTGGTTCTATAACGAGCTGATGTGTAAAATTCGAGATGCGCTGGACGCCGGGACATTTGATGCATTTCGGGAGAAATACAGCGGAAAACTGGAGCTAAGGGTGTAAGTTCTGAAAAAGGGCTTGCAAATTTTGGCTACTTTGGATATAATAAATTCATTCTGATTATACAAAGGAGTATTTGCCATATGGATCCTACAACAATCATGATGCTGGTAGTCTTGATCGGTGTGTTCTACTTTATGATCATTCGCCCGGAGAACAAGCGGAAAAAGGCTGCTCAGCAGCTGCGTGACAGTCTGAAAAAGGGTGACAAGCTCACTACTATCGGCGGAATCGTGGGTTCCATCGTGCAGGTGAACGAGGACACGATTATCATTGAAACCAGCGAGGACCGCGTCCGCGTGGAGATTACCAAGTGGGCCGTGTCTACCACTGGCGTGCAGACTTCCACCGACCCCAAGGCTAAGAAGCAAGAGAGCAAACCGGAAGAGGAGTCTACCGCCCCTACCGCAGAGGAGCGGCCTGCCGAGACAGAGCGGGCCGCCGAAGACGGCGAAAAGAAGTCCTGGGACCCCGAGGTGTAAAAGCGTCGGGACAAAACCCGGACTACCCTTCATAAACAAACCTCTCCCGTCATATGCTGGCAAAGAGCATATGACGGGGGAGGGCTTTTTATGGCCAAACGAAAAATGCCCGGATGGGCAGGGTTTTTGGAGGGGGCGACACTGGCACTGGGACTTTACATCGGATTTCAATGTCTGCTGGCGCTGCTGACCCTCAAAGGAGTCATGCCGGAAGAGATGGCATTCCGCTTTCAGGCGGCAAGCGGAGTGTTGGCGTCCTGCGCCGGAGGGACATTGTCTATTCGCCGCACGGAGATGGGGCCGTTGTGGGCTGCGCTGGGGTCAGCGGTGATTTTCACAGCCGCGCTGACTTTGGGCGGAATACTTCTTTGTGACGACTTGGTCTGGTCCGGAGAGAGTATGATTTTGCTCGCCGCTGCGCTGGTAGGGGGCTTGTTGGCTGTGGTACCGGGTCGAAAATCAGGAAAAAGGAAGAAGCAATCCCGTACCGGGCTGGCACGCCGAGTAAAAGTTGGGAAGAAGAGCTAATACGGCCCTTGTGATTATTACCAAAATTTTCGGGTCCTTTCGG
>NZ_DAMBZJ010000032.1:6471-21325 GCF_032060045.1 Oscillibacter sp.
ACTTAGCAAAGGCTCTGAAACGCGTATTTGTATACCGGCGCAGATGTTGTGGGGTCCGCTTGTGGGCGGACCCCACATCTTGACGTTTTTACCAGCGGGAAGACGGTTATAAATATTAAGTTTCAATAGTTTACATAACGTTATTTACATAACATTTTGTCATAGTTTACAAAAAATTTAGGATTCCTGAAAAGCCCTTGCAGTCTGCGAAAAAAAGCAATATATTAATAAGGACGATATTTACGTTAACCGACTTCTAACCTGTCCGCCCACCGCATAGATTTGCGTGAGGTGAGGCACTTTGTTTGTGGGGTCGGTGGGCGGCGGACGCCGTCTGATGCGGAGCGGACGCGGTCCGTGGCTCCGCTTGTTGCTGTTAGCCACCTGTTTTCTTGTGGGCCTGTTTTTGGGACAGGTTCTTTCCGCCCGCGTGAGTGCGGAAACAGCCAAGGAGCTGACGGAGTATTTAAACGGCTATTTTTCGCTGAGTACTCCGCCGGAGCCAAGCGGGAGAACGGTGCTTTCCGCGCTCGCGGTTTATTTTCGCTATCCGTTGTTGGCGTTTTTGCTGGGCTTTGCTTCGGTGGGCGCGGCGCTGCTTCCGGCTGTCACGGTGGCATATGGCTTCTTTCTTTCGTTTTCCGTGTGCTGTCTTACGGCGGCTTTCGGCCCTGGCGGGGTGCTTTTGGCGCTGGCGGTTTTTGGTTTGCGGTGCTTGATTACACTTCCGTGCTATTTTGCGGTGGCAGTTCCGGCACTGGAAAAGTCCGTGGCGCTGGCGGCACTGTCTCTTGAAAAAGGCGGGCGGCCCTCGCCCCCGGTTTATGATCGGGCCTGGTGGCTTCGGTTTGGGGTGGTGAGTGCGGTTTTGTCTGCCGGTGTGCTGACGGAGCTGCTGGTGACTCCGTGGCTTTTAAACTGGGTTTTGGGAATGATTCTTCGGTGACATAAAATTTTAAAAACCGTGCCGAGCAGGGTTATCCCCATCGGCAGCGGGAGAGGGGGAACTTTTACTGTGGGGGCGGACTACCTGAAGTTATACGAAAAATATCTGACCGCAGAGAAAGGCTCCTCCGTCAATACGGTGTCCGCCTATCTGCGGGACGTGGCCCAGTTTCAGGAGTTCCTCCATGTGGAGGAGGGCAGTGAGCTGCGCCGTGCCGCGCCCGAAATGGTTCAGCGTTATATGGATTGGATGCATACAAAGGGCAAATCCGCGGCCTCGGTGACGCGGTTTTTGGCCGCCGTCAAGTCTTTTTATGGCTTTATGGTATCTTCCGGCTCCATGACTGCCAGCCCCGCACGAGGACTGACATCCACAAAAGCGGAGCGGCGATATCCCGAAATTCTCACCAGCAAGGAAGTGGAGCTGTTTTTGGAGCAGCCCCGCTGCATGGACACTAAGGGCTTCCGGGATCACGCCATGCTGGAGCTGCTGTACGCCACCGGTATCCGCGTCAGCGAGTTGATCGCGCTGGATGTGGATGATCTGAATTTGTCAGCGGGATTTCTGCGCTGTGCCAGCCGCGGCCGGGAGAGGATTATCCCACTATACCCCGCGGCGGTTAAGGCCCTGCGGGATTATGAGTTGAGCGTCCGGCCGGAAATCATCGCAGATATGGACGAGCGGGCCCTGTTTGTGAACATGAGCGGCGAGCGCATGAGCCGTCAGGGTTTCTGGAAAATTATTAAGTTCTATCAGGACAAAGCGGGGATTCAAAAGGACATTACGCCGCACACTTTGCGCCACTCCTTTGCCGTCCACCTGCTGGAAAACGGGGCGGATTTGCGTTCCATTCAGGAGATGCTGGGCCACGCGGATATATCCTCCACGCAGATTTACACCCATGTGGTGAAAAATCAGCTCAAGGATGTCTACAACAAGGCCCATCCCAAGGCGTGAATCGAATAGGAGCTAGCCGGGGCCGGTGCGGGAATATTCCTGCGCCGGCTCCTTATTTTTTTAAATTTTCTGCCCGGTAAATCAAAACGCGCAGATAAATGCTCTAATAGACAGAGAGGGGGGATCGGGTGGATCAGGAAGAATTTGTCCGGAGGACAGAGGCTTTTCGGACACGGCTGTATCGCACGGCTTTTGCGTATCTGGGAGGCGAGGCGGCGGCACTGGAGGCCGTGGATGAGGCGGTGTATCAGGCACTGCGGCACCTGCGCCAGCTTCGAGAGCCGGACTATTTTGAAACGTGGCTTACCCGCATTCTCATCAATGAGTGTGGACGAGAGCTGCGGCGGCTGAAGCGTCAGTGCCCGGAAGAATATTTGCCGGAGGCAGGAGAGAACTTTGACTACGACGCGTTGCCTTTACGCGAGGCGGTGGCCCGTCTTCCTCAGAAGCTACGGCAAGTGATTGCCCTGCGGTACTTTGGAGATTTGACGCAGACAGAAACCGCGCGGGCGCTGAGCATCCCGCAGGGAACTGTGGTCACCCGTCAGCGCAGGGCGCTGGTGCTCTTGAAACTGGAACTGGAGGAGGGAGAATCGTGAACCGAAACGAGGAATACGCAGCGCTGAAAGCTTCAATAGTGGAACCGGCGCAGCTTGAGTATACGGTAACAAGAGCCTTGAAGCGAAACTGCAAAGCCCGTAGGCGCATCCGTCTTTTCGGAATTCCCGCTGGGAGCTTCGCAGCGTGCTTTCTTGGCTTTATGCTGCTGGTGAATTTATTTCCACTCTTTGCCCGGGCCTGCGGCGGTGTACCGGTGCTACGGGATCTGGCAAGGGCGGTGTCGTGGTCGCCATCTCTCTCCGCCGCGGTAGAGCGTGACTACGTGCAGCCCGTGGGACAAGAAGAACACAAAGACGGAATTACCGCCCGGGTGGAATACCTGATTGTGGACCAGAAGCAGCTGGAGATTTTTTACTCTCTGGATTCAGACCGATACAAAGCGCTGGAGGCAGACGCCAGCATAAAGCTGCCTGACAGCAAGGGCGGATATGGCAGCTCCAGCGGGTCATACGGCACGCCCAACGGGGAACTGCGGCAGATGACGGTGAATTTTATGGAGCGGGATGTGCCTGAGCGCCTGACCCTGCTTCTGAATGTCTATCAGAATACCTATGAGAACGACATGACGGAGCCGAAGACCAACGAAGAATCTATGGAGGAAACATATTTTGGCCCTCGTACCTCCAAACCGGACATTCTGACGACGTTTGCCTTTGACCTTACCTTCGATCCCCAATTCACCGCCCAAGGCAAGAGTGTGGAAGTGGAGCGAACCTTCCTAATTGACAATCAGACCCTGATACTCAAGCGCGCGGAGATTTATCCCACCCACCTGCGGCTGGACTTCGGCTATGTTCCGGAAAATACCGCGTGGCTGAAAGGTTTGGAATTTTACGTGGAAAATGAGCGAGGCGAGCGGTATGATCCGGTACGCAACGGACTTACCGCCAGCGGAGAAGAAGCATCGCCATCCACAGTGACTTATTGGATGGATTCCACGTATTTCAGCGAGAGCAAAGAATTAACGCTTTATATCACACGGGTGCGCTGGCTGGATAAGGACCGAGAACGCATTCGGTTGAATCTGGACACGGGAGAGCACGACCTCTTGCCGGACGGCACGGAGCTTGCTGAGATTCAACGGCTTGAGAGCGGGAATTTGCTGACATTCCGGGCAAAGGAGTATCGGGAAGGGCTAATGTACAGCCTTTGGAGCGGATATCTGGATGAAAACGGGGAGGAGCAGCCCTTTTCCACTTCCGGCTCTTCCTACACCTATCAGGACTCCACTACCGGTGAGTATCTGGACGGCAGCACATCTGGCGCCTTTTACGAGACGGTGCCGCTGCCTGCGACTGCCGGTTCAGAGGTCTGGCTGAAGCCGGTCTTTACCCGGGTGGCGGACTTTTCCGTTCCTTTGAAAATTCCCATCAGATAAAAGAAAGCGCAAAAAAGGAACGCCTTGAAACAGGCGTTCCTTTTTTCATGTTGCGCATCCCTCTACGATTTGCTATAATAACTTTGATTGTGCGAAGGAGGGGCGCTATGCGGATTCTTGGAATTGACCCCGGTGTGGCTACCATCGGCTTCGGGCTGGTGGAAGCGGACCGGGGCAGCGCGCGTATGGTGACCTATGGCACCGTCACCACCCCTGCAAGTCTGCCGCTTTCCCGGCGGCTTTATCAGATTTCCGGGGATATGGAGGCCTTAATCAGCAAGCTGAAGCCGGAAGTCATTGCGGTGGAGGAATTGTTTTTCAACAACAATATTACCACGGGCATTGCTGTGGCCCACGGCCGGGGCGTTATTTTGCTGTCTGCCGAGAGTTGCGGCGTGCCGCTGTTTGAGTACACGCCCTCGCAGGTGAAAATGGCGGTGGTGGGGTATGGCAAGGCAGAGAAGCGTCAGGTGATGGACATGACCCGGCGGCTTTTAAACCTGAAATCCGTTCCCCGCCCAGACGACGCGGCGGATGCACTGGCGTTGGCTCTTTGCCATGCAAGGAGTTTTACTTCACGGCTACCGCGGATGTGCGGCGTAAAAGAGACGATCTGAACGATAGGACGCGGAGTACAGTCTGCATTTGAAGGAAGAATGGGAGGAATCCTGTGTTTTACTATCTAAACGGCATTGTTGCCGAGGTGCAGCCCAATCTGGCGGTGATCGACTGCGGCGGTGTGGGTTATGCCTGCGCCACTACGGGGCACACGCTGGGGGGGCTAAAAAAAGGAGAAAAGGCCAAGCTGTACACCCATTTTCACGTGGCTGAAAACGCTTTCGGGCTGTACGGCTTCGGAAGCCCTGCAGAACTTGGAAGTTTCAAGTTGCTCATCGGCGTGTCTGGTGTAGGGCCCAAGGCCGCACTGGCGATTCTGTCCGTTTCCACCCCGGAAACGCTGGCTATGTCCGTCATCACCGGGGACGAAAAGGCCCTGACGGCAGCTCCCGGTATCGGGAAGAAAATTGCCCAGCGCATTATTCTGGAACTGAAAGATAAAATGAGTAAAGAGAGCGCGGCCAACGGCTTTGCTCTGGGCACGGGGGGCGGCGCTGTCAGTGCTGATCTAACCAGTAAAACCATGGAAGCCGCCGCCGCTTTGAGCGTGCTGGGCTATTCCGCGGCGGAAACAGCGGCGGCTCTAAAAGGCGTGGACACACAAAGTCTGCCGCTGGAGGAGATTATCCGCGCTTGCCTCAAAAAAATGGCAAAGTAAGCAGAGGCCCTTCGGTGTACGCGAAACACCCGGAGATTGATGTGCCGATAAGAGCGATTTTCGGCAAAAGAGGAAAAGGGATTAAGGCAGTGCGCTATGTCACGCGTGCCACCGCTATACAGGGAAGGAGAACGACTATGGCAAAATACGAGCGTCGTTTTCAGGGAGAATTTGATAGCTCGCTGAACGTCTTGCATGCCGGAATTTTAAACGGCAGCGCATCCGCAACTTACGAGGACGGAAGCGACTATTCCGCTGGCGACGTACGTTGCGCCGTGCGAGTTTACGAGCGGTACAGCTATGCCGGGGGAAACCGGGTCAGCCTGAATCTGACATTGATCGGTTGCGGAACAGAATTGTTTCTCACCGTGATTACCTCCGGTGGAAGTCAGGCCATGTTTTTCAAGATTAACACCTTGGGAGAGGAAGCGTTTTTGGACACCGTACGTGATATAGCGGAATCTCTGTAAAGTGAAATCGCAATACAGAGAAAAGTGTCTGATTTGGAGGAAGTGAGCAGTTGAGCATTGACTTTGGAAGTGACATTTATGAAGAGCCCATCGTTGCCAAAACCTTTCTTGAGGAGGATGGCGGCGAGATTTCCCTGCGCCCCCGTGCACTACGGGACTACATAGGGCAGGAGAAGGCCAAGGAGAATCTGAGCGTGTTTATTGCCGCCGCCAAGCAGCGGACGGAGCCGCTGGACCATGTACTGCTTCACGGCCCTCCTGGACTTGGCAAGACCACGTTGGCGGGCATCATTGCAGGTGAGATGGGGGTCAACATTCGTATTACCTCCGGCCCTGCCATTGAAAAACCGGGAGATCTGGCTGCTCTTTTGACAAATCTTTCGGAGAACGACATTCTGTTTGTGGATGAGATTCATCGACTGAACCGGGCCGTGGAGGAGATTTTGTACCCGGCCATGGAGGACTATGCGCTGGATATTATCGTGGGCAAAGGCCCTTCTGCAAATTCCATCCGTTTGGACCTACCACGGTTTACCCTGATCGGGGCCACCACCCGGGCGGGCCAACTCTCTGCGCCCCTGCGGGACCGCTTTGGCGTGACCCTGCGGCTGGAGCTGTATTCTTCAGAGGAATTGGCTTTGATTGTCACGCGCAGTGCCGGAATTCTAAATGTTCCCATTGAGGACGCGGGCGCGTTTGAGATTGCCAAGCGCAGCCGTGGAACACCCCGGATTGCCAACCGGATGCTTCGTCGTGTGCGGGATTTCGCACAGGTGAAAGCCGACGGCGTCATTACCAAGGCGGTTGCGGATCATGCGTTAAACGCGCTGGAGGTGGACTATCTGGGCCTTGACTCCGTGGACCGGAGAATGCTCTCCGCCATTGTTGAGAACTATAGCGGAGGTCCGGTGGGTCTTGAGACGCTGGCTGCCACCATCGGAGAAGAGGCCATTACCTTGGAAGACGTTTATGAGCCGTATCTGATGCAGTTGGGCTTTCTTACCCGCACACCCCGGGGCCGCTGCGTAACCCACCGGGCGTATTCCCATCTTGGGTTGAGTGTTCCCGGCGGGACGGAGCAGCCCGAGCAGCTTTCCTTATGATTTTTGAATAAAACGAGGTATGTAATATGGGCAAACTCTTTGGGACCGACGGCATCCGCGGCGTAGTGGGGGAAACCCTTACGGCGCAGGAAGCGTTTCGTGTGGGTCAGGCCGTGGCCACCGTGCTGATGGAGGATTTGGGACGCCGCCCCGTGGTTTTAATCGGCAAAGATACCCGCGTTTCCTCCGATATGCTGGAATCTGCGCTGATGGCTGGTATCTGCGATGTGGGCGGCGATGTGAAGCCGTTGGGCACCATCCCCACCCCTGCCGTGGCGTATTTGACGGTGCGGGAGCGAGGCGACGCGGGCATTGTGGTTTCCGCGTCCCATAATCCTTACGAGCACAACGGAATCAAGGTGTTTAACGCTCAGGGCTACAAGCTCTCCGACGAGGTGGAGCTGCGGGTGGAGGAGAAAATTTTATCCGACGGGCCCATCAAGTCTCGTACCCGGGACGAAATCGGCCGCCGTCATCACGGAATGCGCCAGCTAAAGCGGGACTACATAGATTTCGTGGCAGGTACGGTTGAGAGCGATCTTGTGGGGCTGCGCATCTTGGCAGACTGCGCCAACGGCGCGGCCAGCGCCACCGCGCCGGAACTGTTTGGCCGGTTTAAGGCCCACACGGATTTTATCCACACCCAACCCGACGGCGTGAATATCAACAGCCGCTGCGGCTCCACATATCTTACAGACCTCGCGGCTGCGGTGATAAAAGGGAAGTACGACGTGGGCGTGGCCTTTGACGGAGACGCGGACCGATGCCTTCTGGTGGATGAGACTGGCGGTCATATCGACGGCGACAAGGTGATGGCTGTGTGCGCCGCGGACATGAAGCGCAGAGGAAAGCTCAACGGAAACGCGCTGGTTGCCACCGTGATGAGCAACCTGGGCCTCCACGAATTCTGCCGTACGGGCGGGTTAGAGCTGATTTGCACCGACGTGGGAGACCGGAACGTGCTGGAAGAAATGCTTCGGAGCGACTTTCGCATCGGCGGCGAGCAGTCCGGTCACACCATTTTTACAGATTTGGAAACCACCGGAGACGGCCAGGTCACCGCGCTTCAGTTTTTACAGGTTTTAAAGACCTCCGGCAAGAAGGCTTCGGAGCTGGTGTCCGTCTGTCCGACGTATCCGCAGGAGTTGATTAACGTACCTGTGGATCATCAAAGGGGTGTGAAGGAGGCGATTATGGCCTCGTCCGCCTTGCAAAGTGCCGTGGAAGCGGAGGAGAAGGCCATGGGCGGCGAGGGCCGCATTCTGGTGCGCCCCTCTGGAACGGAAGCGTTGATTCGTGTTATGGTCGAGGCGAAAACCACTGAAAAGGCGCACAAAACGGCTGAAAAGCTTGCGGATTTTGTTCGAAACCTTAAAATCTGACAGATGCCGCAGAGCGGAATTGCCAGAATTTTCAAAAGAAATTTTAACGAATTTTATATTTCACTTGACAAAATTTGTGTTCAAAAGGTATAATAACGTATGTGCAAGTGCGAAGAGTCTAATTCATTCTGTGCAGATGGCCTTTCGGATGAGGAGCTATGTGCTCAAGCCGCCCGCGGGAATCGCGGAGCGGAGGAGCGTCTTGTCTCCAAATACACCCGTCTGGTTCGTTCCTGTGCCCGCCCGTTCTTTCTGATCGGGGGTGACAGCGAGGATTTGCTTCAAGAAGGAATGATCGGACTGATGAAGGCCGTCCGGGAATACGACGGAGAAAGAGACGCCTCTTTTCGCACTTTTGCCGAAACTTGTGTCCGCAATCGTCTGCTTTCAGTCCTGCGCGCCGCTTCCCGCGGCAAGCACATGCCTCTGAACCAGTCGGTTTCTCTTGATACACCCTTCTTTGATCGCGACTCTTACACCCTTGGTACCCGGGATCTGACGCAGCGCAGCCCTGAAGATTTTCTGATCGACAGGGAGCACACGAGCAGTCTCTTGTTTGGTGTTCGGAAACAGTTGTCCGAGTTTGAAGCGAAGATTTTGGGGTATTATTTAGACGGTTTATCTTGTCGGGAAATTGCCGAAACCGTGGGCAAATCCCCTAAATCCGTGGACAACGCCGTGCAGCGGATCCGTCGTAAGGTGGCACGGCAACTTCTTTCCGGCGATTTCAGCAAGAGCTGAACGCAATATATTTTTCTTTTCAAAGAGAGGGTAAAATCATGTACGAAGACAAGACTTTAGTGTGCAAAGAGTGTGGGCAGGAGTTCGTGTTCACCGCCGGTGAGCAGGAGTTCTATGCTGAGCGTGGCTTCCAGAATGAGCCCCAGCGCTGCAAGGGCTGCCGCGATGCTCGCAAGACCGCTTCTCGTGGTCCCCGGGAGTACTTCGCCGCTGTTTGCGCATCCTGCGGTGGCGAGGCTCGCGTTCCCTTCGAGCCCAAGTCCGACCGTCCTGTGTATTGCAGCGAGTGCTTCGCTAAGATGCGCGAGGAGCAGAGATAACGAAAGTCATCTCAGAGGAACGCCCGAAAGGGCGTTCCTTTTTTTGTATCATTTTTTTAAGTTTTGCATTTTAGAAAACGCGGCGCTTTAGCAAGAATCTTTTATAGTTTGGTACGAATTTGGTACGAATAAGGAAGAGATTGCCGCTTTGTATGAAATTTCCCGCGGATTTCTCTTGAAATCAGAAGAAAAACGGGGTATAATATGAAAAGAGAACGGAGTTTTGCTCCGATAAACTGAACTTTTGGAGGCAAACTTATGGTTGAAATTACTAAGGACACCATCATCGGTGATATTCTGGACATGGCTCCTCAGACCGCACCGATTTTTTTCTCTATTGGAATGCACTGCCTGGGCTGCCCTTCCTCCCGCGGCGAAACCGTGGAGGAAGCTTGCATGGTTCATGGCGTAGACGTGGACAAGCTGTTGACGCTGGTCAACGATGAAGCCAACAAGGCAGCGGAATAAGGCTTTTTCAAGGAAGAATCTTACAGAACGCATACGGGAAATCCGTATGCGTTCCGTTTGTAAGCGGTTTCGAGGCGGTTGCAAAAATTATTTGTCCCAGTGGATCGAAGGGAGACGGAATGAATACACGGAAACCTGAGCTGTCAACCCGGCTCCATTTGCTGGCGGACTGGGTGCCCCAAGGAGCGGCCCTTGTGGACGTAGGAACAGACCACGCCTATCTCCCAGTTCGACTGGCGCTGGAGGGGCGGCTCCGATTTGCCATCGCTTGCGACCTGCGTCCCGGCCCTCTGAGCCGGGGACAAGATACTGCACGGCGCTTCGGCGTTTTGGAACAGATAGACTTCCGGCTGTGCGATGGGCTTGCCGGAGTGGGCGCCAAAGAAGTGGACACCGTGGTGATTGCCGGCATGGGCGGGGAGAACATTGTTTCCATCCTTGCTGCCGCTCCTTGGACGGCGGATAGCAATCATATATTGCTGCTTCAGCCCCAATCACGGGCCGAGGAACTGCGGGCCTTTCTCATCGCCAACGGCTACGCTATCTGCCGGGAGCAGCTGGTGGAGGATCGGGGCACCATCTATCCCGTGCTGAAGGTGCGCCCCGGACATCAGGACCCGTACCCCGGGCAGATTTACGGCGGTGCTCACCTGATGGGAGACCCGCTGGGAGGACGGTATCTTGTTGAGCAGATTTTAAGGCTCCAGACGGCGGTGGCCGGACTAAACCGCGGAAGCGGACCGGAAACATCGGAAAAAGCGGACCGGTTGCGGGATGTAATTGCGTCCCTGATGGTATTATGGGAGGAGTGGCGTCATGCCAACGGCTCTTGAAATTGAAAAAAGCCTGTTTGACCTCGCGCCCAAAGTCGGTGCAATGGATTGGGACAACGTGGGTTTGCTGGTGGGCGACCCGGCTGCGGAGATCACTCGCGCTCTGGCGGCGCTGGATGTGACGGAAGCGGTTGTGGATGAGGCAATTACAAAAGGTTGCCAATTGATTGTGGCTCACCATCCCGTGATGAACTGCCGGTGGCTCCCGGTGCAGACCCTGCGGGAGGATACCCCCCAGGGACGATTGCTGCGCAAGCTGGTCCGGGCGAATATGTGCGTAGTCTGTATGCATACGAATCTGGATGTAGCGGAGGGCGGCGTCAACGACGTACTGGCCCGTACTCTCCGCTTGGAGGACCCTGGGCCGCTTACCGGAACGGATGCGCTTATCCGCATGGGGCGACTCCCCGCGCCAATGGCGCTGCGGGATTTTGCCGCGTTTATCTCTCAGACACTGGGCTGCAACGGTGTGCGCTACGCCGACGCGGGAAAACCAGTGCTTCGCGTGGCCGTGGGTGGGGGAGCCTGCGGGGACTATGCGGATGCAGTGGCAGCCGCTGGGTGCGATACCTTTGTGACTTCTGATCTGGGCTATCACGCATTTTTAGATGCGGAGGGGAAGGGGATCAACCTGATTGACGCAGGCCATTTTCCAACGGAGGATCCGGTCTGTCATGCGCTGATCAACTGGCTACAAGAAAAATTCCCCGGGCTTTCCATTGAAAAATCCGCTTCCCACCGGGAAGTTATTCAATTCTACATCAAAGGAGAATAAACATATGTCTGGACATTCCAAGTGGCATAACATCCAAAAGACCAAGGGTGCGGCGGACGCGAAACGGTCTGCGGCGTTCACCAAGGTGGCGAAGGAAATTCTCGTTGCCGTAAAAGAGGGCGGCAGTGGCGATCCCAATAACAACTCCCGTCTTGCCACCGTGATTGCCAAGGCTAAGGCCGTGAATATGCCGAACGACAATATCAAGCGCACCATTGACAAGGCTCTTGGCTCGGGCAATACAGAGAGTTTTGAGTCCATTACCTACGAGGGATATGGTCCCGGCGGTGTGGCTGTCATTGTGGAGGCCCTCACCGACAATCGCCAGCGCACCGCGCCGGAGGTTCGTCACGCTTTTGACAAGTGCAACGGCAATATGGGTGCTCCCGGCTGCGTTAGTTGGTCTTTTGACCGAAAGGGCGTCATCGTCATTGACAACGAGGACGGCGAGCTGGACGAGGATACCGTAATGATGGATGCGCTGGAAGCTGGTGCGGCGGATTTCACCGCGGACGGACCGGCCCTTGAAATTAATACCGATCCGGAAACCTTCAACGCTGTGGTAAAAGCTCTGGAGGAGAAGGGATATAGCTTTGTCAACGCCGACATCGAGATGGTTCCTCAGAACACCATCGTGCTCAGCAGTGAGGGCGATGTGAAGAACATGGATAAGCTTATTGATATGCTGGAAGATAACGAGGACGTGCAGAACGTCTGGCACAACTGGGAGCAGGACTGAGCTGCAACGTCCCATTTTCAGAGTGTCTGCTGATCAAAGCATTCTATGACCCGCATTAAAAAATAGGAAGCCCGGGAGCATATGCCCCCGGGCTTTTTGGGGCTGTTATATTCAACAAAATCTAAGTTTTGTTGAATTGACATTAGAGATCGACTGAGGAAAGCGGGAAAAAGCAGGGCAAGTATAAGCAATGAGAAAGAGCAGCTAAGATTGCTGGACGGAGAGACAGGGGAAAATAAAAAAACACTGAGAGTGGATTCCGGACGAAGCAGATAGAAATCTTTATCGGAGCGGCAGGAAAGTTTTTTAAAACACAATCAATTTATAAAAGCGAAAGGGAGAGGCGCCAGAAAAAAGAACAAGCCCTGACTGCGTATTCCGCAGTCAGGGCCATATCTGATGCAAGCAAAACTGTAAGCCGGGTTCTGTATTTGACAGTCATCTATCTCGACGCGCCGTCGCCGACGCGCTCAAGCCACCTCCCGGAAGCGGTCGGGCCAACCTGTTGCTTCCCCACGGTGTTGCTCCGGATAGAGTTTACAGCGACGGACTGTCTCCAACCGTCGGGTGAGCTCTTACCTCACCTTTCCATCCTTACCGTCTTTTGCCAATCCACGGAAGCCGACAATTCCGCGTTCCGCCCAAGGGCAGCGCTAGCCGACGCGGCCCGACCGCCATGGAACGGCAAAAGACGGCGGTATATCTCTGTTGCACTTTTCCTGAAGTCGCCTTCGGCGGGCGTTACCCGTTATCCTTGCCCTGTGGAGCCCGGACTTTCCTCATAGACGGCCTTTCGGCCTGCCCACGCGACTGTCTGTTTTACTTGCCCGTTTATTTTACCTGCTCTTTCACTGCTTGTCAACAGCAAAGAATATGAAAAATTTGAGAGGCCTGATTGCTATTTTTAGCGCTTTGCGGTATACTGTTTTGAGTAATTTTTCCGCCCCTGCGGGCGTTTTTGGAGGGACTGCTTATGACGTTACAGGAATACATCACATCCATTCGGGAAAAAACCGTAGCCATTGTAGGAATTGGCGTCAGCAACACGCCGCTGATCGAGCTATTGGCAAAAGCGGGCGTCCATGTCACCGCCTGTGACCGCAAAAGCCGGGAAGATCTGGGCGGCCAGGCCGGACGACTGGAGGAGCTTGGCGTGACGCTGAAGCTGGGGGAGGATTATCTGAAGAATCTAACCCAAGACGTGATTTTCCGCACGCCGGGACTGCGGCAGGACGTTTCCGAGTTGCTGGCAGCGGCAGCGCGGGGAAGCGAGATTACCTCTGAAATGGAGATCTTCTTTCAGGTGGCTCCTTGCATGCTGATCGCCGTCACCGGAAGCGACGGGAAGACCACCACCACCACGCTCATCTCAGAGTTTTTACGGGAGGCCGGAAAGACCGTCCATGTGGGCGGAAACATCGGCCGTCCGCTGCTATGCGAGGCAGATGAAATGCGGTCGGAAGATTATGCAGTTTTGGAACTGAGCTCTTTCCAACTGATGACCATGACGCGCAGTCCCCACATCGCGGTGATTACGAATTTGGCCCCCAATCATCTGGACGTGCACCGGGATATGGCCGAGTATATTGCTGCAAAGGAAAACATCTTTACGCATCAGTCTGTGGAAGATGTTGCAGTATTCAATGCCGATAATGCTATTACGGCGGAGCAGGCAAGCCGAGCCGTTGGACGAAGGCGGCTGTTCTCCCGAAAAGGGGAGCCCACGGAGGGCGTATTTCTTCGGGGAGATGTGATTGTTTCCCGGATGGACGGGGCAGAGCGGGAAATCATGCGCACGTCTGACATCCTGCTTCCCGGGGTTCATAACGTGGAAAACTATATGGCAGCGATTGCCGCCACGGACGGAATGGTGCCCGATGAAGCCATGCGGCAGGTGGCCCGAACCTTTGCCGGCGTGGAACACCGTATTGAGCTGGTGCGGACACTGCGAGGCGCGCGGTATTATAACGACTCGATCGGAACCAGTCCCTCCCGCACCATCGCGGGGCTGCGGTCTTTCCCGGAAAAAGTCATTCTCATTGCCGGGGGGTACGACAAACACATTCCCTTCGATACGCTGGGGCCCGAGCTTGTAGAGCATGTGAAGCTTCTGATTCTCTGCGGAGCCACAGCGGAAAAAATCCGCGCCTGCGTTCAACATGCGCCCAACTATCAGGGCGTTCCAGAGATGCTGACTGTCACTGAGCTTCGCGCCGCTGTGGAAACGGCGGCACAGAGAGCGGGTGAGGGCGATGTAGTGCTGATGAGTCCCGCCTGCGCAGCTTTTGACCAATTTAAAAACTTTATGGAGCGGGGCAGAGCCTTTAAGCAGATTGTGTCGGGATTGAAATAGGGAAAAGCCCCTATTGCATAGAATCTTCCAATGGGGTGATTCTATGAGATCATACGGATACTACCGCCGCCCCCTGACCCGCCGGACACTGGCGCGGCTGCTGTTGGCGGCGGTGCTTCTGGGGCTGGGAATTTTTGCCACTGTGGCAGGTCATCAGATGAAACAGTTGTTGACTCAGTTGGCCATTACCCGCGTCAGCAACACGGTGAACAGCATCGTTACGCAGGCGGTGAATGAGACAATTGACAACGGGGAGATTAAATACGACGACTTGATTTCCTTTGAAAAGGACAACGAGGGAAAAATCACGGCGGTGAAAAGCAACATGCCGGAGTTTAACCGCCTGCAGTCTAAAATTTTAAAGGTAATTTTAGAGCGGCTGTCTGATGTTTCCACAAAAGATTTGTCGATTCCAGTGGGGAGCCTTACCGGATCCGCGTTGCTGTCGGGGCGAGGGCCGGGTGTAAAGGTTCGGATGCAGTCTGTGGGATC
>NZ_DAMBZJ010000032.1:21335-28960 GCF_032060045.1 Oscillibacter sp.
AGAGCACATCTGGAAAACCAGTTTGACACTGCAGGGATCAATCAGACCAAGCACCGGATCCTGCTGGAGGTGGATGTATCCGTGGCGATTCTGCTGCCGGGATTTAATACTGCCACGCAGGTGAGCAACGCTTTTACCGTGGCGGAGACAGTGATTGTGGGCACGGTTCCGGAGAGCTATACCTATTTTAGCAATACAGGTGATCAGGCGGATGACGCCAGAGAACTGATTCTCAACAAGGGCTGAGCGGGAGGACTACCCTCCCGCTTTCAATCCTTGTATGAAAGGATAAGGAACGAGCACATGGACTATCGCGAGGAAATGAAGCAACTGAGGGATGAGCTTAACGAGAATGCCTACCGCTATTATGTATTGGACGAACCCACTATGTCGGACTATGACTACGACATGAAAAATCGCCGCCTTCAACAGTTGGAACAGGAGCATCCTGAGGAAATTACTCCGGATTCGCCTACGCAGCGGGTGGGGGACAAGCTGAAAGACGGATTTTCTCCTTATCGCCACGAAGTTCCGCTGGAGAGCTTGCAGGATGTGTTTACCGCTGGAGAGGTGGAGGATTTCTGCCACCGGATGGAGGAGGCGCTGGGTGAAAATGCGGCGTATTCTCTGGAACCGAAGGTGGACGGACTGTCGGTGGCACTGGAGTATCGGGACGGCGTGTTTGTCAGCGGTGGGACAAGAGGCGATGGCCGGGTGGGCGAGGACGTAACGGAAAATCTGCGCACTGTCCGTTCCATCCCCATGACGTTGCCGGAGAAGCTGCCCCGGCTCATCGTCCGGGGAGAGGTGTATATGGCCCGTTCCGTGTTCGAGGAAATTAACCGTCGACGGGAAATAGAAGGGAAGCCCCTTATGGCCAATCCCCGAAACGCAGCCGCGGGCTCCCTACGCCAGTTGGACCCCAAAATTGCTGCGGAGCGGAGGCTGGACATTCGGATTTTCAACCTGCAATGGGCGCAAGGTCGGAGCTTTGCCACCCATTCTGAAACGCTGGACTATCTGGAGAGCCAACATTTTCCGGTTATTCCCCATAAAACAGTCCTTGCGACGGGCGAGTGCCTGAAGGAAATCCACGACATCAACGAGCGGAGAATGAGCTATCCCTACGACATGGATGGCGCAGTGATTAAAATTGACCGGCTGGCTGACCGGGAGACGTTGGGCAGCACCGTGAAATGTCCCAAGTGGGCCATCGCCTATAAGTATCCGCCGGAACAAAAGCCAAGTAAGGTTTTGGACATTGTGGTTCAGGTGGGCCGCACCGGAGTGCTGACGCCCAAGGCCGTGCTTGCCCCGGTTCATCTGGCGGGCACCACGGTCCAGAGCGCCACGCTGCACAACCAGGACTATATTGCTGAAAAGGACGTTCGCGTGGGTGATACAGTGCTGGTCCAAAAGGCGGGGGAGATTATTCCAGAAATTGTGGAGGTGGACGTTTCCAAGCGGCCAGCGGGAACGATTCCCTATGAGCTTCCGAAAAACTGCCCGGTTTGCGGTGCGCCTGTAACCCGCGATGAAGACGGGGCAGCGGTACGCTGCACCGGCGCAGAGTGCCCGGCCCAGCTTCTGCGCAACATCACCCACTTTGTCAGCCGGGACGCAATGGACATCGACGGTCTTGGCCCCGCCGTGCTTCAGCAATTGATTGAAACCGGGCTGATTCACTCCGCCGCGGATCTTTATGACCTGACAGAGCAGGATTTTTCTCAGTTGGAGCGCATGGGAGAGAAGTCGGCCGCCAACGCGGTGGCCGCCATCGAGAAATCCAAAGATAACGACCTTGGAAAGCTCCTCTACGCGCTGGGCATCCGGCAGGTTGGTGAAAAATCCGGACGGGTGCTGGCACAGCATTTTAAAACACTGGACGCACTGGAGCGCGCCACACCCGAGGAGTTGACCGCCATTGACAGTGTTGGAGCCGTCACCGCTCAGTTTATTCTGGACTGGCTTAAAAGCCCCCAGTCGCAGGATCTGCTGCAAAAGCTCCGCAGCGCCGGGGTGAACACAACCTGCACAGATGAAACAGTGGACGATCGCTTCGCAGGAAAAACGTTTGTTCTCACCGGAACGCTAATCCGGTTTGACCGCAAGTCTGCCGAGGAAATGATTCAGGCACGGGGTGGGAAAGCTTCCACCTCCGTGTCCAAGAAGACGGCCTATGTGGTGGCGGGGGACGCCGCTGGAAGCAAGCTCCAAAAAGCACAGGAGCTGGGGATCCCCGTGCTGACGGAGGATGAGTTTGCGGCGCTGCTTGAGTAACATCCTAGGTTTTAAAGATCATCAAAAGGCGATATAGCTGTAAAGCTATATCGCCTTTCACCTGTTGTATATTAATAACGAATCGTGTATGTAAAACCGGAGGAAAGCCGGCGACAATTAGCCTTCCTCCGGTAGAAAGTATCACGTTGCCGTTGCTTTGGAATCAGGTGTCAAAGGACGGGTTCATATAGTACACATTTTTCTCGTTCATGCGATCTTTGGCTAGCCGCAAGCCTTCGCCAAAACGCTGGAAGTGGACGATTTCTCTGGCGCGGAGGAAGCGAATGGCGTCGGTGACATCCGGGTCGTCGCTCATCCGTAGGATGTTGTCATAGGTAAGACGGGCCTTCTGTTCCGCCGCCAAATCCTCGGTCAAATCCGCGATGGTATCACCGGTGACGGCAATGCCATCCGCGCTCCAAGGTGAACCGGATGCAGCGGTGGGGTAGACGGAGGTGGTGTGGTCGATGAAATAGGGGGCATAGCCGCCCTCTCTTACTTCGCTTTCCGTGAGATTCCGGGTCAATTGATGGACAATGGTCCCCACCATCTCCAAATGGCCTAGTTCTTCTGTTCCATTTAATTATCAATAGCAAAACTTTAGTTAGGTAGCTTTGGCGCGAGCTTGATACTTAAATCGGACTCGCGGTAACGGCCACCTATGGTTTTGTGATATTCAACGTGATCCAACACGCTTTTTAGAAGTTCGTTCTTTTCTTTTGCTGTTTCTGCTAACTCGAAGTTATCCAGAACACGGCGAAAGGCGGGGGCGATTTCTTTTTTTGCCTGAACACGTGAATCCAACCCAGAAACGGCTTCCAGCAGGGCTTCCAATTGTTTCTCAGCAGCCTGTCGGCGACAAGAGAGTTCCGTAGTCCGGTCAGCGAAAACTTCGGGTGTGTAAATTCCCTGTTCAACTAAATCATAGGCCTTTTGTTCTTGCAAGTCGACCTGTTCAAGCTCTTTCCTCAGGCTGGAAACCGAGCGTGAAAGAGTGGCGCGCTCGGTGCTAACGGCTTGCGTATCTTGTTCTAAAGGCGTTTGCTCAAAATCAGCGAGAAATTTCCGAATCCCCTGCAATACCATGGATTCAATGAGACTGCAATCCGAACTCACAGTGGGACAAGAGGTATAGGGACACATCAGAGTAGGAGGATATCCGGTTTTTATGTACGTCCGTCGAACCATCATTCGTCCGCAGTGGTCACATCTTATAAGCCCTGCCAATGGGTTTGTGGTGACACATTTTTTTGGCCCGGGCCGCTCCGGATTGGAGCGCAGCAGAGCTTGCGCTGCATCAAAAATATCTTGGGAAATTAGCGGATCATGCAGGCCGCGGCACAAACGGAGAGACGTGTCGCTCGATTTTGCGCGAGGCCGGGAGCGCTGCACCGAGCCATCTTGTATCTTCTTGACCTGCGCACGGTTCCCCCAGCGAACCCAGCCAGCATAGGCGGGGTTACGCAAAAGCGATTGTATGGCGGAATTTGTCCAGTCCTTCCCGCCCGGGGACAAGACGTTCGATTCGTTCAGGCGCCGGATAATCCGGGAAACGCCGATGCGGTTTACACTACCGTCAGGCTGGGGAGCCCCCTCTGTATACCAGCGGAAAATATCCTGCACCACCGCTGCATTTTCGTCCGGCTCCAGCGTCCAGCCCTTTTGCCCGTTCAGCTTTATTCGGCGATAGCCATAGGGGGCCCGATTGGCGGGCCACTTTCCTTCACTCACTGAGGCAATGCGGCCGGCCTGCTGACGGCGGTTGATTGTTTTGTACTCCCGTCGGGACATATACAGACCGAATTCAAAATACTCCTGGTCAAATTCATTGAGGGGGTCATAGGTCTTTGCGGGTGTGATGATTTTCGTGCCGCTATACTGAAAGGCCCGCGCAACAATGCCCTGATCGATTGTGTCTCCACGGGCAAGACGCTCGACTTCCATGACCAGAACACCGGTATATAAACCGTCTTCCACGTCGTGGAGCAGTTGCTGCATCAGGGGGCGGGAAGTGATGGTTTCGCCGGAAACCACCTCCGGATAGATTTTTGTAATGGTCAACCCCTGTTGCTTGGAAAGCGCCAGCAGTCGGTTATGATGTCGCTGTAACGTGTCGCCCTCGCCACGCGCCTCCGCCTCCAAGTCTACGCGGGATTTGCGAAGATAGATGGCATAGGATTTGGACATGCTATCACCTCTGTTCCTCTTGGGTTCTGGACATCTGTTCGAAAACAATCTTCAGGCATAATTTTAAAAGGTCTTTTGCACTCTGCTCGAAAAGCGCGCCTATTATGGAATCGTGCTTTTTGACATCGGGCTCGAACATAATTTAATCATATTGTGTACTTCGTTAGTCCTTGGGGCATCGCGCTGGGAGGCTTCATGGCCGCGGGAAAAGTCAACAGAAATATTTGAAGCCATCTTTGGCGGTATTTAATAGGATATCATGGAAGCATATCAATATTAATGTATGACAATAACAGTATATTACATAACCTACAAAATCCATTCATCCAACGGCGTATGGTGGTTTGCGTGCCACCCACATGACGAGCAAGAACGGGTGTGGTAACACCCAGTGGACTCATAGCGGATGTGATCCGTGCTGCAAAATCACGGTCAAAAAATAAAAAAAGAAGGTATATCACTCACGAGCACCCGGAAGACTCTGCGCTTATACGACTTAAAAATCATTGTACCACTGGCGAAGAGGAAGGGCGATCGCATAGGACAACCACGGAAAACCATAGGCTGGCACACAGGGGGCGAATGATTTGAAAGAAGAGCATATTGTTGCGGAATATGAGTTTAATGGCGTTCGCGTGCTGGTGTCAGATATTGCTTTTGCGGGAAAGACGGAGAAGGAACTGGAGGACATTCGCCGGGAGGCACGGCGGATTGCGTGGGAAATTCAACTGAGGCATCAAGCGCGGGGAGAGAGCAATACATAGGAGGAAGGCACGAGGACGTACCCCGAAAGCGTGTCCGCGCGAAGGGCGTCATGAAGAAAATCAAGCGCAAAGCAGACGTTTCCCGCGTATGTTGGCGGTGCGGCCGGAACTGGCTGCGCGGACCCGCTGGACAAGCACCACCTTTTCGGGTGGCGCTCTGCGGATGAGGTCAGCGCAGTACAGGCTGGTAGTCTACCTATCTGTTACTTACAAGCATTTTGAGCAGGACGCAAAAACGTTGTCGAGGCCGCACAAATTTTATCCCCAAGTTGTCTCTGCCGTAGTCAATTGTGGATATTTGATATGTTTTATGGTGACTGGTGTTTGTTTCCCTAATATTCTAATTTCTTTTTCGTTAGCAGTAAAACTGGGATAAGTCAAAATGGAATATCTCGATTCTTATAACATAAGTATTTTTTTATAATACCTTGTGCAACATAGTAATATGTAGTACACTGTATTTGGAGGTTAGCATATGGATGATTTTGAATGGATTGCACAATTAAGACGTGGCGTCATGGAATTTTGTGTGTTACTTTTACTTAATCAAAAAGCTTGTTACGGTTATGAGTTAGTAGATTACCTAGAGCAATTTGAGTATCTATCAATAACAGAAGGTACATTATATCCCTTACTGAGAAGACTTCACAAGGAAAAGAAATTAGAATCATATTGGTTGGAATCGGAAGTCGGACATCCGAGAAAGTATTATAATCTGACTCCATTAGGACTTGACGTTCTAAATAAAATGTCATTAACTTGGATTGGGTTAGCAAAAGAATTAAACACTTTATTAATCTGAGAGGAGAAAAGCTGATATGGATAAAATCACCTACATTAATGAGTTGAAAAAAAGTCTAAGAGGGTTGCCTGTGGGACAGAGAGAAGACATCGTCAGAGAAATCGAACAGAACATATCAGATGCCCTGGCCGGAGGGAAAGAAGAATCGTTTGTTATTGACAGATTAGGAAACCCTAAAATTCTTGCAAAATCATTGGCAGGAGAATATTATGTAAAAAACAATCGTATTATTAAAGCCATTCCGTTCTTTGTGTCAGCTGGTATTGGTAGCTTTTTTATGGTATTTCTATTTGGCGGCATGGCATTGTTGTTTGGTGCTGGTGCAGTTGGATCAATTGCTGGAGGCATAATGCGGGCATTTGGAAATGAGGCTGTTAATATAACCATGTTTAATATGGAGACACCTCGGATTCTAAGTATTCCTGCAGGTCTATTGACAGCGGCATTGTTATTTGTTTTGGTGTATTTGTGCTATCGAGTTCTAAACCGATATTTTATTCGGGTGGCTAGTGAATATAAAAAGCGAATACAACTGTTATAGTTGAGTCTCAACCACAATTCCACTGTCTTCTAAGCTGCGATATTTTATTTAAACATACAAACCGTATTGCTTTTTATGAGAAGTACAAGAAATAGTGGGGAGCGGTGGTATTGTGCCAACGCTCCCCACTTTCCTTACATAGGTTTTGTCATCATAGTTCATTGTTTTTTAGAGTATACTATATTGAAAGAGGTGATCGCATGAAAATTAGATGGAAAACACTATTGATCTGTATCGCGATTCCGCTGATTGTGGGTGGCATTGCAGGCCTTATTTCAAAAGATAGCATGAGCATTTTTGAGACACTCAACAAGCCGCCATTGTCACCACCTGGCTGGCTATTTCCTGTGGCATGGACGATCCTCTATACACTCATGGGGATTGCCTCCTATCTGATTGTTACATCAGGTGCGCCGCAAAGTAACATTCGTACAGCCATCAAGCTTTATGGAGTACAGCTGTTTTTTAATTTTTTATGGACATTCTGGTTTTTTAATTTAGGGCTGTATTTCTTCGCATTTATCTGGCTTATTGTATTGTGGATTTTGATTTTAGCGACGATACTCTCATTTGCACATATCTCTAAACCAGCGGCGTATTTAATGCTACCATACCTTTTATGGGTAACCTTTGCCGGATATTTAAACCTCGGAATAGCGATCCTAAATTGAGCTCTTTATTGGACCTCCTTTCACACTGCGAGCCAAGCGCTTTGCCTTCCCCTATGTTTACTTCCGTCCAGCGTGATTACTGTAATGTTTAGCCGCCCGGCATGGGCAATGCGTCTTCGTCAATAGCCCTTTTGCATACGACCAGCACATGAATAGACCGCCAATTTCTACGGCCTTTTTCGGCTTATCCAGCTTTTCTGGTTTTACAGCCTTTACAGCCAAGGATTTTGAGGTTTGAAGGATTGACCGGGGCGGATCAGTCATGGGACCTTCTTGAGCTGGCAGAGTGGACGCTGGAGGAATTTACTGGACGGTCGCTTACCCTTAGAATCACGTACCTAGCGTTGGCAATAAACCTATATCACGAAGGGGCTATACGT
>NZ_DAMBZJ010000032.1:28970-32796 GCF_032060045.1 Oscillibacter sp.
CAAAAAAGTGGTGGTGCTTAAGCACCACCACTTTACAGCCTCCATTCACACACCTAGGTACTACTAATCCACAACCATCACTTTTTTAAGTAAGTCAATAGTGCGAGCAGTAGGACGTTGGCTGAAATGATTAGCGTAAAGACTTGGAATGTAGTCATGGTAAGTCCTCCTTCAAACGACGATGGAGGCTGCAATTACAGTATAGGACATGTTAAGGGAATATAAAGTTGAAACTCAGTCGCATTTCAGAAGAAAAATTCCTCTTTTGAAACCAATGCAAGGAACTTGAAAATAGGAGCATCCATGGGAGACAGTGCATGAATTTAATAATTCCATTTGTTTGGGCGGAAAATATGATGCGAGCATCCGGAATGGGTGAAAAGCGAAAAAGCTTTGCAGCGTGGGCAGAAGGCATGTATGAGGACTTAAAATTGAGGATAACGCAGCGCGGGAGATGCACCGTGCCGGAAAAACAGACAGGGGTTTTGCTGATGTATTTATTTCAATGTGGCTACGGCAAAGTTTTGCAGGCTGTTGATGTGGCATTTCATGCGACGGACTCCGTAAACTCCTATACCAGCATTTGGCACATGCTGGGCCTTGCGCGTGATCGGATAAAAGCATGGCTTGGGCCTCAGGAAGCCAGGAAAGAAAGAGAAGAATGAAAAGTGGCGGATTATTTCTTCTCCTTGTAGCAAAGGCCGTCAAATACTGTTGTGCCAATCATTGACCTGCTGAGTTCGCGCAGGAAAATACCCAGGCATATGAATTCTTTTTCCGAGAGATTGGTATAAAAATAATTCGTAAGGGCCGCAATCAGTACATTCAGTTCACAAGGATTCAAGATAATCACCCAAAGTATCATATGCAAATAAAAACAGCTGGTGTGAGTGCCGGGAGAGTGGGTCACCATGAGAATGGTTTCCGATATGAATCTGCTCAACGATGGACTGAATACACCGCGTAGGTTGCAGGTGCAGCTGGCGGGGGAGAGCGGGTCAACAATTTCTATTGATGATATTCTTTCTGCAGTTTAGGGCAAAGGCTTAAAGAAAAACCGCCCCGGTTAAGGGGCGGAAGCTCAAAGGTCCTGAAGATCAGCCGCTGGAAGATCGTTTTCTAGATTGTCTCTCGCCAGATCTGTGTCAATAACCGGGTAGACGTTCGCGGGGATAGGTTTGTCACCGTCACCATCTTTAAGGTTTTGGGGCAAATTTTTCTTTGAGTCCATACGATCACCTCGAATATAGTCTTTGCCAAATTGTTTTAAATATTTTGCGGGAGGCTCGGACCGGGGACAGGATGTACGGAATCATGGTTTGATATAAGCATATCCGTTCAGCTGCCGGACAGCTATCTCAACGACACCGGCGGGAACGACTTGGATGAAAGGCAGAAGCATACTTGGCGTTATCCCATTTGCGACAAGGGAATTGTTACATGCACATATACGCAAGGCTGTCGCAAATCTTTCTAGTTGGTCATATATACCGGCCGATTTAGCGGCAGAAGGTTGTAGCTCCTTCACGGCTGGGCCGTTGGCGACAAGTTCAATTTCAAACAACATGGAATTTTCTTCTCCGTATTGCAGCATATTTAAAATGTTTCCAAGTGCTGTTTTCCAGTGCGCGCTTTTATTTACATGAAATAGGACTTTCATTTTATCACCTCTCATTACTGAGTTATTACCAGATACAGTATAGCGCTTGCAACTTGCTATCATGGACGCGCTTAACCATAAGCCGTAAGAATCAAAAAAACGCCCCGCCGTTCCGGCGGGGCAATAGATTACTCAATTTCAATGCCAAGCCTTTGGGCGATTTCGTTGGGCGTCATGCCGGATTGCTTCGCTTTCATAACGATATCTTTGATAGACACAGGATGTGAAAGTGCATATTTCTGAGATTCTAATTTTGCAATTTCGGTTTTCTTTTTGGAGATTTTCTCATCCAGAATGGTAATGCGTTCTTCCATAGTTCTTACTGTACGGGCCATATAACCACCTCGTTCATAATGATTCTTTAATAGTATCGCAAATGGAATAAAATGTCAATTATTTTTTAAACAATTGCTTAAAATTGCTTTATATGTGACCATTACGAAAACCGTCAAACCGGTGACTTTGAAAAAGAGGAGGACGATTTGATCGGTATGATTGCAACCTATGAATCGCCTTCTGAGTGGAAAGAAGAATGAAAAGGAAGGCCGCGGAGCGCCTTAATTTATATAAATACCCCCTGATGTAGTTCTATTTTCCTACAGCAGGGGGCTTTTTATCGTTTGTCCGTTTTTACTGGGGCGGTTCAATGGCCGGGGGGTTGCTTTTTAGAAAAATAGAGCGTATTAATGTAATTATGAAAAAAGGGGTGAAAAGAAAAAGTGCGTAAAATTGTCTGCCGATTCAAAGAAACGATTAAAGACTCTCATGTTGCAAGAAAAATATATGTTACCTCGAAAAAAGAAAAAGAAATTATCAATATGTCGGAAAATCTTGTCCAATATTGGGACATAGGTTATTTTTGCGAGATGGATAGCAGCCCCAAAATTTATCAGTTATTTCTGACAAATGATATGAAGACAAGTTACCAGCATGAAAAAGAATTAATAAGAAAACTGATGTACGAGTTTAGAGAGAGACAATACTCGATAGAAGAACTGAAGAGTTTAAAATGCTTTTATGAGAGAAAATTGGACGAAATGCGTTCTGGAATCGGATCTGAAAATACACTTATAAATACAACAATTGCATTGATTGCCATATGTGTGGCGATTATGTCTATACTTAAAGAATACTATCTAATTCTTCCGTATGTTATGACTTGCCTTCTAACCTTTTCAGGAGTTATACTCCTATGTACTCAATTAAATCAGCACAAGAGGTATAGAAAAGCTGGGTGGAAATTAAAAGTTTGCATCTATGTAATTGAGAATCTTTTAAACGAGTAGAACGATGATAGCCAACAATTTACCATAACCGCGGGTAAAATGTTTCTATCAATTGCGGATATTAGCATCCAATTACCCACTCTGTTTTTCGCTGACAATTCAATGGTTCCAATTCTTCTGTTCCAATATCAGTTAAAAGCCCTTTCAACTCAGGATAGGGCATGGAATACCGCTGGCTTAGATATCTCAGCGATGCACCAAGCTCTCCGTGTGGACCACCGTATTGTGACAGACTACGAATGTTGATTAAAAGATAAGGCGATAGTGCATTTGCAGAAGGTTTTGGGCTTTGTCCCAAGTGGCGTATTCGATGATGGAATGGGCGGCTTCAGATTTCTGCTCCATAGTAGCAGTATCAGAGGTGATGGTTTTCAGAGCCAAACGAATGGACTTTTTCATAATGACAGGAGTGCCAAGTTTGGCACTCTCTTTTTCGGCCTTTTTTAGCTGGGCAACCACCTCGGACAGCTTTTCCTGTGTGGATTCTTTTGCGGTCTTGTATTCTTCTACGGTATCGGCCCCGGCGAGATATGCATTCCGCAGACGGTCCAGCTTTTTAGTGAGGGAATCCTGCTGGGTGCGCAGCGCGTTTAATTTCTCTTCGCCGCCGTCCTTTGCACGAATTACTTCGTATTGGATAGGAGAATCGGTTTCAAGATCAATTTGCAGACGGCGAATGATGGCTTCCTTCAAAAGTTCTGTGGAAACGTGCTGGGAGGTTTTACAGCGGCCCCGCACGTAGTGATTGCACTTCCAATAGTTCGGCTTTGCGAAAATCATGGTGGCGCCGCAGGAGGAGCAGCGGATCAGTCCTGAAATCCAGTCCTTATTGCTACCAAGGGGCCGTCCATGATATTTCCACGTAGCCTTCAGCTCCGTA
>NZ_DAMBZJ010000032.1:32840-34268 GCF_032060045.1 Oscillibacter sp.
CAAAGGCACATGTTTTCCATCCGCCAGCACAATGTCGGGGTCTGTGAAATCACGACGGGTGATGCCAGAGGGATTCCAGCGGAGCTTACCAATATAAACCGGATTGCGAAGAATATACTCTACCGTGCGGTTTTCAAAAAGATTCCCGCGGTGTGTCCGAACGCCTATGGAATTCAACCATTTGGCAATGGGATAGAAACCTTCTCCCTGACAGAATCGGCGGAAAATCTCTTTTATGTAGGCGGCCTCCGGTTCTTTTGGAATCAGCACGTTGTCCTCTACCGTGTAGCCATAGGAAGGATTGGACTGCAACTCGCCCCGGCGGTGCTTTTCCTCCATCCCGCGCTTCACCTCTTCGGCAAGGTTGATGGAGTAATATTCATCCATTGCTTCAATCAGGGCCTCCATGAGGATGCCCAGCTTTCCTTCGGCAATCGGTTCGCTGATGGAGAGGACCTCAATGTGTAGCTGCTTGCGTAGGACGGACTTGTAAAAAACGGCATCGTCTCTGTTGCGGGCAAAGCGGGAGAACTTCCAGAGAAGGATTGCATCAAAGGGCTTGGGCTTCAATTTGGCCGTTCCGATCAAGTGGCGGAAAGCGTCACGCCCTGTGACCTTCCGCCCGGAAATTCCTTCGTCCACAAACACGTATTCATCCGGAATAATCCAACCGTTTTTTGCCGCCCACTTGCGTATCTCCACAAGCTGGCTGGACGGGGATAGCTCCGTCTGATCTTCCGTGCTGACACGGATATACGCGGCAGCGATTCTGTATTCATCGGGCATGGGTGCACCTCTATTTCTCCGGGTTTCCGCGCATCTGCTCGGAAACAATTTTTAGGCATATTTTCAAAAGGTCCTTTGCGCTCTGCTCCGAAAGCGCGACTATTATGAAGTCGCGCCATCCGGCATCTGGCTCAAACATAATTTGCATTGCCTTTTGGGATGTAATCATATCTACCTCCTAAGAATTGATATACAGCGGCTTAGAGGCCAGAACCAGTTGGCCAATCAATTGCTCCGGATGGCTGAACCAATACGAAGCATCACAAACGAGAATAAGTGTCTTTCGGGCACGGCTCACAGCAGTGTTAATCACCATCTTACCTTGGGTTGCAGACCGTACCGTATCGGTAAAGCACTTATTATTTGTATCTACAACACTAAGGAACAGCGTATCCCACTCTCGCCCTTGGGATGCATGGACAGTCAATATTCTCCCGGATTTCTTTTCTTTCGGGAGCGCGGCGGAAAGAAGAGAAATTTGCCTGCGATAGGGCGAGAGAATAGCGTAATCTGAGATTTGGTTAAGTGACAGGAACCGTTTTACGGCATTTACCTCGGCTTGGCTGCTTCGGGGGATGTCAGTTGGTTGTGCGGGCGCGTCCAGACAATAAATAGATGTGCCATCATCAGATGCACTGTGAA
>NZ_DAMBZJ010000033.1:0-15372 GCF_032060045.1 Oscillibacter sp.
AGGGGCTGCAGGGTCAGCTTGGCGAACACCAAGAGCAGACCATGCTCGCCCAAAATACACAAGCTCGAATCCATGAACTGCTTTACACAATGGAACATATTGACCTTAGCGTAAAGGAATATCGTGATGATGTGGTCAAGGGGATTATCACCAAGGTGGTAGTTTTATCCTCAGACCGCATCCGAATCACTTTTGATAACAATATGGAAATGGAACAGGAACTGCCGAGTGAATAAAAATAGCAGGAGAAGCTGCCACAAATGTTGGCGGCATTTCTCTCTTGGACAGATTTTCTGCTATTTTTCAATTCGTTTCACCATAATACTGTGAATATTTCCATAATTTACACGAATGCGATTGCTTTATTCGCCGCTGCGATATATAATATATACAATATTTATTCGGCAAAGGAACGTTTTAATGGACTATATGACAGCGAAAGAAGCAGCGGAAAAATGGGCAATCACTCCGCGCCGGGTACAGGTGCTTTGCGCACAGGGTAAAATACCGGGCGCTGTTCGGTTTGGTGTTACTTGGGCTATACCTAAGGATGCGGTGAAGCCTAAGGATGGTAGATATAAGAAAAGACGGACAGACTAGGTTAAATTGATTGGCGAGGATAGATAACTATGGAGGGCATATTGTGAAACAAATATATTATTCAGAGAACTGTAATATAGCTTACGATTCTGATAGTGTTATAATAAATGGAAAACCTATCTCCGCAGACGAACGGGAAAAATCTTCTTCAGAAGAATATGCTTTAACAAAAATGAGAGAAACATATAGAGCGGTTCTTTCGCGGCAATATGAAAACATAGTTGTTTTATCTGGATCAGGGACTTCCGTAGGAGTTGGTGTAGGGGAAAGGCTTGGTAAAACTATGTCTGGCCTATGGAAATCGGTTGTGGATAAATTGGGTTTTGCTAAATTACAGGATTTTGCTAAAAAAATAAAATTTGATTTTCTTGATGAAATGAACACAGATTTAGAAGCTCTTTTATCTAAAGCGATACTCTCACAAACATTTCTAAACAATTCAAGAGTAGAAAAAACTATACGAGAAATTGAAGCAATTATCCAAGAACAATGTAGTCTAGAGTTGCCGGAAAATGCTCCACAGTTAGCATTCCTCCGAAAGCTAACTGCAAGAAAATTAAAATATTCAAGGGTAAAGATATTTACATTGAATTATGACTTATTATTCGAGCAGGCTGCTTCAAAAGGCGGCTATGTAATTATTGATGGCTTTTCTTTTAGTTATCCTAGATTATTCAATGGTATTAATTTCGATTATGATATCGTAGCGAGAAATACTAACAGACCACAGAGTGAGGAAAATTTTGTTGCAAAGGTAATTCATCTATATAAACCTCATGGGTCTCTAGACTGGGAGAAAGTAAAAACATCTAATGATGAAGAACACGTTATAAAGTCAAGTAATCCAAGGAACCCTTTGATGATCTACCCAAGCAATACTAAGTTTGAGCATTCTTATGAACAACCATATTTTGAGATGATTTCGAGATTTCAGCAAGAATTAAGAACTAAAAACACTTTGCTATTTGTTATTGGTTTTAGTTTTTATGATAAACATATTAAAGCAATGATATATGAAGCGTTAAATGTAAATCCAAGCATCACTGTTGTAGTTATTTCTCCATCAGTAAAAGAAGAAGATGCTTTTACTGATTTAAAAGCAAAGGCAGATATAATGGGGAATATTTACCTCATAAGTGAAACCTTTCAGAATTTTGTTAAATACTATCCCTCTTCAGATATTTATGATTATTCTAGCAAGGAGGGAGAAAAAAGTGATACCGTTTAATCCCAATTATTTCATCGGTTATGTGAATCATGTAAATCCTCAATATGTCAAAGTACATTTTCCTTCTTCTGTATTGCTGAACAAGTATATATTTTCTGGTGAAGAATTCAATGGTGGATTAATAGGAAATTTTGTAACAATTGAGGGCGAGAACTTTGGTTTCATAGGCAAGATTGCAGAACTGGATTTGCCTGAGAAAGAAAGGTTATCTTTAAGCGAAAAAGCTTTTCAAAGCTCGGATTTTCATCCAACAGCCAAGGTAGAAGTTTTACTCTCTTTTGATTACTTTGAAAGCCATAAAGCACAACGTACTCTTAATGCTTTTCCCAATATTGGAGCCAAAGTGTACGTTTGTCCAAAACAATTTATACAACAATATGTAATGCGATTTGGGCTAAAATCAGATCAGGATAAGATTTTGATTGAATTAGGCACATTAACTTCTAATAAAAATACCCTTGTGAATATAAGCCAGCAAGCAATGTTCAGTCGTCATTGTGCTGTGGTCGGTACTACTGGCGGAGGGAAAAGCTGGAGTGTGTCGAAGTTAATAGAGTCTATGATGAAAAATAATACTAAAGCAATACTTATTGATCCTACCGGAGAGTATAGTGAACTAGCAAAAACAGAAACTGCAGAATCAACTATACTTGGAGCAAATTCATGTTTTTCTTATAAGAAACTTACAATTGAAGATTTGTTTTTTCTGGTTAAACCCGCTGGAAGAGTGCAGGCTCCAAAATTACTTGAGGCTATACGATCATTGAAATGTATAGAATTAGGAATCGATAAAGAACCTAAATTTTCTGCCTTCTGTAGTGATGGGGTTTTATCAAAAGCAGGTTTAAATAAAAAGGAGTATGAGCGTTATTGTTATGTGCATAATACTCAAATAGAAAATGGGTTGCTTACTTTTGATATAGAAAAATTAGAGAAACAAATCAGCGCGGAGTGTGTCTGGGATACGGATAGAGATAACATAAATATATATGGGGCAAGAAATGAAACTGATTTAACTAATTGTATAAGTTTAATTACCCGTATTGGTAGTGTCCGACGGACTGGGATACTACAAGCCGTTTTGGGGTTTTCCCAGCCTGAAAATGAGACTTGTGACTTGACAAAACAGATTGACGAATACATAAAAAACGACAACAAGTTTTTGTTACGAATCGGATTCGAGTCTATCGGATTTGAATCACAGGCGAGGGAAATTGTTGCAAATGCCATTGGAAAATTTCTTTTAATGAAAGCTAGAAATGGAGAATTTAAGGTTAATCCGATAGTGCTATTTTTAGATGAGGCACATCAGTTTTTAAATAATACAGTAGTTGACGAATATTTTGATACTGCGGCATTATCAGCATTTGATCAAATAGCAAAAGAATGTAGAAAATATGGATTGTTTTTATGCCTTGCAACACAGATGCCTAAAGATATTCCCATTGGCACATTGAGTCAGATGGGCACATTCTTGGTTCATAGATTAATTAATTACAGTGATAAAGAAGCTATAAAACAGGCATGTTCATCAGCAAATGCTGAGCTTTTGTCTTTCCTCCCAGTGTTAGGTGAAGGTGAGGCCATATTAACAGGGGTTGATTTTCCAATGCCGCTAACTATAAAAGTTAACAAGCCGATTATTCCACCGGATTCCAAAACTCCAATTTTTAAAGATTTACGGAGTAATACATGAATTATAAGAATAATTTGATTAAAAATGTTTAGAAAATTTTTTTCTTGGTACATCAATTAGATTTCGTGGAGATTTATGTATATATATTGTTCTACGGCATGAGAACAAAGCCTCAAAAATAGGAGGATTTACGATGGATAGACAAACGGAAGCATTTAGGAAAATGCATCCTGAACAATTTTCAGATTCAAAGATTATTCAAAGAGGGAAATTAGATCGTGATTTTTTAGATTTCTATTTTGAAACATTGACTAGTAAAAGCTTAGATAAGGCATTTGAGGATTTTTGCAGACATATTGCCGAAGTTGAAATCTGCCCTAATTTATTGCCACAAACTGGGCCAACTGGTGGTGGTGACAGTAAAGTAGATAGTGAAACATATCCAGTAGCAGAGACAATTTCTACGCTATGGTATTATGGGGATGGAAACAAAGCAGCAACGGAGCGTTGGGCATTTGCAATAAGTGCTAAAAAAGATTGGAAGCCTAAGGTCAAATCGGATATTCTGAAAATCGCCAAAGTCAACGAAGAAGAAAATCGTGGTTATATAAAAATATTTTTCATGTCTAATCAGTATATTTCTGATAAAAAAAGAGCTGATACAGAGGATGAGTTACGCAAGCTATATAATTTAGATGTCCGTATAATTGATCGTACATGGTTACTTGATAAGGCACTTAAGAACACAGATAATGTTATGATAACCATAAAGAGTTTTGACCTTTCTGATAATTTCTGTGATGAGGTACAAGTTGGAGAGAACGATTACAGACGGAAACAAGAGTATGATGAAATCCAAAATCTAATAGGAAATAATGCTATTAAACCCTCAGAGATGATTGCACTTTCACAACAAAGCATTGTTTTGGCACGAGAACTTGAATTTTCGAAACAACTGATATTGGGGCTGATTGATCGCAATAATAGAATCGCTAAAGAACACGGTAATATTTTAGATATTGCAAATTCTGTCTACGATGCAGCCTGGACTATATATTGGTGGTATCCTGATGTGCAACTCTATTACCAGTATTACAAAGAGTATGAAGAAATTGTGCTTTCTGAAAACAATGTTCATTTATTTAGTAATCTTGTCACCCTTTGGATAAACCTATTTTCTCTATCACACGAGAATACGAATGCTATTATAGATGATCATACGGCACATCTGCAAGAAAAGTATAATTACTTTATAAGCGATCCATCCAAGCCAAATACTGCCATTGAAGCCAAAGCTGCATACCAATTAATACGATTTTTTCTTGGTGACACACTAAATGATATAGTTGACGAGATGATTCAAATAATGGATGACAGTTTTGGACATCTTGATTTAGACTTATATCCGTTAAGTAGAGTTGTTCAGGAATTTCCTGTTTTTGAAAAAGCGGATCGGTATAATGAGCTATTTGAACGTATAGTCACAATTATGAGTAAGCAGAAGCAAAAATCTGAAGCGGCACTAATGCTGGCAAAGCGAGGACACTCATTAAAAGAAAAAAAGCCATATGAGGCTATGACCTATTTTAGTCGTTCGCTTATGGGTTTGTATAGCGAGAACAATAAATCTCATTTGATTACAGTAATCATGGAAATGGGTGATATTTTCGAAAGTGTGGGGCTTCTCTGGGCAGCAAGAAATTTTTATTATTATGATTTTTGCTTATGCTTGAATCAGTATATGAAATTTGGTAAAGTACTTCCAATATTATTTATAAGTGCACATGCCTTAAAATTTATAGAATTGAGACTTGGACATATATTGTATGCTACAAGTTTTGATGTGTTATCTAAAATTTCAGAACATTTATATCCAGATGAAATAAACTCAAATAATAACACTGATAACGCAGATAATTTTGACTATGTTCTTGCTATCCAAATTCTTCGTACAAATTATGAAACAGAAAAATTCCTTGGTCAATTACCATCTTATTTAGAGAGCTATGGATTTACTTTTTCCAGTGCAGCAATGAAATACGAGCTGGGATATTACGATGAAGATATTTTAACTGCTCTAAATGGAAGTACAGAGGCATTTGATGATCTAATTGGAAAATGGAAATCACAACCAGCCTTGGATCACTTAAATTTTCTTCCTTGGTATGGTATAGAACCATCGTGTTGTATGACAACTAATTTATTAGGTTGCTCTATTGAATTGAATACCAATGGTCCATATGAACACGGCGAAGTTGAGATTGGTGCAACGATTCTCGCTACTATAGAGAGCTTCTTTGGAACTGGAGTAGCCAATGAGCTTATTTCTTTAACAGGAAAAATCAGAATAGATCTTTGTTACGATGCTGATTGTGAGTCCTTGATTAAAGGTAAAATCCTTGATGACAAGCCCAATGTCATCTCAGTGATCTTCAAGGATTATGACTCAAAGAATATTGTGGCCGCACAAAGTGAGTTTTCTGATTTCTTGCTTGAGATTATTGGGATGGTAGTAGCAATTATGTTTCCATTCAGTTCTGAATTAAGGAAAATTGAGAGAATGGTAAAAAATGATGCAGCATTTGACCGATCCCAGACATTTTCAAATAGTGTATTCTATGGGATGGAAACTCTTGGGAGAAACACCTTTTCGTTTGAATCTGTTATACACGATTTTGAAGATTTGCCAATGAAACGTGTGGTCAAAGCCCAAATTACAAATGAAAAACTCTGTGAAGATAAAATAGAGCCTATCATTCCAGAAACAGTACACTATTGCAAACCGCCAGATGTGGATTTGAAAAATATTAGCAATACAGATATTTTTACTTCATCAATTATAAATGTTCCATTATGGAATATCTGTGGTTGGAAGGGGGTTTTGTTTATGGCAAACCCCTTACACGCCTTTCCACCTGTTATATCTCTGGCGTTTACAAAACCTACTTGCAAAAGTATTTTTGAAGATTGGATTAAGGATATTGGCCATAATGATAGCAAAAATGAGATAGGCATACGTATAATAAAAGGTATTGATAAGAGACATCCGTATTGGTATCGTGTAATCATCGGTCAGCTAGGTTTTTTACACAATAGAACGAAGGATTCACAAATTATAGCAATGCCAGTAAGATTTCATACAATGGAACCCAATAATGATGTTAATCTTAAAATGTTTGAGCGTGAATTACATATTGTAAAAAAATTTTCAATATGCCCTTCATATTTTCTAGATATAGCAGCGCAACCTCAGGTTTTTGAGGATCTGATGATATATAAGAATCTTGAAAGTATTATAATTTGTGATGCATGTGACGTACAAGAGAACGACTGGCTAACTGAGTGTGGAATACTTCCAACCGATGATCCAATCATTCCTTTTGGAAAAGAGAATGCCCCCATATTAACAATGATTGAAAGGAAAAAACACAAGGAAAACAATTCAGATTATAAAGCAAGCAATTCTGTTTACTAAGGCCTGCATCTATTTTGACCTAATGACACATGCGGAGTGTCCTTATAGGATCTGAGGATCTTATTAAGGACACTCCGCTTTTTTATACACAGAATTCAATCAAGCGGTTTGTGCCGGGGCGTAGTTGACAGCTACGCCCTTCCTTGTTTCCATAAGGATGTCGGCCTCGGGGATTTTGCGACGATCCGGCACATCAAACGCGCCGATGCAGTTATAGAAAATTGTGACCCGCTGGGTGGCAACGCCGTCCTCGTCCTTTTCGGCATGGTACACTTCAATGTGTTCAATCAGCTCCGTCACCATGCGCTTTGTGACCTTTGCGGCGTTGGTGTACCGCTGGACACTTTCAAGAAATTGGTCAACATCCATCCGCTTGCCCTCGGTCTTTTTCAGCTCCAGCTTGAGCGCCTTGACCTTGGCGGCGTTCTCGCCCTGTTCCTGTTCGTACCGTTTGGACATTTTGGAAAAGCGGGCATCGTCAATTTTGCCGGACACGTTATCCTCGTAGAGCTTTTCAAAGAGAACATCCAATTCTTTGTCACGGGCCAGCAGGCCATCCAGCTCCCGCTGTTTCCTGGCTCGGTCGTTTTCAACGAGGTTTGCGGAGCGCCCCATCATGGCCTTGATAAAGTCGCCCTCATACTCATTGGCGAAGCAGGCCAGACGGTTGACCTCATACAGCACCACCTGCTCCAGAAAGTCCAGCCGGATATAATGGGTAGCGGAGCATTTACGAAGCCCGGAATTGTGGTTTTGGCAACTGAAAAACTTGATGTCGTGATTGCCCTGGTTGAAATGGAAATTGAGATTGCCGCCGCACTCGGGGCATTTCAGCAAACCAGAGAACACGCTGGGCTCCTGCGAGACGGACGGCCTTTTACGCCGTGTGCCGCTTTTGAGCGCTTGCACCTTTTCCCATGTGGGGCGGTCAATGATGGCATCATGCACATTGAGGAAGATCGCCCGGTTTTCCTCCGGGTTTTCAATGCGGCGCTTCATCTTGTAGGACTTGGAGTAGCTTTTGAAGTTGATGACATCACCGCAGTATTCCTGCAAGCCAAGAATTTTCTTGACGGTGGTATGCCCCCACTTGGTAGGCTCCAGCGTGCTTTTTGAGCCGCTGCGGTTGGTTCCCTTGCTGCGCCAGTAGTAGGTGGGATTATAAATCCCGTCCTGTTCTAGCACGGCAGCGGTTTCCGCAAGGCCATAACCCTCCAGTGCCATGTGATAGATGCGGCGCACATTTTCGGCGGCCTCTGGGTCTACTATCCAAAATCGGGGATCGTCCGGGTTTTTAAGATACCCATAAGGCGGCTGGGAGAGTGGAACGCCGGAGTTGCCTTTCATCTTATTGACAATGCGGCGCTTTTTGGAAATGTCTTTGGCGTAATACTCGTTCATGATGTTTTTGAACGGAGTAAAATCATTTTCGCCCTCGTCACTATCCACGCCGTCCGAAACGGCAATCAAGCGGACATCGTACTGCGGGAAAAATTCCTCGGTCAGCCTGCCGACCTCAATGTAATTGCGCCCCAGCCGGGAAAGGTCTTTCACGAACACCGCCGAAATGTAGCCCGCCTCAATTGCCTGTATCATCTTCTGATAACCGGGGCGTTTCATGGTCGTACCCGTGATGCCGTCATCCACGAAAAACAAGGTGTCCGTATAACCTTTTTCCTTGGCGGCCTTTTGGAGTATCTTTTTCTGATTGGAAATGCTGTTGGATTCCGTGTCCATATTATCGTCACGGCTCAAGCGGCAGTACAGGGCAGCAGTACCCTCCTCGCGATTTTTGTTGTTTGACTGTTTCAAAATATCCTCCTTTCCGGCAGTCAAACAAGAGGTTTATTCTACCTATATTATACCTCTGTCCGCCGCCTTTGTTAAGGATGCCGATGGAATGGCCTGTACCGGCTCCAAATCTGCCAGCATCAATTTCAAGAGAATATCCCGCAACAGTTCGCCTGTCTCCTTGTAAACAGGCGTCACAACAAACTTGATTTTATCCACTTGATAAATGTATTCCTCTTTGCACTTGGTATCAGTCATGTTGCCCTCCCTCCATTATTGAAAGCATCCGTATCAACCGTTTTCCCCTTGGCTTGTGGGGAAACGCCAAAGGGCGGCACCCTCGCGGATGTCGCCCTTTGGTCTGACCTCACCTTGGGACAAAGTGTCTCGAACTAATAGGCGCTGTTTTGGTAGTGTGCCTCGGCATCCTCCAGTCCGCACAGATCAAAAACATCGTGAAGCTCACCGACCACGCGCCGGATGTCCTCGGGAGAAAAACCGCAAGCCTCCATCGCATAGATGACATAGCCACGGCAAGCGCCGTTGCTCCACGGCTGGGAAAGCAGAGCTGCAAATGTGGGATCGTACTTCATGGTGGTTGCCCCCTTATAAAATATTGGGAGCGCCGCGCTTGCTTTTTGGCCTGTCATAAGACAGCAATACTTGGCACGGCGCTCCCACGCAAAAGAGATGCGGCGGCCAGCCTGCCCTGTGGCGGATCGTGGCCATGGGATGGCCTGTCCCACTTGCGGCGCTGGTGCTGTTCGCTGGTTCCTGTGGAGGAAGTCACCGCGCACCCGCCGCGTGGCTCCCCGCGCTATGCTCGGGGTCACCCGCTATTCAGTTGCGGAGAGGATTAAAACTTCCTCTCATATACCAAGGACACAAAATAGCCAAAACGGAGTAGGCAAATCAAAACTTTCTCAAAAAAGTTTTTTCATGTTGTCCAGCCCGCACCGAATTGACTGCCGCACGGTAGCCTCGGCAACACCCTCGGCTTCGGCTACCTCTTTCACGCTCTTGCCGAGAATGATACAGGCGTCGATGCGGCGGCCCTGTGCCTCGGGCAAAGAATTGAGGGCGCGGCAAAGCCGCTCAAAGGTTTCCGTTCGCTCCAAAAGCTCCTGCGGTGTGGGCTCATGCAGGCAAGCGGAATACTCGATGCCGTCATCACAGTCGAGGGAATACTGCGCTTTGTTGCGGACAAGGCGACGCTGGTGGGCGGCCTCATAGAGCTTGTCCGAGCGCAGAGCCTCGGCCACCTCATCAGAAACTTCGATGCTCTCGTCCGTTATGTACCAATAGAAATAATCCCGCAAATTGATCGTAGTCATAAGTATGACCTCCATTTCTGATTTGTGCAAGGGATCAGGTAAAATCAGAAATGGAGGTGGCGGGGAGCGGCAACCGGGACAACCGCAGCGTACTCCTGACCACGAAGGCCCAAGATGAACGCTGCTTTTTGCCAAACGGATTTTATCGATGCATTGCGATTGAAAAAATGGCATGAGTAGCCAGCAGACACATAAAAATGCGTCTGCTACTCACACATATGCTTTTTAGATCGCAACAGGCAAAATAATTAAGAATGACAGAAGCCCTTTCGGTATTCATTGAGTTCAAATCTTACATCTTTGCCTATTTATTGACCCAGTACGCCAGATTATTACGCTTACAGCCATGTTGAATATCCGGTAATAGGATGAAATACGTCTAAAATAGTTCGCATTCCGAAGAAAATATATAAACAGCAGCATTTGTTAAACTGTAATAGCGGAAATGCCTGTGCTATCCATTCATACATTCGGCAAATATCGGTAAAATAAAGTTAGATATTTACCAAAGAGGGGCGGTATAGGAGTGGAACAGGATTTGGATTACAAGGAAATCGGGCGTAATATCCGTTATTATCGTCAAAGAGCCGGATTGAAACAAAATCGCCTTGGGGATATAATTGACGTATCACCACAACACATCTCTCATATTGAGAGCGGTGTGCAGTTGAGTTTGCCAGTGTTGGTAAAAATCGCAAATGCCCTAAATGTCGATACAGATTGCCTGCTAGGGAGCAATCTGAAAGAGCAGCAGGAGCAGGAGACGATGAACGCGTTGCTGGCGCGAACACGAAATTTTTCACCAGAGGACTACGAAAAGCTGATACAAGTGTGTAATATATTTTTTCCGTAAGTTAGATCAGGAATTGCTGAGCGGCTAATATGAAAGGGGGAGTATTCGTATGCCGGAGCAAAATGAATGGTTTGACCAGTTGTACAGAGAACACTCCGCCCGGTTATTCAAACAGGCCTATTATGTGCTGCACGACAGCCATCTTGCCGAGGATTTGGTCGAGGAAACCTTTCTGATTTTGTTGTATAAGCAGCGTGATCTGGTCAAGCACCCCAATCTTGCCGGATGGTTGAGCCTGACATTGAAAAATCTGATTCTTGATGAATTAAAATCAGCGCGGCATCGACTTGAAATGCCGCTTATTTCCGATGAGAGTGCAATATGCGTTGATACATACCACCAACCGCTGGATGAGCTACTTCCAAAAGAATTGCTCCCCAAAGAGCGGGAGATTCTCATCCTGCTTTTTGAGGAACAATTATCTTACGAGGAGATTGCACAGCAACTTGGTATATCGGTTCTGAATTGTCGAACACGAGCTTTCCGAGCCAAAGCGCACTATAAGGCGCTGATGGCGAAAGAAGAAAAAATTTTCTAGTTTTTATGTAATGAAATGAACTGCTTAATCAATATTGAAGTGGAGGAGGTGCAAAGATGCCTGAGAATGAGTTTTCCTCGCGGAAGAACGGGCGCGGTGAGGATGCCGCTCAAAACCAAAAGCATCTGGATGAGTTGACCGCAGACGAACTGACAGATGTATTGTCAGATATGTGGGATGGGATGGATGAAAGCAATTATGATTCCACACAGATGGACGCATGTCTGGCTGAATTGGAGAAACGGGAACCAAGCACGCTGGACTTTGATGTTGATGCGTCTTTGGCAGCTTTTCAAGAAAAGCACGCTCGGCTCTTTGAGCAGACACCGCCCGTTCAATTATCCATCGCAGCAAAACCTGCACACCGTCGCCGTTGGCGCACCTCTCTTGTCGCCGCCATTGTTGCTGCTGTTATGATGCTGTGTAGTATGGTAACAGCGCAAGCATTTGGATTCGATATATTCGGTGCCATTGCACGCTGGACGGAGGAAACTTTCCACTTCAGCATCTCTGCGCAACCGCCCGACAGTCAACAGAACATCCCCGCCCCGGCAGAGGGCGGGGAATATGGGATACTGCAAGAGGCTCTGGATGCGTATGGCATTACGGAGCCGGTGGCCCCTCGGTGGTATCCATCCGGATTTCAAACTGTGGAGATCCATGCAAATCCTCGCAGCACAGGCGTCACGATTCAAGCTCATTATGAAGCCGGGGAAAAGAGCCTGTCTGTTTCGGTTCGACAATATTCCACGGAGGAGGATGCCAGTATTAGTATCGGATCGTTTGAAAAAGATTCCGGTGATGTCATCCGATATGAATACAATGGGATCGTACATTATGTTATGACAAACAACTCTGAGAATTTTGTGACGTGGACAAATGATGCACTGGTCTGCTCGATTTGGGGAGATGTGACAGTGGATGAATTGAAGCAGATGGTAAATTCTATTTATGAAGGATGAATTAAACAAATGAAAGTACGAGTGAATCATATTTTGGCGTTGCTTTGTGTCTTTGCTCTGTCAATTGGATTGTCGATTCCGGCAGGGGCAGCGAATATGAATGGTGTGGTTGGCCCGCAAGCAAGTGATCAGCTTGCCTATTATACGGCGTATGCGGTTACGTCTTCAGGTGGAAAGGTTATCATTGAATTTGAAGTGGACGGAACCAGACGCATGGATGTTATTGGAGCCAGTTACATTGTAGTGCAGGAGAAGACTGGGGATAAGTGGATGGGCGTTTCCACATACTTTGGCTCTGTCGCAAATGGAATGCTGGACAACAATACTTTTTCTCATATGGGCAGCATTACCTATAAGGGGACTCCGGGTAAGGAGTATCGTGCGCTCGCTACTGTTTATGCAGAGAACAGCTCTGGTGATGATTCTAGAACAATTATTACGAACTCAGTTACTGCAAAATAATTATTGATCGCTGCAGTAAGAAACCTCTGGCCACATGACCAGAGGTTTCTTACTGCACGCACTATTCTTCAATCAAAATATTATTGCATAGCCGATGAATGATAGCCTTACCTGAAGTCACAAAATATCCCGTGTTGTCTATATTTACAAAAGCGGAATAGGGTGCAGAAGTGTCGCCGTAGGATGCATAAGATATAATCAATTCAACAGTTATACGCCGATACGTCCCATCTTGTTTGGGGAATGAAAAATATAAATTAAGTAAGTCGGGATTTTTCACGCTGTCCTTAAAAAAAACCGGTCCAGATATTGAAACTTCATGAAACAAGGGACCAAGTAATTCATGTTCTAGCAAGTCCGAAACTGATCCAGACCAATGAGCACTATGACCCTGAGAAATGTCGGAAAAACTGCAATATGCAGTACTATTTAATTCCATATTTTCGAGGCCAATAGTATCCCACAAGGTTCTTGGCCTGAAATAAACTGCTGCCACGATGACAAAAAAGGAGCAAAGGATAAGTATTTTTCGCTTCTTCGAGTTCTTAATGTTACTTCAACTCCCATTTAAACATACTGCTACTAATCAGGACTCCTTGCATATACAGAATTATATCCGGCCTCTGAGTATATTGATTATATGCTGCCTGCATATTATAAGATTTGTTGTTATAATATTCCGAGTAAAGGGTTCTCCAATCGTTCATATACTCGGTAACGGCAGCTGAGCGGTTATAGATACTTGGGTCTGCAAAATGATAGACGGAATATGGATACATATCAACTTTATTATCCACCAATACAGGTCGGAAATCTCCCCATGCATCAATAAGTCCTATTTCACGTACCCGACGAACCGTCCGAACATAGTATTCACAGTAGTCTCCAGTTTTTGCGGAATAATTATCACTAAACATCCGGGCTCCAATATCAAGGACTGTTATCGCCATTGAAATAGGAGTGAGATCCTCAATCGTCAAAACAAGGTCTTTTACGGTTGCAATCCACTTATTTAGATTTGACAAGTTCCGCTCGGTTTCTTTTTTATAATTCACAGATATTTCTGACGATGGTCTTTCATAAAAGGTTGTACCAGAATATGTTCCATAAAATGTATGAGTTGAACGACTGGATTTAGTGTAAATTTTGTATCCATCCAAGTAGCCGTCCCCCACAAATTCATCTATACTCCTGATATGCACTTGCTTGTCTTGGTCAGTCAAATTAAGCCCTTCAATATATTCTTTGAGCACTTGGATGTTTTTACGGTTTTGTGTTGCAATAAGGTCATCAGAGTTACCTACTCTCTCCGTACGAGTATTTTCTATCAGTTCGGAAATGGTTGGAAAACTAATTTTATGAACAGTGAAACCTGATTCCATTTGTAGCTCGACACTGATATCTTCCATGGCGTTGAACTGCCTCGCTAAAGCAATTTCAACATCACCGTATTCAGAGCTTTGATTATTCGCTGCAAATGCAGGAGTAGACATAGAGAAAACCATGATCAAACAAAGGATACTAGATAAAAACTTTTTCATATAAAGGCCTCCTAATCTTTGGTTTTAAATTGTTTTGTAGCGTGGATTAGTGCGAAAACTGGCCCATTGGAAGCACCTCCTTGCACAAAATAAGTTGGAAAAATGCGCTTCTAATCATATATTGATTAAGCAGGGCAGGACATTACACAAAAAAACATATTTTGAAAAAAGATAATTAGTGCAACTAGTCTCTTAAAACATCTTGACAATAGCATCTGCGGCCTCCGGGAATGCGTGGTTTCGGCAAGCAGGGCAAGTGTGGCCACACTTGCTATTTTTGCGTTGGAAAAATGCTTGTTGGGGAGCCTCCCCAAACCCGGCACTTCGGGACAAAGTGTCCCAAAGTTGGCGGCGCGTTGCGCCTTGTGATGCGGTACTGTCGCTAACGCTCCTGTGCCTTATTTTCCCTCCCGTCGGTCACGCCGAGCAGGTGGTCAATGTTCGTTTTTACCGCCACGGCCTCCCGCATTTCACGCTGGGCGTCCCGGTAATCCGCATACAACACCTTGCGCTTTTCGGCCAGCTCACGGCGGGATTTTTTCATATCGTCCATCTTTGGCAGCTTGGCCCCGCCCAGCAAATCCCGCATGACAGCCGTGGCCGCTCGGTAGGTGGCAAGCTCGGCCTCATGCTCGGCAAGATATTTTTTGCTGTACCATGACGCCTTGTAGCCGTCGAACACAGGTCGCGCCTTGGCATAATTCACTGTGACCGCCATCAGCTCGGCGGTTTTGGAAAGCGCCGCTTCGGTCTGTTGCAGTTCCTCTCCCAAGCGGTGAAAGCGATCCACGGCGGCCTCCGTCCGGGCAGCAAGCTGGGTGTAATCGGTCAACTTATACTCCTGCAAAAATTGCAGAGCGGCGGCCATCTGTTTGAGATTGTAGACCTTGGCCCAGCGTTCAAAGCCCGGCCCCTTGCCGTTCTGCAATCGCTCTTGAATGTCGATAATCAG
>NZ_DAMBZJ010000033.1:15382-33102 GCF_032060045.1 Oscillibacter sp.
CAGATTGATGCGCTGGGGCGGCGGGACTTCGTTCGGCAGCTCCGGCATGGGGCGCTCCCCGGCAATGACCGCCCGGATGTCCTCCGGGTCATAGCCGCCGCCCAGCGTGGATGCCCGCAACCGGGTGGCCCGCTCCTGCCCCTCTGCCCGAAATGAGATCACACCGCCCCGCCCGTGGACAACCGCATAGCCGGACGCCTCCATCAGCGATAGAAACGCCGAAAAATCGGCGGGCTTCTTTTGGAGTGCGGCAACAATGGCAAGCCGCAGCCGCTGCTTATAGGACGGTGGGCGCTCCCCAATCCATTGACCGTAATGGAGAAAACGGCCCTTGCTATGGAGCTTGGGATTTTGGATGACGGACAAATCATTTTCAAGACATACCCTGTCAGAGAGCCGCTGCAGAGCCCGCGCCGATCTCCAAAAGTCCCGGTACTTTTGGGTACAGTCCAGCGAGGTTGAATTGTAATAAATATGATTGTGGATGTGCTGGCGGTCTGTGTGGGTGCAGACGAAAAAGGCGTAGTCGCCCTTCGTCCAGCGCATAGCCGTTTCATAGCCGACCCGGTTGGCCTCCTCCGGGGTAATCTCCCCGGGCAGAAAGGACTGCCGAATCTGATAGCACAGCACATCGGCGTTCCGCCGCTGCTCCCGTCCTGTGACCGCCTTGTATTTTGCCTTGCTCAAAATAAACTCAGCGTCGGCGGTCATGTGGTCGCACTCATAAGAGGAAATCAGCTCCCCGCCTTGGGTCTTGTCCGCATTCTGCCCATAGTCAAAGCGGTCTTGCATAGACTGCACGATGGTCTTTCCCTTGCTGACATGGTGGGTCATCAAGCGTGTGGTGGCCGTGGAGACACCTCCTTATAAAGTGAAATTGCTTTTTCTTTGGGCCGCATGATATAATTTACCAAAGCCATCCCAAATTTTAATATGCAACCAAAAGTTGACGGATAGTTGGTAGAGAAAATTGTGCAGTTTGGTAGAATTATGGCAGGAGGTGATTCTATGGAACTTGGAGAAAAACTAAAAAGCCACAGAATCAAAAAAGGCTTGTCACAGGAGCAGCTTGCCGAGCAGGTCGGCGTAAGCAGGCAGGCCGTAAGCAAGTGGGAAAGCAATCGGGCACTGCCCAGCTCGGACAATCTACTTATCTTGGCATCTGTTTTCGGCATTTCTCTGGACGAGCTTGTTGCAACTAAGGCGCAGCAAAAAGACAAGAAAATCTTGCATTCTAACCTTTCCTTGATCGCAATTATCTGGAACGCAGCCGCGCTGAACATTTTCCAACAGCCATATCCACCGTCGGAATACGGCTTGCCGAACACAAATATTTTTTCCATCAAGATTACTCTGCTGCTATCCAGCACCATATGGATGGCATTTAACCTGCGATATGAAAAAAATCCGGAACAGTACCGAAAAAATACAAGGATTGAACTGGCGTATAGCGCGGTTCAGCTTATCGTCACCCTATCTGCCTATTTCAACCATTTTACATTCTTGGGGTCAGTGCTGATTCTCGTCATCTGCATCGGTTATGTCTTGTGGATCAATCCCAAATACATGAACCGAATGTTTGTAAAAAAGAAAACAGACAGCTAAAGTTTCTCCTGCTAATAACGGAGTGCGCCGAACAGGCAAAGGAGATACGAAGATGCTTGAAATCCTAATTGAATTTATTATTGAAGGCGCCATGGGAGGCGCTGCATCCAAAAGTATTCCAAAGTCCTTACGGTATTTTCTGTTTGGCTTAATCGTTACCGTTTTTTCTTTTGTAATCGCCGTGCTTTTTTATTTGGGCATTCGTATTCCGGACACTGCCGTTCAGGTATGCCTGATGGGCAGTGGAGTGATTATAGCGGCAGTTCTGATTAAATTCACAAAAGAGTTTCTTGCTGCTATCAGCCGCAAAAAGAAAGACTGATTTCTGCCACACCGATAACGGCTTGGAAAAAATAATCGGCGTAAAAAAGCAGCAGTTAAGAAGGGAGAATTCATGCGATGATGTTGAAGATAGACTGGGGCGAACCAGTTATGCCCGAAGATGATGTGCTGCACGTGCTGCCGAGTGATCTGGATGCCTTTTATGCGGCCGCATCCGACGTTGACAAATCAAATCTTTTCTTTATCCTTCTCACGTCATTCCACTACTATATGGATGCGGGAAAGCGGGAAAAAGCCGCTCATCTGTGCTTTTTAATGGCATATTATCTGTTCATCACTTTGACGCCGCCGGGCTCCTGCGAACTTGCTATGCACTATATTAAACAAGCCATTGCCTTAAACCCTCTTGAAACATATCGGGAATGGCTGCCACTGATAGAAAAAGGCAATTAACAGACAACGTGCAAAACTGCATTTATATGTGCAGTGCGGTTTAAGGAGTGTGCATCCATGAAAAAAATAGAGACACAGGGAATCACCTACATAGAGCCTTTAGAGGGCAGCAAAGACTGGTATTGGGGAACCGACTACACCAGCGGTGACCTGTATGAGGCGGAAGAACTTTTTAAGCAGGGGCATGCCATTCATCAAAACAGGCTTATGTTTGTCCATTACCCGGACGGGAAAACAATTCAGCCCTTAATTGCAGAGGACGGGCAATACTTTGGGCGACCGATTTACTACAATAGTCGTATTTGTATCTTGATGGTTGATTTTCCAAATGGGAAAATTAAGATATTGCAATTTGATGATGCATTGGAAAAAAATCTGTCCTTGACAGAGCTTCCGCTCTCCGCAGTAGAGGATTGTTATAACCTCATGCTGAAAACATCGCCTCTCATGCTAACTAGGCAGTCAAACAATAAATTTCAAATACTGTGGCCGGAAAAAGTGGAATTTGATATTGAAAATACGGAGAGCTTTTCCTTTAGAATTGGCAAAAGTCTATATTTTTCAGTGTGGTATGAAGATCCGGAATACAGGGAGGAAGCAATCCTCCGAACTATGGATAAAGGTAAAATCATCGACAGGTTTCCGGGAAGTATTACTGTGATGCCGGATGGTCAAATGTGGATCATTGGGTAATTCTGCGTTTTGCTTCGGTGCTTTTCCTATCTTTGAAAATTTGTTAACTTATACTTTTTGAGACGATAATGGCGGCGGCTGAACACAGCCGCCGCCCTTGCTTTGGGACAAAGTGTCCCAAAGTCCTCAGTCTGTAATAAAGCATTTCAGCGAATAATTGAAATCGTCCAGTTTTACAATCAACCACTCGGCCACGGCTGGCAGGCCCACGGGAGAAATGCAGAACGCTATAATCATGCCTTGAAGCCCATACGCAGTATTTTTCTCAATGAACAGCGTAAAGAGGGAAAGCAGCACCACCAGACCGCAAAGGGCATCCAGCACCGCTCCGGCAATCCCATGCAGGAACATAAGGATTGCCACGGTGAGCGTAAGCACCAAAACAAAGGGAGCAGCAAGGATTTTTAAGATCATTCGCATGGTCGTTACCTCCTCAAAAAGTACATTATTTACCCCTATATGTATATTATAACTCCGATAAAATGGGGCGGCAAGGATGCCGATGGCTTGCACCGCCTCGGGACAAAGTGTCCCAAGGTCGTGCAAACCGGGGAGCAGACAGACTGCTCCCCGGCGGGTCAGAGAGCCACTACCTCGGATAGCGTTTTAAGCAAGTCAGACAGCGGCTCCCATAGCTCGGCATAGTCTTTTTGTAGGGCTTTTATCTCCTCTGGATATATGCCGCCGTAGGTGTTGGCGCTAATTGCCACTTGGTTGAGGTTATTTGAGCATCGGCGTTGCAAGGACACAAGCTCCCGCACCGGCTCTAAATCCACATTCAGCACATAGCCATTGAGCGCCATTTTCCTCATATAGGCTCCCATGTTGCGAATACCCGCCTCGGTCATGCGCTCTTGAATGAGCGCATGCTCCGCCTCGGATACCATGATATGCAGATGGATGGGACGGCGGCGCTGCTTTGTCATCGCTCCTCGCGCTCCCGGCTGCGGCGGCGGTTGGGCGGCTCCTTCACCTTATCCTTGTCCTTTTCCTGCTCCAGGGCGGCGGGCAAATTATTGAGAACGCCGTCAATCATATTGTAATTTTGCTCGGCGGCCATTTCCGCACTTTTCATGGGATTATATCTTTTGTCCATATTCGTACTCCTTATCTGTCGCCCTTGTCGGGCGCGTCCCTTTTCGGGGCGAGAGTGCCCCGGTTTTCCTCGGCCAGCTTTGCCGCCGTTTTCATCTGCTCGGCAATGGGGCGCTTGACCGCCGCCTCCCGGCAAAGGCCGGGATTATCCTTGGCGGGGCGCAGCTCGTAGTCCGACGCCTGTTTTTCGGTCAGCGGCTTGGTGTAGGTAAGATGCCCCCACGCGCGGAACGCGCCGCCCTCCACAGGGATGCGCTGATCGTAGTTGACGATTTCATCCGGGGCATTGTGGGGCGGTTTTGGAAATGTGCCAATGTCCACAGGCCGTTGGGTGGAATAGTATTGATACAAGCCGGGGGCTTCGGTCTGCACAATCTTAACCTTGAATTGCTCTTGGTAGGACTGCACCCGGTCTGCAAGGTCTTTTTCCAATGTGGGCAGATCGTTCCCATAATGCCCCCATTCATACTGACGCTGGCCCTTTTCATCATCATAGCAGGCCCAAGTAACATAACGGGATGGGGCTGTGGGATGCTCACCCAGCGCAAAGCCCCTGCCGTTTTCCAGCATAACGGCCTTCAAAATGGCATAGCCTTGATTTTTGTCCATGCAGCCTCCTATCTCTCGTCCCTATCGGGGGCGGCCTTGTGTGCGTAGGGCTGGAGCGCACGGATGCTCCCACCGCCCTCCGGCCGCAGAAAGTCAAGCCGATCCGCCGCACGGACGGCGTTTTGAGTGAGCTGACGCTGCCACGCGCTTTGGCTGGGCGCCCATTTGAAGCCGTTTTGTTTCAATTCTTGCCGCTGTGCATCAGAGGGCTTTTCGTCAAAAAACAGTTGCAGGCGGTTTTCTCCCTCGTTGATTTCGGCCTTGCCGCCGGGGAATGTCCACCCGGCAAAGTCGGAACGGCTAGACAATTCCTCAATGCGGGCTTGTACTCTGTGAATGTTGGCGTTGTTGTTGGAAAGCTGATAGGACGGAAACGGCACGGGAGCTTTGCGCCAATCCCGGCTCATGGATGCTTTGAGCTGCTGTACAACCTCTGCGGACAGGCCGGGGCAACCGTCCAGCGTTTCATGCTTGCGATAATAGGCATTGACGCTTTTCATCAGCGTCTGTAACTCCTCCAGTTCCGCCAGCTTTGCCGTGAGCTTTTCCACGGCGAGGGTATCATCGGCGCTGATACCGCCCTTGCCCACGGAGCGGATTTTATGAAGCAAGTCCTTAATTTCCATGTACTCGCCCATATTTTTATCCCGGGCGGCGTTCTGCTTTTCCTTTTTCGCTGTGGGAAAATTGCCGCCCCCTGTAATGAGCATGGACGGCACACGGGCATCAATGGCATTTTGGGCATTGAGATTGTCCGCCAGCTTTCGGGCATAGCGGTCAAGCAGGCCGTCGATTTTTTCATAGTACATGGGATCGACACGGCTTTTCTGCGCCTCGCCCAGCGCATACGCCTCATCCACCATCGCCCGGTAGCCCGCTGTGGCAGAGCCGGAAACATAATCGGAATAGCTGTTGGCGTTCTTGGCCCGTTTTGCGGTCTCCTCACTGATTTCATAATATTTCGGCATAAATCCTCCTCAAGATAGAAGCCAAAGCCTTGGGACAAAGTGTCCCAAAGTCCGGCAATAAAATGTGGACAGTATCGGGGCAAAATGGGGCGGGGCGTGAAATGATACGCCCCGCCCCAAAACCGCCCCCGAAAACCCTTGCTGCAAGTGGATTTCACAGGGGCTAATTGTCCACAGTCCAGCCCCGTTTTTTCCTCATGTGCGCCCGCTTTTGCTGCTTGCGGGCGGTGCGGGCGCAGGCCGCCGAACAATACGCTTGCCGCCCGTCCAGCAGCACGGCCCCGCCGCAGATGGTGCAAGTCTTGAAGTCCGGGGCTGCGCCATCGCTTGTCAGCGCTGCCTCTAGCGCGGGATCGGTGGGCAGGACAGCCTCACGGAAATAGCGGCACAGGGCTCCCGTCCAGCACTTGCCCAGCATATAGCAGGGGCAATCCAGCGGCAGGCAGCCATAGTCCCGGTCATAATTGGCGCACCATTTTGTCACCAGTTTGCGGATCGCCGTCTTTTCCTCTCGGGTCAATTCACGGGACAAAGCGTCACCTCCCGCCCAGTGCTTTCAAAAGTTCCCGATAGCAGGACACACAGGCAATTCCCCGCCAATAGGGGCAGCCGTGACAGGCCGTCCCCTCGGGAGCCGGGGTATGCGCGGCAGGCCCTCGGGAATAGGTCGGCTGCTTCATCATTTTTTCAAAGGGGCTGTCGGTGAAGTTCATTCCTCGTCCTCCCCGGTGGTATCGTCCTCATCCCACGGGGGCACATCGTCATAGTCGGCCCCGGTATCATAGTCCTCCTCGGGGGCGGCGGCCTGCTGGTGCTTGGGACGATACACCTTGAAGAAGAATGCCGCCCCGCCGCCAATCAGCACCACGGCCAGCCCCAGCAGCAGCGGCCCGATGTTGCTTGTGGCTTCCGGCTCGGGCGTGGGCTCAACCGCAGGCTCGGGCTCCGGCTCCGGGGTGGGGGTGACGGTTTCCTCGGGCATTTCCGCAAGCGCCAACAGGTCGGCCTCGGTGACGGCGTTTAGGAAGTACACATTTTCCGTTTCCCGCTGGCGGTCAATGACGAGGTAAAACACATTTTCAGACGGAGTAGTGATGGTGAAAAACTCCTTGCCGTCCTCGTCCGTGGCGTTGTCAACCACAGTCCCCGTGCCGGAGGGGATAAAGGGATTTTCCGTTTCTACCGGCTCGGCTGTCTCCACAGGGAGCGCCTCTGCTGGGTCAAGCCCCTCCCACAAATCCGTGCCGCCTGTTTCAACCGCAGGCTCGTCCCCGCCGCTGGCGTAGGCCGTGACGGAAAAGCCGCATAAAAGAACGACGGCGCACAGCGCCGCCGTTAGCAATCTAAACTTTTTCATTCGCTGTCCTCCTCATTGGCGGTGGACTTCGGGACACTTTGTCCCAAAGCGCCGCCGCCTTTCATCGTCTGGAGCAGCACCGCCAGCTCGTCCAGCGGGATGCTCATGCCGCGCACTACTTCCACGATTTCGCTGTTTTCCACCTCGCGCTTGCTTTGTTCCAGCTCCTTCAGCCGGGTCTGCTGCTCCGCAATTTTCAATTTGAGCTTGTCAATTTCACTTTGGATTTTCTCGCTTTTGCTGATTGCCATATGGTAAAAAGCCTCCTGTCAATATAATTTTCCGTAGGCGTAGAAATGGGATTGCCAATAGCTTGTGTTGAGATTTGAATACTGGATGGGGTCGCCGCAATGCAGAATCCAACCATCGCCCACATAGATGGCCACATGGGACACGCCCGGCGTGTCGTATGTGCCTGTGAAGAATACCAGATCACCGGGCTTGGGATTGTTAGTGCGGGTGCTGATGTTGTAAAGTCCCTGCGCCCCTAGCCGTCCGAAGTCCCAGCCACATTGGTTGTAGACATAGGACACAAAGCCGCTGCAATCAAAGGATGTGCTGGGCTGATAGCCTCCCCAAACATAGGGGTAGCCGATATACTTCTCCGCCTCGGCCAGTATCGCAGCAAAGGTTTCGTCAGCCAGATACGACTCCGGCACATCATGTAGCGTCGGCCCGTTGGTGACATATTTGCTCACATAGGACGAGGATGGGAACAGGTCTGGACGATTGCCCAACGTTGCCATAAAGAGAGCGTACCGGTAAAGCTGCTCCTCGCTCATCATGTAGATCGGCACATGGGACAGGTTGAAGTTTGTAAGCTGAACCGTGCAAATGTAATAGTTGTAGTACACCCGATAGCTGGAACTGTGGGACTTGCCGTCCTCGTCCGTCCATGTGTCGGTTTCAATGTAGTAGCGGCGCTCCGTTACCACATTTTCAGTGAGGATGTACTGTCGGTCAAAAAGAGCTTGCAGCGTACCCGACACCTCGTCCACCGTCCACGCCCCCTCGTGCAATGCCGAAATCATAGACAGCAGCACATAGGGGTCATGCTCGATGTCATCAAAGTCAAAATGGTATTCGTCATAGCTGTGGGTACGCTCATAGGTGTCAAGATAGTTTTGCAGCTCGGCCTCCAGCGCGCAGTAGGCGGCCTCGGCTCCCAGCAAATCGCCATCCTCGGCGGCATAGGTGCTGGCGGCAATAGCTCCGATGGTGCCGTTGCCCAGCGTCACCATCGAGGACATACACGACTGCAGCACCAACACCAGCAACACGCCGCACAGGGCGATGAGACAGCCGCCGGGATGCCGCTTGACAAAGCCCACGGCTTGGGCGGCCAGCTTTTCTGTTGTCACCGCCGTTTTTTCTGCGGCCTTTGTGCCCTGCTTTACCGCCTCCCGCGCTTGTTTGGCATACCGGCGTTTCAGCCGTTGCTTTTGCCAAATGCGAGAAACGGCATTTTTCTTCAGCTCGGGGTGTTCCTGCGCCGTCACATGGAATTGATAATCTGCTGTGGCCCGGATATTGTTGGCCTCGGCTCTGCGGACGGCCCACGCCGGGTGCTCCCGGATTTGCTTTTTGACAAAGCGTGTCCCATGCCGGACGGCGGCCTCGCCCACAAGCTCGGTGCGGTGAGCGCCCTCAATGCCCACATTTTCATGCTCGTTTTCGTAAATCTTGCCATGCATAAAGGCGTGAGCCTCGCCCGTGACTACCCGGCCCATCTTTTTGACCGGGCCGGGCTTTTTCGGTGGCTTCTGTTTTGCCAGCTTTTCACGGGCGGCGTCCAGCTTTTCGCCCCGCTTTTCCATGCGGAGCTTGGACACCGCCGTTTGCTCCTGCTGGCTCTTATGCCAAAACTTCGTCGTCGCAAACTGCGCCTCACTGCGCCCACCTTTCGGCGGGCATCCGCTCTGCTCCGTTGCTCCTCCTCTCCCCACAAAGTCATCCGACTTTGTGGGGGACCCCATGTTTGGGACACTTTGTCCCGAAGCACCCTCACCGCTGGATGGGGCGGCTACGGCCTTATTCGTCTGTTCGCTCATGGGTCAAATCCTCCGGGCGAGTGGTCAAAAGGTCGTAGATCTCCCCACGGGGGAAACGGTCTACAAAGGGAATGGTGACATTGCCATAGAAAAGCAGCCCCTCGCCGGAATTGGAATGGGTGATGTAGGAAAGCTGATGCTCGGAAATGCCGAGCTGCTTTGCCAAAATCGCCCGGTCACTTTGGGCTTGGGACAGCAGCACCATGAAATCTGTGTTATCCAAAATGTTCTCAATTTCACGGCTGGCCAGCAGGTCTTTCACATTTTGGGTCAGGGCGCTGGGGACACAGCCCTTTTTGCGGAGCATCTTCCAGACAGACACAAAATAGCTGGCGGTGAGTGGGTCACGGAGCAGCACATGAAACTCGTCAAAGTAGCACCATGTCGCCATGCTGTTTTGAAAATTGGTGTTCACCGCCGCCGTGACAAAATCGTTGGTGATGTGCATGGCGATTTTGCGGAGGTTTTCACCCATGCCACGGATAACCACGCACACCACCCGGCTGTCCGTCTGCACGTTGGTTGGATGGTTAAAGAGGTTGAGGGAGCCTGTGCAGTAAAGCTCCAGCGCCGTTGCCACCCGTCTGGCCTCCGGCTCCGGCTGCTTCAAAAGCTCCTCGTACAAATCCTGCAACAGCGGTGTTTTGGCCGTTTCCAGCCCCAGCGCGATTTCCCGATACACCAGCCGCACACAGCGGTCAATGACGGTTTTTTCGATGGGCTGCAAGCCCTCCTTGCCGCCCACCACCAGCTCACACAGGGAAAGTAGGAAGTCAGCCTTCATGGAAAGCGGGCTGTCCTCGTCGTTCATACCGATTTGAATGTCCATCGGGTTGATGTGGTGGGGGCTGTCCGGGGCAATCTCGATAACCTGCCCGCCCAGCCGCCGCACCAGCGGCGCATATTCGCCCATCGGGTCAACAATGATGATGCGGTCATTGGTGGCGAGGAACACGTTTAGAAGCTCACGCTTGGCTGCAAAGCTCTTGCCGGAGCCAGTCGAGCCGAGATACAGGCCGTTTGCGGATTTGAGCCGCTTTCGGTCTGCCATGATGACGTTGTGGGACAGGGCATTCATGCCGTAATAGAGAGCCTGCCCGTCCATGCGAAGCTCCCGCGTCATAAAGGGAATGAAAATCGCCGTGCTGGATGTGGTCATGCCCCGTTTAATTTCCACGGCGTTATGCCCCAGCACCAGCGAGGACACAAAGCCCTGCTCCTGCTGCCAGTCCAACCGCTTTAAGGCGCAGTTGTATTTCTGCGCGATACCGCCCACGGTAAACACATCGTTTTCCAGCCGCTGGCGAGTGGGGGCGAGGTTTACCACCGTAAAGGTCAAGAGGAACATTCGCTCATTGCGGCTTTGCAGATCAGACAGCAGCTCCGCTGCGTCCTTAGAAAAGGTAATGAGGTCTGGCGGCAGAATGTCCATATCGTAGCCGGAGCGGGCGGCTTTTTTCTGCTCCTCCGCTTTCATACGCCCAATGTCGGAGATTTTGCCCTTAATGGTTTTAATGGCCTTGAGGTGATCCACCGTCTGCACATGGAGCGTCACGGTCAATTCGGCATCCAGCTCCAAAATCTCCGCCAGCAGCTTGTCCGAAAGCTCCGACGCCAAAATCTGCAAATAGGACGCCGCGCCCCAATACTGGCCCACCCGGAAGGTGCGCCCCTGCCGGAAGTCAAAGCTGTCCGGGGCAATCGCGTCCTTTGTTCCCAGCCCCGTCCGGGGAATATCCGCCCACGGAAAGCGGAACGGCTCCCGGCCCCCGGGGTGGAGCTGGCCGTGGAGCGCTGCCAGCCGCCTGTGTCCGTCCATCGGCTCGGAGGGAACGCCCAGCCGCTTGAAGTTGCCCATCACGTCGGCCTCCACACGCTCCAGCCGGGGACGAGCCTCGGCTACGCTTTCACCGGGCAGGCCAAAGGTGATGTACTTGGCCCGTTCGATGCCGTTGTTGCTCTTGGCAATCTGATTTTTCAGCATCCCGGTAAACTCGCCACGGACGCTGTTGAACACATCCTGGGCAGCCGGGATATTCACCTTATAACGGCTGCGGTCACGGGAACGGCGGTTGACAAAGGAAAGTTGGAACGGCAGCGACGCATCAAAATAATTGAGGAAGGAGCTCCAGCCGCCGAAGATGGCGGTCTGATCCTCCGTGGATGCAACGGAATAGTTGATGTCCTCATATTCCACGGTTTTCGTGTAAAGCCCGCCGGGGAGCTGGCACACGCCGTCCGGGTGCATGGCGATATAAGGGATGGTCTGCTGGGCAGATATGACCGCCCGCTTTTTACCCCTTGCGGGACTTGGTTTTCTTTTTGTCTGCAATAGGCTTCTCCTTTCCGAGAACGGTCTGCCCGGTAAACGGGGCATAGATGTTTTGTGTCTGATACGGCCTCACGCCGGGGCGGGTAAACTTGGCCCGGATGATATTGCCCAGCACCTTTTCCGCAGGCAGGCCGTCTTTTTCGTACATCGCCAGCAAAAACGCCGGGAGCATGACCACCAGCATGGCGAACATGGCTCCCGTGCTGCCGATGGCGCTCCGGGTCAGCAAGTAGGCCGGAATACCGATGGCCGCCGCGCTGCCAAAGCAGATTAACTGCCGCTTGGTAAGGTTAAAGGCAATCTTGGTCTTGATTTTGGATAGGTCGTTGGGGACGTTCACATAGGGCATTTGTCGGCCTCCTTTTCGTTACCGCCCGCCTTGGGACACTTTGTCCCGAAGTCCGGGATCGTGGGGGTGACATCATTTCCCCACACGTCCCATCCGGGCGGGGTCTGCCGTGCGAACAGCTCCACACGGGGCAGATCGCCCATGAGGGCAACAATCTTTTCCCGCGCCTCGTCCGGCTTTTTGCTGTGGGCTTCAATGGGGGAAATGATGAATTGGTGGACGTTGGCAGCCTGCCGCTTGGGGTGGCCTCGCGTTGCCAGCAGGCACACCTCCGCATTGGCCTGCGTCCAAAAGCCCAGCCCGTAAAACCAGCTATCCGCTTTTTTGTTCTTTTTCAGCCAAACGAAAGCAACGCTTTTGTAATTGAAGCCCCATGCTTTCATCAACCGCAGAGCCTCGGGAAGCTGGGGAAACGTCGCCCACATAAAAAGTGCGCTGTCCTCGGCCATTAAATCGGCCACAGGCAGCACACATAATTCGTTGATACTCATAGTGGGGTAATGATGCTCCGCCGCCCCTTGCAGGCCCTTTTGAGAATAGCGCCAAGGGGGATCGGCGTAACAGATTGAATATTTTTTGATAGTCAAACTCCTTTCGGACAACAAAAAAACGCCCTTCCCGGAGGAAAGACGTTCTTTGCAAAAATAATGTTATTCAGATTGTTCGGTTTCCAGCATATCGCCAAACAAAACGCGCAAATAATCTCGACGGCCATATAGGATACGATCCACATAGACCTCGCTGCCGATTACTCTGTAAAATACCATATAATTTCCACTGACAAGAAAGCGGTAGTCATTGTCTACGTTGGCAACCGAAGAAAGCGGTGCTCCGGCCATAGCATGGTTTATCAGAATACGAATACTTTTTGTGATCCTGCCTACGGTGGAAAGCGCCGCAGTTGGATTTTCCAGCTCCTCGGAAATGTACGCTTTGATTTCTGTCAAATCGTCCTGCGCCGCTTGGGACAAATACAGGTTATTCATGCGCAATTCCGAGATGATCCTCCACGGCCTCCAAAGTAAGCCAGCCCTTTTCTTCGCCGGACTTGCGGCCTTTGGCAAGTTCATTCATCAGTCGGATGGTCGCCTGTGTCTTTTCGTAGTCCTGCATATCGACAATCGCGTATTTTCCACGCCCGTTTTTGGTCAGAAAGACAGGAGCGCCAGCCGCTACATCATGCAGAACCTCGCTGTAATTACGCAGATCGGAAATCGGTTTAATATTCGGCATATCTATCAGCTCCTTTCGCTTATAGTATATGCCGTTTTGCTGTAAAAATCAACTGCGATTTTTACAGCAAATTCACACTCCTTTCTCGCCGCGCTCCACGGCCAGCCGCGCCTGTTCAATCCGCTGGGCGGCAAGCGCATAGATGGCCGGGGCGGTTTCAAAGCAGATGAAGCGGCGGCCTGTGTTGAGGGTGGCAACGGCGGTTGTGCCGCTGCCCGCGCAGATGTCGGCCACCACCGCGCCCTCGTCGGTATAGGTTTTGATCAGATATTCGCACAGCTCCACCGGCTTTTGTGTGGGGTGGATGGTGCTTTGCACCGTGGAGAACGCCAGCACATTGCCGGGAAAGCGCCGCCCGTCCGATGATCCTGCGCTGCTGCGCTCAAAGTAGCCGTAATTGGGACTATTGCCATTGGTACGGCAGATTTTTTGATAGGGCTTGCCCTGCTCAAATTGCGGATTGTAAAGCGGGGACTTTTGATAGAACACCAAAATATTCTCCGTCTTTTTCAGCGGAGCGCGTCGGGCGTTGAGAAAGCCCGTGCATCGGCTCTTGTACCAAATCCACTCATAGCGGAGCATGGCGAGGTTGGATGCGCCCAGCACCTTGTCATAGGGGCATTGGGCGAAAAACAACGCCGCGCCGTTGGGCTTCACCGCCCAGCGCACCGCCTCCCACAATTCCTCCAGCGGCAGCGGCACATCCCAAAAGTTGCGTGTCGTGCCGTAGGGTGGATCGGTCAAGAGCATATCCACCGAATGTTGGGGCAGAGAGCGCAGCCCCATGATCCCATCCATGAGGTGCAGTCCCTCCGGGATGTTTGGGACACTTTGTCCCGAAGTGGGATTATCTATCGTCTCGTGCCTCCTTCCCCTTGGTAGGGGCGGTGCGGGCGGCGTTTTCCTTGGCCGCGCCCTCCGCCGCTTTTGCCATTTCTTCCTTGATGGAGGTGGGGCGCACGGCCTCCGCACGGGCAATCAGCTTTTCCACCGCCACGGAATAGCCCGCTGCCGCCGCTGTGTCCAGCCGTTCCTGCAAGGCCCCGTCAGTTACCCGCGCCGTGGCGTGGTAGCCTGTCCTGCTGCCGGGGGCGGGCTTGCTGGGCGCACCGAGAAACACGCCGTTCTTGCCGTTGACCACCTTAAAATCGTCCACCACCACGCCGCCGAAGTTGACGCTGGCAAAGCCGATCAGCTTGCCCTTCGGCTCAATGGGCCGCACCGTTACCTGCGGCTCCGTCACCGCCGCCACCGTCTGCTCCACCCGGAGCCTTACGGCCTCGTCGATCGAAATACCCTGGTTTCCCGCCAGCTCCGCGATGGGCGCGTCGAAAAGTAAGCGGTGCATTTCCTCCTGCGCCGCCTCGTCCACGACGGGGATTTCCGCCGCCGTTTGCGTTTTCGCCATAGTTCATAATTCCTTTCTCTCAATCAATGAGCCCCAAAGACGCTTTTGGCAATCGTCCCGGTTTTGAACAGCATGAAGCAGAGCAAAACCGTGTAGCCCACGCAGCCCCATATCGCGTTGATGGGGTCGCCGCCAGTGGCGATGCCCTGCACCAACACACCGTAGATGCCAACGCACAGGAGGATGAGCAAGCCTTGGAAGCCCACGGCGAACAGGGATTTTAAGTAGTTCTGGCCCATGCTCCCCATTTCCCGGTTGGAGAGGGTCGCCACAGGGATTGGAGCCAAACTGGTCAGCATATAGATTTCCAGCATACGGCCATAGACGATGACGAAAATAACGATGCTTAACGCTTTCATCGTCCAGCCAATCAGCAGCGTCTGCATGAACAGCCCCAGCAGCGGCCCCAGCTCCATTGCCTCCAGCGTCGTTTCCAGCGTGTCCAGCATCCCCGGCGTAATGTCGGTTGAGCCTTGAATGATACCCGCTGACCGGGTGATGACGCTTTGCGACACATCGAACACGGCGTTTACGATATTGAACACGTTGGAGAGAATGAGGATGGCCGCCGCCGTTTTGAATATCCACTTGAAAAACATCCATGTGTCGATGTCATGCAAATTGTTTCGGTCAATGATCATTTGAATAAGCTCATAGGTTGCAACAAAGGTTAGAATCAGTCCGGCAATCGGCAGTATCACCGTTTCGGAAAGCTGCCGGATAAGGGAGAATACCCCGGCGTTCCACGCCGCCGGGGTCGTTCCCACCTGTACCGCAATCTCCCCGACACGGGTATTGACCGTATCAAAAAGGCCGTCGAGGTTGCCCATAATTCCCCCAATTAACAGCTCTTTGAGCCAGTCCGTGATCCAATCGGTGAGAATACCCATGTGTACCCGCCCTTAAAACAGGCTGGACAGCAGAGGGATCAGCGTTGTGCCGATCACGATAATGCCGCCGCCCGCCATGAGCTGCTTCATGCCCTGGCTTTTTGCGCCGGGGTTGTCCGAGCCGTAGCCCTCCAGAAGATTGACAACGCCCCACACGCCAAGGCCAGCGCCCAGCGCGATTACAAGGGTCTGCAAGGTCGTAACAGCAGAAGTAAAGAAAGCCATAAATTGTTCTCCGTTTCTCCGCGGGCAAAGCCCCGGCCATAAAAATAGCCGCCCACGTGGGCGGCGAGTGACTGCTTTGGGACACTTTGTCTCAAAGCTCCATTTATACAAAGGCATCCGGGTCGTCCACATCGTCATAGTTGAGGATGTCCTCTTCCTCAGCCGTGAGCGCGTCCTCCGGCACGTCCGCCTCGTACACCGTGTAAACCTCCTGGGCCTTTGGCCGTCGCTGGCGGTTAATGAGCCTGTCGAGGTTAAAGGTATTGCGTTTATCGGCCTCCGCCGTAAACCTGTAATTGGGATGCTGCTTCAAATCATATTTGCGGGAATAGAACGGTGGCAAGCCACGAAGCTGCAAAATGCACCTGTCTCCGGGCATGGTGGCAAGCTCGCTGGGGGTCATCAGCTCCCGGCCCACACGCTGGTTGTTTTGATTGTAGCTTTCAGACTGGCCCCGTGTGCGCCCGTCCGTCTGCATGGAAATTGTGGCCTTGCCCAGCCAATTTTCCGATATTTCCTTGATGGTGGAGCTTTCGCGGCCTCCGAGAAAAATCACACTGTCCATATTGCCCATGATGGTTTCAGCGTTTTTATCGTAAATGGCCTTGCACTGCGCCAACTGCTGGTAGAGCAGGCACAGGCTCACCTCACGGGAGCGAATGACGGCCACCAGCTTTTCAAGCTGTGGGACTTGACCCGTGTTGGCTGCTTCGTCCCACAGCACCCGCACATGATGGGGCAGGTGGCCTCCGTGGACGTTATCGGCCCTTTCGCACAGGAGATTGAACATCTGCGAAAAGGCCAGCGCAACTAAAAAGTTGTACGTCGAATCCGTATCGGAAATCACAAAAAAGGTTGCCGTGCGCCTGTCACCCATCCGGTCAAGCTCCAATTCGTCATAGCTCATGATCTCCCGAAGCTGTGGAATATCAAAGGGCGCAAGTCTTGCACCGCATGAAATTAGTATGCTGCGCGCCGTCTTGCCGCTGGCTAATTTGTACTTTTTATACTGCTTCACGGCAAAGCAATCCGGCTTACGCTTTTCCAGCCCCTTGAACATATAGTCCACGGCGTTCATAAAGGAATCGTCATCCTCTTTGACCTCCATGCCGGAAATCATATCCACCAGCGTGTTCATGTTCCTGTCCTCGGCAGGCCCCTCGAAGATGATATAGGCAATGAGGGCGCAGTACAAAAGTGTCTCGGATTTTGTCCAAAACGGATCGCCCTCCTTGCCCTCGCCCTTGGTGTTGCAGATTAAGGTGTTCACAAACTTTAGGATATCGGACTCGTTTTTGATGTACGCCAGCGGGTTATAGTGCATACTTTTTCCGAAGTCAATGCTGTTGAACACCTTGATTTTGTACCCGCGCTGCTTTTGCAGAAATGCGCCCACTTGATTGAGAACGCCGCCCTTGGGATCGACCACCACAAAGGATGAATGAGCTTGAAGTAGCTGCGGGGTCAGCCAAAACCTCGTTTTGCCGCTGCCCGACGAGCCGATAATGCAACAATTCAGATTGCGGGCATTGGCTGGATTTTTGGGGCGGGTGTTCATAGTGAGCCGTTCCGTCCCGGTGAGAATGACGTTGTTGGAAAACTGCGGATCGACAAAGGGCTTGATGTCTTTTTCATTGCCCCACCGGGCGCTGCCATACTCCGCATCCCGCCGAAATTTCTTTGCGTTCTTGCTTTTGCAGTAGATGAACAGCCGAAACGCAACCGCCCCCACAATGCCAATAATCCAATCAAAGGGAGCAAGCCCCGGCGCAAAATCCGCAAAGGCCGCGCCGATGGTCTGCCCCAGCCCCAGCAGTTTTTCCCCGAAGCCAGCGCCCACCGCCATGCGGTAGGCCGTCCCCACTTTCAGAAAAGCCCAGCCGATGAACAGGTACGGGATATTTGGAAGAATGTATTTGCGGATTTTATCTGTCCTCATGCACAGCCTCCTTTGCCCGTTCCTTTTGGCAGGGCTTACGTTGGGCAAGTTGCTCCGCAGCCCGTTTGAGTTGATCCCGAATGGGGCGGCGGCGGTCATGGGATTTGCCCAGCACCTTTTTGGAGTATTCCGAAAAACAGGCGGTGATGGCGTCGGCCTGCTGGGACTTGAAAAACAACAGGTATTTGTCCGGCCCGGTCTGGTAAAAGGAATAGTCCACATTCCACTTCC
>NZ_DAMBZJ010000034.1:0-11424 GCF_032060045.1 Oscillibacter sp.
GGAAGCTTTGCTTCCGCCCTCGGTCTGTTCTTACGCGCTTAGCGGTTATATCCGCCGTTGAAGAAGTAGTTGAAGAGGTCTTCCATGCTGCCGCCATAGCGGTTACCCCCGTCTTGGGTGGGCTGCTGCGCCTCCCCCTGCTGAGAGGATTGGTTTTTCTCACCATCGGCAGGCACGCTGTCCCAGGTAACCTCCACGGTTTGATAGCCTCCTGCACGGTAAATGGTAAAGGTAGAGGTCTCTCCGGCAGAATAGGTCTTTTTCAAAGCCACCAAATCCTCCGACGTGGCAATGTCGGTATCGTCCACCTTGGTAATCACATCGCCCATTTTCAGACCCGCCTTATCGGCCGCGCTGCCCTTCTCCACGGAGTATACAAACACTCCCTTGGACACGTCATAGCGGTACTGCGCCGCCATCTGCGCGGTCATGGTGCCCTGATTGATGCCGAGATAGGGCTTGTTCGTGACATAGCCGTTGGTCATAATATCCTGAATCATAGCCAACACGTCGTTCATGGGAATCGCAAAGCCCAGACCCTCCACGGATTGGCTGGAATAAGAGGAGTACTTGGCGGACACAATGCCCACTACTTCGCCATACTGGTTGAACAGGGGGCCTCCGGAGTTGCCGGGGTTAATGGACGCATCGGTCTGGATCATGTTAAAGGGTGTGCCATCCACGTTAATGGCCCGGTTCACGCTGGAAACCATTCCGCCGCTCATGGAGAAGGTGAGGTCGCCCAGCGGGTTGCCCACCGCCAACACATGGTCACCCACATTCAGCGTGTCGCTGTCGCCCATAGTCACGGGCTGGAGCCCGGTAGCTTCAATTTTCAAAACCGCAATGTCATACTGCTGGTCACTGCCGATGATCGACGCATCATAGGTGTCACCGTTGTAAAGCGTCACCTTCACCGTGTTGGCATTGGCCACCACATGCTGGTTGGTGACAATATAGCCGTCGTTGGTCAGCACAAAGCCGGATCCGGCGGAGGCCGTCTCCACGACTTGGCCGAAATAATTGGTCCCGGAGCTTCCGGTCGTGCTGATGGAAACCACAGAGTTGACATTGGAGGCGTAAACCTCCGCATCGGTCATGGCGTTCTTCCCGTCCACCGCTTTGACGGAGACGGTGGCGGCCGTGCGGTTGGACATGTACACATCGGTGGAATTTCCACCGCCGAAACCACCCCACGTAGCTACCCCTGCTCCTGCCGCACCGCCAAGCAATGCGCAGCTCAGGGCAAGCGCCACGATTTTCGCGCCCCCGCGGTTCTTATTCGCCTTTTTCCCCGGGCCCTCGTCCCGGCTCTCCCGGTACGGAGCGTCCACCACCGCTCTGCTATCCCACGGCTCACTGCCATCTTTGCGATAAGTGTAATGATACAGATTTTTTTCGTCGTTATACATAATGATTTCCTCCTGATGTATATTCGGCGTCGTCTCCTGCCTGTTTTATAAAACAAGTATTACGGAGAGACATGTCGTACAAATGAACGGGATATAAAAATTTTTGAAACTTAAAAATGCGTTCGGCCGCTTCTTTGCGGCACTTCTTTCTTGCACCTTTGAGGGAAGTATAGTATGCTTAGCTTAAAAGAATATGAAAGGACGCAGAAAAGTTTGCTGAAAATAGAAGGACTGAAACAGCGACCCGGAAGAAACTTGCGGGAGCTAGTGCGGGAGGCCGCCCGTATTTTGCGCGTCGGCGAGCACGAAATCAAAAGCATTCACATTCTCCGCCGTAGCGTGGATGCCCGGGAGGACCCGGAGCTAGTTTACACCGTGGCGGTGGAGGTGGAGGAGGAGGACAAGCTCTTTCGCCGCTGCCACAATGCAAAAGTATCCCGCTATACCCCCTCCCCCACCTATACTCTCCCGGAGTCTGGGCCGCCGGCGGCGATTCCGCCGGTGGTGGTGGGCGCGGGACCGGCAGGTCTGTTCGCCGCGCTGCTGCTTGCCCGGGCGGGCCTGCGGCCCATTGTGCTGGAGCGCGGCAAGCCTGTGGAGCAGCGGCAGGAGGACGTGGAGCGATTTTTTCAAACGGGAACGCTGGACCTCCAGTCCAACGTCCAGTTTGGCGAGGGCGGCGCAGGTGCGTTTTCCGACGGCAAGCTGAATACCGGCACAAAGGATGTCCGCCACCGCTTCATTTTGGAAGAGCTGGTCCGCTTCGGTGCGCCCGAGGACATTTTAATTGACGCAAAACCTCATGTGGGCACGGATATGCTTCATATCGTCCTCAAAAATCTGCATCAGGAGCTGCTGGACCTTGGAGCCGATCTTCGGTTTGTGTCCCGTCTGACAGACCTGCAAACAGAAAACGGCGCCCTGTCCGGCGTCACTGTGGAGGGGCCGGACGGCCCGTATTCCCTTCCATGTCGCCAGCTTCTTCTGGCAATCGGCCATTCCGCCCGGGACACGTTTGAAGCACTCCTTGCCGCGCAGATTCCCATGGAGGCAAAGCCCTTTGCCGTGGGGGTGCGCATTGAGCATTTGCAGGCGGACATGGACGGGGTACAATATAAGAAGTATGCGGGCCATCCAGGTCTCCCCGTGTCTTCCTACAAGCTCTCCTGCCATCTGCCGGAGGGACGGGGCGTTTTCTCCTTCTGCGTCTGCCCTGGCGGAGAAGTTGTGGCCGCCGCGTCAGAGGAAGGGCGGTTAGTTACCAACGGTATGAGCCGTTTTGCCCGAGACGGGGAGAACATCAACGGTGGATTGCTTGTAAACGTCACACCGGAGGATTTCGGCGGGGACGGTCCCCTTGCGGGCGTGGAATTTCAGCGCAGGCTGGAAGAAGCCGCCTTTGCCGCAGGCGGGAGCGGATACCTTGCTCCGGCTCAGCGAGTCGAGGATTTCTTGGAAAACCGCCCCTCACAGGGCCCTGGCCGGGTGAAGCCCACCTACCGTCCCGGTGTGAAATGGACAAACCTGCGGGAGTGCCTTCCCGCCTTTGTATGCGACGCGCTGGCCCAGGCACTGCCCCTTCTGGACCGGAAGCTTTCGGGCTTTGCCACGGGCGACGCGGTGTTAACCGCCGTGGAGAGCCGCAGTTCGTCCCCTGTGCGCATTCTGCGGGATGAGACACTTCAAAGCCCACTGCGGGGCCTATATCCCTGCGGTGAGGGAGCGGGCTACGCTGGCGGAATCCTCTCCGCCGCGGCGGATGGACTGCGGTGCGCTGAGAAAATGATTGAAGCGCCAAATAAGCGCTCCTTATAAACTGGGAAACGCCCCTACACTGTAATCTTTTAAGGAGGAATGAACATGAGCCGGATTATCTGTGTCGTCAATGAATTCATTACCGAGGCCCACAAGCGGCAAATTGACGCCGCGGCGGAAAAGCACGGTTTCTCCGCCCGCTATTACCTCACCAAGGAGGATGCTGCCGGGCAACTTGAAGACTGCGAAGTGCTGTTTGGGCACTGGCGCTCTCTGCTGGCCGAGGCTCCGGGTCTGAAGTGGTACTGTTGCTCTTATGCGGGCGTGGACCCCTATCAGCCGCCCTTCCGGTTTCCAGAGGGCGTTCTGCTCACCAATTCCTCCGGGGCCTACGGAGTGACCATCGCGGAGCACATTCTGATGGTGACACTGATGCTTCAGCGGAAAATGCTCGACTATACCCGCATCATTCGAGAGCGCGGCTGGACCAACGATCTTCCCATCCGCTCCATTCAGGGCAGCCGCCTGACCATGCTTGGCACGGGCGATATCGGCACCACCTTCGCAAAGCGTGCCAAAGCGCTTCAGCCCGCAGACATCACGGGCGTAAACCGCAGCGGTCGCAGTCCCGACGAGGTATTTGACCGGGTGGTTTCTATGACGGAGGTGGATTCCGTTCTTCCTGAAACGGACATTCTGGTGATGGCCATGCCCTCCACGCCCGAAACCATCGGCTTTATGACAAAAGAGCGCATTGCCCTGCTGCCCCCCGATGCCATTCTGGTAAACGTGGGCCGCGGCTCCGCCATTGATCAGGAGGCCCTGATGGACGCGCTGAATGCGGGGAAGCTTGCCGGGGCCGCGCTGGACGTGATGACACCGGAGCCTCTGCCGGCGGACCATCCTCTGTGGGATACCAAAAATCTATTGTTGACCCCCCACGTGGCGGGCAACATGACGCTGGGCTATACCTGCGACAAAACAGTGTCTCTGTTCTGCGATGATTTGGAAAATTACGCCGCAGGCAAACCCCTTGCCCGTCTTGTCGACTTGAAAAAAGGATATTGATATGAATAACTTCACCTTCTACTCCCCCACCCTGTTTGCTTTCGGCGACGGAGAAGCGAGGCGCTCCGGAGAATTGGTGCGCCAGTTCGGCGGTCACAAGGTTCTGCTGGTAATCGGCGGCGGCTCCGTGAAGCGGAACGGGTCCTACGATGCCGTGACGGCCTCGCTAAAGGAAGCCGGAATTTCTTTCAGCGAACTGTCCGGCGTTCAGGCCAACCCCCGCAGCGGAAAAGTCTATGAGGGCATCGAACTCTGCCGCAGGGATGGATGCGATTTTTTGCTGGCTCTTGGCGGCGGCTCCGTCATCGACACGGCAAAAGCCATCTCCATGGGCGTGCCCTACGACGGGGACTTCTGGGACATTTTTGCGGGCAAGCATTCCATTGAAACCGTTTTGCCCGTAGGCGTGGTGCTAACCATCGCAGCGGCGGGATCCGAAGGCTCCGATAGCTGCGTTATCACGCGGGAGGAAGGCAACCTGAAGTGGGGCTGCCCGAAATCAGACCTGATCCGGCCCAAATTCTCAGTTCTGGACCCCAGCTACACCTGTTCTCTCCCTGCCTATCAAACTGCCAGCGGCGTAACCGACATGCTGGCCCACATTATGGAGCGATATTTTACCAACACCAAGGACGTGGACATAACCGACCGTCTGGGCGAAGCGTTGATGAAAACCATCATCGCCGCCGCGCCCAAGGCCCTTGAAAATCCGGACGACTACGCCGCACGTGCAGACCTGATGTGGGCGGGGATGCTGGCCCATAACAACCTCTGCGGCACAGGCCGCGCACAGGACTGGGCCAGCCATCAGATTGAGCATGAGCTTTCCGCGCTTTACGACTGCGCCCATGGCGCTGGCCTTGCGGTGGTCATGCCCGCGTGGATGGAGTACGTCCTGCCCCACGATGTAAACCGATTTGCCCAGTTTGCCGTCCGTGTTTGGGATTGCGACATGGATTTCGCTCACCCCGAGGTGACCGCCAAAGCGGGCATTGCCCGGTTCCGGGCATTTTTAAAGTCCATTGGAATGCCCCTCACCCTGTCGGACATCGGTGCCAAGGCGGAAGACATCTCCGTCATGACCGCTCACCGCGGGGAGAAGCCCGGCGGCTTCCCCTTCGGCAGCTTTGTGAAGATTGGCCCCGAAGAAATGACCGCCATTTTGCATCTGGCGGAGTAAGATATTTTATAAGAAAGATTCCCCCATTGCGTGATACGCAATGGGGGAATCTTTTTCTTCTATGATTCGTTGGAACGCTTTGCCTTTAATAAGCCACGCCCCAGAAAATATCGGTTTTACAGGACTTGCCGCATACGGGACACACGCCCTCCGTCCCGGACTGAATCAGAGGCATGCAGCGGGAGGTAACGCCTGCCTGCTCCTTCATCGCCACTTCGCACGCTTCCTCTCCGCACCACTTGGAGCGGAGGAATCCGCCCTTGCCCTCGGCAATGGCTTTTGCCTCGGCGGGAGTTTTGATATCAAAGGTGTTGTCCTCGCGGTTTTTCAGAGCCATGGCGTATAGATTGTCGTGAATTTCGTTCAGCAACCCCTCTGCCGCCGTCTCCAACTCTGCGAGAGGAATGAAGACTTTCTCCCCCGTGTCCCGCCGAGCGGCGACGCACTGGCCCTTTTCGATATCCTTGGGGCCGATTTCCACCCGCAGAGGCACGCCCTTCATCTCATACTCGGCAAACTTCCAGCCCGGGGAGTTGTCGGAATCGTCCAGCTTCACCCGAATACCCGCAGCCGCCAGACGCGCGCGCAGGGCCTCCGCCGCTTCCAGCACACCCTCCTTATGCATAGCCACGGGAATAACCACCGCCTGAATGGGGGCCACCTTGGGCGGGAGCACCAAACCGTTGTCGTCTCCGTGGGTCATGATAAGCCCGCCGATGATGCGGGTGGACAGGCCCCAGGACGTCTCGAAAGGATTGGTAAGGCGGTTGTTTTTATCCGCGAAGGTAATATCAAAGGCTTTGGCAAAGCCGTCTCCGAAATAGTGGCTGGGGCCGCCCTGAAGCGCCTTGTGGTCGTGCATCATGCACTCAATCGTATAGGTGGATTCCGCCCCGGCAAACTTCTCCTTCTCCGTCTTCCGGCCCCGAATCACCGGCATGGCCAGTGAATTCTCGCAGAAGGCGGCATAACACTCAAGCTGCTGCTCGGTCTCCTCCACGGCTTCCTCCGCCGTGGCGTGAAGGGTGTGCCCCTCTTGCCACAAAAACTCCCGGTGGCGCAGGAAAGGACGAGAGGTTTTTTCCCACCGCAGCACGCTGCACCACTGGTTATAAAGCATGGGTAAGTCTCTCCAGGAATGGACCACGCGGCTCCAGTGGTCGCAGAACAGCGTCTCGGAGGTGGGGCGGATGCACAGCTTTTCCTCCAGCTCCTCGCTTCCGCCCATGGTGACCCATGCACACTCCGGCGCAAAACCGGAAACGTGGTCCTTTTCCTTTTGCAGCAATGATTCTGGAATCAAAAGAGGCATGGAGACGTTGGTATGGCCCGTCTTTTTAAATTCTCCGTCCAGAATGCGCTGAATGTTCTCCCAAATGGCGTACCCGTATGGCCGCAGGACGAACATTCCCTTCGTGCTGGTATAGTCGATCAGCTCCGCCTTTTTACACACGTCGGTGTACCATTGAGCGAAATCCGTGTCTCGGGACGTGATGGCGTCCACCTGTCTCTTGTCCTGTGCCATGTTCTTCATTCCTTTATAATTGTATTCATTGCAACTGCATGTTGTATTTTCATCGAATTCTCATTGTATCCAGTCCAGGCGAAATTGTCAACTGCTTCCGGGGAAACGTTATTCTTCCGCTGCTTCCTCTGCCCGCTTCATCTTCCCCAGCACCCGAAGCATCAAAGGCACAGCCAAGGAAAAGGTCAGCACATCGGACAGAGGCTGCGCCAGCATCACGCCCCAAAGATCCAGCAGCCGGGGCAGCAGGAGCACCACAGGGATGAAAAACACCCCCTGCCGCGCTCCGGCCAGAAGCGTAGCAGGTCCCGTGTCGCCAATGGTCTGCAGCGTCATATTGCTGAACACCACCCAGCCGGTGAGCGGGAAGGTGGCACACTGGAGCCGCAAAGCCCGCGCTCCCACAGCCACCACCTCGGGATCGTTTCGGAAAAGGGCAATCAGCTTTGGTGCAAAGATGATTCCCAGCACACCCATCACCGTCAAAAAACCGGTGCCCCATTTAACGCAAAACCAAAAGCCCTTCCGCACCCGGTGATAGAGCTTTGCCCCGTAGTTAAACCCGCACACAGGCTGAAAGCCCTGCCCAAAGCCAATCAGTGCCGAGCTGCCGAATACCATCACCCGGTTTACCACCGCCATGGCGGCAATCACCGCGTCGCCATACCCCCGGGCCGCCCGGTTCAGGCTGACCACCGCAAGGCTGATCAGCCCCTGCCGTATCAGGGAGGGCAGCCCGCCCTTTGTAATTTCCCGCAGGTAAAACAGTCTGATTTTCGCCTGTGAAAAACGGGGCCTCAGATTGCCGCCCCGGCCACTCTGCCACAGCAGCAGACAAAATCCGGCAAACTGGCTCAAGATTGTCGCCAGTGCCGCTCCGGCCACGCCCATATCCAGCACGAAAATGAACACGGGGTCCAGAATGACGTTCAACACCGCTCCGGAGGCGATACCCACCATGCCATACACCGCACTGCCCTGAAATCGAAGCTGATTGTTCAGCACCAGAGACGTGGTCATCCACGGCGCGCCGATTAAAATAATGCGCATATAGTCCTTTGCGTATGGCAGGATGGTAGGCGTTGCGCCCAGAAAATCTGCCAGCGGCGTGAGGAACACCTCCCCCAGCAGACAAAGCAATCCGCCCGCTATCAGCGACATGGCAAACCCGCTGGAGGACATCCGATGGGCTTCCTCTCCATTTTGCGCGCCCAGCTTTCGGGAAATATAATTTCCGGAGCCGTGTCCAAAGAAAAAACCCACGGCTTGAATCACTGCCATCAGGGAAAACACCACGCCCACCGCCGCGGTGGCGCTGTTGCTCTCCAGCTTTCCCACAAAGTAGGTGTCCGCCATGTTGTAAATCGCCGTCACCAGCATACTTACGATGCATGGCACGGCCAACTCACTGATCAACCGGCCCACGGGTTCCGTGGTCATCCGGTTAAATTTTACCTCCTGTCGGTTTTCCACGCTTTATTCCTCCATTATTTTTCTTGCAGGGGTCTTTTCAAGCTCTCTATTTTGCCCGCCGAGCCTGAAGATCGCGGGTATAGCGCGCGGCATCTGCCGCGGATTCAGCCAGCAGGCGCAAAAACTGCTCCGCCTGCGGCGTAGTCTTTGTTTTTTTTGCCCGAATCCAGCCCAAACGCACAAAGCCCCGTCCCTCCAGTGGAATCGAAATTACCCGTTCATCGCTTAAGCCAGCGGTGAGAAGGCCGCTGCCCGTAGTAAACGCGTCGGTTTGCGCCAACACCTCCATCATCGCCGTGCGACTGTTGACGCACACAATTTTGTTGGGCTTTTTGTCGGTAAGAATCTGGTACTCCTCGGAAAAATCCGCAGCCGCTCCCTGATCGTGCTCAAAACAAGCATAGGGATATTCGAGAAGCTTTGTCTCGGTCAGACTTTTACAGCTGGTCAGCGGATGGTCACGGCGCAGATAAACGCAGGGCGCCACGGCCGCCAGTTCGTGAAACTCCACATCCTGATCGTGCATCCGTCGGCGGATTATTTTTTCCGTCAGGTCCGAGAGGAAAATTACCCCCACGTCCGCCCGATGCTCGCACACGTCCTGAATTACCGCGTCCATCCCCGTCTCCCGGATGGATAGACTGTACCCCGACGCATCCGTGGTCTTGAGTAGACGTAAAAAGGCGTCCTCCGCAAAGGGATAGCGCTGGGTGGACACAGCAAAGCGCACGGGAGCAGGTGCAAACCGCGCGCCGGTATACAGGCTTTCAATCCGTCGCTTCTGCTCCATCAGGGAGACGGCGTGGGTGACAAATTCCTCACCCTCCGGCGTAAATTCCACGCCCCGGTTGCTGCGGCTGAAAAATTGGATGCCCAACTCTTCCTCCAGCTCCCGGATGGCGGCGGAGATTCCGGACTGGGAGAGAAACAGCTTTTGGGCGGCCTTGTTGATGGACCCGCACCTGCTGACCTCTACCACATAAGAGAGCTGCCGGAAAGTCATGAAACTCCCTCCTTGTCAATCAGTTTGCTCTCTTCAGTATAAAAATTTCCGGCAACCTTGTCAATTCATTATCGGAAAAACTGGCAACCGATTTCCGGAAATAAGCGCTAACGCCTTTTTCCAGAATGTGCTATATTATTGTTGAGACATATAAATTTTTTAATTACTTTTAAGAATATATAGCTATATTTCACAATTTCCAAGTAAATTTATTGTCTTTGCGGGACGGCTTTCGGTTTTCTCCGTCTCGCTGCAACGGGAATTCTCTTTTTGTCCGCCGCCAGCTTGCCCGCTTAGCGGGCCATCAGAAAGGATGGTAATTATGAAACATGAACAGAAACTCGGTTTTTCCACCCGCCAGATTCACACAGGAAAGGAAAGTAACAGCGCCGGTTCCCTCTGTGCTCCCATTTATCAGACCTCAACCTTTTCCTTTACCTCCGTGGAGCAAGGCGGAGCCCGATTTGCCGGGAACGAAAGCGGTTACATATACACCCGTCTAGGCAACCCCTCTCTGACACAGGTTGAAGCAAAGCTGGCCTCCTTGGAGGGGGGCGAGGCGGCACTTGCCGCCGCATCCGGCATGGGAGCCATCACCACCGCCCTGTGGACCTCCGTTGTGGCAGGGGACGAGATTCTGGCAGACGAGACACTCTACGGCTGTACCTATGCCCTTTTAAGCCACGGGATGCGCAAATTCGGGGTACATGTGACTCTTACCGACTTGAGCCGCCCGGAGAACTTAAAAAAGCACCTGAGCCGCAATACAAAGGTGGTCTATTTTGAAACGCCCTGCAACCCCACCATGAAGGTAATCGACATTGCCGAAATCGCCCGGATTGTCCATGAATTCAATCCCTCCATCCGCGTCATCGTGGACAACACCTTCTGCTCTCCCTATCTCCAGCGCCCGCTGGAGCTGGGTGCGGACACGGTGGTCCATAGCGCCACCAAATACATCAACGGACACGGAGACGTGATCGCGGGCTTTGTGGTGGGCAGCGCAGACTTTATCGGCCAATGCCGTATGTTCGGACTGAAAGACATGACTGGCGCCGTGCTGAGCCCCTTTGATGCATTTTTAATCAACCGGGGCCTGAAAACTCTCAGCCTTCGCATGGAGCGCCACTGCGCAAACGCCGCGAAGGTGGCGGAATTCCTCCGGGACCATCCCGCAGTGTCAAAGGTGTATTATTCTGGTCTGGAAGATTTTGAAGGGCGAGAAATCGTTCAAAAGCAGATGAAGCTGCCCGGCGGCATGATGGCCTTCGAGTTGAAGGCTGACCGGGCCGCCACCGCCGCTGCCCTGAACCAATTGGAACTGTGCGTCATTGCCGTGTCTCTGGGAGACGCGGAAACGCTGGTGGAGCATCCCGCCTCCATGACCCATTCCACCTATACCCCGGAGGAGCTGAACTCCGCCGGAATCAGCGAGGGCTTGGTCCGCATCAGCGTGGGGCTGGAGGACCCGGAGGACATCATCGCGGATTTCAAGGCGGCGCTGGATACCCTCCTGTGAGATTCGGCCAAATTAAGCCGCAAAAGGAATTTTCCCGGCTGTAGTTCATTCTACACATCAAAACGAATCGCAACACGCAAGGGACTGAGGAAGTATTTCCTCAGTCCCTTGTTTTCCAGCGCCGGAGGACGCAGGGTTTTTTTCAAATATTCCGCAAATCCGGATTTTCGGCCTTTAATCGTTGGGCACAAATTTGCTTGCCGGGGCATGGCACACCGGACAAATATAGTCCGGGGGCAGCGTCTCGCTCTCGTAAATATAGCCGCACACGGTGCAGCGGAAGCCCTTGCCCACCATTTCGCGCACCACAGTGGCCGTCGGGGGCGCACTCTTACCGCGGTTGGAAAATTCCTTCAGGGTCATCATCTCTCCGCCGTCAAGAATCTCGGCGTCCACAGCTTCTCCAACCAGCAGCACATAGCTTCCGATTTCCAGCTTATCCACCACACGGCAGCTCACACGGGACACCATATGCTCCGCGAGATAAGG
>NZ_DAMBZJ010000034.1:11434-13629 GCF_032060045.1 Oscillibacter sp.
CGGCTCGAAGGCGGCAAACTTGTCCCCCACTCGGCCCGATTTATAGCCGAAAGTATTGATTATTTCTTCGGGACAGTCCTTTCCCAGCAGCGTCACAGAGAATACGCCGGAAGCGAGAATCGCCTCGGTGGTAGAGTGGTCCCGGTTCAGAGTGACGGTGAAGCGGGGCGGGCGGGAGGAAGTAACCTGCGCGAAAGAGGTGACAATGCAGCCCTGCCGCTTTCCATCCACGGAGGTGGAGATGAGATACATGCCGTAGTCCATGGCCTCATAGGCTTTTGCGTTTATCTTTGCCATAAAAACGCTCCTTTCCTTTGCCGATCCCGGCGGTCCATTCGTATATTGAATGATACTAATATAGCAGAAATTGCTTGTTTTTGGAAGTAGCGAATGCAACAAAAAACTTTTCCCGTTTTCTCTATGGACAAACGCGCATTTTGCGCGTATACTTTCATAAAATCATTGTCATTATTTCAATTACTTATTGAAATAAGTAAATTTAATATCGAAAAGGAGTGGTCCCATGTCTGAGAGCTATGCGGGCAAAATCAACCGAAAGCTACTGAAGAAACGGCGCATTATCGAGGCCGCGTCAGGCCGCGAAAAGGCGGATCTGGTGCTGAAAAACGCAACCTATGTCAATGTGTTCTCCAACGAGCTGTGTCAGGCGGACATCGCCGTGGCTGAGGGGCTGATTGTGGGCATGGGCAGCTACGAGGGCGAAATTGAGGCAGACATGACCGGCAAAATCGTCCTGCCAGGCTTTCTGGACGCGCATATCCATCTGGAAAGCTCCCTGGTCAGTCCCCGCGAATTTGTAAAGGCAGTGCTGCCCCACGGCACCACCACCGTGATCACCGACCCCCACGAGATTGCCAATGTCATGGGAACCGACGGCATTGAGTATATGCTTCAGGCCACGGAGGGCCTGCCGGTGGACGTGCGGTTTATGCTGCCCTCCTGCGTTCCCGCCACGCCGCTAGACGAGTCCGGGGCAATTTTGGACTATCGGGCCATCGACTCCTTTTACGATCATCCCAGAGTGCAAGGTCTTGCGGAGATGATGAACTTTGTGGGCATCATCAACGGCGACGAACAGGCCGTTGAAAAAATTGTGGCGGCACAGGCCCATCACAAAAAGATCGACGGCCACGCTCCGGACCTCCAGGGCAACGATTTGAACGCCTACATCGCCGCTGGAGTCTATTCCGACCACGAGTGTCACGATTTGAGCGATGCCGTTGCCAAGCTTCAGCGGGGCCAGTTTATCATGATTCGGGAAGGCACCGCCGCTCGGAATTTGGAAGCGCTGGTTCCTCTCCTGTGCGACAAATACGCCGAGCGCTGTATGTTCTGCACCGACGACAAGCACCCCAACGACCTGTTGGAAAAAGGCCACATCGACTACATCGTCCGGAGGGCCATCGCCTTGGGCGCAGACCCCATCACGGCGGTCAAGGTGGCCTGCCACAACGCCGCGCGATACTTCCTTTTGAACAACCGGGGTGCCATCGCACCGGGATACCTTGGAGACTTTGTGGTGATTGACAGCTTCGAGTCCTTCCAGATTGAGAAGGTCTATAAACGTGGCGAGCTGATGGTGGAGTATGGCCAATTGCGGAACTTCCCCGCCCCAGCCATTGAACCCTATCTGGTGGAGCGGGCACACAACACCTTCCATGTGGGAATGCTGACGGCGGAGGACTTCGCGGAAAAGCGTCCCCGGGGTATCATCGGCATGGTCCCCGGCGAGATCACCACGGTAGACGCGGGCTATTCAGACCGCATTGACACGGAGTACGACGTGTTAAAGCTGGCGGTGGTAGAGCGGCACAAAAATACCCACCACATCGGCATCGGTTACATTCAAGGTTACGGACTGAAATCCGGCGCGGTGGCCACCTCCATTTCCCACGACTCTCACAACATCATCGTGGTGGGCACCAACGAAGAGGACATGGCCACGGCGGTGAACCGGGTGGTGGAGCTGAACGGTGGCATCGTGGTACTGGACAGTGGAGTTTCCGTTGCAGAAGTGCCTCTGTCCATCGCAGGAATCATGAGTGAGGAGCCTTTGCCCGAAGTGAACCGGAAGCTGGAGGACGCCAAGGAAAAGGCGGCGGCTCTTGGTGTTTCCGACGGGGTGGACCCCTTCATGACGCTCAGCTTCATGGCCCTTCCCGTTATTCCTTCCC
>NZ_DAMBZJ010000034.1:13639-15548 GCF_032060045.1 Oscillibacter sp.
GGCGTGTTTGACGTGAGCCGCCAGACCTACGTATAAGTGCAGCGGCACGCAAATCAATTCCGCCGCGCGGACAAGGGCGCAAGCTTTTGTCCGCGCGGCTTTTTTCCCTCCGTGCGCGGCGCCAAGAATTACTCCTTCTCCCGCCGCTCCAGCGGTCATTTTGACGAAAATGCAGGAAAATCATTTCTTCCGCCATTTTTATCTTTTCATACGGATTATTTTGTGCTACATTAAAACACAAGTTTAAAAAGGCCCGCCGCCAAAACAGCGGGTTTGGGAGGGATTTTTATGATTACACTGCACTCCTCGGGTGTATTTCTGTCCGGTGGCGTTCCCTGTGAAACTGCGTCTGTTTCCCCAGCGGAAGGGCGCAGACGCACTCTGTCCTGGTCCATCCTGCAAAGCCACAATCAATCCGGCGACGAGAACAAACTGCGTCTCCGCTTTGACGCAATGGTCTCCCACGACATCACCTACGTGGGGATTCTCCAGCAGGCCCGGGCCTCCGGAATGAGGGAATTTCCCCTGCCTTACGCCCTGACCAACTGCCACAACAGTTTGTGCGCCGTGGGCGGCACCATCAACGGGGACGACCACGCCTTCGGTCTTTCCGCCGCGAAGAAATACGGCGGCATCTACGTTCCCGCCAACCAGAGTGTCATCCATTCCTACGCGCGGGAGCAGCTTGCAGGTTGTGGGAAAATGATTCTCGGCTCCGATTCCCACACGCGGTATGGCGCTTTGGGTACCATGGGCGTGGGAGAGGGTGGGCCAGAGCTGTGCAAGCAGCTTTTAAAGGACACCTGGGACGGAGATTATCCCGAAATCGTTCTGGTCTGGCTTACCGGCGCGCCGAAAACGGGAGTCGGACCCCACGACGTGGCGCTTGCACTGATCAAAGCCACGTTTGAGCAGGGGTTTGTCCGCAACCGGGTACTGGAGTTTGCGGGACCGGGCATTGCATCCCTCCCCATGGACTATCGTAACGGCGTGGACGTGATGACCACGGAAACGGCCTGCCTTTCCTCCGTTTGGGAGACAGACGATCAGGTAAAACAATTTTACGAGATTCATGGACGGGCCGGGGAATATCGGTCCTTGTCCCCCGGCGAGGGCGCGTACTATGACCGGATGGTTTCCATCGACCTTGACGCGGTGGAACCGATGCTTGCTCTGCCCTTCCACCCGTCCAACGCCTATCCCATCCGGGAGTTTTTGGACAATGCCACCGACATTCTCTCAGCGGTGGAGGCTGAAGCAAAGCAGCGCTGGCCCAAGGCAAGTCCCCGCCTTTTGGATAAAATCCATGACGGCGGTGTATGGGCCAATCAGGGCATCGTGGCAGGCTGCGCGGGTGGCCTGTTCGACAACATCACCGCCGCCGCCGACATTCTGCGCGGCGGCACGGAGGGCAGTGATTTCTCTCTCAGCGTCTATCCCACCAGCGTGCCTGTGAGCCTTGCCCTGACCCGGGCCGGGGTTTCCGCAGCGTTGCTGGAAGCGGGGGCGGTTTTAAAACCCAGCTTCTGCGGCCCCTGCTTCGGCGCAGGAGATGTACCCGCCAACAACGCCCTCAGCCTGCGGCACACCACCCGCAACTTCCCCAACCGGGAGGGCAGCAAGCCCGGCGAGGGGCAGTTTGCAGCAGTGTGTCTGATGGACGCCCGATCCATCGCCGCCACCGCCCGGAACGGCGGTAAAATCACCCCGGCCACGGAAGAAACATTCGACCTGCATCCCCTTTCCTATGCGTTTGACCCGGCTCCTTATGAAAAGCGGGTGTACAACGGCGTAGGCCGTCCCCTGCCGGAGACCGAGCTTGTGATGGGGCCCAATATTACCGACTGGCCCGTCATTCAGCCCCCGGCGGAAAATTTGCTGGTGGAACTGGCGGCGGTTTTACGGGACG
>NZ_DAMBZJ010000034.1:15558-31091 GCF_032060045.1 Oscillibacter sp.
ACCACCGATGAGCTGATTCCCTCCGGCGAAACCTCGTCCTACCGTTCCAATCCCATGCGGCTGGCGGAGTTTACCCTGTCCCGCCGAGAACCGCAATACGTTCCCCGCGCCAAGGCAATTGCCGCGGAGGAAGCGGAGCGTTTGGCGGGAAAACCTGTGGAAAAGCTGGTTTCTCTTCTCAATCGCGTGGGCGACGGGATGGCACTTCTGAAAACCACCCAATTCGGCTCCGCCATTTACGCGAACCGGCCCGGAGACGGCTCCGCCCGGGAGCAAGCAGCCTCCTGCCAGCGGGTGCTGGGGGGCTGCGCCAACCTCTGCCAAAGCTTTGCCACCAAGCGCTACCGCTCCAACTGCATCAACTGGGGCATTTTCCCCTTCACTATGGATACGGACTTCCCCGGCGAGAACGGCGACCACGTATATATTCCTGATGTGCGGGAGGCCGTCATCCGCGAAAAGGAGTCCCTGTCCGCCGTGCTGCTGCGCAGAGACGGGACCACCATCCCCCTCACCCTCCACTTACAGGACCTGACGGCAGAGGAGCGGGAGATTCTGCTGGATGGGTGCCTTATGAATTATTATAGAAAGAAGAATGGCTGAAATGGAAAAGCTTCAAATGAAAACGCCCTTGGTGGAGATGGACGGAGACGAGATGACCCGCGTGCTTTGGCGCATCATCCGGGACGAACTGATCTGCCCCTACGTAGATTTGAAAACGGAATATTACGATCTGGGCCTACCCCATCGGGATGAGACGGGGGATCACGTCACACTGGAAGCGGCCAACGCCACCCGACGGCTGGGCGTGGCGGTGAAATGCGCCACCATCACCGCCAACCGCCAGCGGCAGGAGGAATATGGCCTGAAAGAAATTTGGCCCTCGCCCAACGGTACCATCCGTGCTGTGTTGGACGGAACGGCCTTTCGTGCACCCATTTTGCTTCCCTTCCTCCGTCCGGCGGTGCCGGGCTGGGAAAAGCCCATCACTGTGGCTCGTCACGCCTACGGCGACATGTACAAGGCCGTGGAGTTAGTGACGGACGAGCCAGGAGTCGCCACACTGGATTTCACCGGCGAAAGCGGTAGAACGCAAAGTCTTACCGTCGCAAAGACAAAAGGCCCCGCGGTGTTTCAAGGCCAGCACAATACGGAGGTTTCTATCCGCGCCTTTGTCCGCTCCTGCTTTCAGTATGCGCTGGATACAAGGCAGGATTTGTGGTTCTCCGCCAAGGACACCATTTCCAAGGAGTACGACGGGGAGTTCCGTCGGGTGTTTGACGAGGAGTTTGAATCCACCTACAAGGCGAAATTCACCCCCTTGGGCCTTCAGTATTTTTACACGCTGATCGACGACGCGGTGTCCCGCGTCATGCGCTCCAAGGGTGGCTTCGTCTGGGCGCTGAAGAATTACGACGGCGACGTGATGAGCGACATGGTGGCCGCCGCCTTTGGCTCTCTTGCTATGATGACCTCCGTGTTGATGGCTCCGGACGGGTCCGTGGAGTTCGAGGCGTCCCACGGCACCGTCACGCGGCACTTTTACCGCTATCGCACCGGAGAAAAGCCCTCCACCAACGCCACAGCCACTATTTTCGCCTGGACCGGCGCTCTGCGCCGCCGGGGGGAGTTGGACGGACTGCCGGATTTAGTTTCCTTCGCGGGAAAATTGGAGAGCGCCTGCCTTGAAACCATGCGGGACGGCATCCTCACCGGCGATCTGGCGGTTTTGGTAGAACAGGAGCATTGCAGGCAAGTCGTCAATTTCGAGGAATCTTTGGAGGCCATCGCAAAGCGACTGTTCGCAAAAATGCACAGTGCCTCTGGGCGGTAAACCGTCCCATTGCTCCTTTCCTAGCATAGGACTGAGAGGCGGCCCATTTGGGGCCGCCTCTCAACGTTTCGTGTTGCTTCCCTATAAAAACCCCCGGGGGAGAACTGCTCGTTCTCCCCCAGGGGTTTTATAGCAGATTGTAAAAAGAGCGCGTTCTTTACTCCGGCTGCATGGCGGCGCGGAGTGCATCCGTCACCGCACCCTCGAACAGCTCCGTAGCGTGGGCGTGAAGCGTCTCCATCGCGCCTGCGGAAAGCTTGCAGTCCATTTTCCCGCCCATGGACAAATCCATGTCGAAGATAAATTTCACCTCAGGGTCCTGCTGCCCGTCGGGCCGATTGCCCCGTAAACGGCCCGGACCGGCGTGAATTTTCCCCACGCTGCTGGAATTCAGCTTGCATTGCAGGTCCACTCCGCAGTTAAGCACATCCTCTTCCCGCACATCTGGCTCGGCAAGAGGACCGAGATAGGCGGGTGTAATCAGCTCCGTCCACGGCGTTCCTTGCAAAGCCAGCTTCTCCCGGGAGAGAATGTTCACATACCGTAGGCCCACCCGCTCGAAATAAGCAGGTTTATAGATGCGGATAAATTCTGCCAGAGGCCGGTCCAGTTCCCGGGCAAATTCCTCCCATCCGGTATAGCGCAGGGTGGATAGGGCCAGAAAGTTCTGAGTCAGGTTGATTTTCCACAGGTTGTCCGAAGACACGAAATGATAATTACTCACGGCCTTCTGTTGCCGGACCTGCGGATTGGGACCGCCCATGCCCTCCACCTGAGGCGGAACCGCGTCCTCCTTCCGGGCAAACTGGGGAAAGTCCTCCCGAATCGCCTCCTGAAACGCCGCGGGCTCCTGCTCGTTGATGGTCAGAATCGTGGGAAACCGAAACTGGCAGATCACCTCATGGGCGGGGGCGTTTGTATAAACCGTTCTGGGATGTTTGGAAAACAGCATAGCTCAAAGGCTCCTTTTTTCAACGTTGCCCTTATCATAGCCCTCTGGCCAAAAAAAGTCAATCAAAGGTAAAAGCGATGACAGCCGATCGTGGTGTAATAGGTCCTGTTTCCGTTGATCCACAGCCCTTGGGACAAAGAAGGCGCGTAAAAATACATGCTTTTCCCCACCACGCTCACTCCGTCCAGTGCCATCTTTGCCGCCACCACGGAGCCGTCGGAGGGAGGATTATAAACCGTCCCGTTGCTCACCGGTTCAAACTGCACGGCATCCTTTCTGTCAAACACCACCTGTCGGATGGTATCGGGAAACTCTGAAGAGATCACCCGGTTCAGAACCACATTTCCCACCGCAATTCGGCCCTCCAGCGGCTCCCCTCCGCTTTCGGCGTTGATGATACGGGAGAGCCAATACAGTTCTTCCGCGTCATAAGGGGCATTGGGGGATGTCACCGCCGCGCCGCCGAAGATCCCGTCCCACGCGGCAGCTCCTCCGCAGGCGGTGGCAATCAGCCGCAGGGGAACATAGGTCCGTCCATTTTCCACCGTCACAATTCCCTCATATGTATATCCGTTCACCGTGAGGGAGTCAAGGGCGGGATTCACCCTCAGCCACCGGTCTTCGCTCTCGGCCACAGCCTCTTTTCGCGTCCCGTCCCAGAAAAGCTTCCAGCCGCCAAACGCATCCAGCAGCGTCCGCAGGGGGACGTAGGTCACACCGTCTCGTATGTAATTCACCGAATCCATGATTTCACCGTCTACCTGCACCGGTACCGTCCGATTCAATCCCGCAGCGGGAATGGCGACTCTCACCGCCAACGTCGCCGCCAGCATTGCCGCTGTCATCACGCGTCTCATTTTCCGTCGTCCTTTCTGCTCTTCCCCCGGCAGCACGGTGTGCGCAGGGTGCAGTGCTTCCGAATTTATGTGAATTTCCCATAAAAAGCATACAGGAGGTTACAAAAAGTTACAAGCTTCAAAAAATGGATAAACTGGAAATATAAGGAAGCACAAAAATGCAGCCCCGTTCTGATTGGAACGGGGCTGCATAAAACGGTCAAACAGTTTCGGTATGAAACGCTTTGCAGAGTTCACGCCAACTGGCGCGAAACAATGAAACTATGTTTTCTCCGGCGTGTATTTTCTCAGAACATGGGCGTGGAGAGATAGCGCTCTCCCGTGTCCGGCAGCAGAGCCACAACGGTTTTCCCCCGGTTTTCCGTCCGCTTCGCCAGTTGAATCGCAGCCCAGACCGCCGCGCCGGAAGTAATGCCCAACAGCAAGCCCTCCCGCCGCGCCAGCACGCGGCCTATCGCATAAGCGTCTTCATCGGAAACGGGGATGATTTCATCCAGAACCGCTCGGTCCAGATTTTTCGGCACAAAATTCGCGCCGATGCCCTGAAGCCCATGAGGTCCCGCAATTCCAAGGCTCAGCAGCGGCGAAGCGGACGGCTCCACGCCAACCACCTGCACGCGGGGATTGTTCTCCTTGAGATACTTCCCCACCCCACTGACGGTACCGCCAGTGCCCACGCCCGCCACAAAGAGATCCACCTGGCCGTCGGTATCTGCCCAGATTTCCGGACCCGTGGTATCATAATGAGCCGCCGGGTTTGCGGGATTGTCAAACTGACCGCCTAAGATGCTTCCCGGCGTGGCCTTTTGCAGCTCTTCTGCTTTTTTTACCGCGCCTGCCATGCCCTCGCTTCCTGATGTGAGGACGATCTCCGCGCCATAGGCCCGGATTAAGCTCTGCCGCTCCTTGCTCATGGTTTCCGGCATGGTGAGAATCACGCGATAGCCCCGTGCGCCACCCACAGCGGCAAGGCCAATGCCTGTGTTTCCGGAAGTAGGCTCAATAATCGTGCCGCCGGACGTGAGCCGCCCGGTCCGCTCCGCCTCCGCGATGATGCGCGCGGCCACCCGGTCTTTGGCGCTGCCTGCGGGGTTAAAGCTCTCCAACTTTGCCAGTAACGCCGCGTCCAGTCCGTATTCCTGTTCGATTCTGCGAAGCCGCGCCAGCGGCGTGTGTCCAATGAGGTCTTCTATTCCTTCGTAAATGTTCATAAAGCCCCCTCTCCGCCTGCGGCGGCAATCCATCCACGCACGGCAGCCCACGCGTCAGGTTAACAGCTTCCAAAGCTCACGGACAAAGAAAATAGTCAGCACAACCAGAATCACGGGTTTTACGGACTTTGCGCCCTTGCTGGAGAAAAACCTCGCCCCGGCATAATTTCCGGCGATGCTGAATAGCCCCGCCGTCAGCCCCAGCGTCAGCAGCACCTTTCCGCTGAACAGGTATACCGCCAGCGCCGCCACATTGGTGGCCAGATTAATGGCCTTGGTCACCCCATTGGCCTTGCGCAGGTCCATGTGGGCCGCCCCGGTGAGTATCAAAATTAAAAATGTGCCGGTGCCAGGACCGTAAAACCCGTCGTATACGCCGATGACCAGCGCCGCCGCAATTACGATGGCAATTGTTTTGCTCAGGGGAAATTCCTCCCGCTCTTCCGTCTCTTTCAACGCTTTGCCTCGCAGAACATACACAGCGGTAAGGGGCAGAATCACCAGCATGACGATGCGGAATGCCCCTTCGTTCAGCAACAGTGCCCGCTTCGCTCCCAGCGTGGAGCCGATCAGCGCAAACACCACTCCGGCGGACGACTCCCGCCACGGGATATACCCGCTGCGGGCATAGCGAAACGTGGCAATGGCGGTACCCATGGCGGAGGAGGTCTTGTTGGTGGCGATGGCGTTGTGCACGGGCAGCCCGGTCAGCAGGTAAGCGGGCAGGGAAATCAGTCCTCCGCCCCCCGCGATGGCATCCACAAATCCCGCCAAAAACACTAGCGGGCAAACAATCAGATAGGGCAGCAATTCGCTCACCGGCGCGCCTCCTTCTCTTCTTCTCGTCCGCACAGCTTTGTTCCTGCGACGCACAGGGCAAACACGAACCAGAATACGCTCATCACTCTGGGATAGTTCCAAGGATAGTCTGCAAGGCCACAGACCATCATGCCACACAGGGCAGACGCGGCGGCACAGGTGAGGGTGCGGGCGGCAGAATCGCCGCAGTGGCGCACGGCCCGGGCGGCGTTTTTGATGCTCAGCAGCATGGCTCCCACAAAGGAAACCACACCCAGCAGCCCCGCCTCAATCCAGATCTGCAAATAGATGTTGTGGGCGTGGACAAAGGGAGCCTTTGCATGGTAGAGGTTGTTGTCCTTGATAAACTGCTGCACGGCGGCAGTGCCAAGGCCTGCCCCGGTGACGGGAGAAGTCTTGATGGTGGCAAGCGCCGCTTCGTAGAGAGGAATCCGCCCGGAGGTGGAACTGTCCTCTTTGTTGGTAATGGTCAGTATGCGGTTTAAAATGCTGTCAGGCAGCAGCGGGACAGCCAGAATGCACCCGGCGGCAAACAGGGGGAGCAGCTTGGGTTTCCACAAAATCACTGCTACCACCATGGCAAACGCCATCCCTACCCAGCTAGCCCGGGAATAGGTCATAGCCAGAGACGCCGCGCCCACGGCAAACACACCGAAGGACGCAAGCCGGAAGACGGGCCGCCTAGCGCACAGTGCCAGCCCCAACACCAGTGGCAGCAACAGAATCAGGACTTGCGCAAAGGTATTGGGATTGTCGAAGAAGGACTCCACCCGTCCCGGCATCCCGTAATTCACGTCCAAATCCACATAGGATTTATTCACCGCTACGCCCTGAATCCGCTGATAGACCGCGTACAGCGACGAAATCAGCACCACGCCGCTCCCGCCGGCAGCAAGGCGTTTGAGATCTTCCGTGCTCCGCACGGCCGAAACTGTTACCAGCACGCACAGAAGGCAGGTGGCGTGGTACACTAAAAATCGGGTAGAAAGGCCGGGATATGCGGAGAAAACCACGCCCAGCGCCGCCGCCAGAAACATTCCGGCGGCGTAAGGGCCCACGGATTTGACATCCAGCCGGAAATCGCTGTACCGCCGCATGGAGCCCACGTAGAACAGCACCAGCAGCAGCGCAAACCCCAGAAAATTATAAGCGTTGTTCCACCGCTCGAAGGGAATGACCCACAGCGCCAGAATCACCCAAAACTCTCCCACGGCGGTTTCATCTCCCATGGAAAAGGCAAGACGCGCAAAAAAGCTCCCGTCAAACTGCGCTTGAAACGCCCCGTACAGCCGATGGAGCAGTGCCCCCGGTAAATTGACAAGGGCACTCAGGACGCGGCAGGTCCGACTGTCGCCCCACGACCGGGCCACGACCCCCTCCCGGAAGAAAAAGCCACAAATACACGACCCGTCCATCAGACGCTCGCACCCCCGGCCCAGAGCCGCCATCAGGCGATGGAGGGCGCTTTGCTCATAGGCCCCACACAGCGCGGCCCATAGAGAAAAAAGAAAACTCTCCCGAATGGAAAACATGAATGCACCCTCTCCGTTTCTATCTGCGGTTTTTCAGGCGGTAAAGCTGGGTCAGCGTGAAGAAGTGCCGTCCCTTTACCAGCCGGACCACCAGCCGCTTATTTGCCGACAAACCCTCCGGCGTCAGCTCTGCAATGGCCCGAGCCATCTCAGGCCGTGCGCACAGCGCCTCCACGGCCTTTTGTTTTTCCCGGGCAGAGCGAGAATTTCCCTTGGCATACTCATTGCCGATGGCAATCAGCAAACCCGCCCAGTTGGAGTTTTCCCGCCACTGGGGGCGGAGGGTTTCCAGACCGTTCCGCGCCACAAGCTCTTCCTTCCGCTCCATAAAGCGGCCGAAGACCCGCAAAAAGTCCGGCATGTACTTGTGGGTGGCGGAAGCGGGGTTGAGATAATAGCGGTAGAGGGGCTGTTCCGTCACAGCAAGCCGTTTCGCATGGCAGAAATACTCCATTAAAAACAACTCGTCCTCCAGATACGCACCTTCAAAGGTGATGCCCTTGCTTCTGAGAATCTCCCGTGAGAATAAAAACCGCCAGATAAAGCCGTTGAACACGGGCTGGGTTAGACGGTCCCCCAGTAAGGGGGCCACGATGCCCTGCCGGATTCCCTCCCCGTCGTACACACCCGCGAGGAGCACCCGTTCGGGCGTCTCTGTCCCGTCGGGCAGACAGTTTAAATGGGCACAGGCGGCGCTATCCGCGCCCGCCCCTTGCCGCAGATTCCACAGTGTTTCTAGGCACGAAGGCGCATAGCGGTCGTCCGCGTCCAAAAAGGCGATGTAATCGCCCTTAGCCTCCTCCAACGCCAAATTTCGGGCGGCGCTCACGCCGCCATTCTTTTCCTTATGAAGCGCCCGGATGCGCCCGTCTCCAGCGGCGCATCGGTCACACAGCGCCGGGGATCCGTCGGTACAGCCGTCATCCACCAGAAGTAACTCCCAGTCGGAAAACGTCTGGTTTTGGACACTTTCCACGCACGCTTCAATATACTTCTCCGCCTGATATACAGGCACAATCACAGAGATTGAAGGCATGTTTCCACACCACTCCTTTATCCGCAGTTCGCAATGTTAGAGTATAGCCCATTTTCTCCCGCCGGTCAACCGCGCCGAAAACACGGCGGCCTTTCGTTCAGCAGCAAGGCTGTCAGCTCCTCTGCGTCGTCCGCCAGCAGTTCTGCCCCGGCACACATTAGCTCTTCCCGGCCTCGAAAACCCCAGGTCACGCCGCACACACGAAGCCCCGCGTTGTGCCCGGTCAAAACGTCCACGTCACTGTCGCCTATGTAAACGGACTCCGCCGCGGAAATCCTCAACTCCGAAAGCAAGGCAAACACCCCGGCAGGGTCCGGCTTTGCGGGAATTCCGTCCCGCTTGCCACGCACCGCGTCAAACGCGTCCTCAAAGTAATGCCGCACCAGCGCGGGACAAAAATCGTCCGCCTTGTTGGAGAAAACGGCCAGCTTCATTCCCGCCTCCCGCAGAGTTTCCAACATCTTCAAAACACCGGGGTAGGGCGCGGTGTTGTCCATTTTATGGGCGTCGTAATAATCCATAAACCGATGGACAGACTCCGCCATTCTTTCCGGCGTGCGCTCCCTCTCCGGGGTAAAGCGCTCCGCCAGCTTGGGGATTCCGTTGCCCACCATATGGCGGATTTCGCCGGTGGTAAAGGTTGGCCAGCCGTTTTGTACACAGACGTGGTTGGCGGCATCCGTCAAGTCGTCCAGCGTGTTCAGCAGCGTGCCGTCCAAATCAAAGATTACCGCTTTCAACATCATGCGTCCCTGCTTCTCCTTATAAATTGAATCTATCCCCGGCAAATGCGCTTCCGTTTTGACACGGATGTTACGGTTCTCTTCACCGATGACAACACGGCCATCTTATCACAATTCTGCCCCCGGGACAAGCGCGTGGGGCCATAAAAAGTCCCAGATTCTTTTAGTGGCTTTCCATCTTCGCAGGATTTTTTTGCGTTTTTCGCGCAACAAGCGCGCCGAGGAATTTTTCCCCGACGCGCTTGTTTTTTGGTTTCTTATTTGACGGCAGCCTTCAGTGCGTCCACCCGATCGGTGTCCTCCCACTTCACGCCGAGGTCCGTACGTCCCATGTGTCCGTATGCCGCAAGCTTGCGATAGATGGGTCTGCGCAGGTCCAGATCCCGGATGATGGCAGTGGGCCGCAGGTCAAACACCTTTTCAACGGCACCTTCCAGCACATCGTCTCCCACCGTGCCGGTGCCGAAGGTATCCACCAGAATGCTCACGGGTCGGGCCACGCCGATGGCGTAGGCCAACTCCACCTGACAGCGCCGGGCAAGGCCCGCCGCCACGATGTTCTTCGCCACATACCGGGCGGCGTAGGCCGCGGAGCGATCCACCTTGGTGGGGTCCTTACCGGAAAAGCAGCCGCCGCCATGGGGTGCGCTGCCGCCATAGGTATCCACGATGATCTTCCGGCCCGTCAGACCCGTGTCGGCCGCAGGGCCGCCCTTGACGAAGCGTCCCGTTGGATTGACATAATATTTGGTGTCGCCGTCCAGCATGTCGGCGGGAATCACGGCCTTGATGACATGTTCAAGCATGTCTGCGCGGATGGTTTCAAGAGACGTGTCCGGGTCGTGCTGGGTGGAGATGACCACGGTGTCCACCCGCACGGGGCGATTGTTCTCATCATACTCCACCGTGACCTGACTTTTGCCGTCGGGCCGGAGATAGCGGAGTTGCCCGCTCTTGCGCACCGCTGTCAATCGCAGGGCAAGCTTCTGCGCAAGAGACAGGGGCAGGGGCATCCGCTCGGGCGTCTCGTCGCAGGCATAGCCAAACATCATGCCCTGATCGCCCGCGCCGTTGGAAAGCTCTCCGTCGTCGGACGCCTTGCTCTCCAAAGACTTATCCACGCCAAGGGCGATGTCGTCGGACTGCTCGTCGATGGAGGTGATGACGGCACAGGTGTCGCAGTCAAACCCATACTTGCCTCGGTCATAGCCGATTTCCCGGACCACCTCCCGGGCGATTTTGGGAATGTCCACGTAGCAGGAGGTGGTGATCTCGCCCATTACGTGAATGAGGCCTGTGCAGGCCGTGGTTTCACAGGCCACGCGGCCCTGAGGGTCTTGCTCCAGAATCGCATCCAGCACCGCATCGGAAATCTGGTCGCAGATTTTGTCCGGATGCCCCTCGGTCACGGATTCAGAGGTAAAGAGATAATGTCTTGCCATGATAAATTCGTCCTTTCTTTTGTTCCAGCCGCCGTTTGGCGGCGCCGTCGAAGCACAAAAACGCACACCTTCCAACAAAGAAAGTGTGCAAAAGTTCTTTTGCTCCTCATCTGTCGGATTCCGCCGGATTTGGCACCTTGTCAAAGACAGGTTGCCGTGGTTTCATCGGGCCGTTCCCTCCGCCACTCTTGATAAGGGATTCAATTGTGAAATTATCATATAAAATCTTTTCTCACTTGTCAAGCTGCAATTTAAAAATTTTTCCGATTTCGTTTAAAGAACCTGATTAATTGAGTGAAACAGGGCTGTCTTTTCCAGGGACTCCTTTTACAAGATACACCGTCATGGAGTCCAAATATTTTTTGATATCACTGTTATAAAAAGCCATAAGCGCATCCACATCTCTGCAATAAAATTCAAGCAGCACTTCTTTTCCGCCACTGATAATGGTTTCACATCGAATAACCTCAGGTACGGAGGAAATGTAAGTATAAAACCGATCTAGCATTATAAGGTATACTCCGCCAATAAGAAATCCATGAACCCCTATTCCCAGTTTTTCCGGATCAATCAGAGTCCGGTATCCCCGAATCACGCCGATATCTTCCATCCGTTCCACTCTTCTGTTCACAGCGGTTACACTTAGATGCACTTCCTTCGCAATCGCACTGAGCTTCGCCTTGGCGTTTTCCTGCAGTAACGCCAATATTTTGAGATCGAGGTCATCCAGAGACATATTTAAATCCCCCCAATTTCTCAGCTATCCGTCAGTTCAAAGCGGCACAAAAACCGCGATAATATTATATAGGAATTAGGGTGGTAATTCAACTTATTTTGGACTCTTTTTTCGATAAAAAATAGAGTTTTTTCACAAAATGGCACTTCCTAACGCAGCGATTAACATTACAATGCGCAAATACGCCTGCTATAATATTTTCAATGGGCGGAATGGTCCGGCGGGTGTACAACGCCCGGCTAAAAAAGCCTGAGTCTGTTTAGTAGGAGGCGTTTAACTTGCGTAAAATCAAGATTGAGTTTCCCAAAGCCAATATTATTGTCTACGCAGAGGTCATAGAAGACAAGCACCCCACCCTTGCAAATGAACTTTGGGAAAAAATTGCAGCACCAATGGAGTGTGAGGCCCATAACACTCTGTCCACGGGCGACTATGTTCAATGCCGTCCGATTCCTCCATATCATGTTCCCAACAATGTCGGTGATCAGTCCAATCCCTTGGGTGGCAGGGATGTCCCCGCCCTTTGCGACTGCTCCAACGGCGACATTGCCTGGTCCGGCTGGTATTTTGCCATGACATACGGCCCCTGCTCCGAGCCTCTGCCCAACATGGGGCCAATCATGGCAAGGGTCGAGCCGCAGTATCTCGAAGCATTCCACCGCGGCGGCATGGATTGCTGGAATCATACTTACCTTTATCATGAGCTTGCTACGGTTATTTTCAGCAGAGGGGAGGCAATCGCATGTCAGTAAATTGGATGGATCTGAAGCGCGAAATTCATAACGAAGTTGAAAAGGTTTGGTTTCATGAGCCAACCGAGGTCACGATGAGCAAGCTCGGCATTTTCCCCAGCGGCGCCGGTACCAACCACCAATATCTCGGCAATCTGTTTTTCCTTAACGCCGACACGCAGGCAATGGGCTGGTGGACCATCGAACCCACCATGTACTGCGTGCTGGGCGATGAAAGGTTCTCTTTGGATATTTGCAAGCAGCTTTTTATTTACCTCAACGGTCCGATTGCTCATCTTTTGGGTGACGTGCTGGAGCCCAATTGCCCGGCTCCTTGGTTGAACATGCCCAAATTTGCTTACTTCCACGACAAAATTGTGGAATCCTATGCGACCATTGAAACCAAAGAAGAGCTCCGCGATTTACTGTGGTCCTGGTTTTGCTATGTCAATCGGATCAACAGTTGGTTTTACACCGTGCTTCCCTGGGAACTGGGCAAGAACTTGCAGCGCAAAGATTTGAACGATGTACAGCATCTGGCCGACCTTCTTGGCTATAAACTGGAGCAACAATAATTTCTTTTTTCCTTATATCTTTGTTATGCCCCTAATTCCTGCCTTTGCAAAACGGCGTTTCTGCACAGCAATATTCCCTTCAAAAAGGCGGCACATCGCAGGCAGAATTTTGTAATATAAAGGACGGGCAGAGCCTAGGCTCTGCCCGCTCTTTTTGCGCTCTGCATTAAAAAGCATTCATTGCCTGATTACTGCTATTTAAGCTATTTATGCTTCCCACAATTGCAAGTTCTGCACATCGTAGGCAATTGGCATAGATTCGGTGGAAGCTGTGCCGTCGCGCAACAATTATGCTCTTTCGCGTCCAGTTTTTCTCTTTACTAGAAGAAATTTAAAAATTATACATGACTTTTCCGCCGAACCCGGTTATAATGTCACTTGTATTTTACCTGTATGCTTGGAGGGTCCTGCATTGAAAAAGCTCAACAGCGCCGTTGATCGGTTCGCGTATAACCACCCCCGGTTCGGCATTCCCAACTTGATGAAATATGTTGTGGCGGGTAATGCGATTGCGTTTTTGCTGCTCCAGTTCAGCAACAGTGCCGCTGTCTCGTTCCTCATCTTTTCTCCTTACCACGTGCTTCGTGGAGAAATCTGGCGGCTTATCACCTTTATTTTCATGCCCGTCAACGCCCGCAACGTTTTCTTTCTGATTTTGTCCCTTTATTTTTATTATTGGATCGGCAATCTCTTGGAACGGGAATGGGGTACCCCGAAATTCACACTGTATTATCTTTCCGGTATGGTGCTGTCTGTTCTGACGGGCTTTATCGTGTATTTTGCCGGGGGTAGCGGCATCATTTCAGGTGCCTTCTATATCAACCTCTCCATGTTTTTTGCCGTTGCCGTGCTCTATCCGGACCTTCAGATTCTGCTGTTTTTCATTATTCCCGTGAAGCTAAAATGGCTGGCCTGGCTGGATGGGGGGCTGTTTGCCATGAGTATTCTCTTCGCGGCATTCCAGCTGAACTTACTGGGTGCTTTGCTGCCAGTGGTGGCAATTCTGAACTTTTTTGTCTTCTTCTGGACGGAGATCAGCGGGGCTATTTCCCGCCAGCGGGGCTACGCCGCTCACGCCAACTCCCACCGCACCGTCCAGTTTAAGGCCGCCACCAAGAAGCAGGAGAAAAAGGCCAGGGAGCAGGGCTATCACCACAAGTGCGCCGTCTGCGGACGGACGGACGCGGAGTATCCCAATCTTCAATTCCGGTACTGCTCCCGCTGCACAGGCTACCATTGTTTCTGTGAGGATCACATTTTCAACCACGAGCACTTTACCTCTTGACCAGAGGTTTCTTCAATTGACAAGATTTCATTGATCGCCTGCGGGCGATGTGGAGTAAGGCCCCGGGGAAGGTACTTCCCCGGGGCCTTCGCGTTTGTCTTTTTTCTCCGGCAGCACGCGGGATGCACTCTATCCGAGAAATCTTCCCAAAAGAAACGGATGGAGGGTCAGCTGATTTTGTTGTTTTCTCTAAAACCCGCATAAAAATTCAGCAGTTCCGCCAAAGGTGAAGAAAAATTCGCCGCCGTCTTTTGTACGGAGCAAAATGGCTGTATAATAATTAAAAGCTGCAATCATACGCGATTTTAACGATATGCCGCGTCGGCGCTTTGCGCCTTGGCAGCATCACACCAATATGGGCGGAATTTCCGCCCGCGCCGCCGGGTGCGCAAGCGTGTCCGGACGGGCGGATCGGAGGAAGTTTATGGAGCGTGTCAACTCACTGACGGAGAAATTAGTCCGTGCTTTTTCATCGCAGACTTTTTTGCGCAAGCTGGCCATGAGCGGGGCGGACGCCGCCGCGCTGATTTTGCCCCGGGAGTGGGACGAGGCACTTGCACCTCTGAACACTCTCGAAAAGCGACTAACCTGTGAAGACGTGCTGGCGCTGGCCCTCCCCCTGCTGAACCGACTGACGCTTCCCCCAAAAGAGGGCTGGATGGACTATGCTTACCACGTGGCGGTGTCTTTGTTGTACGATTCGGCAGACATGGAACACACTGCCAAACAGCGTGATGGAGCGTTATGCTATCTCAACATCCTGCAGATTCTTTTGAACGCCGAGCGGGAATCCCTCCCTTTTGACCCCCAGTTCGACTTTGCTTTTTGCACAGAGGAGGAACTTTCCCACAGTGGCACGGCGGAGGAATACCGTCAGTTCTTGGTGCGCTTCCGGGGCGAGTATGTATACGAGGCCATGCGCCTTGGCCGGGAGGTAACCCCTTTCCGCACGCTGGAGCATATCGCCGGAGTCCATCACGTTGCCATGAGCATTATGCGGCCCTACCACGCGGCAGGCGGGTCCGTGGACCTGCCTTTACTCTCCGCCGCCGCTGCGGGTCATGACATCGGAAAATTCGGCTGCAAGGCCGGGGAACGGGTGCCCTATCTCCACTATCACTACACCGACCAATGGTTCTCCCAGCGGGGGATGGAGACAATCGGCCTGATCGCCGCCAACCACTCCGTGTGGGATCTGGAGCTTGAAAACCTGTCCTCGGAGTCTCTCGCACTGGTGTACGCCGACTTCCGGGTGAAGCAATCCCGCGACGAAAGCGGGCAGGAAATTGCCCGTATTTACTCCATTCAGGAAGCCTTTGACGTGATTCTTTCTAAGCTCGACAACGTGAGCTACGCCAAGGAGCAGCGCTATCGCCACGTCTATGCAAAGCTTCTGGATTTTGAGAATTATATCCGCTCCTTCGGCGCGGATGTGGACCTTACAGGAAACGACGTTCCACCGCCGCCCAAAACCGACCCGGCGTTGATGCGCCCGGATCAGGTGGCTTCAGCCCTGCGGCTGACGGCAGTGGACCACAACCTGCGCCTGATGCATCGACTTGGCCACGAGCGGCTGTTTGCCAACATTCTGGAATCCGCCCGCAGCGAGCAGAGCGCCGCAAGACTGGGCGCATATCTCGGAATTTTTGAAGAATATTTCACCTATTGGTCTCATTCTCAGAAGGAGCAAACCCTGGAATTTCTTTATGATCTGCTGCTGATTCCCGACGGCGGTGTTCGCCGCCGGGCGGCCGCGCTGCTTGGCCGGGTGCTGGCGGGC
>NZ_DAMBZJ010000035.1:0-1499 GCF_032060045.1 Oscillibacter sp.
TTTCGTGGTAAAGGTACGGGTATTATCGGGGCTCATCGCCGCGCCGGTTTTACTCTTAAACTCTGCGATTTGAACAGTATACTCTTTTTCGTATGCAAGGTCCGAATAGGAGACAGTGTAAACCTTTCCGTCAGCAGACCAGTCGCCGCTCAAGGGAGTTGTTTCACTGCCGTCCCTGAGTGAAACAACGCCCGCCGCTGACTTATCCATTTCTTCGCTGAACGTAATCGCCATACTACCGCTTACAGCCGCGCTGTCGCTGCCGGACGTGACGCTGACACCACTGACGGTTGGCTCCGCATTCCAAAGCGCGTAAAGCGTGGTGTCGGCGTTTACGGTGTCCGTGTCAAAATCCCATTGATTTTTGCAGTTGCGCTCCTTGTACCACCCGCCAAATGCGAATCCCTCCGCTTTTGGGTCGGCCGGGTTGGCGAGCTTCTCTCCGGAGGCCATGACACCGCCGGGAATAGAGACTCCGTGCCCGTTTAAGTCATAGGAATAGTCACAGACTTCAAAAGTCTTTGTAATCGTAGTAACGGGTGAACCCTCTTTTTTTATGGTGACGTCCACCTGATAGGTGGTTCCTTTTTCAACAACCTTATTCCATGTCATTTTATCCGTTCCGGTCCCGCCGTCGCCGGTTGAGATTGTGCCCGTACCGCTGCCCTGCTGTACTGTGCTGCCGTCTTCCATGTTGCTGAATTTATATTCCAGATCATAAGTTGCCCCATTTTCCGTTGTCAGGGAAGTAGTTGCGCTGGGATGGCTACCGGAGTCCAGAGTAATGGAGAGGGATTTGTCGGTAATATTTGCCGCGTCACCGCCGTCGAGGAGCAGGTACGCGCTGCGGATATAGACTGCAAATCCATCGCTGACTGTAATCTGCAGCTGATAGGTGTGACCGCTCTGGAAAAGCGACTGGGGAACGGATAAAACCGTGGTGTTCCATTCGTTATTCATCCCCGAGAGCTTGCCGATCGCCCATGTCGCTGATGCGGTCTTGTCCACAAGGTATACCGTATCGACCTCTTCCGGCGCGTCCACATCGTATGCGTAAATGACGAGCTGTGCGCTTGCGCCGGGCAAAGCGGCGATTTCGTTTTCCGCTTCTCCAAATGAAAAAGAAGCTCCAACATCCGTCTTGCCCGATGGGCTCTCCGTTGAATCAATTTTAAGATCGTCATCACCGTGGCCTGCCAATGAACCCAATCCACTGTCGAAAATCTTAGCCGTGCGATGGGTCTCAGTCCCCGCCGCAGTTTCCCACACGGCATAAAGGTTCAGTTCACTTGGGCTGGCGTCACTTGCATAATCGTCAGCTGTATAAGGATCAAGGGGGAGATATTTAGCGGTATCGGAATTGGACGAGGTTGCCCATCCAAGAAAATCCTCACCGTCCGCCGTGAGCTCGTAACCGGACAGGCTGTCCCGTCCAACGGTAACCGTCTGGCTCTTGAGAAGATCGCTTCCGTCGCTGCTGTAATATTTGATAGCGACGG
>NZ_DAMBZJ010000035.1:1509-26354 GCF_032060045.1 Oscillibacter sp.
AAGCGTCGAGACCCACGGCGCACTCAAAACCGGAAAACCGTTATTCTCGCTGGTAACAGTCCATGTGTCGTAGGAAGACTCATTTTTATATTCTTTGACCCATGCGTTAAGGGCATTCTGGAGCGTTACATGATCACCCGTCACAACCGTATCATCGGAATTATCCACCCAAATTATATTGCCGTCCGACGTTGCAACGTACCCGCATCCGGTGCTTGTTCCATAGCCAGTCGCGTCCAGCTTGCTGCATATATCGCTCGTTTTCAGCCAATAGCAGTACCGGACATAACCGGCATAGCGATGACCCACGATGCCGCCAATATGAGTACTATCTCCGCTTACATCTCCGGCATTATAGTTGTTGTTGAGCGTACCTGAATGGCAATAGCCCACAATGCCGCCTGCACTCCCATGATCATAGGATGAACCCGCGTAGATATCGCCGGTATTGTAGTTATTATTGATTGTGCTTAACTTACTATATCCTGTAATACCGCCGATATAATAACTTCCTTGGACTTTTCCGGTGTTATAGTTATTGCTAACCGTACACGAATTGTTATATCCCACAATACCGCCGGTCGATCTGCCTCCCCTTACATTCCCGGTATTATAGCTGTTGCTGATCGTACCTTCGTGGTTACAATTTCCCACAATGCCGCCAATATTCGTAGTGTCGCCGCCAACGAAGACGCTGTTCGAGCAATTCGTGATCGTTCCGACGTTGTAACCGGCGATGCCGCCCACATATTTGTCTCCATAGATAACGGTGCCGTTCGAGCAGTTTGTGATGGTTCCGTCATTATTACCGGCGATGCCGCTCACATAATTGCTTCCACGAAGATTACCGCTTCCGATTTCAAGATTTTTAATGGTTCCTTTTTCCCCGACATATCCGAACAGTCCATGATAGTCGTCGTATGTTGAAATGTACAGGCCCCTTATCGTATTACCATTGCCGTCGAAGGTACCGGAAAAAATATGGCTTTCATTTCCGATCGGCGTCCACGGATCGAGCGTGCCGTCTCCCGTATATGTGCCGTCGGAATTAAAGGTAAATCCGGGATTCACATCCAGATTGCCGGCAAGCTGAAAGGTGACGCCTGCAGCGGTATTGCCAGCATTGACATATGCAGCCAGCCGGTGCAGTTCATCCGTGCTGCTGATGGTGTAAATGCCGGACTCCGGTGCCGCGCCGCCGTTTGTTACCACGGCTGTGTATAAATTTTCCATGGTATTTGCAGAAGCGTCTGTTTCATCCGCCTTCGCCGGCAACGTCAGCTGCGGCATCAGCGTGATCAGGATGCACAAGCTCAATGCCAGAGAAAAAATTCGATTCCCCACTTGTTTCATTGAAATCCTCCGTTCTGTTTTTACATTTGAAATATTGTCGTCTTTCCACAGTAAGATCGGAATCATGACAATATCTACAATTATCCGACATTTTCAATATACTCTCCCAACCGCAACAGAAGTGTAACAAAAAAAGGTCCGGCGGCAACAAGTATTTTTGTTGCCGTCGGACCTTTAATCCTGCTTTATTGATTGTTGTTTAAAATGCACTCTGCCCGCCGTAAATTCCGCCCAGCTGTAGTTCGCCATATACTCTCCGACAAAGGTATTCATGGCCGACACGTCGCCGTTTAAAAAACGGTAATAGTCGCAGTCAAATTGAGAGATGTCTACTGCTATGAAATTCCGCCTTTTCACAACCATTCCGGGGATACCCGCTCGCTGCAGAGTCTTGAGAAGGTCGGAAATATGTACCCGGAGCTGATTTTGCAAAGAGCGGCCGTATTGCTGGTTTTCATACAGTACGGCCGCCAGCTCCGCCATCGTCAGCCCCGCCCCGCGCCTGTCCACAAGATAAGCCAGAAGCTCTTTTGTGCGGCTCCGTCTGAATTTCAGCGGCTCGCCGTCCACAAAGATCTCAAAATTTCCAAATGTCTGGACCCGGATGCGCTGTTTTTCCTCCGGTATGGGATTCCGCAGGTTTTCCAGTTCCTCCCTAATTCTCTCCACACAGACCGGCTTTGTAATATATCCGCTGGCGCGGAGGGAAAAGGCGTTCTGAGCATACTCGGAAAATCCCGTTACAAAAATGAGGTTGATTTTTGGAAACGCTTTTTTGAAGCACAGCGCCAGTTCAATCCCATTCATATCGTACATTTCAATGTCGAGAAAAGCCACGTCCGGCCGAAAGCCGTTTTCTATTTCCGCCAAAGCCGCTTGCGGGCTGGTAAAGCCTTTGATTCCCGCCTCCGGCAAGACTTTTTTCAGTTTTAAAAGCAGGTTTTCCAGCGCAAGTCTTTCATCGTCAACCGCAATCAGGTTCATCTGCAATCTCCTTTGGTATTGATATGGCAACCGTCGTGCCGCTGCCGGTTTGACTCTGGATTTCCAGCGTTCCGCGGCACATCCGCGCAAGGCGCTCGCGCGCGTTGCGGATGCCGATATGGCTGTCGCCGTCTTGATATGTGCCTTCCGGGTCGAATCCAACGCCGTGCCGTACTGCGTTTGCACATCTGCTCTATGGCAGTCAGTGTGTTGTAGCGAAAATGGGACTTGGTCTGCGTCTGCATCGGTGCCGTTTCCGTCTTCTTAACCTGGTCGGAAGCCGCCTGATATCGCCGGCGAATTTGCAGGCCTTCCAATTGCGGTTGCCTGGCGTGCTCTGTTAAACTGATGGAAAAGATGATGGAGATGACGACCATCGTAATCAGGGATGACGGCAGATGGTATGGCAAAAAGCTGATCCGCATCAGCCCTTCGCAGATGACCATTGCCATTGCACATAATACGATTGTTAAAATCAATCCACTGACAAACACTCGCTGATCCTTATGCTCCTCCCGATTCAATCTCAAAGAGACATACAAAATGAACGATGGGACTGCGATTGTTAAAAGATGTCCGTAGCGATGTACTGTAACTCTGGCTATAAGGCAAATAGGGTAATCTATGAGACACGCTGCTATAAAGAGCAACAGGCACCGGTAATAGCGCTTGCTATAAAAATGATTGAAATAATAAATAGCAGCCCGATTTCGATGGATGGGTTCATGATAACATAAGCGTGTTCCGGTATCATGATATTATAGATTCCATAGCTGATACCCTGGTAAATGCCGCGCAGCAAAGCGCACATTGAAAAAGCAAGACCGGTCTTATTTTAGTATCCTCAAGGTAGGAAAGGTTGACATTCTTTGTGACATCTTTGTTTTTTGATGTAAGGTTAAAATAATATAAACTGGACAAAACAAAGGCCAGCACCAGAAAACACAGACCGATGTTTATGAATAAACCTTTCATTTATCCCACCCCTATACAAATCGCTTTCAAATAATACCATAAAACAAATGGTTTAGCTCATTTTTATTTAAAAATTTTATACCATTTGCAGGCCATGAAGTACTATATTCCATTACAGTTAGTTTGATAGAATCCATGCTGGAAAAGACCACTACTGTCGGCGTACTGGCAACTGCAAACGAGGGTGTGCGTTCTCTGCGCAAGATGATCACATATGGGTTGAAAGGTGGGCTGTGGAAAAGGACATTTCTGACGGCTCCAATCCCATGGGAGCCATCACCCGCCAGTGGATGGCGACGATTCTCCAGCGCTTTAACCAGAACGTGGCGAAGTAAGCGGGAGGCGAACAAAAAGCCGATTAAAGCAAGCGAAGGGGCCGGCGTATGACGGTCCCTTCGCTTGCTCCAGTAACTCCAGTTAGCTACTCTCATCAATAGAATTTGTTTTCTGGGCTAGGGCAAGCACAGATAAATCGATATTGTTTAACCATCGCAACTTGTACTTTATAGATTGGTTTTGTCTAGTGCTGTAGAATGAATCTTAAGATTTTTTCAACAATCTTTACATATTGCATATACGCAAATTTTATATTGATACATTCAGGGTCTCCCAATAAATCCATAGATTCACGCTTGCTTTTAATCCATCGTTTTGTCAAATACGTTTAAAAAGAGAAAGCTGATAGGCTTTCTCTTTTTGTATCCTACGTTTTATTGATTACTTACAATCCCAATTACCGGCCCTCATCGCTGGTCGCTAATCGAAGCGGTGCTGTTATTGGCGGAAAGATCCGCCAGAGGATCATACGGAGAGCCTGCCGGCGTGCCGACAAGCAAGGCAATATCAACTGCGTTCTCCGGGCTGCCCCATGAATTGCCCGCAAATACAAAGATAGCTCCGTCCACGACCCATCCGCGCGTATTGTATACAACGTTGTTGATGATGAATCCTGTCGAATTGGGATTGAGATAAGCGGGCTGGCGCAAGGAATAGAAAGTGCAGTCAATCACAATCAAATCCGTTACATTTCCCTGGGTCACAAAGCCCCGGTTAACGACCCAGCCGGACGAAGGCCCTGCCTGAGGCGGCCCGTAAATCAAATTGTTGATCAGCCTGTGATCTGATCCCGCCAGCTGGATAAACTCCACAGCATAGGGATTGTCGCTGGTGATTGTCAGACCTTCCATTGTTATGCCGGTTCCTGTGATTAAAAAGGCAATCACCGCCGCCTGCAGTTCCACCACGGCATCGGGTGATCCTTTCAGGGTCACCCCGTCTTTATTGACAGTCATTTGGGAGGTGATTGGGTAGGTTCCGCCAAGAATATGCACCGTCCCCGTCTCAGAAACGGCTGTAATCCCTTCTTGGATCGTGCCAAAAGGATTCGCCTGACTTCCATCTCCTCCGACCGCGCCTGCTTGGACGTAAATATCATACGGGCTGAGAGGCACTGTACCGGTCGGTCCGGTCGGTCCGGTCGGTCCGGTCGGCCCCGTGTCGCCCGTTGGCCCGGTCGGCCCCATGTCGCCCGTTGGCCCCGTTGGCCCGGTTGGCCCCGTGTCGCCCGTCGGTCCCCCGCTAGGTCCCGTCGGTCCCGTCGGCCCGGTTGGGCCTACCTCAGGGACGTCGTCTTCAACGACAACAAGAGTTGCGATAACAGGGACAGTAGACGCATAGAAAAAAGTGCCTGTACTGGCGTTGAGCAGTGACGCGGTTACGGGAGCGGTGGTAACTTCAATAATACCGATGCCTACGGTTTCCCCGGTTTTTACCGGCGAATTCCCCTCCAATGAATCGCCCTGCGACGTAGCGAATGAGAAAGCTATTCCGTTTGTTAATTGACTTGTTTGTGTTGCAACCCACCAATTGATTACATATCGTCCCGCCTCGTTGAACGTAATTACACCTGTTGCGGTGTTATAACTGACATTTCCCGCGGAATAAATAATATTATCAAATATAACGTTGCTGCCGGCGGCCACTGTACCTAAGGCTAAACGTTCTATTTGTAAAGCAATGTTGCTCAAAACATATTCCTCCACTTTATATTCTACTGAATCCGTATATTATAAAAGCGTTTGCGGTTTGGCGTGCTGCCTTCGCTGATTCCGTTGCGTGATTTTACTCTTCCAGACACGCTGCCGCAGTACATTATATGATTTGACCCGGTACATGTTAACGAGTTCTCCTCTGACTGAATAGCAAGGTTTCGGGAGTATATACGAGGTTTTTCTAGGATAGTTAATTTGGGAAATAATAAAAATGCCGAAATGCCTGAAAACAAGGGCACTAAAAAAGTCCGCATCTCATAGGAGAGGCGGACTTTTTCACATATATTTGGTAAAATAGACGCAGGGAATGAAAAGTGATAAGTGGCTGTGTTGCGAAGCAACGGACAGAAGCAGCTATCCTTATCTCCGTATTCTGGTCTATATGATATTATTGTCCTCAAAGATCATATACTGAGACGCATAAAGGACAATATAGATTTCAGCTTTATAAATCCCATGCTCCGCAAACGATATTGCGAATATTTCTGACGTCCAACCAAAGAGCCGGAAATGCTGTTCAAGCTTCTGTTCGAACAGTAAAAAAACAGAAATGCGTATCTGAACTATGTGTTCAGCAAGGTGAAATTTAAACGCTGTCCCACGCAGGAGCAGTGCTTGTAAGATATATGTATCCATAAGCATTTTCCTTTCACTTGCTTGATATCAACTATAAAAGGAAAGTTTAAAGGTTCCATAAAAATTGCCGACTTATTGCAGGAAGTTCAGGAACAAGGCGAGAACGACAATTCCGGCCATTAGCAATACCCAGAATGTGCTGATTATCGTTGAAGCAATATTCACAATGCTCCGGCTCTCGTGGTTCCGCGCACAGGCGATGGAAAGACAAAGGCCCACAAGAACAAAAACAATGTTGGCACCCGCCCAAATGCTACGTACTCCGTCCGGCAAAGTGATTTTTAACAAAACTGGGATTAGTGTTGCCAGCGGCAGGAAACTTATAATCAGTGCGGTCGCGCTTACTTTTTGTAGTTTCTTATTTTCCATATCAATTTACCTCATTTCTTTTTTCCCAAATTGGGTGACCGCCAGCGTCAAAACCAACACAAAGGCTAAGCCGGCGCAGGGCAGGAATGGCATCAGCTCAAAGGTTGTACCTGCGGTGTTGGTTGTAAATTCATGCAGTGAACAGGATACCAAATAGCCGCTATAGCAATAAGGATAGACAATCCAAAGCGGCGTGTTTGCGACCAGAACACCGGGAATCACAAGCAGCAGGTTCAAACCAACAGAAAGCAACGGCTTTTCAAACAGCACCGTAACAGCCCACATCGTAGCAACACAAGGCAGCATAGTAAGAAACAGTCCCACGCACCACTTGAGCAGGTAGAGGACAGGCAGCGTTTCCGTAATTCCCATTATGCTTGTCGCAATGAATCCAGCAGCAACGAATACCGCGATGAACACCACCATTTCCATCAAAAGATAAAACATCAGCACACAAAACTTTGCCAGAGAAAGTGCATACCGGCTGACCGGCAGAGCCAGCATTTTTAAGACACCATTGTTCTGTGTTTCCCTCCCTGCAATCATGATGCAAACAACGACCATGCTCAGTGGAAGCAGATAATAAGCGTAGACCAAGGCGCTTTGAATAAACATGGCTGGCCACGCATTGGTATATTCCGGCGTGAAATAGCTGCTCAAATTTGCAATCCCGGATGCTACCACCAATAACGGGGCAACGAAAATCAAGGGGACAATTTTTGAGCGTTTTACTTTCATAAATTCAACTTTAAGCAGTTCTAAAAAACTCATTTATATCCCTCCTCCTTATTCATAGCGCAGATGCTTTGCCATCCACAGCCCTGCCCCGAGGAAAAGAATGGTTTCCACCAAAGAAACAAGGATCACGGTGCTATCCGGCTGCGCACTCATGGCAACTGCAGGTTTCAACATCACAACAAAGGGGTGGATCATCAGCAAAACAACTTTCGAGTTTGCCAAGGCCATCCCACTTAAAAATCCCGCAACTCCGATACCGAGAGGAATCCACATGTTTTCAAAGCGGGAAGAAATCAAAACCATAAAGGACAACACCGGCATGGCGGTAATGAACGAATAGGCGGCAAACCGCACCAGCGTGCCGAGTTCAAAGGTACCGTGCGGCAGTTCGGTCATGCCGATTTTCATCAGAGCCAGATTTTGAATTGCTACTGCTACCAGAAGCAGGACAGTCAAAATCAGGAATTTGCATAGGTACATCCCCGGAACGCTCATCGGTAGCATATATATCTTCTTGATGGCATTCCCCTTAAACTCCATGTTGTAGACCATGCAGGCAACGACGATGATGCCAAACATATTTAATATCATGATCATACCGTAGAGCTGGGTTAGCAAAACATCCATCGGGGCCAGCGGCAGGTTCAGCAGGGTATCTTTCCGCACAAGGAAATTGACAAAGGCGTATGCGGCTCCCAGAACGCCAACCGCCAGCAGCACAGGAATTACTCCTGTTCGCTTTTCTTTCCGCAGTTCGATTGCAAGCGCACTCATAGCTGCGCCTTCTGCTTTCTGGCTGCATTGTCCTTTTCTATCATGGAAAGGAACATTTCTTCCAAATTGTCCGAGGCAAAACCGGCCTGTAGCGCACTCTGCCGCAGCTCATCCAAGCTACCCTCGAATAGCAGGCGTCCATGATTTAGAATGCCAATATCGTCCGCCATCAGTTCGATTTCCGATAGCATATGGGAGGAAATGAGAACGGTGCAATCGTAAAGCTCCGGCAGGGATTTTATCAAATTGCGAATTTCGTGGATGCCGGAAGGATCAAGACCGTTGGTCGGTTCGTCCAAGATGAGGATGGGTGGCCTGCCAAGCAGTGCCCCGGCAAGCCCCAGCCGCTGTTTCATACCCAGCGAATATTTTTTTGCCAGTCGGTCGCCAAACTCAGTGAGGCCAACCAATTCCAATGCATCCTCTACTGCGCTTTCCGGCAGCTTCAAAATACGGCGGATGATATCAAGGTTTTCACGCCCGGTTAGATTTGCATAGAACGAGGGCGATTCGATAAAGGAGCCGATCTTCTTTAAAATGGCCATCCGGTCATTAGGAAAGTGTTTCCCATCAATAGTAAAGCTGCCTTTTGTAGGAGCCGTCAATCCCAGCAACATTTTCATGGTAGTAGATTTTCCGGCACCATTCGGCCCAAGGAAACCGTAAATGCTTCCTTTTTGAATATGGAGCGAAACGTAGTTGACAGCGGTAAAATTTATATATTTTTTTGTCAACTGTTCCGTTGTAATCATGTCATTCATATGAACATCTCCTTTCGACATATTTAATGGTACAATGCCAACCTGACATCTACATTCTCGCGTCCTTACTTTTACCTTACTTTTTGCGGAACATCACACAAAACGGACACGCTTTGGTATAATAGATACAGTTGGAGGTAAAGGCATGGATCAGACATTTTTACACACAAAAAAGCTCCTGCTTGTTGATGACGAGCCAGAGCTGCTTAAAATGGTAACCGCCATTTTAAAGGATGACGGTTTTGAAAATATTGTATTAGCCGCTTCCGTGAAAGAAGGCACCGCAGTTGCCAAAAGTGAAAAACCTGATTTAGCAATCTTGGATGTCATGCTGCCGGATGGAGACGGGTTTTCCCTGATGGAGCAAATACGCTCTTTTACAGATGTGCCAATTATTTTTTTGACTGCGAAGGACGAGGCTACGGATAAATTGGCCGGTCTTGGATTGGGAGCCGATGATTACATCGTAAAGCCCTTTATGCCACAGGAATTGCTGCTGCGCGTTTATGCCGTTTTGCGCCGCTGCTATAAAGAGAATGGGAAGCTCCTGAAGTTGGACGGGTGTACGGTTGATTTTAGCCGCGCCGAAGTTCATAGAGCCGGTGGGGTACTTCCTCTGACGGCAAAGGAACACACCCTGCTGGAGACCCTTGCGCACAATGAGGGCAAAATTGTTTCCCTAGATTCGCTTTGCGAATCACTTTGGGGTGACAATCCTTTCGGATATGAAAACAGCTTGAATGCCCATGTGCGACGTATTCGTGAAAAAATTGAAACAGATCCGTCAAATCCGGTTTCCCTGATTACAATCAAAGGGCTGGGCTATAAGCTGAACATAAGGAAGTGACGCCATGAAAGCATTTGGAAAATATATTTCGAAGCATCTGGCATCCTTTGCCGCTTTTATCCTTGTGTTGGTGCTGCTCAATGTACTGGCTTTTGGGGTTACGTTTCAGAGTGTTATTAGAAACGACTACGGAGATACCTCGCCACAAAATATGTTGGAGGAAATCGCCGCCGCTTCGACGGTAGAGGGTGTATCGGACGATGCTCGTCAAAAACTGGAGAGCGCTCATATTTGGGCCATGCTCCTGAACCCGTACGGGAAACGTATATGGGCCGTCGATACACCAGAAGACATTCCCGAAAAATACACCATTCAGGATGTTGCGCTCTTTTCCAAAGGATACTTAAAGGATTATCCCGTGTTTGTCTGGAACACCGAAGATGGCCTGCTGGTATTAGGCTATCTGAAAGACAGTTATACCAAGCTTACCAGCAACTATTTCTCTATCCATGCAATTCAAACGCTTCCACTCTATATTACTGGAATGCTGGCAGTCGATTTTTTATTTTTGTTTTTGGCCTATTTCTTTTCCAAAAGAAAAATTATTCGAAACACAGAACCGATTATTGATGCGATTGAGACTCTTTCAGACGGTAAGCCGGTATCATTGTCTATCGATGGTGATTTATCGGAGGTTGCGGGAAGCATTAACAAAGCATCCCGTATTTTAAGCAGGCAAAATGAAGCAAGAGCCAACTGGATTAGTGGCGTTTCCCATGATATACGGACGCCCCTTTCCATGATTTTAGGATACGCTGAACGCATTGCAGACAATAAAACAATAAGCAGCTCAGTAAAGGAGCAGGCTGAAATCGTGCGGCAGCAAAGCATCAAAATTAAAGAATTGGTGCAGGATTTGAACTTGGTTTCTCAGTTGGAATATGAAATGCAGCCAATACAAAAAGCGTCGGTGCGGTTATCCAAACTTCTGCGGTCATATGCGGTGGAGCTGTTGAACGGCGGGCTTTCTGACAACTATTCGGTGGATGTTGAAATCAAGCCCTTTGCTGAAAATGCCCTGCTGGAATGTGACTCCCGCTTGATTGTGCGTGCAATCAATAATTTGGTACAAAACAGTATCAAGCACAATCCGCAGGGTTGTGAAATTATGCTTGCTCTTGATTGTTCCGTAACGACGATTACCCTTACAGTTGCGGACGACGGCGTTGGGCTTTCCCCTGAAAAGCTGCGGGAGCTGGAAGAAAAGCCCCATTACATGGAAAGTACGGACGAGCGGTTGAACCTGCGGCACGGTCTGGGTATTTTATTGGTGCGGCAGATTGTGGAAGCACATGGCGGTACAATGAAGATAGAAAATACGGAGGTACACGGTTATAAAACGGTGCTGTGCTTTCCTAAGCAATCCAATCAAAGCTAATAGATGTACGGTTAACATAAACGTATTTTTAAGACAAAAGGAGTAATTTACAGTGCGTATCCGATACGTCTGCTGGAAGAAGGTGACATTGGAAGCTTTCGCAAAATGGCAAGGCTGAAGTATCCGCATAATGCAGACACTCCAGCCTTGCCTTTCTCAGAACAGTCGAATTTTTAAAATGGTACAGATTGATCTGCTATGATTGCTAATTAATTATGCGGCCTAGGGAGCCAAATGCAAGATATCTCTAGTTAAGCTCTGCATTATGCTATCTGCGTGATAACAAGGTGTGCTGAAACAGGACGTGTACCTCCAGCTTGAGGAGTGATGGTCAGAGCAGTTGAATTACCAGCTGGATTTCGCACAGTGAGCAAAGAATTTACGACTGTTGTTGTTACAAGAGCGATACCTACGATTTGCGAAGTGCCTGTTGCTCTTCCGACCACTGTATATGCTAAATCTGCACCATTGAGCGTCAAAATTAATTGGCCTGCTTCGTCCACACTCACTTGAAATAAGATTTGATACGTGCCAATTACAGACAAATTGAATGAGCTGGGGCCTGTACGGACAATAGTAGGGCCACTTGTAGGTCCATCTTGTGGAAAACTAACATCCGTGGCAGGTGCAACGGTTGCTGCATTATCGGGGGGCATAAGTGCATAGAAATCCGCAAAACTTAAAACACCTCCAGTAGCACCCGTGGCTCCCGTGGGCCCGGTAACGCCCGCAGTACCAGTCGGTCCGGCAGGCCCGGTGGGTCCGGTAGGTCCTTGCGCACCGGTGGGCCCAGCTTCGCCGGCAGGACCTTGCGCACCGGTGGGACCAGCTTCGCCCTGCGCACCGACAGGACCTTGTGCACCGGTGGGGCCGGTGGGACCAATGAGGCCCTGTGTCCCGGCGGCACCAGTAGGACCAGTCGGGTCGGTTACACCTGTGGCGCCTGTACCACCCGTATCACCCGTGGCACCTGTTGCGCCCGTATTACCCGTATCACCCGTGGCACCCGTAGCACCTGTGGCGCCTGTCGGTCCTTCCATACATTTACAACAGCAGCACCCATAGATTCTCTGTGGGGGGTATCTGTTCATTGTGCAATCATCAGAGCCTTTATTATTGCTCTGTTCCTTGCACGGATAATAATTAGAAGCCATAATTTTTCCCTTTCAAAAAATTGGAGGGATTAGCTCCAATTCATTATATGTTAATCAATATCGGTCGTTCCTCTAAGCGAGGAACGGCTGCTGCTTGAAAGGGAAAAGCCTTGCGGCGAGGGCAACACACTTGATAGAAGTGGATATCCTGTCACCTGCGAATATAGCCAAAGCATACGACAGTATGTTACGCACATGTATATTTAAATGGCGCAAGCACAGGGGACTCAGATCAAGACATGGGCTTTGGCGGTAACGAAGATGCCACCGCATATGATGGCACAGAAACAATGAAATTTACAGCATCTGGCCCAGGCACATATTCATTTGATATTTACTCCTTTGACACCGAGACTACCAAGTATTTTCAGATCACCGTTACCGCTGCTGCTACCGCGCCGACGGTCACGGCCACAGGCACGAATCCGACATTCACACCGAGTAGTGTGGATTGATTCAACACGGTCACAGCTGCCACCAACGATGACGGGCAGACGTTTGCCGGTGCGACTCTGACCGTCGCCAACGTATCGGACGCAACGGAATACCTTAACGTGGGCAGCACGGGCATTGCGCTTACCGACGGCACGAGCGCAATTTCATTTGGGCCAGGCATCTCAACCTCACGTGGAATGATTGTCACGATCCTGTGGCGACTGAAGAACAAACCAGAAGTTGCTGCCACAAGTATATCTTTTCAGATGTTTCCGAGGACCGATACTGCGCCAAGGCAGTGGCATGGGCAGGGACAAACGGTATCGTATTGGGCTATGACACCGACACCTACCACCCTGGCAACTCCATTACCCGTGGACAGCTGGCGGCGATTCTCTACCGCTATGCAAAATATAAGGGCTACGACGTAACGAAGGCCAACGACCTGTCCGCGTTTACCAATTACGCAGATATATCTGCCTATGCGCTTCCTGCCGTGAAATGGGGCGTCGAGGAGGGGATTATTTCAGGAACAAATGCTGTGCTTTCACCCAATGAAAAAGCAACAAGGGCACAGGTAGCGGTCATTCTCATGAGATTTGTTGGAATCGTGGACGGTTAAGTTGGCATGACGGGATTCTCCAACTGACTGGTGCGCAAAACAGGAGGGGACGGCAATAAAGCCGTCTCCTCCTTGCTTTGTACTGATATGCCGTGTTGTTTCTATGTGACGAAAGTTTTTGCTCCACAACTGTCGGCGGACAACTGGTCATAGATAAATGCGGCACTATATGTGTCACCTGATTACTTTTTAGTCAGCAAAGCGTTGGAGTAGAATGATTGAAGACTTAACACAACCACCTTGGTAAGGATTCGGCCCGGGGACCTCATCCTTACCAAGTGATTGGAAGGCTTCAGCTCATGGCGATGCAACGCTTTTTAGCCGTTCTTGCTCCAATTGGATGAGGTCTTTGGCCCTCTTTATTCCGTTGTCTCCGCCCACTCATTTTCCCGTGTCTGTCAATGTGTGGGTCAAGGCAGTTTCCAGAGTCCAATATCTGCGCCGCAATAAACAAAGACAAAGTTTGAAATGCAGTTTGTCGCCGCACACTTGCCTCCAGGGCGGCGCCCGCCCAACTTCCATCGGTAACCGTAAGCTTTATACCGCTGCTCCTCTACTCAACCATGCCTCACTGCGCTGGGTCGCGTCTGAGCAGGGGAAAAGCTGATTATTCTGCAAACCGTTTCAATGATTGCCTGTCTCGCATCCGTGGCCCCCGCGTTGGGACTCCCCGCAACATAGTGTGCGGAAGGTCCATCCCTCCGATTGACAGGCTGTGGAGAGAGCCTCGCTTATTTTTTCCAACGGGTACTCCGGAACAGCCTGTATGATAAAAATCGGATGGTCATCATCAATATGCAAGTTTAAAAGCGCAGCTTCTTTGATTGATGCAATATCAGCGTCTTTTTGAATGCCGTTTGCTAGAGCTAAATATGTGATATAAATATTTTGATAGCGGCAATCTTGATTGATCAGTTGATAAATCATCTCAAAAAACGAATCCGTCAACACGTCAAAAACAAACAGATATTGCTTGCATCGGGCGTCATGAACCTCCAGTAGCTTTCCACCCTCCGAAAACGCCATTTCTCTGATCTCTGGAATTTTATCAATCCACAAATTGGCGCCTCCGTGTGACAGATCTTTAATCAAGATCACGGAGGGACTTCCCTCAAGCAAGCGCTTAATTGTGCTGCGTGCAACCCGATAAAATTTTTCTCCGTTTTCCGTTTGCTCCAATACGGGTTCCTCGTAGAAAAACGAGGGAATCCCATAATAGCCGACGAATCCGGGCATAGCTTCATAGTCCCGAAAATTGCCCTTTGACAGCCAAAATTCATCCGACTTGGGAGGAGTCTTCTTTTTTCCACTGTGCCATAAGAACATATTCATTCTCCAATCTCAGTGATATCGATTACCCATTTACCCAGGGAAGATCCGGCGTAAGAACCAGCCACGCCAAGAATCAGTCCCCCAGCAATACCGCCAATCGCCGTACCGATTTCGGGGAGAATAGCAGTTCCAATCGCAGCCCGGCAAGCGCGCCGCCCTTTGCTCCCAGCGCGCCGCCGGCCCAGCTTCCGCAAATGCTGGTGGCAGACGTATAAGTGCTCTTTCCATCCGCACTAAAAAGCGGAAGGGATGAGTGCGCCGATATTAATTTAGAAAATTGTCGGCCGCCCTTTGTGGTCTTTGTCGCGGCGACAATCCCTGTCCAATTGCTTTGCAGTGGATCTACCCATGTAAGGGAAGGAACTGTGCCATGAACAAGTTCTTCCATAAAATTAGATCGGGCAGAATCTGTTTTTCTTCCATAAACTCCATCTTCCAGTAATTGATTGGATAAATGTAAAGCGTTGAGTTTGTTCTGCAATTGACGGATCTTTGCCGAATCGCCGCCCACAAACCACGCCAGCTTTTCGATTTTGCTGTTGGCCGAACCTGTGCTGATACCGCAGCGTTCCAGCTCGCTGACAGTGGTTTTCAGATTTTCCTCGGTTTCATCCGTGATGTAATTGTTCTCCCGTTCATTGCGCTCCAAATCCCGCTCCAGCTGATGAACAATGGATTCCAGCGCGTCCCTCAGCAGGCCATCATAATTCGGACTGCCCCAGCGGGCGCTGCTCCTTGTCGGGACATCCTGACGGAAAACAACTCGCTCCATGCGATCCAGATACTCGCTGCTGTCGATGGGATGCCCGCTTTTTCTCGCTGCTTCCCGCAGCGGAAAAAATGCTCCAGTCGGCAGCCTTCTGAATGAGATCCACTCATACAACCCTCGAACCTGCTTTGCAAGGGTGTATCGCCGGTCGGAATCGATGAAACGGAGCTGGTTTTTATGTTCTTGTAAATCGTCATAGAATTCCTCTGCCATATCACCTGCCCGACTGCTGGTTTCCCGCAGTGTTTCGGAATAGATTGTCTCCGATGTCCGCCGCATCAGTCCCCCAAAGAAAGTGGAGCGGTTCACCCTGCTCCAATAGTCTCCGCTTCCCAAGACGGCCCCGTTTTCGCCAATTCCTTCTTTACTTACAAATACGCCTCCTAAAAGTTTTCTTTATAAAAGGCGTATCAATGGAGGATATTACATATCACCGTGCAACAGTTTCAAAAAGTTTACAATAACATAAGAACACAAGGTACGCACGATATAGCTCAATTTACAGTTGACAAAAAATCCGGTTGAACATCCAGACTATGTTCTCCTTCACAAACTCGTACATTTGTGAGTTGCAAACCATGGCAAAAAGTTTGTCGCAATTCTCAATGCACATATGCGGCAGTCTGCTCTATACCATCCGCCCCATTCAAGAGGCGCTGGATTTGTTCTACGCACGGCTGATCGCGCGGATGGACGAGGATGTGGCGAAGCAGCGCGCAGCAGTTTTTTAATGGCTTTGGCCGCCGTCTTTGCAGCGGCACCCTGCAGCGCCCATTTTTATGAACCCGAGGTCCCCAGGAAACTGCGGTAAGCGCGAATTGCTTTTACAGGAAGTTCTGCACGATGCTTGCGGCTTTCCATAAAAAAAGGCGAGTCCCGTGCAGCAGGAAAGCGGAAAGCTGTTTCCGTAAAGAAGCCTCGGCAGAAAATCTTTTATAGACTTTACAAAAAAAGAGAAGAAGCGTATTGTAATGCATAAGAAATTATTAAGTTTGGCTCTGGCACTGGCGATGTGCATGTCTTTGTGTGTCCCAGCGTTTGCATTGAACTCGTCGGATTCCAAAAGCCATGATTCTTATGTGAGCCCAGAAAACAACTCACAAGAAAAGACTGACACAGAAGTTGCTGAAGAGTTTATCGCAGAACATGAGGTTGCACATGAAATTACATTTCCCGCAGATGAAATGCCTGAAAATAGAACCAACGCATTGACTATAGATTCTCCCCAATATAATGGGTCGTATAACCAAGATTATGATTCGGGCGTGGCTGTTTCTCCTAAATACAGGGAATCCACTTATCTTCTATCTCAAGAAGCTTGGCAGGTTTTTTATGGCGCAGCCTCATTTAATAAATTTGATAAAATTAATATCTATTCGCTTAAAACCTTCTGGAGATAAAACACGGATTTAATCAGGACAAGCAATAACCTTTTAATCATTCTATAAAAGGAGATTAGCATTAATGAGGATGCGATCTAGAACTTCAATTATTGCTATTTTTGTGTGTATAATTATTGTGACTATAATTGTATATGCGTTTGTACCAAAATCAATACTATCGGTTGTGGGCTTTAACTCTTCCGAAATACGTTCATGTAGCATAGTTGTTAACGGAACAACCGGACATAGTGTTGATTTTCAAGATCAACAATTAAATGCACTTTGGGAAGTTCTAGAAAATGCTGTTGTTAAACGCACCGGTTCCGATCCATCGATTCAGACTCCACTGGATGTTACAGTGTATAATCTGTATTTTGAGAGGAAGAATGGTAAATTCGTAGAAGCTGAAATCAGCAATGACGGTTATTTTTTTTATCATGGAGGAAAATATGAGATACTCGATAAGGAAAAATCTTCAATTGTGAGCTTTTTGCAGAATCAGGTTCCACTTCAATCATAAGAAGTGCTATAAACTCAGTATTTGATGTCACTGACTTTTAGCTTGCCCAAAATACATGGGGTAGTTCTTTAATCTCGCCCGACAGACGGAAGCAGAGACGGAGTAAAACCCTTCGCCCCTGTTCTTCTTGAACTCTCGACAATTCAGCCTGGTTTTCTGGACTAGTCAATGTGGCACTATATGTGTCACCTCTTGATTTTGCAGTCTGTAAAGTATTGGTGCAGAACGATTGTTTATTTAACATAACCACCTTGTTAAGGATGAGGTCGCTGGTCTGAATCCGGGTAGCAGCTCCAAAACACACCGTTTTCTATGAAAAACGGTGTGTTTTTCATAGAAAAATTATGAATTAATTTATGGTGGAAACGGTCTTCGCATCCCCGCCGTTTTGGGTAGTGTCAAGAATTATGCGCAAAAAGGTTCGCAGTCTCTGAGAGAATGGAGTTACCCGGCAATGGAGGCGTCATCAAGGACGGCCTCCAGATGCTTTATGTTCATGTACTTCTTATTGCCCCACTGGGTGCCCGCCACATGCCGCAGGGGGGCGCAGACCAGCATGAGTGCCGAGTTCCCGTCAGGAAAGCAGCCTACCACGCGGGTTCGCCTGCGGATTTCCCGGTTGAGCCTTTCAATCACGTTATTAGTGCGGATGCAGCTATATTGCTTTTTAAGGGTTTTGGGGATTTTGATGTGTCAATTCCTATGTCACCTAAATTTGATGGAATAGGATCGGAAGCGTAGAATTTGTTTATTGCCACAGCTGCGCTTTCAAATGCCACCTCAGATTTACGTGTATAGATTTTGGAGGTCAACTAAATATTAGCATGTCCCATCAATCTGGCCGCAACGTTAATGGAGACACCTGCGGCCTCAAGGTCGGTACAATACGTATGCCAAAGACAATAGGGGACTAGATCTTCAGCAACCACAGAAAGGACGATTTCTTAATTAGAATTGCGCCTGTCCAGGTGTGGGACGCTCCTGAAGGGGAGCGGCTTCTATTTTATAAACTTTATCCATGTACTTTACCGTGTACTGTATAGACTCGTTTTTATCAGGTCTGTCTAATATTTATGATGTATTTGGCTAAATTCAAAAATCAAATATTATAACATTTAAAAAATACCGAAAATCAATTTAAAAGCAATTTCACGGTACTTTTTGAACTCCACTGTATTAAGATATCATTTAATTTTGAAGTTGGGATTAAAACTATTCTAACATCGACTATACGCATAGCCCTCATACGTTCATAAGCTCGTAAGTCACATAGGGGTGTGACAAATGGTATCCTAACTTTTCGGCCAAATGAACTGAGCGCAAATCATGCGCATCCCAGCTTGGATAAATATTTCTTGAAAGGCATTCCAAAATCAATTTTGCTCCACACACCGTTGCAAGACCCTTACATCTGTACTCTGGCTTTGTGTCAATTTCAATTTCAATGCCGTTTTGATATACAGCATAGGGTGACGCTCCCGCAACCAACTTGCCATCATTGAGTATTGCCACGCCTACCGCGCACTTTTGATAGTGTGAGTAATTTTTAAACTGTGAACACAAATCGGCAGACCAGCTTTCGCTCTGGGCTAATTGGAATATTTGTTTGTCGAATAACCTAAGTTCATAGCAATTGTCGAGAGATTCTATATAGGTATTCAATTTTATTTTATCAAATACATCTGGTTCTTTTTTTATTGCATAGCGTAGTAGTTTTTTTGCTTTTTTATTAAAATAACGCTCTATCATTGTTTGCCAAGGCTCGTCTTTTGGAATCAACAATTTAGAACCACAAATAGATCTGAGCAAGTTTGCGTTAGGCATTCCTGCACAAAAGCAAAAGTCACCAATATCAATGATAGCAGCCTCCGGATTGCTTTCATCATTTACTATCATGGTTCCCATATAGCCCTGCAAGCATGACCATATTAAGGCCTCATCCCAATCATCAAATAGCGCTGCCGCACTCTCATTAACCATTTGTATTTCATCTCATTTCTACGCAACTTTAATGCAAATTGTCTTTATTTACATTATTCTAGCATCAGAAACTAAAAAAGTCATGTATGAGTTCGAATTCTCATACATGACTTTAATTTGGCGGAAGCGATTAGATTCTACCGCAGCTCCATCATCAGGTCCTCAAACCGCTCGCCAAAAAGCTTGCTATAGTGGTTAATAATATATCCTCCCAAGTTTGCATTATCGATAACACTGTAGCCTTGTGCGGTAAGACATTCATGCAGTCCATGCAATATATTGAGAAAGGCGTATTCGCAAAAAGAACGCAGACGCTGAAATTTTTTCAACATCTGCGTTCTTAATTTGCAATCAACAGTATTGCTGCGTTTCACATGCAGGTGTTGCCATAAAACAGCAAAAATCGCATAGCATGTAAAAACCCGCAGCGACAACCGCTGCGGCTTTTCCGGAAAGGCCGAGTATGGGTAAATGTATGGCCCTAAAAAGAGCAGGCAAAACAGCAGATTTAAAAGGACATTTCTTACTGCAAGTCGGTCAGCTCCCGCAGGCATTTGGGACAAATGTTTTTGCCCTTAAACTGAACAATGTCCTTGTTGCTGTCGCAGAAGATACAGCTGGGTTTGTATTTTTTGAGAATGACGGAGTTCCCTTCCACATAGATTTCCAATGCATCCTTCTCGGCGATATCAAGAGTGCGACGCATTTCGATCGGAAGCACTATGCGGCCTAATTCGTCCACCTTCCGCACAATTCCGGTTGATTTCATAATTTATCTCCTTTTCTGCGATTGTTTCAGTAATTCTTTGGCTTTCTGACAATAACATAGAATGTAATATTTTGTCAATTCCTTTTAGAAACTTTTACAAATATTCATACTTATTTCACATGTTGTGCTTACCACAAAGACATAATTTGCGCTCTTAAATACTTTATGCGGTTTGCAACGATCAGGATATGGAGGGAAGAAATGGCGATGGCAATTTTATGGACCGGCATGGTCCTGGTATCAGTCATATTCGGACTGATCAACGGACGGATGGAAGCCGTTTCCGCCGCCGCGATGGAGGGTGCGGGAAGCGCAATTCAGTTGTGCATCTCCATGGCGGGTGTGCTCTGTCTTTGGAGTGGTGTAATGGAGATAATGAATCGGTGTGGACTGTCCGCCAAGCTGGCCCGCGCGTTTCGTCCGTTTCTCAAAGCGTTGCTGCCACGCGCAAGCCGGGACGAAAAGACACTGGCAGCAGTCTCCGCCAACGTCTCCGCCAATCTTCTGGGGTTGGGAAACGCCGCCACGCCTCTGGGAATTCAGGCTGCCCGGCGGATGGCTGTGGGACAGGAGGGGGTAGCCAGCGACGAGCTGTGCCTTTTGGTGGTGCTGAACACGGCCTCCATTCAGTTAATTCCGGCCACAGTGGCCTCTGTCCGGTCCGCTGCGGGCGCCGCGATCCCGTTTGATATTTTACCCGCGGTATGGCTTGCGTCGGTATTGAGTGTGACTGCGGGACTGGCTGCGGCAAAGTTGCTAGCCTTTCTGGGCAGGAGGCGGACATGAGTCCCTCGGCCATGGTGGTTCCAGCCCTGCTGGCTGGAACGGCGCTCATCGCTCTGTGGCGGCGCGTGGACGTGTACGGCGCATTGACGGCCGGAGCGGGCGAAGGACTAAGCGTGGTTTTTCGAATTGCTCCCGCATTGGTGGGTCTGTTAACTGCCGTATCCATGTTTCGAGCTTCGGGAGCCATGGAGTGGCTGTCCGGTCTGTGCGCACCACTGCTGGAAAGGCTGGGAATCCCTCCCGAACTCACGCCGCTGATGCTGGTGCGGCCTATTTCCGGGAGCGGTGCGCTGGCGGTTGGCAGCGAGATCATGCAGGCTAATGGCCCTGACAGCTATGTAGGCCGAGTGGCGGCGGTGATGCTGGGCAGCACAGAGACAACCTTCTACACCATCGCCGTTTATTTCGGAGCAGCGGGAATTACCCGCACCAGGCACACCGTTCCTGCCGCGCTGACCGCCGATCTGGCGGGGTTTATCGCTTCGGCTTTGGCGGTGCGCATTTGTTTTGGCGCATAGAAAAACTGTCCGGCCGCCTGAAAAGGCGGCCGGACAACGTGCATGGAAAGCTGAAAATAAGAGATGCTTTTAAAGATACGACTGATCAAAGCCATGGGGCAGCAGCTCCTCCATGGTGAAGGACTGTTCCTCGCCCTTTGCGTTGAGGCAAATGACCTCCAGCTTTGGGGAAAACTCCTTCATAAACTGCCGGCACATGCCGCAGGGAACGCAGGGACCCTCACTCCTGCCCGCCACCACGATGCGCACAAAGTTCCGGCGGCCCTCGCTGATGGCTTTGCCCATGGCGGTGCGCTCCGCGCAGGTGCCCACGGGGTAGGCCGCGTTTTCAATGTTGCAGCCGGTGTATACCGTGCCGTCGGTGCACTCCAGCGCCGCCCCCACGGGAAAGTGAGAATAAGGACAGTATGCCTTGTCCAGCATCCCAATGGCTGCCGCTTTCAATTCCTCTCGCGTCATAAAAACCCCTCTTTCCAGTTGTTACTTCCAACCCACCGCCCGCTGCGGGCGGACATCGACATCCATGATGTCTTTGGCATCGTAAAATTGCAGATACCGGTCCCGTGAGTGGCGCAGAGTGGTTCCATCCGGGTGAAGCCGGTCGCAGATAACCGCGCAGATGTCCTTTTTGATATAACTGAAGCTTTCCACGCCCACGGACGCGAACACACGGAAACCCTGACTCTGAAGATACTGAAACACCGGCCCGGTTTTCGTCCAGTCGTTCCCGTCAGGACGTTCCCCGTGGGGATAGTACAAAATGGTGGTCTTTCCCACCAAACTTCCCACCTCATCAAACCATCGCTTGGTGTCGGCCTGAACCGTTTCCATAGATTTGACGCCCAAACGGATGTGCCCCCACGTGTGACTGCCGAAGGTCCAGCCCGTGCGCTTCAGTTCGGCAATGATGGGCTTTACCGCCGTGATTTCCTTTTGCCGCGCGGCTTCCTGCTCTGGCGTCCAGCTTTGGGTGTCTGTTTGAGTGCGATAACCCAAAATGCCGGAGTATCCCGTAAGAGACAGGCTGCCCTTGGCGCCGAAGGGGGAGAAATCCGGATGCTCCCGGACAAACTTGTCCAAAATTGGCAGAGCGTCCAAATCCTGTGAGATGACCTCGTTGCCCTGCGGGTCCTTGCCCTCGCTCCAAATCAGTCCGTCGTCCCCGATAATCAATTTATATGTCAGCCCGTCCTGGAGCATGTATGGATAATAGTTTACGTCGTCATAGGACAGAATTAAAGGCTTTTTTCCCTCAGGCAGATACAATGTGTTGCGGACCATCACCGGCTGTCCGCCCTCATTGGTGGTTTCCCGCCACACGTCTCCGATGTCCACCAGAATGTAACCTTTGTCATAAACGCTCTGCAGAATTTTGTTATATTCGTTCACGGTGACCATGAAATCGTCCAGACCATTTGCCTGGGCGTCGCCGTCAAAGGCAAGTTCGGGATAAGCGATGACCGGATGAAAAAACAGATGCTCCACAATGCCGTCCCACGCCACGTAAGGCACGCCGTCCACCGCGCCGCCCGCAGGTTCTACAGTGGGGTCAGATATGGAATATGGCTCTATTTGGGGAGTCTCCGGCTCGGCGGAGGAAGAATCGGAAGAGGAGCCGGAGCCGCCGGAGCCGGCACCGCTTGCGGTCTGGCCGCAGGCGACCAGAGACGCCAGCAGGCAGAGAGCCAGGAAAAGCGGCAGAATTCGACGCATGATAAATGACACCCTTTCTAAATGTTTAAAGCAGGGCCGCGCAATCCGCAGCCGCCGCTTTTTTCTCATATTCTTCAGTATATCAGGTTATCCGACAAAATAAAACACCAAAAAGTTACAAAATTGGCTGCTTCATTGGATTAGACCGCGTCAAAGACACGACAGCTTTTTCAGACCCCCAAAAGCACAGAAATATATAAAAAATTAGAAAATACCCAATTACCATACTTGACAAATAGGATAACTGTGATATATTTTAATCACAGTAAACTAATATGAATTAGGGGAGGTCCTAATAATGCGAGTATATGCGGATAACGCGGCTACCACTGCCGTGAGTGATACGGCTGTAAAGGCCATGCTGCCATGCTTTCAGGAGTTTTACGGGAATCCGTCCAGCCTGCACACCGTGGGACAGGAGGCGGCGGAGCGGCTGTCTCTGGCCCGGCAGGTATTTGCAAAAAGACTGAATTGCGACCCCAGTGAAATCACCTTTACCTCCGGCGGCAGCGAGGCCGACAATCAGGCCCTACGCTCTGCTGCGGCTGCGGGCGCGAAGAAGAATAAGCGCCACATCATCTCCACGGAATTTGAGCATCATGCCATTTTGCATACGCTGGAGCAGCTTTCAAAAGAGGGGTTTGAGATCACGCTGCTGCCCATCCCCAAGTCCGGCGTGATTTCTGCGGAGCAGGTGCGGCAGGCCATCCGCCCGGACACCTGCCTTGTGACCGTGATGTTCGCCAACAACGAAATCGGCACCATCCAGCCAGTCCCAGAAATCGGAGCAATTTGCCGGGAACTGGGCGTTCCCTTCCATACCGACGCGGTGCAGGTGGCGGGACATCTGCCCATCGACGTGCGGGCTATGAACATTGATCTTTTGAGCCTGTCGGCGCATAAGTTCCACGGGCCAAAGGGTGTAGGCGCGCTGTACGTCCGGCGCGGTGTCCTTCCCCTGATGAACGTGATTTATGGCGGCGCGCAGGAGCGGGGCAAGCGGGCCGGAACCGAGAATATTGCCGGAATTGTGGGGGCTGCAGCGGCCTTTGACGAGATTTGTGGCCATCTGGAGGAAAACGCCGCCAAGGTCACTGTCCTGCGGGACCGGCTGATTGACGGCCTAACAAAAATTCCTCACAGCATTCTCAACGGCGAGAAGGAGCACCGCCTTCCCGGCAATGTGAACCTGTGTTTTGAAGGCATTGAAGGAGAATCTCTTCTTCTTCTGCTGGATCAGAAAGGCATCTGCGCGTCTTCGGGGAGCGCCTGTACCTCCGGGTCCCTGGACCCCAGCCATGTGCTGCTGGCCCTGGGCCTGCCCCACGAAGTGGCCCACGGGTCGCTGCGGCTGAGCCTCAGCGAGTACAACACGGCGGAGGAAATCGACCACATTCTGGCCGTTACGCCGGGAATTGTGGAGTACCTTCGGAATATCTCTCCCGTGTGGGACGAGCTGGAAAAAGGCAGTTTAAAGCACGTGATTTAAGCTTGAAAGGAGCGGTTAAATATGCTGTACAGTGAAAAAGTGATGGATCACTTTCAGAATCCCCGGAATGTGGGCAAGATGGACGACGCCGACGGCGTAGGCGAGGTTGGCAACGCTAAGTGTGGTGACATCATGCGGATGTATATTAAGGTGGACAAGGACACGCAGACCATCAGCGACGTGAAATTTAACACCTTTGGTTGCGGAAGCGCCATCGCCACCAGTTCCATGGCCACGGAGATGATTATGGGCAAACCGGTGAAGGAAGCCCTGACTCTCTCCAACAAGGCTGTGGTGGAGGCGCTGGACGGGCTGCCTACCCATAAGCTGCACTGCTCCGTTTTGGCGGAACAGGCCGTGAAGGCGGCGGTGAAGGACTATTACGACAAAAATGACATCGCCTATGGCGACGAGCTGAACATCTGCGACCATGAGTGTGAACACTGCGCCGTTAAATAAACCCGCCCCAGCGTAGTATTTCAAATAACGGAAACGGGGGACCGACTTTGT
>NZ_DAMBZJ010000035.1:26364-29366 GCF_032060045.1 Oscillibacter sp.
CCCCCGTTTTTGGAGTCCGCGCAATTTGGAAAACTGCCCGGAAAACCGCGCCAGAGGGCTGTCTTGCGGCATGACAAGTCTGGACCGCGCATAGAACAAAAGGAGAGCGGCCCAAACCGCGGCCGGTGGATAAAAGGGAGGGGCAATGATGCGCAAGTGCGGCGACAAGATTTTAAGCGGACTGTTGGCCTGCTTTGTGGGGAGTGCGTATTTTTTGATCGAAGTGGTTTGGAAAACAATACAAGGCCATCCCGAAGGCATTAGCTGGACCATGCTGGTTCTGGCGCTGCTACTGGGCCTTGTGCTGGAACGAATGGGGGCGGAACTGCCGTGGGCTTGTCCTATTTGGATGCAGGCAATTTTAAGCGGCCTTGCCGTCACGGCGGCGGAGTTTCTGGTCGGATGCATCGTCAATCTTTGGCTGGGCTGGGGCGTGTGGGACTATTCCCATATGCCGGGAAATATTTTGGGACAGATTTGCCCCCAATTTACGGTGTTGTGGTGTCTTGCCGCCGGACCGGTGATTGTGGTGCTGGACTGGCTGCGTTACGCGGTGCGGGGAGGGGAGCGTCCCCAGTACATCTGGCGCCTTAAAAAGTGGAAAGCCCGCCGCTAAAGCAAAGGGCCCTTTGCCGAATTTGTCCGATAAAGAACCTTAAAATAGCCCTTAAAATGTTTCAATCAAAAAAAGGGTTGAGTTATCGGTTTCAAAAAAACAGCAAAATTGAACGTTAATTTTTAAAAACTATTATTTTTTACTGAAATTTGCCGATAAGGTTGTAAAAGGTACGCTATGATAAAGCGGGTGCGGAAAAGGTTTTTAAACCGTCCCGCCGGAAGGAGGACACGGTGAGCAATAAGTATATTGTGCGGCAGCCCATTAAGGATGCCGACAGCAGCGTGATTGGATATGAGCTTCTTTACTACGGCGAGAATCAGGCGTTTGGAGATGATTCCGCCTCGCCTAGAGGGGCAGAAGGGGCTCCATCCAATCCGTCCGTTTCGGGAAACGACTTTGCGGCGGCCAACGCCATCTACAATTTTTTAACGCAGAATACCGACAAAGCGCTGACGGGAACACTGAATTTTATGACCTTTACCCCCACGCTTCTAATGAAAAAGGCGCCCCGGCTCTTTAAGAAGTCCGAGCTGGTGATTCAAATTGAGGACAGCGTCATTATCCATCCGCTGGCGATGCACTTTGTGCAGCAGTTTGCCAAGGAGGGTTACAAAATTGCGGTGAATGAATTTCGGTTTGCCCCCCGATATCTTGCGCTGATGGACAAAATCCACTATATCAAGCTGAATTTTGCAACCACTCCGGCAGCCACGCTGGCAAACGTCATCGAGCTGGCCCACAGCATGGGAAAGAAGTGCATTGCAACCAATATTACCGACGCGGTGTTGTACAATACCGCCGTGGGACTGAAGGTGGAGGCACTGGAGGGACCGTTTGTTGCGGAAAAACTATCTTGCAAAGCCCACACCAGTGGCTATTTGCAAGGAAACTTCTTCCGGCTTATGGTGGCCGTCACCCGAGATGAGCCAGACATCGACGAGATAGAGCGGATGGTATCTCAGGATGCATCCCTGGTGTTTGGTCTGCTGCGAATGGCCAACTCCGCCTATTTTTCTTCCTCCCACCGGGCAACCACCATCCGACAGGCAATTATGACTCTGGGGCTGGGGCAAATTCGCCAGTGGATTTACCTTCTCAGCGCCAGCAACGCGGAAAATGAAATTGATCCGACTTCGGAGGAATTTTTGAAGCTGTCCTTCCTGCGGGCAAATTTTTGCAGCGATTTGATCGAATACACGCCCCGGGGTGCGCTCTCCATTACGAAGGCGGACGCCTACCTCATCGGTATGCTCTCCACCCTCGGCTATCTGGTGGACGCACCTATGGAGGAGATTCTGGCAGAGGTTCCCGTGGTGGAGGAAGTCAAGCGTGCCCTGCTTTACCGGGAAGGCTCCGCCGGAAAGCTCTACTCCCTGCTGCTTAGCTATGAGCGGGCGGATTGGGACCAGATCAGCGGTCTGGCAAACGAGCTGAATATCCCTACAAACCTACTTACCAGCGTGTACTTTGACTCCGTGGACCGGGCCAACCTTATCTGGACGCGTATCTCCACGCCGGAGGCGCTCGACCTTCCGGAGGAATCCGTATAACAAAGCAACGCGCCCCAAATCCTTATAGAGCGGAATGCGACTTAAGCTTTGCGCTGCTGCAAAAGCTTGAAAAAAACGTAAAAACATAATGAAAAAGCTCCTAAAGCCCGCACTCAGCGGGTTTTAGGAGCCTTTTTTGCTCTTTTAGCAATCTGCGGCATCTACCACCTTTGCAAATGTTCCGGCGTTCTGTCCGACAGTTTGGACACTATTGCATGAACATGGTGCTAAAGGGATATCAGGCCTCTAGAGAGGAAAAAGACTGGAAAGAAAATAGAGGTTTCACTGGATGCTTAAATAAGAGGGTTAAAAAAAGGCAATGGTCGGCAAAATTCTGGCGTTGTCTCTTGTACTGGCAGGCACCGAGTACGCCTACTGGACTCACACCCTAAACGTCACCACCAAGACCGCCAGGGACAAAGCCAACAACAAGGATGCAAAGAACCAGAATCCGTTGGCTGGTATCTCTTTTGACTTTGCATAGGACCAGTTCGGGGTGGAGTCAAACGCGGTTAAATAAGTAAAACCAGAAGGTTTCCGAGGCCCTGTTGAAATCTGAAATCGTGTATGAGTAAAATCTTCCACGATAGGTTGATTCCATTATGTAGTCAGGAATGGGTTTGCTACACGGGGAGTCAAAATAAAAAAGTTGCACGAAACCGTACAACTGAATCGTAATCATTTCAAATTAAAAATGAGCATAAAAATGGGTAAGTCCTATAAGGACTTACCCATGGTCCGAGTGTAATTATAGGGCTTGGAAAAAGCCAGTCGTATTAATGGTTTACAGGCAATCAGCAAGAGGTCTTTATCCAATGTCGTCTTAAAGCAGC
>NZ_DAMBZJ010000036.1:0-28715 GCF_032060045.1 Oscillibacter sp.
AATGCCTGACGGAGGAAATAGTCGCAGCTCTTATAGCTTCCCTCCTTGCAGAAGTCGATGCCCCGCAACAGTAGATAACAGGCCCTCTGGCGCTTCAGACCTGATTCCTCCGCAATTTCAAGGCCGCGGACAATGTATTCCGGCGCGGCCTGATCGGTCTTGATGTGATAAGTGATGCGCTGACGCAGTGCCCACAGCAACAGCTCCGTGTCCTCCGGGGCACAAGGCGTCAAAGCCCGAAGCAGATCGTCCGTGACGGCCAGCCCCTCCTGATACTGTCCAACGTAAATCATCGTTCGCGCTTTCGCGCACAAAAGCAGCCGTCCCGGTCTCTCCAACGTCTCTTTTTCCTCCGGCGAAAGCTGGCGGCGCAGCCGCTCCAGCTCTTGCTCCAGCCGCTTCACCTCGTCCTCAACAGTCTCTTCTGTCCGAGGCAAAAGTATCGGCGCGTCCACAGACACCAGAGGCGGAATTTCGCAGGTCCGCCCTGTCCGCCAATAAAGCGCCTCCACCTCGCAGCAAAGGGCCGTTCGCCCGTCTCCTCCCGCGCGATAGTGAACCGCCGCACGCATCAGACCATCCGCGTCCCCTTCCTGCAAGGCTTCCCGCAGGCACTCTGCAATTTTCAGGTGCACAGGCTGGCGCTGGAAATAGGACTGCGCCTGATACAGGGCTTCCCGCATATGAGGATGGAGGAATTCCAGATAACTCTCTCCGTCCACAAGCCGCTCCCCGATGAGAGAGTGTTCCTCCAGTTCCACAGAGAGGGTATAAAGCTGCGCCGTCTGATAGCCGGTTATTTCCGTAAGCAGGCGGCAGGGCGTTTTATCCTGAAACAGGGCCAATACGTTGGCAAGTTGCAGAGCTTGGGCACTCAGACCCGCCATCCGCTGGCGGAGGATGCCACCCTCGTCCGGCAGCGTGTTCTCCGATGGCTCCTTGCCCCGCAGATTTTCAACAGCCGCCGCCAGCAACCGGGGATTGCCACCCGTGGCCTCGTAAATGCGGTCCCGTAGGGGAACAGGCAAGTCCCCGCCCAGCACCGCGTCCAGATATTCATCCGTCTCCACCCGGGTGAGACAGGGAATGCACACCCGTTCCAGCGCCGACTCGTCCAGCATGAAATTCACGTCCACATTCAGCGTCCAGCTTGTGGAAAGCAGCAGAAGCTGATTTCCCCCCAGCCTGCGGACCACCTGACTGAGCAGGTCCTGACTGGCCGAATCCATCCACTGTAAATCCTCAAATACCAGTAAAATTCTCCGCCGTTGAGCCGCCAGAGACAGCAGCAATGCCACCGCGTCGGTCACCAGCGCGCCGCAACGGTTTTGCTTAAATTCCCCCGGCTCCCGCCGAGCCTCTTCCCCGTCAGAAAAAACCGGAAACACCCGAGCGATGGTGCGGCGGGTGGTTTCGGGAATCTGCACATTCCGCCGGGCCATTTCCTCCGCCACAGCAAGCATCACGTTTTTCCATGGCTCGAGATACACGCCGGATTGCCGTTGGGAGCAGCCACTTTTCAGCACCAGTACGTCGGAAAAATCCCCACCGCGCAAAAAGGATTGCAAAAGATAGCTTTTGCCGCTGCCTGCCTCGCCGTAAAACAGCAGCGAAGAAACCTCGTACCCCTCCTGAAATAGGCGATACCGCTCCTGCATTTTCCGCACAAGCGCGGCGCGGCTGGCGGTCATCTCGGGACCGGGGCGGCTGGGTGCGTCTTCCGTGGTGCGGTTCCATTGATTCACAATCTCATAGTACAGCGCGGCTGTCTCGTGCAGCGGTGTAATCCCCAGTTCCTCCGCCAGCTTGTCCTTCAACCGCTGGTAAAGGTTCGCCGCCTTATAATATCGCCCTTCCTGCTGATAAAGTTCCATGAGGAACATGACCATTTTTTCGTCCAGCCCGTCCCGGCTGAGATATTCAAGGCTCAACCGCTCCGCTTTTCCAAAATCGCCCGCCGCTCTGGCCTCCGCCGCACCATCGGATAAATCGCTGAGGGTTCGGGCGGCCATCTGCTCCCGCACCTGATCCACCCAGGCGTTGAAGTTTGGCGCGTTTTTCACAGCGAAACCCCGCAGAAACCGCTCCTTGTCAATGGCTTCGCCCTCGCCACACCGGTCCAGATTGGAAACCAGCTCCCGCTCCGGGTTCAGCCGCACCTCCGTTTTTTGCGTGGTCAAAATCAGGTCGGCCCCCAAAATCTTGCGTAGGGTGTAGATGGTGTGGCGCAGATTTTTATAGCCCACCTCTTCTGCGCAGTCCTCCCATAAAAGCTCCACCAGTTCCTGCCTTGTGGCGCTTTTGCGGCAAATCAAATAATAGAACAGCGCGTCAACCCGCTTAAATGGGAAGGAAATCTCCACTCCGTCCAGCTTCACGCAAGGAATATCAAACATTTGCACTTCAATTTTCGACATGAGTCCGTCCCTTCCCTTCAAAGTCCTTTTACAAAATCTTGCTCTTCCATGTCCATTATATCACGGCTTCGCCACTCCGCGCCAGCCATATTTGCATCGGCAGGGCAACGAGCAGGGGCAGGCCACCACGGCCTGCCCCTAGTTACACGCAAGCGCCGCGTATCTCCGCGTCGCTGTTTATCAGTCCGTCCGTCCGAAAAAGGCGCGCACTTCGCCCACCTGATACAGCGAGCCAAAGGCACAGACGATATCCTCCGGACCCTTTCCGTCCATTGCCATGGCCATGCCGCTTTTCACATCGCCGCCGCTCCGGGCGGGAATCCCGGTCAGCTCCGCAATCCTTGCACAAAGCGCCTCGGATGGAAGCGCCCGCTCGCTCTCCGGTGTCACGGCAATGAATTCTCTTGCAAACGGCGCCACAGTGCGAATCATATCGTTGTAATCCTTGTCCGCCATTACGCCCATGACCATGGTTAGCTTCCGTCCTGGGAGATAGGCCGCAAGGCCCCCGGCAAGCTCCCGCACTCCGTCAGGATTGTGCGCTCCATCCACCAGTACCAGAGGATCTTTTTGCAGTATTTCAAACCGCCCCGGCCAAGTCACGGCCAGAAGCCCTTCCCGCACGGCAGACTCCGGAATGCTGTATCCCCGCCATTCCCGCAGCACATCGACAGTGTCCAGCGCCACAGCGGCGTTTTGATACTGATAATTTCCAATCAGCCGTAAACGAAGAGCCTTCCGGTCCCGGTAATCGAAGATCTGCCCGTCCAGATCGTGGGAAATCGGCGTTTGAGCAGCGGAATCGCTTACGCGCAGGGTACAGCCCCGCTGTGCGCAGACGCGGCGCACCACGTCTTCCACCTCCTGGGTCTGTCTGGAAAGCACCACTTCTGCGCCCGGCTTGATGATGCCTGCTTTCTCCATGGCAATTTTCGTAAGAGTGTCTCCCAGCACGTCGGTATGCTCCAACGCAATGTGGGTAATCACCGCCACATCCGGCGCATTGATGATGTTGGTGGAGTCCAGCCGTCCTCCAAGCCCCACCTCAAGAACCACCACATCGCAATTCTTCTGCTGAAAATACAACAAGGCCATGGCGGTAATTCGTTCAAATTCCGTGGGCTGATCGGACATTCCGTCCACTAGAGGTTTCACCTGCCGAGCAAGATCGGTCAGCTCCTCGTCGGAGATGTCCTTGCCATTCACCTTCATCCGCTCGTTGATGCGAAAGAGGTGGGGCGAGGTGTAAAGCCCGGTGGTATAGCCAGCCCGGGTCAAAATTTCCGAGAGCATGGCGCACACAGAGCCCTTTCCATTGGTCCCCGCCACATGAATGAACTTCATCCGCTTTTCTGGGTTTCCCAGCCGCTTCATCAGTTCTTCAATGCGCTCCAACCCCAGACGACTTCCCTGCCAGGATGTGGCGTGGATAAATTCCAGCGCCTGCGAAAGGTTCATACGGTGGCCTTCTTTCCAAAGTGTCCCAGCACCTTTGTCATCAAGCCGATGGTCACAGCCTGCACCGCAATCATCACAGCGGTAGAGACCGTCCGGGTGAGGAACAAGGGGACATAGGGCGAACCGTACAGCACGGAAATCCACAGCGTGTTTAAAAGCAGACCTAGAACCAGTTGGTTCACTGCCACGGCACCGCCGATGCGGGCCATGGTTTGCCGCTTGTACAAAAACGCACCCCACACCAACCCCGTCAGCGCGGCAGTCAAGGTAAATCCGGGAAAATAAGGCCCGATGGGGAACATAATGGCCCCCAGAAAATCGCCCAGCCCGGCCACGACTGCGGCAGGCACGGCGCCGTACAGAACCGCCGCCACCACGATGGGCACAAACCCAAGGCCAATTTTAAAGTTCCACGCCGGAATGGAGCAGAACCGGGAGAGCACGATTTCGATGGCCACCAGCATACCAAGGGTCACCAGCATAGATGTTTTTTGTTTCTTCATATTAAATTCCTCCTTTATGTGAGAAAAACGGCCCAACCAAGCATTCGCTTGGTTTCGGCAGTTGCCACTTGGGAGGAAGTATTTCCTTCTTTGTGGCAGCGGATGCGGGTTCAGCAACGCGGGGCGTGGGCCCCTTCGTCCAACGGCGACTCCCATCCGTCGGCACTTAACGCGCTGGCCCTACTCTGTCGTCGGAGCAGGCTCCATATCCCTCGCTTCGGCCTTTCGGTCCAAGCTCGATCTTTTCGCCGCTCCTTCTCTTCCCGGAAAATGCTTCGCATGTTCAGGGGCTTGGGGACGGAATTGCGGAGCGTCGGCTCCGAGAGGATGTCTGGACTTCGCCCAGAAAATTGGGTTTACGCAGATTTTTTATGATGCGCGGACCAAAGCAGCCACGCAAAACCAAGGCCGCCCAAAAGATTTCCGATGGTCACAGGCAGGAGATTTCCCAGCAGGAAGTTTCCCCAGGTTAGGGCCGAGATATCCAAACCAGCCTCCGTCACCACCGCTCCGGCACCGGGCAGCGTCAGTGCCAGCAGACCTGCGGGGATGTAATACATATTGGCTACACAATGCTCGAACCCACAGATCACAAAGCAGCAGACAGGGCCAAACACGCCCACAGCCCGGCCCACCGAATCCTCTGCACACAGGGCCATCATCACGGCGGTACACACCAAAATGTTACACAAAATGCCAAGACCCAGCGCTTCGACAAACGAGAATGAGCATTTTGCAGTGGCCGTGGAAATCATTTTCAGCACCAGTCCCTCGGTCATATGCGGGCCGCTGAACGTCCGCATCGCCCACGCCAGCAACACTGCCCCAACAAAGTTCCCGACATATACCAGAACAAGGTTTCGGACCATTCCGCCCAAACGAATCCGCCGTTCCCGAATGGGAATCAGCATCAGGCAGTTTCCTGTAAACAATTCTGCCCCGGTCATCAGCACCATAATTAGCCCCAGCGGGAACAACACACCGCTGATTAGCTTTGCAAGGGATGTGCTCTCAACGGAATAGCTGGCTGCAGCAGTCACCGCGCTGCCGATTCCAATGGCAAAGCCTGCCAGTATTCCTGCCAGCAGCAGCTTTTTCACGCTGGACGCGGCCTTTTTTTCACCAATCTCGGTGTATTTTTCCAAAAATTCAGCGGGATTCAGCATAACCTTTCCCCTTTCGCTCCCGCTCACGAGCCGGGAAGCTTCTTACAAAATGCCCTATAAAAGAGGGGGCGTACCCCGGCGGAGCCGACTGGCTCCGCCGGGAAATGCTGTTTAAAACAGGCCGGAAATTCTTCCCTGCGCGTCCACGTCGATGCGGTCGGCGGAGGGAACCTTGGGCAGGCCAGGCATGGTCATGATATCGCCGGTTTTTGCCACCAGGAAGCCCGCGCCGGCGTTCACCTTCAGGTCCCGCACGGTGATTTTGAAGCCACGGGGCGCGCCCAGATTTCCAGCGTCATCCGAGAAGGAGAACTGGGTCTTCGCCATGCAGATGGGCAGCTTGTCAAAGCCCAGCTCGGTGAGTTGCTGCATCTGCTTTTTCGCGGCGGGGGCAAGCACCACGCCATCGGCGCGATAGACCTTGGTGGCGATGGCGTTGAGCTTCTCTTCAATGCTCGCCTCCGCGTCATAGACATACTGGAAGTTGTTGGGCTGCTCGCACAGGCGCATGACTTCCTGGGCAAGAGCCTCGCCGCCTGCGCCGCCCTTAGCCCACACTTCGCTGAGAGCCACGTTGACGCCAAGCTCGCGGCACTTGTCTTCCACCATCTTCAGCTCTGCGGCGGTATCGGTGGGGAACGCGTTGACCGCCACCACGCAGGGCAGTCCGTACACCTTCGTCACGTTCTCCACGTGCTGAAGGAGGTTGGGCAGGCCTTTTTCCAGAGCTTCCAGATTTTCGTTATTCAGATTGGCCTTTGCAACGCCGCCGTGATACTTCAGGGCACGAACGGTGGCCACGACTACAACCGCGTCGGGATGGAACTCGCCTGCGCGGCACTTAATGTCCAGGAACTTCTCGGCGCCAAGGTCGGCGGCAAAGCCCGCCTCGGTGACGGTGTACTCGCTGAGCTTCATGGCCGTCTCCGTGGCTTGAATGGAGTTGCAGCCGTGGGCGATGTTCGCAAAGGGTCCGCCGTGGATCAGCGCGGGGGTATGCTCCAGCGTCTGGACCAGATTGGGCTTAATGGCGTCCTTCAACAGGGCGGCCATGGCGCCCTCGGCATGGAGGTCGTGGGCCGTGACGGGTTTTTCGTCGCGGGTATAGGCCACCACCATCCGTGCAAGTCTTGCCTTCATGTCCTCCAGATCCTGCGCGAGGCACAGCACAGCCATGATCTCAGAAGCCACGGTAATCTCAAACCCGTCTTCGCGGGGTACACCGCTGGCCTTGCCGCCAAGGCCGCAGATGATGTGACGGAGCTGGCGGTCGTTCATATCCACCGCACGCTTCCAAACAATTCTGCGCACATCAATATCCAGCACGTTGCCCTGCTGAATGTGGTTGTCCAGCAGCGCCGCCATCAGGTTATTTGCCGCACCGATGGCGTGGAAATCGCCGGTAAAGTGAAGGTTGATATCTTCCATAGGCACCACCTGAGCATAGCCCCCGCCGGCTGCGCCGCCCTTAACGCCGAACACGGGCCCAAGGCTGGGCTCACGCAGGCAGACCACAGTCTTCTTGCCCTGCCGGTTCAGCGCGTCGGCAAGACCAACGGAGGTGGTGGTTTTACCCTCGCCCGCGGGGGTGGGGCTGATGGCCGTCACCAGCACCAGCTTTGCCTTGCGGGGCAGGTCCTTCAGCGCATGAATATCCAGCTTCGCCTTGTAATGGCCATAAGGCTCCAGCGTGTCCTGTTCAACGCCCAGCTTCGCAGCCACCTCTTGGATGGGAAGCATGGCTGTCGACTGGGCAATTTCAATGTCAGTCTTAAATTCCATGGGTCATTTCCTCCTTAATTATTTGTCTTAGATTATTTCGGCAATTTCGCAGATCAGGAATGTGGATGCGGACGCGCATCTAAGCAGCGGTTCCACGTTCTCCACCAGCGCCGCTTCGCCCGCGGCAAAACGAACGTCTGTCCCCTCCACCGAAAGTTCGCCGTCCCCCTCCGCGCAGTAGACCAGAAAAACGCGCTTTGCCGCCGTCGCCTCCACCGTTTGGCTCAGGCGGCTCACGCCACCCTCACCCATGCGAAGGCAAACCATCTGCCCGGCGCAGCGCCCCTTGCGGAGCATCAGGTTAAAGTCTGTGCAGATACCCTCGGAGCGGGTAGGCGCACCCCCATCGAACCGGTGGACGCTACCGGGCGTCAGCTCCATAGCGTTCTCGCCGTGGGTCAGGCGGATGGTCCCCCGCAGGGTGGACAAAAACCGTTCATAGTCCGGCAGGGGTGTGAAATCCGAAGCCTCCAGCTCCACCGTTGCGGAGCTGACGCGCCACAGAAAGTCCCGCTCTGCATAGACCGCCCCGGCAGGAGCAATCGCAATCTGCGTGGTGGTTCCCCCGCTCCAGCGGGAGGCAGCATATTCCTCTGGCAAAATGCGCCGAATTGTAGCGTTCATTCTATCACACTTTCCGTCTGAATCCATCGGTTTTTAAAATTTAAAGTGAATGAAGAACCTTTTCGTAAATAGCATCCGCCAAAGGCAGAGCCTTTGCCAAAAGTGCCTCGCCCTGTGCACGGTAACGGTCGGCAAATTCCTGATCCTTCATCCCACCGATGTTGATAAGCACGTTCAGCCAAGCGCCCTGAATCGCGGCCTTCAGGCTCAAGGCTGCGCAGCCCAGATCGCTGGCTGCGCTGGCGTTGGACTTGCCTACCACCCGGTCAGTCAGCTCCAGAGCGGCATAGGACAGCTCCATCATCTCAAAAGGCGTCTCCGTGCAGCCCTTCAGGGCGGTGAGCATCGCGCCGGAGCGGGCGGTTTTTTCCTCGTCGGTGTCCTTAGGCATAGCAAAGACGGCGGACACAGCGTTGAACGCCTCGGTATCCCGGTCAATCACGTCCACAAACTTCGCTTTCAGTGCCTGCGCCTGCTCGGCAACACCGGCCGTCAGTTCCTGATATTCTTCATACTTCTTCTTTCCCTGCGTCAGGGAGCAGACCATGGCGGTCAAGGCCGCGCCCATGGCGCCTTCCAGCGCGGAGGCAGCGCCACCGCCGGGAGCGGGCGCGTTGGAGGCCGTCAGATCTACAAAGCCCGAAAGAGTCTGGTCAACAAGTTTCATGTCGGCCTCCTTATTCCATGTCGATCAGGTGGTATTCCATCACCTGATTGCGGCAGTTGAAGTTCTCGATCTTGAGATAGAACTCGGCGCAGTCGATCAGAGCCTTGGCAGGGGTCAGTCCCACCACCTCGGTGCCGAGAATCCGCACGCCGTACCGGTCGGCCAAGGCGCGGATCATTTCATAGGTGTAATACAGAGGAGTTCCCTCGTAGTTCACCATGTTCATGGAAACCTGTGCAATATTCCGGTCCTCCAGCAGAAGGCCGATGGCCTTGCAATGCTTGAAGCCGCCGGAAGAACCGCGGATCGCCTTGGCAATCTCCTTGGCAACCTCCACGTTGTCGGTGTCCAGATTCACGTTGAAGGCCACCAGAGGCATCCGCGCGCCGATGGCAATAATGCCGGCGGTGGGATGAATCTTCCGCTCACCATAGTCGGGAGCCCACTCGGGCAGGAGCAGCTTCTCGGACATTCCCTCAAACTGACCCTTGCGGACCTTCGCCAGATTCACCCGGTCGGGGGAGCTTGCGGAATCCTCATACAGGAAGCTGGGAACCTTCAGCTCGTCCCAAATGCGCTGGGCAACATGCTTGCTGATTTCCACGCACTCCTCCACGGTGATATCCATGGTGGGGACAAAGGGAATTACGTCTGTGGCGCCCATGCGGGGATGCGCACCCTCGTGCTTGGTGAGGTCAATCGTCTCCGTGGCCTTTTTGCACAGCTGGAAGGCGGCCTCTTCAATGCCCTTAGGAGAGCCCACTAGCGTGAATACGCAGCGGTTATGAGTCCCGTCGGACTGAACGTCCATCACCGTACAGCCGGGAATGGAGTTTGCCACGTCCACCAAGCCCTGAAACACCAGCTCGTCTTTTTCCTTGCTGACGCTGAAATTGGGAATGCACTCTACAAGCTTTGACATATCAATTTCCTCCATAAAAAATATTGATGCCTTAGGATCAATCAGGTATCCAAATTTTATCCACGGAACAACTGCTTTACGCGGCATATCCGAAGTCCCGCGTTTGAAACTACCCGCAGTATAGCACAGCTTCATCCAAAAAGCGTCTAATTTTAAAAATTTCAAAATTATCAGCGGTTTATTTGGCGTGTTCCAGTTCTTCAGGCTGTTCTGGAATTCAAAAACATCAGTAGTTTTACAGCATTTTTTCGATTTATTGCTTACCGTCTAATTTCCGTTTTTTCTTCGCGTCGAATCTCGGCGAATCAAGCGGTTTCCCCTTTTTCGACGCCATCGACGAGAGACTTTCAGAGCGCTTTCCCGCGCCAAAAGACACAGGCAGCGGAAGGTGTACCGACGGAAACTATTATGTACCGATTCTGGAGATCGCGACTGGAAAATCTTTTGCGCAGTTCAGTGTGTCCCGTTGTTAAAAATGACTTTTTGCGCGTCTAAATCGGAATTACACACATAGCCGTAAAAAGGCCCGCCGAATCTGCATTCGGCGGACCTTCTTACAGTATGGAGCAGCATTTTGGAGAAAAAGCTTCTCAGTAAAGCGCTCAGCCCATCAAATAGCCGTATCGGCTGAACACCGTGAGAATCACGCACTCGATATCCTTGGGCAGGGTATTCTCCCCATCCAGATCGGCTTCAAAAACCGTTCCGTTCAGCCGGACCAGAACTTTGCGCCCGTCAAGGGGCAGGAAACCGGAGTTGCCTTCCGTTTCGTCAAAGTCCTCCTTGCTGTGGAACAGGGTAAACTTGTCGCGGTAAGGCGCGGAATCGTAGGGGCAGAACACGGCACAGTTGCCGCACTCGTTGCACATACGGTCGACATGGAGAATCTCCCGCCGCCCGTCGGGCATTTCTATTGAGACATTGGCGCGGTTGGGGCACACATCGGCGCAGCTTTCGCACACAACGTTGCAGCTCAGGCAGCGCTCTCCCTCGCACTTGGCAGATTCGCACAGGATGCCGCGCTTGGCCACCGCCTCCTTCCGGGAAGACTGGGCATTTGTAGGGAAGTCCACGGAATTGCGGAAAGTTTTCATCACCTGATTGGCAAAGCCCTGCGCATCTGCGATGCACTCCACCACCGTGGCGGGGCCGCGGCGTACATCGCCGCCACAGAACACGCCCTCCAGATTGGTAATAAAGGCAGGACAGCCAATGTTATCCAGCTTAATGCCGTTGTCCGTGAGGAATTGGGTATCCACCTGCTCGCCCACGGAGGAAACAACCGTGTCGCAGTTGATTTCTACCGTTTCGCCCGTTTCCATCGGCACGCGCCGTCCGGAGGCGTCCGGCTCGCCCAGCTTCATCCGCTTGCACAGCAGCGTCCCGTTTTTCTGCTCAAAGGGGCTAACCAGCTCCAAAAAGCGCACGCCGTCAGCAATGGCAAGGTCCAGTTCTTCCGCGTCGGCGGGCATATATTTCTTTGTCCGGCGATAAGCCAGCGTAGAGGACTTGGCTCCCGCCCGCAAGGCGACGCGGGCCGCGTCCATGGCGGTGTTTCCACCGCCGACCACCACCACATGGCCAAGAGATACGTCCTTTCCGGCCTTCAAATCCTTCATCCAGCCGATGACAGGAGCCACGTTGCCGGGGATGCTGAGGTTGCCGGGCTTCCACGCACCCACGGCGAAATAGATATGCGTATAGCCCTGGGCTTTTAACTCGGCCACGGACGGGGCAGGCGCACCGCAACGAACTTCGGCGCCCATCTTCAACACCAGATCCACGTCCTTCTGAATGGCCTCGTCACTGATGCGGAAACCGGGAATGACCTGACGCACCACGCCGCCAAGGGTGTCGGCCTTTTCAAAAATGGTGCATGGGATGCCGGCCCGGCCAAGGAAAAACGCCGCCGACAGGCCGGAGGGTCCGCCGCCCACGATGGCAGCTTTCACGCCATTATTGGCAGGAACAGGAGCTTTGAGGGTGCGCATCACCTCGTCATAGCCCCTTTCTGCCGCCACCAGCTTGGTGGCGCGAATCTGCACGGAGTCCTCATAGAAATTCCGGGTGCACTTGTCCATGCAGTGGTGGGTGCAGATGGTGCCGGTGATAAACGGCAGCGGGTTTTTCTCAATAATCAGACGCAATGCGTCCGCGTACCGACCCTGATGGCACAACTCAATATACTCCGGAATGTCCTGCCGGATGGGGCAGCCGCCTTCGCAGGGAGCCGTAAAGCAGCTCAGCAGCGGCACTTTTTCATACAGCTTCTGCCGAGGCAGGGGCTTAACCGGCTTGACATGGTATTTATCCCGCCGCGCCTCCTGCGCCAACGCTTCGATTCCCTCCACGTCCACAGAGATAAACGGCTCGTAGCGAAGCTTTTCAAGCTTCTCGGCAATCTGCTTGAAGCGCTGATAACCGCCGGGCTTCAGCTCTGTGGTGGCCATGGTGATGGGCCAGATACCACAGGCAAACAGCTTGTCGATGTTGAAGAAATCCGCTCCGCCCGCATAGGACAGGCGCAACCGCCCGCCAAATTCTGCAGCGATGCGGGAAGCCATGATGGTGGTCAGCGGGAAGAGGGACTTGCCCGCCATATACATTTCCTCAGAGGGCAGCTCCTTGCGGGTCACATCCACTGGGAACGTGTTGGACAGCTTCAAGCCAAATTCCAGACCATGTTTTGCAGCCAGCGCCATCAGCCGGTGGAACATAGGCACCGCGTCGGCGTACTGCAAATCCTCCTGAAAATGGTGCTCGTCAAAGGAGATATAGTCATACCCCATGGAGTCCAGCACGGTGCGCGCCGTCTCATAGCCCAGAATGGTGGGGTTGCACTTCACAAAGGTATGGAGGTGCTTTTCCTCAATCAGATAGCTGGCAATCCGCTCTATCTCGTCCGGCGGGCAGCCATGGAGGGTGGAAACGGTGACACTGTGGGAAACCCGAGGAGAGATGGAGGCGATAAAATCCTCTTCCGCGGGGAACATCTGCCGCAAAACGGCGATGCACTCTTTAAAAATCGGGGTTTCGGATGCGTCGGTCATTCCGTTGAGGAAATCGTCGATCTTCTTGCCCTTGATTCCTTCGAGGTCATAGCCCACGGACATGTTGAACACAAATCCATCGGGGTCGCCCAGCCCGTACAGCCGGGCCATCATCTTGCAGGCACACCAAGCCTTCACGTATTCCTCAAACGCCTGAGAGACATACAGCTCCGTGGACCACTCACAGTTATAGCACTCGTCCTCCGCCAGAATGCAGGGCTTGTTGACACAGGCGGCCAGCTCCGCGCCATCCATTTTCTGAACCGTCTTCAGCTCGAAAAACCGGGCGCCGGTGTAGTATCCGGCGATGATGTTCTGCGCAAGCTGCGTGGCAGGGCCTGCTGCAGGGCCAAAGGGGGTTTCAAGCTTCTCGCCAAAAATAGGAAGGGTCTTCGTCCCGGCCAGATAGGGCCGACGGGCGCCGAACACGGTGCCTTCTTGCTGGTGCTCCGAGACGGTCCACGCCATCAGTTCCCGAAACGGGATGGGGGTCATCAATTCGCTCATTTCCGCTTACCTCCGTTATATTCTTTCCTCATGTTTTAAAGGGCGGGGCGGGCTGTTCCGCCAGCAGGGCGGACGCCCCATCCGTTCATCTCAATATTCTCTGTGGTTCAGGCGGCCCCAAAGACGCTTGGAGCTTTCCAGAATACGGGCGTTGACCGCGTCCTCGTCGATCTCGGTCAAAACCCGGTCCTTCATCAAAACCTTGCCGTTGATCATGGTGGTCTTGCACTGGCGGCCCGTCATGCCAAAGAGCATGTGCCCGTCGATATTCTCATCGGAGAAGGGTGTGTACGGCTTATAGTCCATGACAATCACGTCCGCCGCCGCGCCGGGGCGCAGAACGCCCAAGGGCGTTTCAAAAGACCGGTTGGCGATTTTTGCATTGTTGTGGAAGAGCATGTCGGTGACCTCGCACCAACCCACATTGGGCAGGCACGCGTTGCTCCGCTGCGAGCACAGGGCCACCTTGATGGACTCCAGCATGTCGTTCGTATACGCGTCGGTGCCAAGGCCCACCAGAATGCCCTTTTTGCAAAGCTGCAAAATCGGGGAGATGCCCACAGCGTTGCCCATGTTACTCTCAGGGTTGTTGACACACATGGTTTCGGTGGCCTTAATTAAATCCATCTCGGCAGTATTCACGTGGATGCAGTGTCCAAGCAGGGTCTTGGGCCCCAAAATTTCGTGATCCTGAAGCCTTTGGACGGGTCGGCGGCCATAGTTTTGCAAGCTGTCGTACACGTCGTTCATTCCCTCGGACACATGGATATGGAAGCCCACGCGCCCATTGTTGGCGGCGGTCATCCGATCAAAGGTCTTATCCGAAATGGTGAACAGGGCATGCCCGCCGAACAGGGCCTTGAGCATATCGTCGGGATTCTTCTCGCAATAGTCGATAAAGTCCTTGTTCTCCTGCACAGACTGAATGGCCTTCTCCTCTCCATCCCGGTCGGAAACCTCATAGCACAGGCAGGCCCGCATGCCCATCTCCTTCGTGACCTCCGCGATTCTCATGAGAGAGCCGGGAATCTCGCAGAAGGAGGCGTGGTGATCGAAAAAGGTGGTGACGCCCTGCTTGATACAGTCGATGACCAGCGCCTGCGCGGAGGCACGGGTGGCCTCCAGATCCAGATTGCGGTCAATGGCCCACCAGGTACCCTCCAGCACCTCCAAGAAATTGGAGGGGTTGTTGCCATTGATGCTCAGTCCCCGGGCCAGAGCGGAATAAATATGGGTGTGGGCATTAATCAGGCCGGGCATGATGACGCCGCCACCGGCGTCCACAAACTCTGCCTGCGGATACTGGGCTTTCAGCTCCGCAGTCCAGCCCACGGCCACGATTTTGCCTCCATTGGTGACGACTCCTCCGTCAGGATAGTAGCCAACGCCCTCTGCGTCCCGGGTAATGACCTTTCCGTTCGCCAATAAAATCATTTGAAAAGCCTCCTGTCTTCTTTTATTATCATTCAATCTTCCCATTTTCTCACAGTATATAAAAGAAAAGCGCCCCAAACCATCGTCGGTTTGAAACGCCCCTCAGACAACAAGAAATGATAGGCGTCAGCCCGTGCGCAGAGCACTTCGTTCCAGCTATCATTTTTTAATTGTGTCTATTGTATCGGACATATGTATAAATTGCAAGCAGGTAGGCTAAAAAAATTTTAGGTTCGGTTTTGTGAAAAACGACGGAGTAAAAATTCAAGAAACCACTTGAAATATTTTCGACATGATGTAATATAATAACTGAAACTACATTCAACTGAAGACGGACTGAGAGGTGTTATCTGTATGCGTGATTTTGTAACAAAGGCGCAGGACCGCATCAGCTTTGCAACCCATGCCCTGGGGGCCGTTGGTGCCCTTGTGGGCTGCGTGGTGATGGCCCTGCGGGGTGTTGCGTTGGGCGTGAGCGCCAAAACGTTGTGGGCGGCAATGGTGTTTTGCCTGTCTGCACTGGCATTGTATACCGCCAGCGCCATTTACCATTATTATCCTGGATGCGACACAACGGGCGGAGCAAAGCGCTTTTTACGCAAGATGGACCACAGCATGATCTACGTGCTGATTGCCGGAAGCTACACGCCCTTTGCCATGGTATTGCTGCCCCAGCCTACGGGCGTGCGGTTTTGCGTCGCGCTGTGGGCGGTGGCGCTTTTGGGGATTATCATCAAGTTGGCTTGGCTGAACGCGCCCCGGATTCTGTCCACGGCGGTTTACCTTGTCATGGGCTGGGCAGTTCTGTTTGTTGCAAAGGACTTTGCGTCGGTGGGCCAACCCTGCATGACGCTGGTGGCGCTGGGGGGCGTGTGCTATTCCGTTGGCGCGGTGTTTTACGCAATTAAAAAGCCCAACATCTCCGCGGAATGGACCTTTCACGAGCTGTTTCACCTGCTGATTCTCGCCGGGACGATGTTTCACTTTGCGGCAATTTATTGCTTCGTGCTCTAAGCCTGTCTCTGCCCATTCCGACGATTTTCGAACAATTTTTCCGCTCCTCTTGCCAAACATTTTGCAGCAAGGTATACTGCTTTTAAGTTTATCCGGCGCAAATGTCCTTTGATGAAAGAGCGGGCGCTGCCCTCGCGCCGTATAAGCAGAGCCGCATTGCCGACCGGCTTTCCCTGCAAGATATGGGCGGCTGCCTTATAGTATAACGAGAGGAGCAGGCACATGGAAACTCTGGAACCCTTAAAAATCGACGAAGCAGATGAAGTCGCCGGAGTGGAGGCCACGGAAGCGGGTAAGTCCGGGCGGCAGGAACATGCAGCCGGGGCGCAGCGCAAACGGCGCTTTTGGTTTCGCCCCTTACGAACGGTACGGCTGGTCTTTTTAGTCGCGGCGCTGTGTGCCTTGGTTGGCGTCTCGGGTTTTTTCGCCGGACGCTTCGGCGGCGGGTCGGAGAAGATCACGCAGCTTGACGCGGTGATTCTGGAAAACCGGCTGGAAGAAATCAGCGAGCTGGCAAGCGTCAGCTGGTCCTATACGAACATGGCGCAGTTTGAAAACAAAAACGTATTTTACGGGATGACACTGCCCTTCACCACCAAAAAATTTATCCTCACCTACGATGGAGAAATTAAAGTAGGGGTGGATTTGCGCAAGGCGGCGGTGGACATTTCCGGCACAGAGATACACATCCGCCTGCCGCAAGCGGAAATTCTCTCTCATGAGATTGACGAAAACAGCGTGGAGGTCTTTGATGAGAAATCCTCCATCTTTAACCCCTTTACCGTGGAGGATTTTACCGCCTTCCAGTCCGACCAGAAGGCCGCTATGGAAAAAAAGGCTGTGGAGAAAGGGCTTTTAAAGGAGGGCCGAGAAAAGGCCGCCGATAGTGTACACCTTCTTCTGGGCGCGGCGCTGCCGGAGGGGTATGCACTCTCGATTGACTGAGACAGCACCGATTTACAACAAGCGCAGCCGCCACCGGCGGCGTGAAAACAAGGGCATGGGGAAATTACTTCCCCATGCCCTTTCAGCTTTTCCGCACACCTCGGCGGGAGCGGTCGCCCCCTGTCTTATTTTATAAATTCCCCCAAAGCCTGCACCAGCTCTTCCCGTCGCACAGGTTTTGAGAGATGGGCATTCATCCCGGCGGCCCGGGTTTCCCGTCGGTCATGCTCAAAGGCGTTGGCGGTCATGGCGATGATGGGAATGCTTTGGGCATCCCCCCGCCCCGAGGAACGGATGGCCTTTGTCGCTTCGATTCCGTTCATCACTGGCATGCGAATGTCCATCAAAATCGCATCGTAATAGTCCACTCCCCCGGCAATATAGCACTCCAGTGCCAACTTTCCGTTCTCCGCGTGGTCCACCAGCATTCCACCCATGGAAAGCATTCGCTTTGCAATTTCCGTATTGATGGGGTGATCCTCCACCAGCAAAATCCGCTTTCCCGCAAGGGCCGTTGGGGGCCCGCGCCGGACGGACGCTTCCTCCGACTCTTCCGGCGGATGCCCCTTGGGCACGGTGATGCACACAGTAAACTCGCTGCCTCGGCCCAGCTCACTTTTGGCGAAGACCGTGCCACCCATCTCTTCCACCAGTTTTTTCACAATGGCAAGGCCCAGCCCCGTTCCAAGCTGGGGATGCTGATAGCCGGTGTTCTCCTGCTCAAAGGGCTCGAACACCCGGCCGAGAAATTCCGGACTCATGCCGCAACCCTGATCCCGGAAGACAACGGTACTGGAAATTTTGTCGTCTCCGCAAAGAGCGTGGCGTACGGTGCAGAATATTTCCGAGCCGGGCCTTGAAAACTTCACAGCGTTGCTCAAAATATTGATGTACACCTGCTGGATACGCAGCCTGTCTACCACCACGTACGGCACAATGCCGCTTGCATCCAGATGAAAACGAACTCCCTTTTCCTCCATGCGAGGCATAATCAGCGCCTGGATATCCTCCAGCAGCGCCCTCGTGTTCACCGTTTCGGGGTGCAGTTCGATGTGGCCGGACTCAATCCGGCTCATATCCAGCACGTCGTTAATCAGCCCCAGCAGGTATTCGCCGGACACCTGGATTTTATCCATCATTCCCATTGCCTCGGAATCCATCGTGTTTTCCCGTGCCAGTTGTGTCAGCCCCAAAATGGCGTTCATGGGGGTACGGATTTCGTGGCTCATACGGGAGAGAAATTCGCTTTTCGCCTGATTTGCCCGGCGGGCTTCCTCCAGCGCAGCGCGCAGTGCTTCGCTGCGGCGGCGCTCTCTGACAAAGGCGTCGGTGCAGTCCGCCATGGTACAGCAGATGATATCGCTTTCCCTGTCCAGCCAGACAAAGGAATAGCGCAGCCGCCGGATTTCTCTGGCGCCGCTGTGGCAGTCGGCATAGACGGTATATTCCACGTTGGCGCTGAGCCGGGCCCGAATTTCACTGAAATAAAGACGGCTCAGCGTCTCCTCCAAATTGTCTCCGGCAAAAGAGTCCCTGACAACGCCAAGCAGCGCCGCCTCTGCCTCCGGAATCTCCCGAATGCAGTGGTCCTTGTCCTGCGACGCAAAAATCCGCGCGGTGTCGGTATTCAGGTCGATCCGCAGAATCATCAGGTATTCCCGGCGGATGACGGTATCCATAATCTGCTCCATAGACTTCTGATCGTCGATGTCAAAGGAATAGATGTTGGCCTCCACGTCGTTGGTCACGGGGTTTTTCGTGATGTCCACCCGCACCGTCAGCCAGCGGAACATGCCCCCAATCCGGCAGTTGCGCTCAGAGGTCATCGTGGTCGTCCCCTGGGCATAGGCAGCCAGCAGAGCCCCGCGGTTGAAGCGCCGGCCGAATTCCTCGCACTGCTCCGGCGCAGCGGTACGTTTTTTCATGGCCGCGAACAGGGCGTCTGCGGTTCCGTCCAGTCCCTCTAAAATGTCCGGACACAGGGCAGGCCCCATCTTGCAGGTGTTTTTCGTCAGATTCAGGCGGGCCGAAACCAACGCATTGGACACCAGCGCGCGCATGCGCTCATTCTGCCGCTCATACCGCTCGATCTCCCGGTGAAGCTGGGTGCACACCACCCCGGTGCACAGCACCCGCGTCCGGTTTCCCTCCGCGTCGTACAAAGAGGTCATTTTAATCTTACTCCACTGAATGTCCCCGCTGGCCGTGCGCTCCCGCACCTCGCAGAAGGCAAAGGGTGCGCCTTGATCAATGGCATCAATCGCTTTTTGCAGTCTTGGAATATCCTCCTCAAGCGTGATGTTCTGGGCAAACCAGGACTGGGGATAATTCTTCAGCACTCTGGGCACCCCAAACAGCGTGCAGGTTCGCTTGCTGGTGATCAGCATGCGGAGCGCTGGGTCATAGATCCAGTAGTCTACGTCGGCATGGTCCATCGCCGCCTGAAGCATGCACTCGTTTTCCTCCAGATTTTCCTGAAGGCGTTTAAGCTCGTCCACATCGCTGAATATACCGTAGTAGGTCCGTCCGTCGCCCATCCGGGGGGCCGGGGATGCTTTCAGCGTAATCCAGACATAGTTCCCGTTCTCCCGCAGAATGCGGAAGGTTGCTCGAATGGTCTCCCCTCCCTGCTGACAGCGGGCGAGCTGTTCCCAAAGGGCCGCCCGGTCATCGGGATGGACGTTCAGCATTGGGTTGACGATTCCGCCCATCTCCGGCGCGGAATAGCCCAGCATTTGATAAAAGCCCGTGTTGAAGTAAAGCGTTTCAAAGCAAGCCTTCTCGTCCACCCGGAAGGAGCAGATGCCGCCGGGCACCAAATCCATCATGTTTCGAAGCTGCCCTTCCCTTTCCTGCGCCTCCCGGACCAGGGTGCGTCTCCGGCGGTTGCCCCACAGCAGCAAAGCAAGCCCCTCTGCCAGCAGCACAACAAGTCCCACAACCAGCAGCACATGGGGATATTGGACGGCAGCTTGTAAAAAAGGCTGGTCCGCCGCCCGGGCGGCGGGTGCGTAGAAAAAAAGCAACACGGCAGGGAGCGATATCCCTATCGCCCTCCCCCATGCCGCACCGCCTTCTTTTTGTCTGCGTCCCATAATTTCTTCGCCTTTCCAAGGCCCATCCTGCCGGTTCTCAGGAATGTTCCCTCTGACGGACGGACCCATGCAGCGTTTATTTTTGAAGGCTTGCCTCCACCTGAAGATAATAATCCGCAATCATGTTTACCGACGACTCAATGCCGATGGTGCTGGAGAGCACCAGATCAAAGCACTTTCGATCGCCCCACTTTTCACCAGTGAAGTGAAAATAGTAGTTGGCGCGGTTTTTATCGGTTTTCAGGATCAGTGCCTCCGCCGCCTTCTGGTCCAACTTACGCCGCTCCATCACCCGCCGGATGCGGCCGCGCATGGGTGCCTGCACGAAGACGTTTACGTGAGGGCCCTTTTCCTGAAGCACATAGTCCGCGCAGCGGCCCACAATCACTGCACCGCCCTGTGCGGCAATATCACGGATTACCTCGGACTGGGACAAAAACAGTTGATCCGCCGGAGGCAGCAAATTCACGCTGCCCGACCGCATTCCCATGGAGAAGTTCGCTCCCGAAAAGGAATAAAGAAAGCTGCTGACGGACTGCTCATCAAGCCCTGCCAGATATTCCGGGCTGAGGCCGGATTTTTCCGCCGCCAGCACGATCAGCTCCTTGTCGTAATAGGGCAGCCCCAGCTTTTGGGCCGCCAGCTTCCCAATTTCCCGGCCTCCGCTGCCAAACTCCCGTCCGATGGTCATTACCATTTTGTGTTCCATATCCTTGCTCCTTCCGGCAGAGAACTCAATTCTTTCCCTGCGCCGTTTCCTCTTTTGTCTCCTGTATAATATCACGGATTCCGGGAAAAAAACAATCATTTTCACCGTAGGGCACGGAAAAAACCGAGACGCCCTCTCCAGAAGGGGCCACGGCCAGAGTTTGCCAGAACCAGAAAAGTTCCGTCTCCGAGAGGTAGAAATGGTCGGGATTAAAACTGCGGCGCAAAAGCCGTCGCCACCCCTCCCGATACCGGGCCGCTCCGGCCCTCTCCCGCCGCTCCATCTCCGCTTCCGCCTCCCGCAAAAGCGCTTTTTTCCATGGGTATTTTTTGGGAAAACAGTCAGATAGCGGAATCGGCGCGCCGGTAAGCAGATTCCATGTGTCACCGTGTCGTCTTCGCTCCATCCGCCCGTTGCATCGCTCCACGGATTCGGTGTACAGGCTCAGAACACCCCCACCGTTGCAGGTGACGGAATAGGTGAGCCGGGCGGAGTCCTGCGGAATGGGCGCACTATTCTCCATGGCCAGGCGACAGGCTTCCGCCGACTGGGGAAAAAGCCAGCGCTCACAATAGCGCAGATAGGCGCGGGCGTAGAGCTGATAGTACCGCGCAAGTCTGCGGTCCGTCCGCGCTCCTTCTCCCACCGGTCGGGGGAGAGACAAGTCTGCGGTGAGCACGGGGATTCCATCCACCGTCCACTCCCGCTGGGCAACAAACGGTTCCAGCTTTATCTGATCGCGCATGGCAGCCTCCTTCTCAGGTTCAAGACGGCGAACGCTCCCCGCCGGTCGAAATGATTCATGCTCCAGCGTATGCCGCCGGGCTTCAGGAGGTGCTCCGCCGCCCGCCGCCAGAGCAGGTCCAAAACCAGGCTTGGGCGGGAATTAAAAAAATCAACATCTCCCCCTTTACTTTCATGCTGTAAAATAGTAAAATGAGCAATCAGAAGTGCGGCAACCTGCCGCCTGCATTTGGAAAGGAGCCAGTCATGGTCAAGATTGGAAAAAAAGAAAAAAACGGAGAGCTGTATAAAGCAATTCTCCTGCTGAAAAATGAAGAAGAGTGCTACAACTTCTTTCAGGATTTGTGCACCGTTTCGGAGTTGCGGGCCATGGAGCAGCGCTTCGAGGTGGCCACGCTGCTGCACGAGGGGCTGATTTATAACGACATTCTGGAACGTACCGGAGCGTCCAGCGCCACCATCAGCCGGGTAAATCGGTCGTTGAGCTACGGCTTAGGCGGATACGAAGTGATTTTCGAGCGTCAGGACAAGAAATGAGCTGCTACCAGTCTCTGGCCGGGGCTTATGACGCGCTGATTGTCGATGGGGCACACCGAAAGCGGGCGGCCTATCTTCATCGCCTGCTGCAAAAGGAGAAGCAACGCGTTGAAACGGTGCTTGACCTCGGCTGCGGCACCGGCACGGTCACTTGCCTTTTGGCGGCACTGGGGTATCGGATGATCGGCGCGGACCTATCGGAGGAAATGCTGACAGAAGCCGCCCGCAAGGCGGAGGCCCTGCCTGAAAACCAGCGACCGCTGCTGATTTGCCAGTCTATGAACCGCCTACGCCTGACGGAACCGGTGGATGCCGCCGTGTCCACTTTGGACGCGCTGAACTACGTGACGAGCAACGCCGCCATGCGGGAGACACTGCGCAGGGTGTTCAAATGGCTGCGTCCAGGCGGTCTGTTTGTATTTGACGTGAACACACCGTATAAGCTGCGGCGAATGGACGGAGAGGTGTATACCGACGAGACGGAGGATTCCTTCTGCGTCTGGCGTACAGCTTTTTCTGAAAAAACCAAGGTCTGCACCTATGGGGTAGACCTGTTTTCTCTGCGCCCCGACGGGGCCTGGGACCGCGCGTGGGAAGAGCATCGGGAGCGAGCATGGGAGGAAACTGAACTGCGCCTTCTTTTGGAGACGGCGGGCTTTCAGGAGATTCACGTCACCGGCGACCTGCGCCAATCTCCCCCCTGCGCGGGCGAGGATCGGGTAATTTTCCGCTGCCGCAAGCCGGAGGGCAGCCAAAAGCAACCACAAACGCAAAAAAGGAGCAATGCATGAGCGATAAAATTGTACGAGCAATTTCGACGGACGGCTATATCAAGGCCTCGGCCATCTCCAGCCGGGATTTAACCGAGCGGGCGCGGAACATTCACCGTACCCTGCCCGTTGCCACAGCGGCCTTGGGCCGCGCTCTGGCGGCAGCTTCCATGATGGGCAATGCTCTGAAGGAGGACGGAGCCAGCGTTTCGCTGCAGTTCCGAGGCAGCGGTCCGCTTGGCCTTGTAATGGCCGTGTCAGACAACGAGGGAAACGTCCGGGGTACGGTAGACAATCCCGCTGTGGATCTGCCCCTTCGCTCCGACGGCAAGCTGGATGTGGGCGGGGCCGTTGGCAACGAAGGAACCCTCACCGTCATTCGGGATTTAAATATGAAGGAACCGTATGTGGGCAGCGTGGGCCTGATGGGCGGTGAGATTGCCGAGGACTTGGCCGCCTACTTCGTGGAATCCGAGCAGATTCCCTCTGCTTGCGGTCTGGGCGTGCTGGTGGACCGGGATCAGAGCGTGCGCGCCGCAGGCGGCTATCTTGTCCAGCTACTGCCCGGCGCGGGCGAGGATACCGTTGCTCGTGTGGAAAGCGGCCTGCTGGCCGCTGGAGCTGTTACGGCGCTTCTGGAGAAGTATCCTGAGCCTGCGGACCTGCTGCGGGCGGCGCTGCCGGAATTTGAGATAGATATTCTGGAAGAGCGTCCTATTGAGTATCGCTGCACCTGCTCGAGGAAGCGAATGGAGCGGGCGCTGATATCCATGGGCGCTGCGGAGTTGCGCAGCCTGATCGACGATCAGGGCGGTGCAGAGCTGACCTGCCGCTTCTGTGACAGTGTACAGACCTTTACAAAGGCGGAGTTGGAGACGCTTTTAGCTTCTGCGACGCGCTAAATATTCCACAATTTTACAAATTAAAAAATCTTTTTAAAAATTTTGTTATTTTTAGTTGACAGATCGAGGACCTTTTTGTATAATAACTTTTGCCGTCTGACGAGAGCGAGCGGCATTCGGGAGCATAGCTCAGCTGGTTAGAGCACCTGCCTTACAAGCAGGGGGTCACTGGTTCGAGTCCAGTTGTTCCCACCACCTCAAGCTCTCTGCAAAAGGTCCTATGGCCCGGTAGTTCAGTTGGTTAGAACGCTAGCCTGTCACGCTAGAGGTCGACGGTTCGAGCCCGTTCCGGGTCGCCATTTTTCCGCGGGAAGCGTTCTTCCCGCATATGCCTTCGTAGCTCAGTCGGTAGAGCAGAGGACTGAAAATCCTCGTGTCATTGGTTCGATTCCGATCGAAGGCACCATTTGCGGGCATAGCTCATCTGGTAGAGCGCCACCTTGCCAAGGTGGAGGTAGCGAGTTCGAGCCTCGTTGCCCGCTCCAAAACTGAATGCCCACACCCTTGTGTGGGCATTCGGTTTTCTAACAACTTTCAAATTTTGCTGGACTTTTTCCGGCGCTTCGTATATACTATATAATATCATGGTGACATAGCCAAGTGGTAAGGCAAGGGTCTGCAAAACCCTCACCCCCGGTTCAAATCCGGGTGTCACCTCCAGAATGAATCTCAGGCAAAGGTACAAAGGATTGTGCCTTTGCCTCGGATTCTTATTCAAAGGAAAAAACAGCGAAGAAACCGCCATAGTGATGGCGCATAGATCTGCACTCCGATGCAGTCTCCCCGTCAAGTCCGTGCGGGGCCGTGAGGAAGTATCATTATCAATCGGCGTTTCATCGCAGCTTCTCAGGTCACGCTCCTCTCTAGGAGCGATTGCCTGTTAGGAATCGTTGCGCCTCGCCCGGCGTCGTTCCTAGTGCTGGCCGTCCTCGCGGTACAGCCCGTCGATTGTCTTGTTCAAATTCTTCGCTGTATGGCCAAAGCATGAGTTTATACACAACCAGAAAGAATGCGCTTTCGCGCAACAACTTTTCTATAATTGTGGACAATAGCCGGTGGTGCGGCTATTATCGAATAAAGCACTTTGGATTTTTTCAAGGTGCAGGTGCGTTTGAGGTAAAGGGTTCTCTCCGAAAGGGGAGGGCCTTTTACTTTACCTCAAACATTTATGTTACAACGCCGATGGGGGCCGTTTGGCCAAAGCAATCCTTTAGAAAGACGCTTCTTCGGCGTAATAACCGTATGTACTTTGCAGTACCCCGTCATTCTAACGCCAAACTGGACAAATAGCAAGAAATATGTGGAATTGAAAACGAAATTAGGAAAAATATCTTTTCCACGCTGCTTCTGTGCTTGCAGTGATCTACCGTCTAGCCTTGCGACGTGGCCGGTCGATATAATCCAGAAGGCGGAATAACCATGCAATCAGCGTTCCAGCGCCGACCGTGCATAGAAGAAGCGACATCATTGGAGCGCTTTGATCTCGTCGTCCGCTGCATGGCGGGATTCGCTGGTACAGTAAAACGCATCATCCACATACAGGATGTACGGGGCAGCTCCGGCCAAAACCAGATCCGGGTGCCGCCGCTTCAGCTCGAAGTGATGTCCGTTGATCGCACCGCTCTTTACAGTCTGCTCTCTCATAGGATTGTTCTTTCTCCCCGTTTGCCCGGTAGGTCAGGCTATTATTTATTTCTCTTAGCCCACTTAATCTTCGGGGCAGGCATTCGATTAATGATTGACCTTCCAGTCGATCCATGCGCTGTATTGCTCTCGCGTCATCGGCTCCGGCGAATCTGTTTCGATATAATCCTTCGGCCCGAAGATCACCAGCGCGCTGGAGAGGAAGTCTGCCTGCGTGATAACTTTTGCCGGGCTATGTCCATCGCTGCTCGGAACCTCAATACGGTAGAGGAACAGATTGCTGTCATAGTACCAATCAGACTGGATATAACGCTCCTCGGCGTCAGTCATCTCAATCTCGTTGATGTATTTTGCCAGCGCACCGTGCGCCTCCACACGTACCGGGGGCTTGTCCCAATCTGTAATGTCGCCCAGAATCAGATCCGCTGCGCAGCATCCCTTGCTGCTAAAGCCCATGCTCGATACTGTGCCATGATATTTGAAAAGACGTTCCATTTGATTACCCCTATCTAGTTTTCATTCGATCCTCTATAACCATAATATACAAGATATAGAGTTGATATTCAATTGATTGTTCTTACAAATTATTAACCTTAAATCGTTCATATTGTCCACTTTCAAATGTTCATAAAAGCTGATATACTGGCAAGAGGAGGTGGATTTCGTGATTGTTTACAAAGACATCCTTGGAAAGCTTTTGGAGGCAGGATACACGACATATCGAGTTCGTAAAGAAAAGCTGCTTCCAGAAAGCACCATGCAAAAGTTACGTAGCGGTGGCACTGTCACCACAGAAACGATTGACACTCTTTGCCGGTTACTGCACTGCCAGCCGGGCGATCTGATGGAGTACGTGGAGGATGAGTAGCCCAATCCTTTTTCTTTCCTCCTGTAGGTAACAAAGCTCTTGGTCATAAAGCGAGCCGCCCTTCGGAAGTGATTCTTCCGAAGGCCGCCTGTTGATGCGGGCACAATTATAAACAAACTGCGTAATTTACAGTGGCTTCTATAGCCCGCATTATATGGATAATACACCGCTCAGTTAATGCGACAACAGATAATAGAAAGCTGATTGAATATTATAACACTACATTTAATCAAAATTACTCAGCATTTCTTTCATTTTTGAAAATTTGATCCATTCGTCCTCGTTCAAAATAAGTCACAATAAAATGTCTTAAAGTTTCAATATTGTGACGTTTGGAAGATGTTATTGAAAGTTTTTCTGCCAAATTCATTAGTTCTGCCTTGGATTTAAAAGCTGTCGTATCTTGCAAAAACAGTAATAATTCTTCACTGTTCATCCCTGCCATCTGCTCTATAAGCGCATCATCAATAGTGCAAGTTTTTTCTATTTTGGCTGTACCATTTTGCTCTTCTGTACGCAAATCTATTTTTGTGTTTTTCTGAGCCAGGCTGTACAATTTATCCAGTGCTTCTGTCAATGGTATGTCATCAAATAGCTCCAATATTTTTGCACACTTCTTTAAAATTATAACAATTTCTGAAGATTTCATATTATTTTACCTCATTTCACTTTGGCAATAATTTCATCCACAATACCAAACAAATACTCTGATTGTTTTTTTGCATTTTGATTAGAACGAGGTAAATCGTCGTATGCAAATACCCTTATATTAATTGAGGCAGCTGCAGATATACCATCTCCATCAGTGAGATAATTGGTAAAGACTTTATTTGAGAATTGTTTCTTAATGCTATCTATTGTTTCTAAGTGTGTTTGCTTAGGCCTACCGCCATATTCATCCACCATATTAAAAATTATTCCTGCAAATTTTGTCGGAGTATATGCTTCTTCTAAACCTGCATAAGCGCACATTCCATTGAAATCCTTGTTAAAATCGTCCATAAAGTTACTAATTAACGAAATACCAGTAGTTGACAAGAAATCCGGAATGGCAGGGACAAGATAATAGTCGCTAGTAAAAAAGGCATTTTGGGTGACCAAATTAACATTAGGTGGGCAATCTAAAAATATGTAATCATAATCTTGTTTGACTTGTGATAATAACTTATGTAATATTGAAATCTTATCGATCTCAAAACGTGTATCTTCCTTGTGGTCTTTTCCTGCCTTATGGTTTCTTGCTAATTTTAAATCGAGTAAAACTAAATCTTGATGTGAAAGTACAATGTCCAAGTCTGTATATACTTTGCCGGGTGAAGATACAATTAGCTTTTTTTGTATAACGTTATTAGATGAGACTTCCTCATTATCAAAATATCCATCAAAAACATTTTTCAGTGTCTTCATGCCATTTTTGTAGGTGTTGTCAATGTATTTCTGTAAGCCTAATGATAGGAAAGATAAATTGCATTGTGGGTCAAGATCAACGACCAGAACTTTTTTATTTCGTAACGCTAATCCAGCTGCAACATGTAAAGTTAGCGTCGTTTTTCCTACTCCACCTTTCCAATTTATCATACTAATTGTTATTGCCATTTTAAACACTCCTTTTGTATTAAATATAGATTTAATCTCACAAGCGTAGCTATCCATATTAAATAGCACATTATTCACATAACGCACAACATAGTGAATTGCACAGTTTTGCTATTAATGGAACTTCAACGGTATGTTTGAATTACCAAAATTAGGATACACCAAAATAACGCCAATATCAACAAGAAAAGCGCCCTTGGGCAGTTTTAGTCCCAAGGGCACACAATTACCAAAGCGATGTTTGATTGTCAACCGCCGTGGCTAGAAGCTGCGGCGGTGTTTTTTTGAGTAACATTTGATAGGCAGCCGGATCTATCATCCAACTGTTTATTTCATCTTTTGCCAGTACCAGCGGCATCCGTGGATGGATACCACGTACCGATTCGTTTGCCTCCGTGGTCAGAATGCAGTAGCAATCTTTACCCTGTCGTTGGTCATAGATACCGGCCATATAAATTGGCTCAGCATCGGGTAGATGGAACAGATGCTTTCGCTTGTCCGTACTCCATTCAAAGAATCCGGTGGCGGGGATAATGCAGCGTTGCGTGAGTACGCTGTTCCGAAACAGAGGCTTTTCCTCTACGCTTTCTGCGCGGGCGTTGATGACCAGTGACTTCTGGGTCTGGAATCCCCACCGCATAAGATCCGCTGTTGTTTTGCCCTGCCGTTCCACCAAAACGGGCGCTTGCACTGAGGGGCATATCTCACCCGGTTTCCATGCATTCCTTCCACAGCGTTGTTCCACCTCTTGAACAATTTTCTGAATTTCTTCGCACTGCTCCGCCGTAAACTGATACCTTCCACACATTCTTCTTCCCTCCTTGCCGGTGCTTACATAATTTTTATACCGGATATAGTATAGCACATTTGGCAGACATCTATTGCAGCAAGCAAAAATAGCAAAAAGTACCTCTTGAAGTCTTAGAACATATGTACTACTATGGTGAGGCACGAAGGGAGCGCAGTCCGAAGGAATGCAAAAATGAGAAGGTTCAATATGACACGTAAAATTCTTCATGTAGATCAGAATTGTTTTTACGCATCTGTAGAGATGCAGCGGCATCCGGAGCTGCGGAACAGACCCCTTGCGGTCTGCGGCAGTCAGGAGGATCGCCATGGAATTGTGCTAACGGCGAACTATCTGGCAAAACCTCGCGGCGTGAAAACCGGGATGGCTATCTGGCAGGCAAAGCAGTGCTGCCCGGATCTGGTGACGTTGCCGCCTGATATGCCGGAGTATATACGCTTCAGCAAAATGGCACGAGAGATCTATGCCGACTACACCGACCAGATTGAACCCTTTGGCTTGGATGAAGCATGGGTGCGCCCGTAAGTCGCAGTAATGCGGCGCGGGTAGAATG
>NZ_DAMBZJ010000037.1:0-13081 GCF_032060045.1 Oscillibacter sp.
GAAAATCACTATGGATTTTTCTATTCAAGTGTCCAACTTCATCTTACAACCGGCCAAAAATTTCTAAACTTTAAATATTGTGCAAAGCGCCCCATCAGAATTCCCCATAAAAACCAAACGGGGATGGACTTCGTGCCGCCGTCAGGAATAACGCTCCTCCAGCGCAGAGATAACCTCTGCCAGCGCATCGTCCCGGGCGTCGCAGACCATCCGCGCCCCGCAGCGCGCCACGTCAGGCACGCAATTGGCGGGGGCGAAGCCCTGAGAAGCCCACGCCAGCATGGTCAGGTCGTTGCGTTCATCGCCCACCGCGTAGACATGCTCCGGTGCAATGCCTAGATGCGCCGCAAGGCGGCAGAGCATGCCACCCTTGTTCGCGCCCTTGGCGGTAAGTTCCAGGAGTGTTTTTCCCGAATAAATCAGCTCGTATTCCGCCGCCCAGTCCCGGCTGCGAATAAATTCTTCGGCGAGCATAAGGTCCCGGTGCTCCGCTTCAAACAAAAGTTTGCTCAAGGGCATGGGGACTTCCGTCAGGCGGCGCAGCGTCTGCACCCGTACCCCGGTGAGGTGCTCGTGGGCACGGATACTAGAATTTATCTGCACCGCGTGAATGACGCTGTCCAGATGATATGCCTCGACTCCAACCCGAGGAAATGCGTCCAGCACTTCTTGGCCCCGTTCTAAGCTCTGGGCGGTAAGAAGCGCCGTCTCCAGATATTCGCCCTTTTCAAAGTCGTAAATTGCTGCCCCGTTGCACACCACGCTAGGGGCATTCATAGGGATCAGCGGAGCCAGTCGCTCAAAAGCGGGCAGCGCCCGCCCGGTGGCCACGGTGAAGCGCCCGCCTTGGGACATAAAGGACTCCAGAGCCGCCCGGTTCCCCGCCGACAAAGGCGGGACGGGCTGTCCGCAGCGCAGTGCTTCTTCCGTATAAATCAAAGTGTTGTCAAAATCGCTGGCCAGCAGTACACCGTCAAATTTTCCCATGCCGTTCCTCCCAATTTCATAAAAGCGGGAAGAGGAATTTCCCTCTCCCCGCCATAAATTTTACGTGTTTATTCCCCCAGACGGGCCTCCGCCTTGGCCTTGGCTCCCACTTCCGCCCCCTCTGCGGCGCCCGCCTCTGTGGTGAGGACGGCGGACGGATTGCCCGCCTTCGCCTTTTTCTCCACGGGGCTTTTCACCAGCGGGCCGCTCTCCCTTGGGGGGCTGCGGCTTTGCCGGAGATTTGGGTTTGGCGGGGCGGGGCGGCTGAGGCTTTTCAGACGCGGTGGTTTGCCCCGCCGGTTTCTTTCCAGTGGAGCTGCCTTTTCCGCCGCGATGGCGGCGGCGGGAAGAATTTCTGCGTTCGCCGTCCTGTGGAGGCGCAATGCGCTCCCGGTTGGGCAGGTCTTCCAGTTTTCCTATCGACATCATCGGTTCGGAGGAGACAAATTGCAGAAAGTCCTCTTCCTTCGGCTCTTCCACATAGCGATCCGGCCGCTCGCGGGGGACTTCAATGCCCTCCCGACTGCCCTTGCCATTGCGAAGAACTCGAATTTCGCAGTTGCGATAGGTTTTTTGAGGCTCCGGCGCGGAGTCAAGGCTCACCTTTACAGTTTCCCGCAGAAGGTTCACGCTTCGCACGTTGCCGGGTCCGTCCGGCGTCTGCACAAAGGACTCGGCCTTCGGCATCCGTTTCACGGCGTCTTCATAGGCGTTCTGCTCGTACTTCAGGCAGCACATCAGCCGCCCACAAGTGCCGGAAATTTTAGCGGGATTCAGGCTGAGGTTCTGGGTCTTAGCCATTTTAATGGAAACAGGCAGAAACGAGTCCAGAAATTGCGAGCAACAGAAGGGCCGCCCGCAGATGCCGAGGCCGCCGATCATCTTCGCCTCGTCCCGCACACCGATTTGCCGCAGCTCAATCCGCGCCCGGAATACCCCGGCCAGATCCCGTACAAGCTCTCGAAAATCCACTCGTCCGTCGGCGGTGAAGTAAAAAATAATCTTGGTTCCCTCAAAGCTGAAGGAGACGTTTACCAGCTTCATGTCCAGCCCGTGATCCTGGATTTTCTTCTCGCAGACGTCAAAGGCTTCGCTCTCCCGCTTGCGGTTGTACTCCACGGTGCGCCGGTCGTTTTCCGTGGCCATACGGACCACGTTGCTTAAGGGGTGGACGATGGCGGAATCCTCCACCTCGTGATTCCCCTCCGTGCAGGTGGCGAACTCCGGCCCCTGCGCCGTTTCCACAATCACCTGATCGCCCATTTTAATTTGCCGGTTCCCCGGGGCAAAATAATAATTTTTACAGCCGCCACGAAAGCGGACGCTGATTACTTCGGTCAAAGGATACCCTCCAATTCCACGGCCAGAGCGCCCAACACGTGATTCACCCCCACGTTATACGCGCATTCCCGGCAATATGACTGCAATAGTTCTATTGTGTGCATGATTTGCTGTTTTGTCAAGTTTTTTGCAAGAAACCGGGCCGTTTTTTCACTCTTTCCCCGAACTTCCTGCCCATAGACGATCAAAAGTGCATCTGCGAACAAACCGTGGGCCTGCTCCAAGAGCATTTGAAGCGCTTCCCGATCGGTTTTTTTTCGTTCCAGCTCCACTAAAAGTTCCGTCACCGCACCCCGTTTTTTTTCACCCACGGCGCGACAAAGGGCCTCCACCTCTGGGGACAGCTCCGTCGCTTCGCTGCTTTCCGCCTCTGGGTGCAACCTGATTTCCACACAGCGGGAGCGCAGGGTTTGCAGCACCGCCGCCGGATTTTCCGCGCAGAAGAGAAACGCCGCATAGGGAGGGCCTTCCTCAACAATTTTCAGCAAAACATTTTGATCCTGCTCCGTTAAAAGCGCGCAGTCTTCAAAAATATAGACCTTGCGCGCCCCCTCGTTGGGGCGGATATACGCGTCCGCCCGGACAGCGCGCACCGCGTCCACGGAGAGGTTTTTATGCGCTTCGTCCCGCACGGTGGTTACGTCCGGGTGGATGCCTCCCAGCACCTTGCGGCAGGAAGGGCACACGCCACAGGGCGGTTCCTTTTCCGCCGTGCATTCCATTGCTGCTGCGGCAAATTGGGCCGCGCCTGCCCGGTCGCCCGGACCAGTAAACAGCAGCGCGTGGGCCAGAGCGCCCCTATGCGCAGCGGCGCGAATACGGGCCGCCGCTGGTGTGTTTTTTAATTTTTCCAGCTCCGCCATGGGAACCTCCCTGTTCGAGGACTCCGCATCGGCGGGCGCAGACGGACAAACCGTCTGCTTTACGGATATTGTAACACGGTTTTGCGGAAAATGGAATTCTGAATTTTGGGTGAAATGGAAAGTAAACCGGAATTTTTGCAGCTCAAGTAAGAAATGCTGCAAAAGCATACTGGAATTAAAGCAAAGACGTCATCGCAAGTGAATAAAGCGCGTGGTTTGCGATGCGATTCGTCTGCATTTTTCCCGCTCCGTCGCTGCACAAGCAGATTCCAAAGGGGAATTGGCACCGGTCTGCTTTGCATAGAAAAGAAAGAGAGGATGAGAGCCGACATGAATCGGTTCCCATCCTCGTTTTTGAATTGCAGTTGCTTTTTCGAGTATTTCTCTGTACGATTGAGGGATTCCTTCCGAAGTGCGTGGTTCAGCGGGGCTTACAGAATATTTTCGCGACCCAGCAGTTCAAGAATGCGCGCATCGTCTTCAACCGTGGCGTTGGGCATGGGGAATGTACCGGCGCTGTTGGTGCAAATTCCCCGTAGACGGGCCGTTTCCTTAATAACCGGCAGGAAAGGACTGCGGATGCTGTACAGATCCATCAGGCGGTCGATGCTCTGCTGGCCTGCGGCGATGCCGTCCAGATTGTTTTCACGAAAAGCCCGCGCCCATGCGGTGCATACCTCAGGCACCACATTGCTCAACGCGCCGATGCAGCCGTTGCCTCCGGAAAGAACGTTGTGGGCAAAGTTATCGTCAAAACCGGAGTAAATCTCAAAAGAGGGAATCAGGGGCTTAATCAATTTAATCAGTTCCCGGGTATGATCCATTCCCGAAATAGTATCCTTAAAGCCCACGATGTTGGAATGCTTCTGAGCCAGTTGAAGAACTGTTTCGGGGGGAATGGTGTAGCCGGTGTTATCGGGGAAATTATAGATATAAATCGGTCCGTGAATTTCTCTGGCCAGCCGGTCGTAATACTGAAACAGGGCCTCAGCTCCGAAATGGAAATAGTAAGGCGGGAGAATCATCACCGCGTCGGCACCTGCGCCCAAACACTCGTTGGAAAAGTCGATAATTTGCTGCGCAACCATGCTGGATGTGCCAATAATCAGTTTCACACGGTGGTTAATGCGCTCAATGGCAAACTTGGCCATAATGCTGCGCTGCTCCATGGGCATGGCGAAAAACTCGCTGGAACTTCCCTCCACCAAAATGCCGTCAATGCCTTTTTCAATCAGATTCTCGAAGAGCTTTCCCTGACTTTCCAAATCCAGAGTTCCGTCTTCGTGGAATAATGTGATGGCCGGCGCGAGATAAGCTGCTTGCATAATTAAATTCCTTTCAGATTCCCGATTTATTCCAGACCGGCGCCCTTCATAGCGGAGATGGCGTGGTCCGTGTAAAGCTTATAAAAACCCTTGCGTTTTTCGCGGGGCAGAATGCCCGCTTTAGAGCGTTCCTCCAGAACCTTTGTGGCTTCTTCAATGGTGCAGGGCACGCCGTGAATACCGGTGAGGTTCATGGTTCTTTCCATAATATCATAGGAGATGATGTCGCCCTCTTCAATAAAGGCGATGGGACCGCCGGCGGCCGCTTCGGGGCTGACGTGGCCGATGGCGGCGCCGCGGGTGGCGCCGGAGAAGCGTCCGTCGGTAATCAGGGCGACCTTGCCGTTGAGGCGTTCATCGCACACGATGCCTTCGGTGGTCATCAGCATTTCGGGCATTCCGCAGCCACGGGGGCCTTCGTACCGAATGACGATGATATCGCCGGGGTTAATCTGCCCGTTGACCACGGCGGCATAGGCATCTTCCTCGTGGTTGAACACACGGGCGTTGCCGGTGACCTTCCACTGCTCCTCCACGCAGGCAGAGTATTTAACCACGCTGCCCTCCGGGGCGATATTGCCCTTGAGGATGGCGACGCTGCCCTTTTCGGGTGCCTTGTCCACCGGGAAAATCACCTGATCGCGGGTCAGGCCGTAATTTTCAAGATATCCCAGATTGCGATTGAACCAGTTGTCCCGCTCCAGATCCTCCAGATTCTCGCCCAGCGTTTTACCAGTGACGGTCATCACGTTCAGATCCAGCATGTCCTTGAGCATCAGCTGCACCATGGGTACGCCGCCGGCAAACCAGAAAGATTCGGTCAGTTGGGAGCCGGAGGGATTAATGTTGCCCAGATGGGGGACCTGATGGTTGATTTCGTCAAACAGCTCGATGGGCAGCTCGTAACCCATCTCCCGGGCGATGGAGGGTAGATGGATGGTGGCGTTGGTGGAACCGCCGATGGCACTGTGGACAATGATGGCGTTGCGGAAGGCGGCGGGAGTCATGATCTGGCTGGGGGTGATGCCCAGTTTTACCAGATTCAAAATCTGCCGCCCGGCCTGACGGGCATACTGCAAAATGTCGCGCATAGTGGCGGGAACCAGAGCGCTGCCGGGCAAAGCCAAGCCAATCGCTTCGGCCATGCACTGCATGGTGCTGGCGGTGCCAAGGAAGGTGCACGCACCCACGGAGGGGCAGCCGGTGAGCTTATAATCCCGGACTTCCTGCGGTGAAATGGCGTCTTTGCGCTTTTGCCGCAGAGAAATGTCACCCGCCACCAGAGAGGTGGTCATATGGGGGCCGGGACGCATGGAACCGCCGGGCATGAAAATGGTGGGAATATCCATACGGGCCGCTGCTTTCAGGTGCGCGGGGATGGATTTATCGCAGCTGGAGGAGAGAATCATACCATCCCAAGGCACAGCGGATGCGTGAACTTCCACCATGTTGGCAATGGCCTCGCGGGAGGCCAGCACCAGGTTCATGCCGTCGTGGCCCTGCGCGCAGCCGTCGCAAACGTCCGTGGCATGGTACTGGGCGGGAAAGCCGCCCTTTTCAAAGACGCCAAACTTGGCCTGCTCGGCCAGCTGATTGAGGTGGACGCTGCCGGGATGGGAATCACCGAACACATCTTCAATCATAATCTGGGGCTTGGTAACGTCAGTGTCGTCCCAGCCGGAACCCATTTCCAGCGCGTCGAACTGCGCCCAGAGGGCTCTTTCCTTAATGCTCTTCTGATTCATAGTATGTTTCTCCTTTTTAACGGCGGAGCTTTGCATAATCATTGTCCAAGCTCCTGTTTCCTGTTTGGCTGCATAAAAATCGGGAAAAGGCCTGCCGCTGCGTCCACAGCGGCAAGCCATTTTCTCCTTAGGCATTGCGCTTACAGGAGAAGGCATTGGCTCCCCTGTGATATTGTGTGAAATATGTTGCCGTGCTTAGAACAGGCCGATGTTGGCACAGATGAAAACCAGGATGAAGCAGGTAAGGCCTGCCACAACATCCGGAATGGTGATATACTTCAGGCCCTGCTTGAGGTCCAGGTTGAAGAACTTGCTGATGACCCAGAAACCGGAGTTGTTGACGTGGTTGAAAATCATGGTGCCGGCGCCGATGGCCAGAGCGGTGGAGATGGGGGTCAGGCCCAGAGAAGCCATCATGGGCATGATAACACCGGCGGCGGTCAGTCCGGCAGTGGTCATAGAGCCAACGGCGGTCATCATGATCACGCCCACCAGGAAGGGAATCAGCAGACCGGGCACGCCGGATCCGGCGATCACTTGGCTCAGGCCGTCAATGGCGGGAGAGGACTTGATAACGGTGGCGAAAGCGCCGCCCATGCCGGTGATCAGCAAAGCGGGCAGAGCAACTTCCATGCCGCGAGCAAACCAACTGTTGAGCACCACTTCACGGAAATCCTTGGGATCCTTGCCCGTCACATCATTGTTGCTATTGCGGACAGAAGCCTTGTGAGCGATGGCCAAGAAGATGGTGTAAATCACGCCCAGACCCAGAGCCACAATCTTGTCGCCAAGAATGTCGGTGATGGCGCGAATGGAGGCTTCGCTATCGGGAATTGCCATCTTCACGAAGGAACTGAAAGCAATCAAAAACACGGGAATCAAAATCGTCATGAAGGAAGCAAACGTGCCGGGCAGGTCTTCCCCCTTGATGAGAATGTCGCTGACCTTATCGGAATGGGTCTCTTCAATCTCAGCCGCAACGGCGGGGACCGGTTCCACAAATTCCTTGTCCGTCCACTTGCGCAGAACCAGCCAAGTCACAAAGAAGGCAATCAGGGAAATCACGACACCCCAGGAGATGGTCAGACCCAGATCAGCGCCCAGCATGATGGACACGGCCAGAATGCCGGGGGTGGGGGGGACCATGGCGTGGGTCAGGTTCAAGCCACACTGTGTAAAGGCGGCCATTTTGCCCATGGATATGTGCTTGCGCTTGGAAAGAACGTTTGCAATGTTGGAGGTCAAGATGGTGGTGATGTCACCAAACACGGGGATGGACACCACGTAACCGGTCAGAGCCGGTGCCAGCTCCAGGTTTTTACCGTGAAACATACGAATAAAGAAGTTCGCAATCGATTTAGCCGCGCCGGTATCCTGCACACCCATTGCCAGAATCGCGCCCAGCATAATGGGGATACCCAGGCTCTGCAAGGTGCCGCCGAAACCTGCATTGATATTCACCAGAGATTCGGCGAAGGAGAAGCCCATGACCAAAGACATGACCAGAGCCACGGTAAACAGGGAAAAAACCGGGTGCAGCTTTGCTTTCATAATCAGCATCATCAGCGCTACGATGGAGAGACCCAGAATTACGAGAAATACGCCAGCAGACATAATAATACTCCCTTTCCTTTTGGATTTATGCGTTGCCATAAATGAGTTGCCATACACACATGGGACTTCGGCGCATACATGCGATGCCATGTGAAGCAGTATAACCACCTTAACGGAGGCATACTCAGCACCCCTTCACTAAGCCATTATTCCGCTATACGGAATTATATTCCGAAATATAGGAATAAATAATATCCCGGCCGGGAATACATCGCTTATAACAGCTTTATATACTTTTGCAAAATTTTTGTCAAGCACGCAAAGACTATTTTGGAAATTCCCATGAATCAGGTTGCATTTTTTGTTTATCTTGCTGGTATTTTGGAGATATGTGTAGTAAATGATTCTTGATAAGTGGTTTTACCGGTGGATTCCAAAACCAAATTATACAGAGACTGCGAATTAAAAAACACGAATGACGGGGTAATAGCAGAATGAAAAAAGAACGAAAGCAGCGCCTTGCTTTTGAGCGCGTCAAACATAATTTTTCTCAAATTCAGCGGCAGTCATTTTCGTCCCGTGCCCGCAGTCTGTGGCACAACGAGAGTTCTATCCGCAGCCAGCTTCGACAGCTTGGAAATCTCACGCTGACGGATTTTCCGGACGGGCAAGAGGTCTACGCCCAATATACTGCGCTGCTGGATAATGTGTCCCGGCGGGTGTTGGAGCAGTATAACCGCAAGACTGGGACGAATTACAGCTTTGACGCCGTTGTGGCGGAAAACCGTGCTGAGTATCTGCGCTCTGGAATTCTTTCGGTGCTGCTCTCAAGCCATATTCCCGGAATGGTCCGCGGGGAATTCCACCGGCTGCTGCCCCGCTTTCCGCAAGACGAATACCCGGAGGCACGACGGGAAAAGCGGATGTTTTATCTCCATCTGGGGGATACAAATACTGGGAAGACCTATCAGGCGATGCTTCGTCTGCGTCAAAGCCCGTCGGGGATTTATCTGGCGCCGCTGCGGATTCTGGCGCTGGAAAATTATGAGCGGCTAAATGCAGAGGGGCTTCCTTGCAGCCTGCTTACCGGGGAAGAGGAAGTGCTGACACCCGGTGCAAAGCATCTTTGCTGCACGGTGGAAAAAGCAAATTTAAGTGGCAAATACGATGTAGCGGCGATTGACGAGGCCCAGTTGCTGGCGGATTCTCAGCGGGGCGATGCGTGGACCCGGGCCATTTTGGGCCTGTCCTGTCCGGAAATCCACCTTTGCGGTGCAATGCTTGCTAAAGAGCAGCTGACCGCCATGATCCGGGACTGCGGTGACGACTATGAATTTAAGTCTTATACCCGGCTGGTACCGCTGCAGCCGGAATACGCGCCGGTGAAGCTGAAGAGCGTGGGGAAGGGAGATGCGCTGGTGGCTTTTTCCAAAGCCGCAGTGCTGTCTCTGTCGCGATATCTTGGGCAGATGGGGATCCGATCCAGCGTAATTTACGGGGACTTACCCCCAGAGGTGCGCAAGGGACAGTATGACGCATTTATTAGAGGCGAAAATCCGGTGTTGGTTGCCACAGATGCCATTGGAATGGGGGTCAACCTCCCTATTCGCCGCCTGATTTTTACGGAACTGGAGAAATTCGACGGGGAATCCCGCCGGCCTCTCACCTCTCAGGAAATTAAGCAGATTGCCGGAAGGGCAGGGCGTATCGGCATTTACGATGTGGGCTATGTGGCTTGTTTGGACGAGCGTATCCCCGTGGTGGAAGAAAAACTTGCCGCCGAAGATGAGCCCATTGAACAGGCTGTGGTCGGTCCCAGCGAGTCCATTTTGCAGATTGGTTTGCTGCCCTTACGGGAAAAGCTGGCGCTGTGGAGCACAGAGACGGAGACGCTGCCCTATTACCGCAAGAAAGATGTAAACACCGAGCTATTCCTGCTGGATATACTGGAACCCTACCATCTGCCGGAGCAGATGCAGTGGCGCTTGATGCGCGTTCCTTTTTCTTTGGGAAATTCCGCGCTGCTGGCCCAGTTTTCGGGGTATGCCCACGCCTGCTTTATTGCAAATGCACAGCATTTGGAAAAGCCGGTTCCGGAAGGGCCGTCCTGCGAACAGCTGGAATCATATTACCAGCAGATAAACCTGTACTATTCCTTTTCCAAGGCAATGAATCTGCCGCTTGATGAACAATGGGTTCTTGATACCCGAAATCGGGTATCCGACCGTATCCGTTCAGCGCTGGAAGCGCTTCGCTGGGTCCGACCGGAAAAGACATTCCGTGGGAGAGAACGATAAGAAACAAGGTTGCAATTTCGGTCTGTGCAAAAATACCGCGCAAGCGGGATCAAAAAAAGCAAAACAGTAGCATAACACATGCATTGTCGTCAGGCGAACGAAGCTATGCGAAGGCTCCTGTGTTGGAATGCAAGGAAGACGGCACTTTTAAAAGTGCCGTCTTCCTGATTGGTTTAGCGGACAAAGCCGCTTTTTAATATTGCGTGTCGTATTCCCAGGGCGCGCCGCCGCACAGGCAGCCGCCGTCCACATGATATGCCTGTCCGGTCATATAGGACGACGCATCGGAGGCCAACATGATGGCCATTCCCACCAGCTCGTCCGGCATTCCGGGACGACCCATAGCAATCCGCTCCCGCAGCCAGGGCGCGCGGGTGGGATGATCCCAGGTCACCTGTGTCAACTCAGTGAGGATGTGTCCCGGGCTGATGGCGTTGGCTCGGATACCATACTGTGCGAATTCCACAGCCATGGAGCGGGTCAAGGCCACGACGCCGCTCTTTGTGGCTCCATAAACAGAACAGCCACCCAGCATCCCCTCGTCGTTGTGAGAACCAATGTTAATGATGTTGCCACTTTTGCACTTGTACATCTCCCGGGCCACGGCCTGACTGAGCATAAAAACGCCCTTTAGATTTGTGTTCATAATCCGGTCATAGGTCTCCTCGGACACGTCCAGAAGCCCCTCCCGTTTATTCATACCAGCCACGTTGAACAGCACATCAATTTTTCCATATTGGGCGATTACAGCCTCCACACAGTTCTGGATGCTGCTCGTATCCGTCACATCCAAACGGAGGGCGGAAGCCTTGCCTTCGTTGGCTGTGATTCGGTCGACCAAGGCCTGACATTTTTCCACCGAGCGACCACACAGGACGACTTCCGCCCCTGCGTAAGCCAGTCCCTCGCTGATGGCCGATCCGATTCCGCCTGCAGCGCCGGACACTAGAATGGTTTTTCCATCCAAGCCAAACACATGATTGAGGTATTCTTTGCTGTTCATAGCTGCTTCCTTTCCTTGTGTGGGTCTAAGCCCGCCAATTGCAATGTGTGTAAAATGATTTTCACCTGCGGTAACCTAGCAACGCGGAAATTCGCTCTGCTGATTTTTTTACCTCATCAATGATAAATGTCTCGTCCGATTTCATCCGATAGTTGGGCCCGGCGATACTCACAGCCGCCCGAACGCGGCCCGTCATGTCATAAATCGCCGCGCCAATGCAGATGAGTCCCTGCTCAATCTCTCCGTTGTCCATGGCATAGCCGTATAACCGGGCCTTGACCAGTTCCTCCCGCAGCTGCTCGGGGCTTGTAAGAGTACTTTCTGTCATGGGAGTCTGATCCTTCATCCATTCACAATATTTATCAACATACTCCTCCGGCTGCGCGGCCAACATCGCCTTGCCGCCGCTGGTGGCATAGGCCGGCGCGCGACCTCCCACTTGCGTGTTGCATACCACGGAACGGTGTGTCTCAACTTTATCCAAATAAAAAATATCATAATCCAACATGACGCTGAGATTGACAGTCTCCTGAACCACTTCACTCAGCCGCTCCAGCTCCGGATGAGCCATGCTGCGTATGTCGGAGCGCCCTAAAATCGCGCTGGAAAGCAGATAGAGCCGGGGTCCCACGCGATAACTTTTGCGGATCGGGTCCTGCTCCAGATACTGCCGCTCCACCAGTGTGGAAATTTGCCGAAAGACAGTGGTGGTAGGAAGATCCAGACGATCGACCAGAGCCTTCAACGTCCACTCCGTGCCAGAATCCATAAAACATTCCAGAATCTGAAGGGCCCTCAAAATGCTGGAAACCTGTTCTTTTGCCATATATTTTCAACCTTTCGCACAGAATTATGCTTTGAAATTTGTCTGTTATATACTTGACAAATACTTTGCAAGCGCTTATCATGAGTATAACATAAGCATTTCCATTTGTGAATATTTTTTTGCCCCATTTTCGGAAAACAATTCCGCGATGCGGAAAATTGCGCATTGGCAGCGCAAAATTCCATGCTAAACACCGATCCCCGGACAAGAGGAAGAAAGGAACCAAACTATGAGTAAGAAAAGTGTTGTTATGGACGGCAATACGGCTGCGGCATACGTATCCTACGCATTTACGGAAGTCGCCAGCATTTTTCCCATCACGCCCTCCTCCACTATGGCGGAGAAGGTGGACGCTTGGGCAGCCAATGGAAAGAAAAATATTTTTGGAGAACCTGTGAAGGTTATTCAGATGCAGTCCGAGGCCGGTGCGGCTGGCACTTGCCACGGCTCTTTGCAGGCCGGCGCCTTGACCACCACCTATACCGCATCGCAGGGCCTGCTGCTGATGATCCCTCCCATGTATAAAATTGCAGGCGAATTTCTGCCTGGCGTATTCCATGTGTCCTCCCGAACCATCTCGGTCCACGGACTTTCTATTTTCGGCGATCACTCCGACACGATGGGCTGCCGTATGATCGGGTTCAGTATGCTGGCGTCCTCCTCTCCGCAGGAGGCGATGGATTTGGGCGCTGTTGCGCATCTCGCTGCAATTAAGGCACGCCATCCGTTCCTGCACTTTTTCGACGGCTTCCGTACCTCCCACGAGATGCAGAAGATTGACGCGCTGGATTATGACGATCTTGCCAAGCTGGTGGACTACGACCAGCTGCTGGCGTTCCGTAAAAACGGGTTGAATCCCGAGCATCCTTCCACACGAGGCACCACCGTCAATCCCGATATTTTCTTCCAGTGCCGCGAGGGCTGCAACGAACACTATGCGATGCTTCCCGCCATTGTCCAGAGCTATATGGACGAGATCAATAAGCTTACTGGCCGGGATTACAAGCTGTTTAACTACTATGGTGCACCCGATGCAACCGAGTGCGTGATTCTCATGGGCTCCTCTGCCGAAACCGTGAAGGAGACGGTGGACTATCTTAATGCCCATGGCCGCAAGGTCGGCATGATTCAGGTGCATCT
>NZ_DAMBZJ010000037.1:13091-27701 GCF_032060045.1 Oscillibacter sp.
TCCGCAGAGCACTTCCTGTCCGTTTTGCCCAAGACCGTTAAAAAGGTGGCGGTGCTGGACCGGACCAAGGAACCCGGCGGCATGGGCGAGCCGCTGTATCAGGACGTGGAAAGCGTTTTGCACCGCAACTGCCCCGGTGTGCAGGTGGTGGGCGGCCGATATGGCCTGGCCTCCAAAGATACCACCCCGGGTCAGATTGTTGCCGTGTACGACAACCTGACAAACGAAACACCCAAAAACGATTTCACCATCGGCATTGAGGACGACGTGACCTTCACCTCTTTGCCTTATGAAGAAGTTTCCATTCCCAAGGAGGGCGAAACCTCCTGCAAAATCTGGGGAATCGGCGGCGATGGCACCGTGGGCGCCAACAAGAATACGATTACGACTATCGGTCTTGCGGCGGACATGTATGCGCAGGCCTATTTCTCCTACGATTCCAAGAAATCCGGCGGACTGACCCAGTCTCATCTGCGCTTTGGGAAAAACCCCATCCGCTCTCCGTACATGGTAAATTCCGCGGACTTTGTGGCACTGCACGAGCCGTCTTACCTTGGTCAATACGATGTCACGGCCGATTTGAAGGACGGTGGAACCTTCCTTCTGAACTGTGGCTGGAGCGACGCTGACCTGCCCGCTCACATTCCCGGCAAGATGAAACGCGACCTTGCCAAGAAGCACACGGAGATGTATGTCATCGACGCAACCGCCATTGCCCGGGAAATTGGTCTTGGAAACCGCACCAACACCGTGTTGCAGGCCGCGTTCTTTAAACTGACTAACATCATTTCGCTGGATCTGGCAGTCAAGGAAATGAAGGACGGTATTTATAAGAGCTATTTCAAAAAGGCTGGTGAGAAGATCACCAATATGAACTATACCGCCGTGGACCGCGGACTGACCGATGTGCGGAAATTTGAAATCCCCGCTGAATGGGCCAGCGCACCCGACGATGTTGCGCCGGAAAAGGATATTCCCGGTTTTATCAGAGATGTGGTTATCCCCATGAACAGCCAGGAAGGTGACAAAATTCCCGTCTCCACCTTTAAAAAGTATAACTGTCTGGACGGCACCTGGGAAAACGGCACCACCCGCTTTGAAAAACGCGGCGTTGCCGTCATGGTCCCCAAGTGGGATGCCGACAAGTGCATTCAGTGCAACCAGTGCGCCTTTGCGTGTCCTCACGCGGCGATCCGCCCTGTGCTGCTCAATGAGGAGGAGGCCGCCAACAAGCCCGCTTCCTTTGAGACAGTTCCGGCCAAGGGGCTGAACCAGTATCAGTACCGGATGCAGGTTTCTCCCTATGACTGCATGGGCTGCGGTTCCTGTGCCAACATCTGTCTGGCAAAGGACACAGCGCTGACCATGGTGCCCTTTGAGTCGCAGGTGGCCGAAGGGGAAAACTGGACCTTCGGCGTGGAGCAGACGTCCGTGAAAAAGGATGCCTTCTCTGCCAAGAACGTGAAATCCAGCCAGTTCTCCAAGCCCTATTTTGAATTCTCCGCCGCCTGCGCGGGCTGTGCCGAGACGCCGTATATCAAGCTGGTGACCCAGCTGTTCGGCGATCGGATGTACATTGCCAACGCCTCCGGCTGCTCTTCCGCCTATGGCGGTCCTCTGCCTGCCACTCCTTACTGCAAGGATGAGCGTGGCTTCGGCCCCTCTTGGGAACAGTCTCTGTTTGAAGACAATGCTGAGTTCGGCTTCGGCTTCCTCAATGCCCACGAGGTGATCAACAAGGAGGTTCTGCTCCGCATTCAGACCTTGATTGATGCTGGTGTAGCCAAGGAGGCCTGCGAAACCTATCTCCGGGACAAGGACGAGTCCGAAAAGACCCGCGCTGTGTCCGACCAACTCATTGCCGCGCTGGAGAAGGTTAATACGCCCAATCAGGAAGCGGTCAAGGCGGCCAAGTTTGTGCTGGACAACCGGGAGTTTTTGACCAAGAAGTCTGTCTGGTGCTTCGGCGGCGACGGCTGGGCCTACGATATCGGCTTTGGCGGCGTGGACCACGTGTTGGCACAAAACCGCGACATCAACATTCTGGTGATGGACACCGAGGTATATTCCAATACCGGCGGACAGTCCTCCAAGGCCACCCCTACCGCCGCCATTGCAAAGTTTGCAGCGGGCGGCAAGGAAGTGCGCAAAAAGGATCTTGGCAGCATTCTGATGAGCTATGGCTACATTTATGTGGCGCAGGTTTCTATGGGCGCCGACCCTGCCCAGACGCTGCGTGCCATCCGCGAGGCCGAGGCCTATCCCGGTCCGTCCATTGTCATTGCCTACTGCCCCTGCCTGGAGCACGGCATCAAGGGCGGCATGGGGAACAGCCAGCTGGAACAAAAGCGCGCCGTGGAGTGCGGCTACTGGCACCTGTATCACTTTGACCCTCGTCTGAAGGCGGAGGGCAAGAACCCCTTTGTTCTGGAATCCAAGGACCCCACCGGTGATCTGTCGGCTTATCTCAAATCCGAGCGCCGCTACGCCGCGCTGGAGGACTCCTTCCCCGAGCGGGCGGAGCAGCTGTACGCCAAAACCATCCGCGATGCCGCCGACCGGCTTGAGGGTTATAAGCGCCGGGCGGAAAACGACTGAGGAGGTATCTGAAATGACGCAGGCAGTTCAGCTCAACCACGATCAAGTGATGGACATTATTCCCCACAGGGACCCCATGCTGCTGATTGACGAGGTTTCAGAGCTTATTCCTGGTGAGCGTGTTGTGGCCAGCTTTTACGTGGACCCCGCACGGGAAATTTTCAAGGGCCATTTTCCCGGTGATCCGGTGTTGCCCGGTGTGTATACGGTGGAGGCCTCCGCACAGGCCACCGATCTGGTGCTGATGACCAAGCCGGACTATGCCGGAAAAATCCCCCTCTTTCTGGGCATTAACAATGTAAAGTTCCGAAAGAAGATTTTGCCAGGGGACACACTGGAAATCCACGCGGAAATACTGACCCAGCGGCCTGAAAAAGCCATTGCCACCTGCAAATGTACCGTTTATACCGCGGGCGATCTCGCTGCGGAAAGCGAAGTTACCATTGCCATGCGATGAGGGGATATGTTTCCCACAACAAAATTTCACTTTTCATTATAAAACAATGCCGTATGCAAAAGCATACGGCATTGTCTTATTTTGAAGCTGCGTTTAAAATAACATTCAACTCAGTGTCCTTAAAAATTCATTGATGGTTTCCACATGCTTTCGCTCATCTAAAATAATTCTTCGGAAAAGAGCCTGCATCTCCGGGCAGTCGATTTGCCGGATCAACCGCAAATAATGGGCAATGGCGGCTTTTTCCCCTTCCAGATCCGCCAAGAGGATCGGGCGAATCTGATAAGCATATACGGGAAATTCTCCAGACCAGTATTCATTGTTCATATAGCTCATCAATTTCGGAGCCTGCCCCAGCTTTAAAACCAGACCGCCCAGCAGCTTTAAATGATGAAATTCTACTGCGGTAATGCACTCATATGCAAAATGCAGTTGGGGATACTCCAGCGTGTAAAAGTTATGCGCCGTATACTGCCCTATGGCCGTGGCTTCGGAGCCTGCCCCGGCAAACGCATCGGACACAAGAGCAGCGTATTCAAAATTGTGGGCAAGCTTCCCTACCTCCGGATAAGGGGCATTCACCAAATACCTGTCGCAATCCTGCAACGCAATCACCTCACGAGCAAAGTATGACGGCTGCGACAGAGTTATGATAAGCATTAGGATAAAAAAGAGCAAGGCGCATTTTTGCAAACGGATGTTGGGGTGAAGATTCAGCCGCCCCGGGTCACGTCGCAGGTCTGATACCACCGCAAAGCGTTCAAAAAGTGGGTGGGCTGAAAGTCTGGCCAATAGTCGTCCACAATATAGAAGTCAGCATAGACGGACTGGGCAGGAAGAAAGCCGCTCAGGCGTCTGCATCCGCCCCACCGCACCACAAGATCTACCCGGGAAATTTCGGCGGAGCGGAGGGTTTTGTCCTCCGCTAGATGGTTCAGGTCCCACTCCCAGTCGTAATTCACCAAAAAGTTTAAGTTAATCAGGCCCCGGCCAAAGTGGACGCGTTGATTTGCGTATTTAAGAAGCTCCGGTGGAAAAGCGGGGGAGTCTGTGTTGCCGATAACCAGCAAATTGGCGTCCCTTCCGCTGAGAAGGCGTACGGCGTCCACACAGGCCTTTGTAAACGCATCCCGCTGGCCTTTTTCCCGGCGATTGTTGTCTTTGGTGAAACCGTAAAAGGTGGCCTCCCGGATGCCCAGTTCCAAGAGCTGCTCATAGAGCGCAAAGCCCGGTTGAATACCCTGCGCATAACCGTCCTTTTTCTGAAGTCCGTTTGTCACTGCCCACCGCCTATTGCCGTCAGGAATAATACCCACATGTGTCGGCAATCTTTTAAACGTCTCCATCAAATTCCCCTTTACAAAGCGATTTAACAGATAATAGGTTGCCCGATTTCTGCGCAATTATTTCCAAAAGAAAGAAATCGACTGTTCGCCGCGTTTATTTTTGGTGTGACTAAGGGCCATTCATAAAAATTGAAATCGGAAAAAATCCCCTGCGCGATGGCGTTCGCCGCGCAGGGGAAGCTTTCTGCTTTGTAAGGACCGGGCGGTTCTGTGGTTTAGAACATGCGGCCGCCATCGCCCTGCCACATGTCGGCGTTCTCTCCCATAATTGCCTTCAAAGGCTCGGAGGCCTTTTCAATCTCCTCCATCAACTCGGAGGGAATTTCCGTTTCATAAGCGCCAAGGTTTTGCTCCATCTGAGCGATGGTGCGCGCGCCCACCAGAATCGTCTGAACGAAGTCCTGACGCTTCAGGAAATTCATGGCTACCTGGGCGGGGGAGAAGCTGTGCTTTTCACAAAAAGCCATCAGCACGCCGATAAATTCAAAAATCTCATCTTCAAAGCCGGGGTCGTTGTGGCGGCAGGGAGTCTGACCGGTCCGATAGAACCGGGTTTCCCGTCTGGTCACAGGCACATCCTCGATGCGCCGGAACTTTCCGGTGAGCAGGCCCTGTGCCAGCGGAGAATAGGCGCAAACCGGTATACCCGCAGCAACGCTGGCGGGAACAACTTCCTTTTCGATAATCCGCCAGATCAAGGAATAGGGGAGCTGGTTCATGGCAACCTCGTAGTCAGCAAGACTTGCCGCGCAGCGCTTGCCGGCATTGCACACGCCTGCAATGCGGATTTTACCCGCCTTTTTCAGGTCCTCGAAGGCACGGAATGTCTCTGCCACGGGGATGTCGGGCGTGGGCCAGTGAATCTGATAGAGGTCGATATAATCTGTCTGAAGCCGCTTCAGGCTGGCCTCGCAGCAGGCAATCACGTCGTCATAGCGTAGCTTGTCAGTGTAAACCTTCGTGGCAAGAACTGCCTTGTCTCGGCAGCCCTTTAGCGCTTCACCCACAACCTCTTCCGATTTGCCGTCGCCATACCGGTCGGCCGTGTCAATCAGATTGACACCGTGCTCCAGCGCGAAGTGGATGGTTTTCTGGGCCGCTGCATTGTCGCTTGCGCCCCAGATGGCAGCGCCTGAATAGGCCCAAGTTCCAAGTGCCAGACCGGAAACCATGATGCCGCTCTTTCTCAGTTCGCTTTTTTTCATATTCCGCACCCCTTTATAGAGTATTTTAAACACTGCCAAAACAGCGCTTTTAAATTTTTCCGGCAAGGAAAATCACCCCTTGCCGGAAAATGGAGGCTCAGTCTACGCGGCCGTCCGCAGGGATTCCTCCCGGGAAATGGTCAGGGGCGCACCACTGAGAATCGCGCTTCCAAACTGCTCAACTTCCAGATAATAGTTGTCGTCTACCCAGACGGTGTAATCGGTGACAACTTCGTTGATATACTCCGCGTTCTGGGGCTGGGCGTTTTTTCCAACCCGGATGTGGCACAGGCCACGGCTGTTGAACTTGTGGTCCACATCAATGCGGCCCGTCTCACCCAGAACGGAGAAGCATCCGCGAGGATAGGCATCCAGTCCCGCATAGAGCATGGCGGATACGTCCTGTCCGTAGCGCAGAAGCACGGAGTCGGAGGTGTCCACGCCGGTCTGTGCGTCAAAGCCGCAGTACACATGCATATCCGTGGGGTCTGCACCCAGCAGATAGGAGACAAGGCTTACGTTATAGCACGTCACGTCAAACACAGCGCCGCCGCCCATGCCCTTTTGATACCGGATGCCCTGGCGGTTGGTGTCAAAGGTGGAGTGCTTGGATTCAAGATAACGAATTTTGCCGATCACGCCGCTGTCGATGATCTCCTTCACCTTCTGCACCAGCTGAGCGTGGCGGAAGGCATAAGCCTCCTCCAGAAGAACACCGTGCTTTTCGGCGGCGGCAAACATCTCTTGCACTTGGCTCTCGTTGAGAGCCAGAGGCTTTTCGCACAGAATGTGCTTTCCGGCGGCAGCGGCCTTTACCACCCATTCCAAGTGAATGGCGTTGGGCAGGGGAATGTAAACCGCGTCCACATTCTCATCGTCCAGAAGCGCCTGATAATCCGTATACAGCTTTTTGGGACCGAACGGTTCGGCGTAAGCCTTCAGCTTTGCCTCATCTCGACCTGCCAGCGCATAAAATTCCGCGTTGGATGCGGCAAGCATTCCGGGGATGGTGCGGCTCTTTCCGATGCCGGAGCACCCTAAAACACCCCAGCGCACGACTTTCTTTTCCATCTGTGTACTCCCTTTCTCAAACAAAATTACATGCCCGGGCAATCGCGATTTCCGTAAAGCCCAGTGATTCTGCCTTTGTCTGCTTACCTCTGGCGGTTTCCACCACCATCTGCAAAAGCTCTTCGCCAAGCGCTTCCACCGTTTTCTCGCCGTAGATCAGGGGGGCGGCGTTGAAATCGATGTTATCCTCCATCTTGGCAAAGGTCAGCTTGTTGCCCGTGATTTTGATCACCGGTGCGATGGGGTTGCCGGTGGGAGAGCCCCGTCCGCTGGAAAACACCACCACCTGTGCGCCACCGGCCACCATGGCCGCCACGGAGGCGGGATCGTTGCCGGGGGTATCCATAATCACAAGACCCTGCTTCGGGTCCACCTGCTTGGCATAGTCATACACGGCGCTAACCGGGCTGTGTCCGCCCTTGTGGATGCAGCCCAGCGATTTTTCCTCCAGCGTGGTGATGCCGCCGGTCTTATTACCGGGGGAGGGATTTCCGGCCCGCACGTCCTCGCCCACGGCGTGGAAGGACTGTTCAAAGCGGCTGACAATCTCATAAATCCGGTCATGGACCTCCGGCGTGGCGGCCCGGCGGGCCAGAATGTGCTCGGCACCGATAAACTCCGTGGTTTCCGAAAGTATGCTGGTTCCGCCCGCGGCCACCAGAAGGTCGCTCATAGAGCCGATGACCGGGTTGGCGGCAAGACCGCTGGTGGGGTCAGAGCCACCACATTCCGTGCCAACAATGAGCTCGGAGATGGGAAATTCCTCCTTGCGCAGGATGCTGGCGTCCGCAACCATCGCCTTAGCATAGCGAACGGCAATTTCCACGGCTTTCAGCGTGCCGCCTACCTCTTGGATGATAACCTGCTCCAAGGGTTTGTTGGTCCGCTCGCGAATGGCGGCGGTGACCAGGTCCATCTGGCAGTTCTCGCAGCCGAGAGACACCACGACCGTTCCGTAAATATTGGGATTGGCCGCAAAGCCAGCCATAATATCCATGGTATACTGCTGATCCGGAGCTACCTGAGAGCAACCCTGCTGATTGTTGAAGGTTACGCTGCCCTCAACCTGCTGCGCGATGATTCGGGTGACGTCCGAAGCGCAGACGCTGGCGGGCAGAATCAGAACTTTGTTCCGCACGCCCACGCGCCCGTCAGGGCGGCGATATCCGTAAAATGTCATAATTGTGATCCCCTTTTATTCCTTGGCCCGACGGTCTTCCTTAATGCTGTCCACGTTATGCACGTGAACATGAGCTCCCGCAGGGATAAGTGCCGTTGCGGCGCCAATGTGCTCGCCGTATTTAATCACCGGCTCACCCTTTTGGATAGCGTGGATGGCCAGCTTGTGATAGATAATGATGTCTTCTGTCGCCGTCAGCGAGGCGGGCTTGCCGCTCACAAGATACGTCACCGTATCTCCTGCGGCGATCGGTTCAATGGCAACAATCACATTGTCTCTTGGGTCGACGATCAGTGCATTCATGAAAGCGATACCTCCTGCCTTCAAAAAGGCTATTTTTTCTGATATAGAGCTTTGATCTCCTCTGTGAGAGCGGATACCTCCGGCGTTTGCCAGACTTGAGCTGGGAGCACCACGGCGGGGAAACTGCTCCAGCCAATCAGATAGTAAGGACCGACTTTCTCGCAAAGGTTGATTTTTTCCACAGGGATGCGTGCCTCTGCTCGGTCAGAGGCAAAGACCACCGTATTTTCCCGCAGGGAGAGATGATATTCTTCGCTTCCTCGCCAATCGCCCACCTCCCGCCGGATGCGCAGGCGGCAGATAAATGGAAGCATGGAGAGATTCTCCAAATTTGCCAGCACCAAAAGCACAACGCTCAGGGCGATGTTGAGGGCAGATGCATCCCGGAACAGATTGATGACGGCCAGCACGCTGATCACAAGGCGCACAAAGGTGGCGGAACGCAAAAAGCGATGCCGGTAATAAAGGGTGCGGAAGGCGAGATATTGCCCGTCTTCAAGAATGTTTTCCTCCATGTGCCAGGAGAGGCCGTCTTCTGGCACATTCTCGCGCTTCGCCGTGGGTGGCTGGGAATGCGCCGCCTGATCGCGCAGTGAACGGGCAAAGCGCTTCATGGCCTCCCGATTGGGAAAGGCAGAGTCCGGCACGATGTCGAACATGGTTTCCCCGCAGTAAAGGTGCAGGGCCTCCGCCCGCTCTTCCACCCGGGAAAGACCGTGCAGGGGGCAGGAAATCCGCTGTGCGCCATAGCGCAGACGGAGTTGTCCGTCCACCGTGCCAAGTTTATGTTCCTTCCAGAAATCCTCAGGAAGCTGACCGGTATATTCCAGACGCCGCAACGTGCCCTTGGCGCGGGACATAACGGTGCAGCGGCGCAGAAGCGTCAGCGCCGCCAAAAGAATGGACCAGACCAAAAAGAAAACGCGCTGGTCCGGATTCAGACGAAAAATACAAAGCAGAATGACGGCTGCCATCTGCACCACAGTCAATAAAAAAAGGGTAAACACCCGGATGGGGCGGCGCTCGTTGCGGCGAATCATATCCGCCAGCAGGTCAATATACGCTTGCTTTGGTACTTTGTAAGTCAAATCCATTGGTCACTCCAATTTTAACAAGGACAGGCAGCCGGGACACGGCGCTGCAAAGAGTGTCTCTTTGCAATAGCAGCGGGCCCGACTGCCTGTCTGTGCTTACGAACAAGTAGCCCGGAAAGGTCTTATGTCGTTTTTTTGGTGAGAATCAACAGCTTTCGCAGGATAGGAATTACAATGAAAAGAATCGCTATCACCACGAAGAACACCGCAACGGGTCGGGTGACAATCTGTCCCCATTCGCCATTGGAGGCGATCAGGGCCATGCGCATATATTTCTCAATCAGCGGCCCGAGAATGAAGCCCAGAATGACGGGCGCCATGTCGATGCCGAGGCAAATGAGAAAATAGCCTACAAAGCCGAAGATAATCATCACCCATACGTCGAACATACGGTTGTTCAGGGTATACACGCCCAGTACGCAGCACGCCACGATGGCGGGGAACAGATAGGACAGCTTCACGTTGACCATACGGACAAACGCCTTCATCAAGCCCAGCTCCATCACGTACATCACAACGTTTGCCAGGAAGTAAGCCACCATGATACCGCCCACCAGCTCCGGATGCTCGCTGTACAGAAGAGGACCAGGCTGCAGGCCGTGAATCATCAAGCCGCCGATCAGGGCTGAGGTGGTCAGATCGCCCGGAATGCCCAGGCAGACCAGGGGAATCAACGCGCCGCCGTTGGTGGCGTTGTTGGAGGATTCGGAAGCGGCAATGCCCTCGGGGCAGCCGTGACCGAACATCTCCGGCGTCTTGGAGACAGTGCGGGCCAGGTTGTAGGAAATCAGGGTGGAGGCGTTCTGTCCGATACCGGGCAGAATGCCGATGCCGGTGCCCACCACGCAGCCGATGCCCACAGCCTTCCAGCTGCTTTTCATCTCGGAAAAGGGAGGAACGAGCGTGGTTTTTGCAAAGTGAATCTTGGGGCGGGGCTTGTGCAGCTCCAAAGACTGGTTAAATACCTCGGTGATGGCAAACAGGCCCATCATCAGCGCGGTGGAAGAGATACCGGCCTGAAGTTGCCAAAAGCCGAAGGTGAGACGGGACACGCCGCTGATGGAATCGATGCCGATACCACCCAGCATCAGGCCGAAAATCGCGCCGATCAGGCCCTTAATCATGGAGTCGGAACACATGGCCACAACCACCGACAGACCCATCAGAGCGACCGCAAAATACTCCCAGCTTCCAAAGCTCAGAGAAATTTTTGCAAGCTGAGGCGCAATTGCCATCAGAGCAAACGCGGAAAAGGAACCGCCTATAAGAGAGCAGAAGACGCCGATGGCCAAAGCCTGAGCGGGCTTGCCGTTTTTCGTCATGGGGTACCCGTCAAAACAGGTGTAAATGGACGACGGTGTGCCGGGAATATTAATCAGGGTGGCCGTAATCAGACCGCCGCTGATTCCGCCTACGTAGACGGCAATCAGCATGGTCAGGCCCTGAACCGGCGACATGACGTAGGTGAAGGGTATAAACAGGGTAACGCCGAGCGTTGCGGTAAGACCGGGAATACTGCCGAAAATAATTCCGACGAAAATGCCCAGAAGGAGCAGTGCGATGTTCGTGGGGTCACTGAAGATAAACTGAAAGCCAAGGACGATTGTCGACAATCAAGAGCCCTCCCTTTCCTGTCTGCGCAGGATGATATAGTTTTTAGCCGGCAATCTGGGCCATGTCTGCAAAGACGGGGGTCAGGCTCTCTGCCCAAGCAAGTGCACGAACCTTGGCGGCGGGGCCGTCAACGTAAGACACGGTGAAGCCAAGGTTTGCCATAGCTTCCACAAATTCGGGCTTCGCGCAGACATCCTTCATCTTGGCGGAAATGTACTCCAGAACGGCGGGATCGGTGCCCTTGGGGGCAAAGAAGCCACGGGGCTTGCCGTAGGTCACGTTGTAACCTGCCTCGACAGTGCAAAGCAGGTCGGGGTGAGAATCAATGCGCTCGTCGTTGCACACCAGCAGAGGCACGTTGGTGCCGGCCGCGATGTAGGCAGAGGTGTCGGCCAGAGAGTTGACTTCCAGCTGGATGTGTCCGCCCTGCAGGGCAGTTTCGCTGGCGGCGCCGCCGTCGTAAGGCACGATGGTGACCTTGTCATAGATGCCCATGGCCTTCAAAAGTTCCATGGTGGTGCCGTAGTTGACGTTGTTGGAGCCAGTGCAGCCCACGGTCACGGTACCGGGGTTGGCATTGATGTAGTCAATTGCCTCCTGAGCAGTGGTCCAGCCGGTGTCGGGACTGGTGCACAGCAGATTGTAGTCAGTAACCACGTCGCAGATGTACTCCAGATCCTCATACAGGGGTTCCTGAGCCTGTCCGCTCATGGAGTAGGAGATCAGGTCCATCTCGTTGTGAGTCATGATGGTATAGCCGTCGTTGGAGCTGTTATAGCCCTGCAGAGCGCCGATATAGCCGGAAGCGCCTTCCACATTGATGGCAACCGCGTTAGCGCCCAGATCCAGATGCTGAATGACGCCGCGCACCAAGTTGTCGGAGCCGCCGCCGGGAGCGTAGGGAATAATAATCTGGACGTTTTTGGTGGGATAATCCAGTGCGGTGGAGCCGCTGGCGGCACTACCGGAACTGCTTGCGCTGCTGGAACTGTTTCCGCCGCAGCCGGACAGAAGTCCTGCCACCATGACGGATGCAAGTGCAAATGACATAGCCTTTTTCATGTAGGTTTCCTCATTTCCTAAAATTAAGTTGTTTATCCAAAATCCCGTTTAGGGAAGGATACACTTGAGAAGCTGGGTGAACAAGACCCACAGAGCAACGGTCAGAATAACGGAATAGACCACAATGGCCACAAGCTGCTTTTTGGGCAGCTTTCCCGCTTTTTCGGAATCTCCCTGATTCTCCTTCATTGCAAAGGTGCCGCACAGGACGATAATCAGGACCAAAGTGCAGGGGAAAAACGTCAGCACGGGCAGAAGCAGCGCATAGAGAACCAGGGCCACTGCAGTGATGACGATTTCTTTGGAGATGGGAATTTTGATTGCCTGATGCTCGCCGTCTCGCTTAAAATTGATGGCGTAAATCAACTGCAAAATGCAAAGTCCCAGTAGAATCCCTGCCAGAAGGTGGATGTAGGTGCTGGCTTGCGCCCAGATGCCGCCAAGGCCGTTTTCCACGCCGGTGATGATGTGCTTGCTGGTCAGCAGAAAGACAGACAAAGCGCCCATCACCGCCGCCAATAACAGGTCGTTGGTGTTTCGAATCACTTTTTTCATAAACTTCCCTCCTTTCAATCACATAACAGATTGCTGCGCGTTGGAAAAGACTTGCGTAAGAGCTAAAATCCATTTCAGCAAGTTGCTGAAATTAACCGAGTTAAACGACGGAAACTGAAAAACGCTTCAGTAATTATAAAGGGTTTTAATTTGGATTCCTGTGTCGTAATATGCCGTCTCCACCGGACGGTCTTGAAAAATCGCGTCCACCAAGAGCTGAACGGACTTATAACCTTGCAGATACGGGTCCTGCTCAATAAGGAACTGCACAGTTCCTTTTTTCATACAGGCCACGTTGGAGTCGGTGGTGTCAAAACCCACCACCTTAATTTTTCCGGAAAGTCCGGCGTCATCCACAGCGTGGGCGGCTCCACTGAGGCCCGCGCCGCTGACGAAAATACCCGTCAGCTCAGGCGACTGCTCAATCTCGGCACGGGCAAGCCGATAGGAAATATCGTGATTGCCCTGGCTGTAAACCACGGGAGCCAGCTCCATTTCTCCGTCTGGAGCATTTAGAATGTGATCGACAAAGCCGTGGATTCGTTCCTCACTGGAGTAATGAAGCTGGTCCACGCCAACAATCAGCGTGCGTCCCTTTTTTGAAGAAATCTGCTGCATCAAAAATGCCGCGCAGGCGCCGCTCTTATATGAATCCTGCCCGACAAAACAGTCACGCAGCTTGTTCTCGGTGTCCGCGTTATAAGTTATTATGGGAATCTGCTTTGTGGTGAGCTGGCGAAGCAGCGCGTTGACCTGCTCCGACTCAATGCCGCGCAGCACCAGCCCCCGAATATCGCTTTCAATCAAGCGGCCCAGAGCTTCCAGATAGGCGGTCTGATTGTCGGGTGGGGCAAATTCTGTCACAGTCTGGATACCGTATTGCTGGGCGTATGAAATGCCGTCGCTGACGCCGCGCATCACCAATCTTTGAAAGTCCGGCTCGCGGAGAGAAACCAACACGCCGATCTTGTTCTTCTTGCGGGAAAGATAAAATGCGCGGCCGAGATTGTTGGGCTGAAAGTTCAGCTCATCCATCACGGCCCAGACCTTCTCCACCGTCTCGGCCTTGACCCTTCCGCGATTATGGAGCACGCGGTCTACGGTTCCGCGGGATACACCGGCTTTTTTAGCAATGGTTTCAATGGTTGTCATAAGTCATTCCTCTTCTTTCCAAAAAGATACAGCGGGAATGGGATAAATTATATCCGAGATGGCAGCCATGCACCAAAGGTAGCTTTTGAACTGCAAAAATCAGGAACCTGCCGCATAGGCGGCAAAATGCCTGCATCGCTGCAAATAAATATTTGTATAATTGTGCGAGTATTTGTGCGAGTGCACGTACACGCAACTTTGCGTGAACGTGCACGCAAACAATGCAAAGAAAAGACGAACTACCTTCGTCTGAGAAAAAGTTTTTATATACTCATAATAATATAAGTCGTTAAATGGCGGTTTTCAAGTGTAATTTATGACAAAATATTCACATGGGTTTTGTAACATTCACAAAAAATTCAAAATATTAAAACAATTATTTCCTTCAATGGACCATTTTTCTAGTGAATTTAAAAAAACAGGGCAGATATAAGATAAGCCGCAAGAGAAAGTAGGCGGAAAACCGCTCGCCTTCTGGATACCGTTTTATTTGCATTAATTAGAAAAGACCACGATGTTTTATGCAAAAAGACGTGGGGCGAGGGAGTTCCGTTTCCAAAGTTGATTGATCGGCCCAACATTTCGTTCCGGGCAAGATAACGAACCTGTGAGGCAAAAAACGGCACCTGATTTCCTACAAAATTAGGTGCCGTTTATGGTTGCGGGGGCAGGACTCGAACCTACGACCTCCGGGTTATGAGCTGCTGCATTTATTTTAAATATCATGTTATCTTGAAGTAAAAGCCCTTATGTAGCAATGATTTTCCGAGAAAAGCATTCCATTTTATTAGGTCTCTTATTATTTGTTTTTGCAAAAACTACTCCTCAATTACTCCCAAGTAAATGTCCCGTTTTTGTCTTGTAGCCGCACAGAAGCCATTCCGTACACTAGAATGTTTCCATAATTTCTAGTCTGATAAATGCATTCTGCCAATATGCAACTCCGTCTGTTTGTAGTCATAGCGCTTTATTT
>NZ_DAMBZJ010000038.1:0-8611 GCF_032060045.1 Oscillibacter sp.
CGTCGATGCCCTTCAAAGCCTTTTCGGCAACCTTTGAAAGGTCTTCTTCCTTCGCGTGGATATCCGCAAGCTTCGTGGGCAGCCCAATGGATTTGCTGAACCGGAACACCTCGTCCCGCTCCTCATACTGCTTGTCAACGGTGAGCAGCACCAGAATTCCGTAGGCCACCACCTCACCGTGGAGATGGTGAAACGCCTCGGTGGAAGGCAGAATCGTGAAGCCGTTGTACACCGCGTGGGCAAGGCCCGTGGTATAGTCCACCTGCACAAAGTTAGAAACCATGCCGGTAGATACAATGATGCCCAGCACCGTCTCCGTCAGGTCGGGGGTCACGGTGTTTGCTTCGCAGTCCTTAAGTGCCTGCTTTCCGAAGATTTTCAGGGGCTTTGCGCACATGGTGCTCAGCGCGATGCCCATACCGTCAGAGTGGCTGGGAGTATGCCCCCGAGAGGAGACGGTGCACTCATAGTGCTTTGCCATGGTGTCGCCAATTCCAGCCCAGAGATATTTGACGGGGGCCTCCGCGATAATCTGGGTATTGATGAACACGTGGTTTGCCGGAATCTTGGAAAAGGAGTATTCCCGCAGGCTTCCGTCCGGGTGGTAGAGAATACCGAGACTGGTATACGCGGCGCAGGTGGAGGCGATGGTGGGGAAGGTGAAAAAGGGCTTCCCTGCCCGTTGGGCAAGCACTTTGGCGGTGTCGATGGCCTTTCCGCCGCCCACGGCGAATATCATGTCCGCGTCCTCTGTGTCGGGGGTGAGCCGCTGGATATTTTCAACGGAGGCCTCTCCCCCGCTCCACAGACAGCGGACCACCTCCACAGAGGAGTCCTTCAGCGCGGAGATGATTTTCTCCTGTGCTGCCGCCAGCGCCTTTTTCCCTCCGATCATCACCGCCTTTGTCCCGTAGGCAGCGCAGACAGAGGAAACCCCTTCATATGCGTCTGGGCCGATGGTGTAGCTTGGAATCAGTGTTCTTTCCATTTTTATCTCTCCTTAACCCTTATAACCCGGATTTTCCGCCAGGAACTTACGGTTTTTGTAAACACCCACGGTCAGCATGGGAACGATCACCACCGCAATACCAAGATACCCGCAGTAACCGTAGCCGTATTTGATAATGTTGGTCAGCCCCGCGAAGGAGATGCCCATAGAAATTGCGATGATAGTGGCGGCAATGATTCCGTTTTTCACTGTGGGATTCTTAATTCCCTTGAAAACAGAGATATTTTCAAACTTGGCCACAAATCCGAAGGTGGTGGTGACGCCAGTTGAAATGAGGCACAGCAACAGGCAAGCGGCATAGGCCACCGTGAGCCACGGAATACCGATCTCGCGGCATACAGTGAGCGTGGGGATCACGGCGCCCCCCTCCGCAGCGGTATAAACGCCCTGCCAGGATAGCAGCATGAAAACCGACAGAGTCAACGCAGCGGCATTCATGACAAAGGCGATGTTCATGGATTTGTTGCAGCCCCGCTTATCAGTAAGCGGCTTGCCACAGGCCAGCATGGTGGGCAGCGTGACACATTGAAAGCCCGCGTAGACGAAGGCATTTAGAACCGCTTTGGGAATCATGGAAATGCCGGTGTTTTGGAAACTGGTGGACAAAACGGAGCCGATATTCTCCCCCTTGGTGATGCCGATGGCGTAGATGCTGATGGCAATCACCAGAATGGCCATGCCCATATAGGTGGAGGCCAGACGAACCAGACTTGCCCCAAAGATGGTAAGCGTCAGCACCAGTGCGCCCACCGCAAGAACACTGAGGGCATAGGGCATTCCAAAGTAAGCGTTCAGCGCAGAAGCTGCTCCCGAGATGGCCGCAGCAATGGCCATAACCACCATGATGTAGAAAAATACCTCGAAAAGCCATTCAATCTTCTTAAAGGGGCTGAAAATGGCTTCAAACAGCTCCTTGTAGGATTTGAGGTTTCGGGAATTGTAGAAGAACATGGCTTCCCGCATGGTCAGCGACATGAGCAGCACTGCCAGAATGGCGGCCACAGGGCCCAACCAACCAAGGCCCACATAATAGGTGTTGGCCTGATTGCCGGTGGCAAAGCCGCCCCCGGCGTGGGCCGAGAACAGGACCGAGCCCACGGAAAAGGCAAGGAAAAACGCGCTCTTTCTGGATTTCATGTCGGGATTCGGAATTGCCGCCGGTATTGTCGCTGCTGTTTTCATGTTGACCTCCCAAATACTGTCCAAGAAGACGCAAAAAATCCTTCCGTCTCCTTGCGGTTTAGCAAAGAGACGAAAGGATAAACTCCTTACGCGGTACCACTCTTCTTCATTCTTGCGAATGCACTTTGCGAGGTACTGACATACCTCTGCCTTCTGTAACGGGGGCTTCCGTCCACGCCTACTTATGTGTTCGGCGCGGCCATTCCGTGACCAGTTCGGCAGATTGAACCCTGTTGCCTCGCACCAGACGGCAACTCTCTGAAAGGACAATGCTGCTTACTACTTCACATCTTCATGTTTGAACGTATCTTAGCAAAGGCCCCGAAAGAAGTCAATAAAAATATTTGCGTTTTTCTCCGAATATCGCTTCGGCACAAAATTTAAGCACTCTTTCAAATGTTTTATAGTGGGATTGCACAGTCCCCACGAAACAAAAAGTATGCTGATCCCCGTGGACGTGGGTGTGGGAGGGAATTCATTGCGCGTGTCCGCCCCGCCAAACATCCCTATTTGAGTCACCTTCCAGCTAGACGTATGTACACCCCGATATGAGCGCCAACTGAAAGAAACCGGCCACCCTGAGGCAGTCGGTTTCTTCTTTCAATTAAGTCTTTCTTTTAATCGCACTTGCGATCCACAGCAAGATGACGGCTCCGACAACGGCAACCAGTAAACTCCAGAGATTAAATCCGGTAATTCCACTGCCACCCAATAGGTTCATGATCAGTCCGCCTAAAAAGCCGCCAATGATGCCCACGGCAATATTTGCGCCTGCTCCCATCTTTTGGTCATTATCCGTAATCATACTTGCGATCCAACCGGCGAGAGCGCCTATTACAATCCATCCTAAGATGCCCAAGGTGAGTCCTCCCTTCGTTTTACTTTAGTATGCGGAGACATTACGCTATCATTCCTTTGCTTGAGGAAATCTATGCTGCCAAAATATTCCGGTTTTTGGGCTTTAAGGAATCAATCCGTAATTTTTTGCAACCAGATTTATTAAATCATAATTATCAAATTTAAGTTTTTCAATGGTTTGACGACTCATTTTTTGACAACGAGCGAAGTATCCTAAATGCCAACCGGTTCTTCCCGGACACGGCTTTATGCGCTCCACGCGCACGTCTATATCCTTGCAGATAAACTTGTTCAGGCACTTCCCTACGGTGTTTGATAACGCAGAATTCCCCGGAGCCTACCGGTGGTAGACTCCGGGGAGTTCGTTTATGCTAAAATCAGCACCACCAGCGCCTGCGGCAATTACACCGCCACCAGCAGCAGCGCCAATTATTTCGATTCCGGCAGCAACACATGGGACACCCTCCCTTCCTTAGTGATGTACTCTGCGAAGACTGCCGTATTTGTATTATATGGCGAGATAGGTGGCAATGTGTTTGACGGTGAAATTTCCGGAACCTATCTATGGTAAGTTTCGGGGAACCTTTTTAATACCCGATCCTTTTTCCATTTCAGTTCGCAGTTAAGTTTCACGCCACTGATAACCATGATTTCTTTTCCGGTCTTTAGCAACACAATTTACACGAATATAGGATCCCTTCAGGAAAAAATTTATAAGAACGAACAGAGACGCCTCCTATGAGAACCGCCTTGGCATATGCGGCCGTACGAATGAAACGGTGCGCACCCGCGCATTCTAACCAAAGGCACTGAAATGAATCAAATTCGGAGGCATCATCATGACCAAACCTTCCTGCAACGCACTACTGATTATTGACGTTCAGAAGGAATTTCTGACGGACACCACCAGGGACCGCGTTCCCAAAATTCAAAGGTTGGCGGAAACCGGCAGATATGATTACTGTATCTTGACTTACTATAAAAACACGCCGCAATCGCCGTTCTACAACCGGCTGCATCGGTACAGCGGCCTGGACGCCTGCTCCGATTCTCTGCTGATTCACCCCCCTGCGGGATTGCCAACGGTGGTGGAGGAAAAAACGACTTACGGACTCCCGCATCAGGACCTGTCCCGGTTAGTGGGGCAGTGTTCCCACATTGACCTAGTCGGCTTTGATACGGATGCCTGCGTATTAGCGTCGGCAATCGGGCTCTTTGACGGGGGATATGACTTTGATGTTCTCGGCGAATACTGCGCGTCTACGAATGGGCACGACTACCACGAAGCGGGTATGAAAATAATCAACCGAGTGCTGGCCCACCAACCGGAGCCGGAATGTCAGGAAATTGGAGATAGAAGCGAATCGCAGTGAATCAGCGCAATTTCAAAGGGCACATATTGGTGGGCATCTTCTCCCGCAGAATCAGAGTCACCAGGATTGAAGCCAGGTCCGATTTAAAGAAGAACTCCTGAGATATCTTCTGCATTGAGGTCGTCTTCATATCGGCCGCTCTTTTCGAAGAACTCCTCAGCAAGTAACCAGCTTTTCGTGTGTAAATCGGTGTGCAATTTTTATGTTATTTTCTTACGCACTGTATTCTCAGAAGAATAAGCTTACCGCAACGTTGAATCGTCAATCCTCCAAATATCTAGCCAAAATAAAAGAAGCCCTGATTTCTCAGGGCTTCTTTTTTGGCAGCGAGTGAATGATTTGAACCCTCACAGACGGAGTCGGAGACCGGCGTTCTAACAGCTTGTAATTATTGATATACAAGCAAATGATAAACCAATGAATTCTAATTGCAACCTGTTTTGCAACGATGAGTCGCGAATAACAGTTGAATCAGTACATGCCCATAACTTCATTTTTACCATCGCTTTGCAGGCTAGCACATGAGGAAGTAACACATACAGTGCCGCATTTTATTTATGACCAAGTTTTACGTCAAATAGAAGTTAACTTAACTAGAGGCACCCCTAACAGAATGAGCCATTGTTAGCTTTATTAATTGGTATTGGCGTGGTTCATCTCAGACTGTTCCAGTTTTTAACAAAATGACAACTATTTTGATAGTTAATATTTTTTAAATCCACGGGCGGATAACTCAATTTCATGCATTCCAGATGGCATAAAATTGGGCGCGAGGATTGCTTCACTATGAGATGAGGGCTTTTCATTCAGCTTGAATACGCTGACACTTTTTTTCAACTCGTCAGCCTGCGCAGAAAGTTCCTCGCTGGCTGCGGCGCATTCCTCGGCTGCCGCTGCGTTGCTTTGAACGACCTGTGAAACCTGCGTGATCCCCTCATTAATCTGCTCCAGCGCCGTCGCCTGCTCATTTGAAGCAGTGGCAATTGCCCCAACAAGTTCAGTTGCCTGCGAAGCCCCCTCCGTGATTTTTTTGAGCGCGTCGGCTGTCTCGTTGGCAATCTCAGTGCCAGCGTTCACTTTTTGGGACGAGGTTTCAATCAGCTCCGTCGTCTCTTTTGCAGCTTGTGCAGACTTCCCAGCGAGGTTTCTCACTTCCTCAGCGACAACGGCAAAGCCCTTGCCGGCGCTGCCAGCTCTCGCCGCCTCGACCGCCGCGTTGAGTGCGAGAATATTTGTCTGAAAGGCGATATCGTCGATCACCTTTATAATTTTACCAATGCTCTCGGAGGATGTGTTGATTTCCTCCATGGCCTTGAGCATTTCCTTCATTTTCTCGTTACTGGTCTCCGCTTGCCTTTGCACATTCACAGCAAGCTCATTTGTCTTCTGCGCGTTTTGGGCATTGTGTTGTCTGGGATGTGATTTCCTCCATGGAAGCCGACAGTTCCTCGACAGAGCTGGCCTGCTCTGTCGCTCCCTGCGACAAAGAGGTGCTGGAATCCGCCACTTGCCTTGCGCCCGCGTCGATCTGGTTCGCGGACGAAACAATCGACTGCGCGAGTATATGAAATTTATCAACAAGTTCAGTAAGCGCCTTGCCCATCACATCAAACTCTGACCGAACTGTGATGCTTCTTGTAAGATCGCCTTTGGCAATTGCCGCAGTCTTTTGAGCTTGCTCGGCGGTACTTTCCATCACCTTATCGAAGGAGAAGGCAAGCGTCCCAATTTCGTCTTTCCTGTATTTAAACAGCAAGTCGTCTTTGCTAAAAACTTTGCTCGAATCAATATCGCCGACCGCCAGTAACTCGGCAAACGCCGCAATTTTTTGCATGGGTTTGCTGATAACGCCAGATATGAGAAAGCTCATAAACACGGCAACGATAAAGGATATGACAATCACAATTATCATGACAACCATCGCGATCAATGCCGACGTCTGAGCCGCGGCAACGTCATTTTGAGCACGAGTAGCATTGTATGCTGCCATTTCTTCGAATACATCTAGTGCATTTTCAGCATCCGCTGCCGCATCATTGATCAAGGTTAGTATTCTATCTTTTTTCACCCCCGCTTGGGCGGCTTGCTGAATTTTATCGATCATACTTTTATAAGCGTCGTAAGCCGTTTGGGCCTTATCAAAATTTTCCTGATCCTTGCTGTCTAAAAGTGTCTTGCTGTAGCTATCTAGTTGCGCCTGAACGGAATTCATATCATCTGTAATTTCCTTGGAGTATGTATTCTTATCCGTATCATAGTATATGTATAGATTTCTGAGCGTACTTCTGGCCTTGTTAAAAGCACTTTCCGCTCCAGCAGAGTAAACAATTCCCAGAGTGCATTGATTATAGGAGTCCTCACGGCTGTTGTTCATGGCTATCATGTTAAAAATGCCGACAACGCCGACTATGATGCCTAACAAACCCACCAAAAGGAACCCCACCATTAGCTTTTTATAGATTCTTAAATTTTCAAACCACTTTTTCATATTCTTTTTCCCTTTCTCTCCTGTTTCCAACACTAGATCCACCGTTGCGCTAATTTACAGATTATTTTCTCCCATCTCCATTCCTACCATCCTGCATCAATAATAAAGCGCCTTATTATATCAATATCTGACTTTGTAAGGAAGTTCTATTTAATATACAAAAACCGCTTTACTTGAATTTTTGCACTAGCAATGTGTAAAAGTGCCTACTGTTTGGCAGGTCAATTTCGGCATTGTATAATTATTCCGAGATAATTTGTTGAGCATACTAAAACTCACGCCTTTTAAGCAGTGGGTCCGTGGTTTCAATCCCCTCAGGGTCACCAAATGGTGATTTATCCAAACGCATACGATTTATTTTTGTAAACGCCTATTTGGCTGTGTGATAAATCGTGAGTAGCGAATAAGCATAAAAAACCGCTCGTCTTTGCAGACGAGCGGTTTTTATTTAATTGATATTAGCTACTCTCCCGTTCACACCGCACGGCTATACGGCTGTTTCCTCCATACGTGCAGGTGAAAAGCGTCAAGCCCGGATTTTCGGATTTCATATCTTGCACGTCCGAAGATGCAAGGGACTCCACAGTCACTACCTGATACTTATAAACAAAGCCATCCACGTCGGTAAAAGTAATCAAATCGCCCTGTTTTAACTCCTCAAGTGAGCCAAAATGCTGCTTGTAGTTATGGCCCGCAATAATCATATCATCCGTCAAAAAAGAACCGGAGTAGCGGCAGGGCGCTTTTTTCAGTTTTGGATAACTCCAGTTGTCCATCACCGGCAGAGAGAGCCCCAGTGCGGAAATATCCAGCACGCCGATGTAATTCTCGTCTTTCACTCGGACCGACTGAATTTGCTTGGCGGTGGTCTCGGCATTTGTCTTGTCAGGCAGCTCCGGAATAATTTGCTGGTTCAATACCTGCACCGTTTCCGCAGCCTGACGGTCTGCCCGTGTCTCTTCCATGTAGTTGAACGCCATCAGAAATAGAGAACCCGCCAACAACAGGCTGCCGGTAGCCATCAGAACGATATCCCGTTTAATTTTCATGGGTTTGCCGTTTAAAATGCTCCCACCATCCGCGGCTGAACAGCATAATTCCCAGAACCGCCATAATTGGAATTGGCCATTGCAGCAGCCCGGTCTGGGGAAGGCTTGCCAGAAAAATGGGTTCCGGCGGTAAATCAGTCATCGTTGGTTCATCGGTTTTGGGGGGCTTCGGTGGAGCAATATTTGTCGTATATGTGTTGGTAATTGTAAAGATCGTCCCCTCTTGTGAATACGAAACCGTATAATCGTGGGGAACGGTGTCTTCAATCACGGACCAGGTATATCCAGTGGAGAGATTGTTCCAGGTATATCTCCAGTTATTGCTCTGTGAAAGCCGCACGGTATAAAAAACCCTGTCGTCACGGAGCAGGGAAACCATAATGGAATGTGGGCGAAACTCCCCTTCATCGTCATCATTCCATATCTTCAGCACCGTAACGTTGATGGGCGCTCTGCCGGGGGGGTTGGAAGGCGGGGACGGCTGGTAGGACACTTTGACGGTGGCGGTGGTCGCCATCTTTTTATTGGAATCCGGGAGGGTGACCAGAGATGGGCTGAAAGAATACGTACCGCTGCTTGCTGACAAGGAATCGCCCAGGATGAGATAGGTGCCCTCCTGATTCAAAGTGACCGTGGCGTTGCCGCCGCTGTC
>NZ_DAMBZJ010000038.1:8621-25398 GCF_032060045.1 Oscillibacter sp.
GGGCGCACTGGAGGGATGAATCGAGGCTCTGTGGGCGCGGGCATAAATAGCCAGCGTGCTTGCAGCGTCTGCCCAGTTAATTTTGTTGTCGGTGCCCGCCTTGATGTTGGCCCCTGAATCTTTAAAATCATCGGTTAGATCATAGGAGTCTCCGGATTTCTCCAAAACCCGGTAAATATGAAACGTCACACCGGAAATAGCGGTCCCACCATACATACAGTTCAGCGTAATAGAATACGGGGAGCTGTCCGCCAAGGCCGTTGTGGTGGTTAGAGAGACAATGATACACAGCAGCGCCGCCATATGAAGCAACTTTTTCAGGATGGATTTCATATGGGCGATTCGCCTCCCTTCTCTTTTTCTCAGCCTTTTTGATCAGTTCTTGTTTTCGGAGCGACCAGCAGCCAGATGAGCAAGATCAGCAAAATGGGTGCGGCAAGTACAGGCGCCACCTTTAATGGATCCACTTGTACCGCGTCTGCTGCGATATAGGTCTCGTCGGGTGTCTCTACCCGATGCCCGCGAACCAAAAGACGCTGCGTGTTGACTCCATAAGGTGTACAGGTAACCAGCGTGCAGTAATCCTCGTTGGGGTCAATGCCCAGCGACGAGACCTCGTTCGGCTCCACAATCAAAATCTGATCTACCGTATAGGTCAATGTCTCATGCAGAACCGTAATGGAAAATGTATCGCCAATTTCCAACTCATCAAGATTGGTAAAGAGCTTTGCCGAGGGCAATCCTCGGTGACCGGAAAGTACGCAATGGGTCCCTATTCCGCCCACAGGAAGGGACGAACCCGTCAGATGCCCGATGCCCGCGGCCAGTACCGACTCGGAGGTTCCGTGGTAGATGGGGAGTTGGATCCCGAGCTTTTGGATAGAGAGATAGCCCATCATACCGTTGCCATCTAAATTAAGTAAATCATTACACTCTGCCTCTTGCATATCTGTCGATGTGAACCAGCTTTCACCCTGATTGAGCAGCTTTTTGTTATACGCCTGCGCCGCCTGAAGAGAATCCGTGACGTCCTGTTCCGTTATCTTACCCATGCTTGAGTCGTAACTGGCAACAGCACGGCTTTGGTGAAAAGAGTTGTAATAATTGCTGACGCTGGGGTAGAGCAGCACAGAAATGCCCACTAAGAAAACAACAATTAAGAGCATAGTGGGAAAGTGGTTTTTCATAAGTTTCTCCCTGCTTCCGATTGGAGGAACGGAATACTTCCCCCAATCGGAGCAGAATTCATATTAGAGTGATGAATGAAAGATTCAATTTTCGTTTTTCAAACGCTTACGGGCAATAAGTATGAGCCCTGCGCCGATCGCCAGCGTGCTGCCGACGCCATAGAAGATTGTGGTGCCCATGCCACCGGTGGAGGGCAATTCATTGCCGGTCAAGTTCACGACGTTGGTGCTTAGCGTGCTGCTTGCGGCTCCCCCGCCCACGGCAACCGTGGGAGAATTGCTGAGCAGCGCCCCGTTCGCATCATAACTTGCGCTGATCTGAATTTTGACGGGATCGGGCAGCAGATTATAGCCGTCAGGAGCCTTGGTCTCGTGCAGGTAATAAATCGTGGAATCGTCCAGCCCCTTAATCACAATGGAACCCGCAGAAATCGTGGTAACAGTGCCAGAGGTTCCGTCGGGCGCAATCGTATAGCTGTTTCCATTTTTGATCAACGCGATGGGTTTACTGGTGGAATTGCTATCGGTATTCAGGATGAATTCGGCTCCTGTCAAGGGGTGACTGTCTTTATCCGTTTTGTTTACGCCCATGGTAAAGGTCCAGTCATAAACCTTCACCGGCGGCGTCTCGCCGTGACCGTCATCATAGGGGTTGTTGCTGTATTCCAGATAGGCCATGTTATCGTTGGAACCATCCGTGTAGAGTTTCGCGCTTTTATTTAAAGTGGCGTTGTAGTAAACATAGAAGTGATCTGCCGTAGTGAGTTTTTGGGCAGCGATGAGTGATTTTACATCGCTAAAGGAAACCGTGAAGGAATGCGCATCGGATGTAATGGTATAGTCGGTGTTTCGTGTCAATTCCTTGCTGCCCTCGTCATTGATCTTGATAACCAGGGAACTGGAGTCAAACGTGAGGCCGTCGCTCATGGTATCGTGGATCACATAGGTATAAGTAGTGTAATTGTTGGTATCGGGCACCGAGGTGATCGTACGGTAGTGCACCGTGTCACCAATCTGATTGTCGCCCACATTGCCCCAAGAACCCGATTCATTGTGTTGGATTTGTTTATCCAGCGAGGGCACGCTCAACTTCGGCTGAATGGTTGCGGTGGGTTTTGCGGTGGTCAGGGAGACAGAGGCGGTCACTGTGGTATCTCCACTGCCGCCGGTGCCGTAAACCAGATAGTAACCAGCCGAGGTTAAAGGAATTACGGCACTTTCACCGCTGGCCGTGGCAGAGCCCCCCGGAACCACCGACTTGCCGGCAATATAATTTGTGTAGACATAGTCGGCAAAACTGCGGACGTCCGCATCTGATGCCGTCGACAACCAATTGATCAGATTAGAGCCAGAAAGGCTATTGTATGTAACGCTCAGGCAACTGCTATCCACCGTATAGGAAAAAGCTGTCTTGGTCGTATCGTAAACCACGTTGAAAAGCTTATAGGCTGAGTAGATATTTCCATCAATTGATACCCCGGTCTTGCTCGCATCATTTTGAACCCCAATGGAATAGTCCACTGCGAATACAGGAATGGTCAACGCCAGCATCAAAGCCACTGCCAGTAAAAAGTTGAATGCTCTTCTCAATGGTTTCATCAAATTTCCCCTTTTCCACTATACTGAATTTTTGTTGAGAATTGAAAGGACACAGTTATACCCGGTGCCTTCATTTCCTTTTCTTTTTCCACAGGAGAATGGAAGACAGGAGCACAAGGCTCAGTCCGGTGGCGGTGTAGAGATAGGTTCCGGCTCCGCCGGTGTCCGGCAGTTCATAGGAATACGTCTGGCCGTTGGTAATCGTACAGCCGCCGCCAGTATCGACAGAGGTGGGGGTGAACCGGTCAATCAGGTTGGTGTGATCTCCATTGCGATAGACTCCAATCTCCACGGCAATATACGTTTTGTTCTGGTCCAGATTAGACCAGGTATACCCCCAATTGTTGCGGTTGCTTAAGATCTGATTATCCATGGGGTTGCCGTCCTGATCACGCAGCTCCACCTCAACACTCCAGTCCGCGAGGTCGGCAGTGGTCAGCACATTGCCGTTTAAGTCCTTCCAGACCTTGTTGACGGTATAGGAGCACGACTTTGGAAGCTTACCGACAAAATCGTCGCGGTGGTTTTGGGCTTTGATCGTAACATTGTTGCCAATCACGGTGCCGTTTATATTATGGTTCACTATGATGTTTGCTCCCGGCGCCAGGATGGAGCAGTATTCCAGTTTTGTACTAATCGTCACTCCATCGCAGTTTGTAAAGTTCCAGAGGACTCTTCCGTTTGTGAAAGTCGTTACCTCTTTGAATTTCAGAGCTTCTTCGGACTCCGAATAAATCTTACATTCCGGCATGTCAAACGTACGCGAGCCCCATCCGGTGCAATCCACGTTGATCATCATCGTTCCGTCTGAAAGGGCACTCCCGTTGAACGTAAGACCGCGGACGTTGCAGTAATTGTATGCACTCAAAGCATTTGCCGTGGTGTTGTAGACACCGACGCCGTCCGGGTCGGTCAGCGTCACACCGCTTTTTGTCTGGTCTCCGCTATTCACAAGGGAGACGCTGATATTCTGATCGGGTATCGCAGACAAACTGTACGACAAGCTCTCTGCTTCGCTTTTTACCGCTTGGAGATCAATGAATGGCGTGCTGCTTGTGTCATAATCTTGCCAAAGGGCCGTTGCGTTCGATAATTTGTGACCTTTAACCGTAAAGTGGGACCCGCCATCCGTGGTGTCAATTGCATTATCGGAGCCCAACACCAGCAGCTCATTGACTCTGGGACCGTTGGCATTCATGGCCCAATAATTTTGAACATAGCTGACTTCACTGAGCGGGGACAGCCCATTTGTTCCAAAGTCCCCGACCTTGCTCAAGGTTTGCGCCAGTATGTTTCCGTTACAATCCGCGCTTATGTATAAGGTATCAAAAGCGACCAGACTGAAATGTCCCGCAATGCCAAGCGGTCGGCCAACATCATATTCGGAATTGGTAAAAACAGGCGCATCCGAAGGAACCTGCTTATAAATCAGCGTGCTGCTGACGGGAAGCGTAGGCGCCACCGCAAACGTTGAGAAACTGTCCGTTGTAAATGTGATACCCTGATCCGCGTCCGACATGTCCACTGAACTGTCCGGAGTGTTCTCCACTGTGAGTTTCTGGAGAGAGGGATCTGCGTTCTCGTTTAAAATGTGAAAGACCTGCGCTTCCTCCGGTGGGACGGCATTGTCCGTAGTATCCACAATGGTTACGCCCACTTCACTCCCGTCTGGCTCCACCTTCAGGCCATCCAGAAGGAAATAGATGTCATAGGCGCTAAACCCCGTGGAACTGGCCAAGCCGCCTTCCTCTACCAGCAGCTGCTGAAGCTGCGCATAGCGGTCCGGCGCGCTCTCCTGCGTAATCCGATCCACGTGGAACTCGGCGTCCACTGGAATGGAGGCGGGCTCCTGAGGGACTGCTGTGACCGTCAGTCCGTTCCCGTCGCCATAGGTGTATTCCGACGGGTGAATGATCTCTGGGGCCTTGATCAAACTGTCGAGCGGAACGTCGGGATCCGTATTTTTTTCTACCTCAGTAACAGGAATGGGTTCTGTGCCAGGCGTGGTTTCTTCGTCGGTACCCGGCTCTGTGCCGGACGTGGTTTCTTCGTCGGTACCCGGCTCTGCGCCGGGCGCGCTTTCTTCGTCAGTACTCGGTTCCGCACCGGGCGTGGTTTCTTCGTCGGTACCCGGCTCTGTGCCGGGCGCGCTTTCTTCGTCGGTACCCGGCTCTGCGCCGGGCGTGGTTTCCTCATCGGTACCCGGCTCTGCGCCGGGCGTGGTTTCTTCATCGGTACCCGGCTCTGTGCCGGGCGTGTTTTCCTCATCGGTACCCGTCTCTGTGTCGGGCGTGGTTTCCTCATCGGTACCCGGCTCTGTGCCGGGCGTGGTTTCCTCATTGGGCCCCGGCTCTGTGCCGGGCGTGCTTTCCGTATCTCCGCCGGGCGGTATCACCTCAGAGGAAGCAGAATTCTCGCAGGTCTCTATGGTGTTTGGATCTTCCGTTAGCGTCACGACAGGAAGCGTCAGCAGACGAAACGTGCTCATAACCACGAAAAATGATAAAATGGACAGAGCGTAAAACATTTTTCTACATTTTTTGCGTTTCTGAATAAAAGCAATGAGTCGGCTCTCCGTATTGTAGTTTTGCGACAACCAATCCACCACCTTCCTGGAGAACGAAATACTCAATTGACAGGTCCTAATTTAGAAAGCGGCCAGATTCGGAAGACTACTTTTCCGACGAGCTGTTCCTCAGCAACGGTTCCGATTACCTTGGAACGGCTGTCTACCGACGTTGCCCGATGGTCGCCGAGTACAAACCAGCGCTCGTCCGAAATCTGACAGGGGAGCGTAATGTCACACTGTCCCAACTCGTTCTCTTGAACATAAGGTTCTTCCAGCGCCTGACCGTCTATGTAAACAAGTCCATTTTGATCAATATCAATCCACTCGCCGGGAAAGCCCATTACTCGTTTTAATAAAATTTTATTATTGTAATAAAACGCGATCATATCGCCCCGCTGAAAATGCTTTGACCTTGATGCAACCATCAGTTCCCCCTCGTTCAATGTGGGCTCCATACTGCTGCCTTCGATCTGAAGGACTGAAAAAAAGAACGTTGCGCAGATAATGGCTGTGGCGGACACAACCGCCAAAGTCCATACGGTGCCTCGCAGTGCCCGGTTAAATGCTTTTTTATGGTGGCGTCGATCCAATTCTTGGTCTAATTGCACCAGCGTAGGACGTGTGTTTTTCAGCGTTCCCATCGCTTACTCAATCGCCCCGGTTGGGAATCTGTATATCAAATCCGGATGCTGTCAGCATATCCTTTAATCCCTCATGACTGTTGTAAAACTGCTCCAGCTGCAATTGCAGAGCATCCCAGAAAGCCGCAGCCTTTCTCTGGCTCTCCTCTTCCGCCTTCCGGCATAGTATATCGGTGGCCCGAATCTGCGCTTTCGCGCGCTCGTTTGTCTCAGTCTCCAACTGGCGTGCTTTCTTTTCCGCATCCACTTCTTTTTGTCGTATGCTGGCAAGATACTGATCCGCCGAAGCCTGCGCCACCTGAAAAATATGATTGATTTGCAGAGAAGCCTCTGCGATGGATCCGCACTCTTCCAGCTGGATGATCTGGGTTTCTTGCTGGGACTGCAACTTTTCAATCTGTGTCCGCTGCTGCTCCAGTTCAGCTTCCTGATCCCGCAGGATACTCAACAGCTCCGTCTTGCTAAGATGCCTGATTTCCGTATCTGTCATTGATTTTACACTCCTTGAGCCACACCTCTGTTTTGTGGCAATTTTCTGATGCGCAGCGATCTTTGATTGTACAGTTCCCAATAAAAGTGACTGCTCGCCGCCCTGCCTTATGAGCAGTCTCTTTTTTCTCTGATTCTCCGTCGTGCGTAAAGCGATATAAACCATGGTCATCCGATCCTAATGGTGGTCATTTTGCTTAGAATACAAATTTGCTTTCTATTTTTATTCTGGACTGAGTATAAACATTCATTAGAGGCATATTGTTTTTTTATGTAGCGCTAAATTTGTGACTGGATGATAAAAACATCGAAGGATTAATAGCCAAACTCCGGGAACGTGACAACGGCGTTTTGAATCGGCGCCACATCGCAGGTCGATCTGCCAACTCCTTACTTCATCATCGGATTTACGTTGGTCACCACGGCATAGCCGGATTTCATGGTAGTTTGGTCGCTGCCCATAAGGATGTTCAAATGATGTCAAAGACAGTTGCAAGTTTTTTGTTTTAAAAACTACTATCCGAAAGGAAAGAATTACAATAAAAGCCGCCCTATGCTTAACATAAGGCGGCTAATGTACTGTATATCTGTCAATGAAAGGAGAGGCATCTTAAAAAATTACTTAATAAAGTTAACTCATTGTTTTCAACTGCTTGCGCCATACGTACTGTAAAGATTTACGAGCTGGCGTATCTTTGAATGCTGCAAAGAATGAAATGAATCGATTTGCAGAAAAATTGTTATGAAGCATTGCAACAAATTTGCAACACGAAAATTGATCAAATTTGTTGCAAACACGCTTAATGAACAGAAAATTGCATAAAATAAAATATAAAAAAGCTCTTGAAACCATTCCATTTCAGTGGTTTCAAGAGCTTTTCTTTTGGCAGCGGGTGAAGGATTCGAACCCTCACAGACGGAGTCAGAGTCCGGCGTGCTACCATTACACAAACCCGCTATCTGCCGCCCGAAGCGCAAGTGAGATGCGCAGCGAACAGATATTATTATACAAAAAATTCCGAACTTGTCAACCCCTTTTTTAAAAAATACCTGGAATACTTTTTGCACCCGTCCACACACTACAAAAGGGTGATTTTATGAATAAAAAACAGCGTCTTGACCATTCCGTCAGGCACGCGCCCGCCCTGCGCCTGGAGCCGGAAAAACGGCTTTGCCCTGCCTTTGACTCCACAAGCATCGCGCTCTTCCCCGTGGCGAATCAGGCCGACATGGGCTTACGGGTAGTGGACAATTTCTGCGAAGAACACATTATGTAAGACCTGCGCACCGAAAACGCGGAATTTTCCCCAAACGCCCCGGCTCTGCATTCGGCGGAGCCGGGGTCCGTTTGTCCACTCCGGGTTTGTCAATGGGCGAAAATTATGATACAATTTTCGAAAAACCGGCAGGCAAAATTTTTCCGCCACCGGAATCGGGAGAAACAGAGGAAGCATCTATGAAACGCTGTTTTATTTTCGCTGCGGGCAGTTTTTACGGCCTAAGGGAACGCCCCGCCCCCGGCGACCTGATCATTGCCGCCGACGCGGGCTATCTTCTGTGCAAAAAGCTTGGCATCGTGCCAGATCTTGTGCTGGGGGACTTTGACTCCATGGAGGAGCCGCCCGGCGTCGTGGTACACCGCTCCCCGGTCGAGAAGGATGACACTGACGCCATGCTGGCCCTGAAAACCGGGCTTGAAAAGGGGTGCAGCATATTTTATCTCTATGGCTTTACCGGGGGGAAACGGCTGGACCACACGCTGGCAAACCTTCAATCTCTGCTCTTTCTCCGCCGCAGAGGGGCCCGGGGATGGATGTACGGTGAAGATTTTCTCTGGACGGCCATTGAAAATGAATCCCTCACCATTCAAAAGGAGGTGGAATGGGGCCTATTTTCCGCGTTCTGCCTGGGAGATCGGGCTGAGGGCGTAGACGAGACTGGGTTTCAATATCCCTTATGCAACGCCGTGCTTACGCCGGAATTTCCGCTGGGCGTCAGCAATCATTTTATAAATTCTGAAGCCGTGATCTCAGTCGGACGGGGTGCGTTGCTGGTGGGATGGGAGCTGACTTACCTAAATTCGTAATACTATAAGTGGTATAACGAACTGTATAAACAAAGATTGCACCGGATAAAAAGGTATTGTATAATTGCTTTAAAGGTTGACCTTTCAACATGAAAGCGCAGACCATGAAAAGCCGTGGGACCGGGACGGGCACGGAGCTGAAGGAGGAGTACACGATGGCAACATTTACCGTAAACGGCAAAGCTGTAACCGTGCCGAACAACCAAAAGCTCATCCGGTTTCTGCGGGACGAGCTGCATCTGACGTCCGTAAAGGACGGGTGCAGTGAGGGCGCGTGCGGTACCTGCACGGTGCTGGTGGACGGAAAGCCCACCAAAGCCTGCATTCCCCAAACAGACAAGCTGGATGGAAAAACCATTGTAACGGTGGAGGGCTTGAGCGACTTTGAAAAAGACGCGTTTGCCTATGCCTTTGGCGCGGCAGGAGCCGTGCAGTGCGGATTCTGCATCCCGGGCATGGTGATATCAGCCAAGGCGTTGATCGACGGCAACCCCATTCCCTCCCGTGAAGAGGCGGCCTTTGCCATTCGCAATAACATCTGCCGCTGCACCGGGTATGTGAAGATTATCGACGGAATTTTGCTGGCGGCGGAGGTGCTCCGTGCCGGAGAGATTCCCGCGCCGCCCGAGGACTGGAGCCTTGGCGCCCGGGTTCCCCGGGTCGATGTGCGGGAAAAGGTGACGGGCGCGGGAGTGTACCCGGACGACGTGTATCTGGACGGAATGATTTACGCCAGTGCGGTGCGCAGTGCCTATCCCCGGGCGCGGGTTCTGGCCATCCATACGGAGGCGGCAACGGCTCTTCCCGGCGTGGTGGGCATCTTCACGGCAGCGGATATCCCCGGGCAGAATAAAGTGGGCCACCTCACTAAAGACTGGGACACGATGATCGCCGTGGGCGACATCACCCACTATCTGGGGGACGCCATCTGCGTGGTGGCCGCCGAGACACAGGAAATTCTGGCGCAGGCCAAGGCGCTGGTGAAGGTGGACTATGAGGAACTCCCCATGGTCCGCAGCCCCAGAGATGCCATGCTGACGGATGCGCCTCTCGTTCACAAAAGCGGCAATCTCCTCTCCCACAAGCATATCCAGCGGGGTAACCCAGCGGAGGCAATTGCCAAATCAAAGCATATATTGACCCAGCGCTTTTCAACTCCTTGGACCGAGCACGCGTTTTTAGAGCCGGAGTGTGCCGTCTCTTTCCCCGAGGATGAGGGCGTTGTGGTCTGGTCCACGGATCAGGGTGCATACGACACACAGCATGAGATTCTTGGCATGCTGGGCCTGCCTGCCGAAAAAGTGAAGGTGAAAAATCTTCTGGTGGGCGGCGGCTTTGGTGGCAAGGAGGACGTAAGCGTACAGCACCACGCGGCGCTAGTGGCATATCTTACCAAGCGCCCGGTGAAGGTGAAGTTCTCCCGGGCGGAGAGTCTTCTCATCCACCCCAAGCGTCATCCCATGGAGATGGAGTTTTCCATGGGATGCGATGAAAACGGCATCATTCAGGGCGTGGCCGCGGAGGTCATCGCAGATACCGGGGCCTATGCGTCTTTGGGTGGGCCGGTTCTGGAGCGGGCCTGCACCCATGCGTCCGGTCCCTATAACTATCAAAATTTTGAAATTGACGGCTGGGCCTATTACACCAACAATCCCCCCGCAGGTGCATTCCGGGGCTTCGGCGTGACCCAAACCTGCTTCTGTGTGGAAAGCCTTTTGAATCAGATGGCAGATCTGGTGGGCATTACCCCATGGGAAATCCGCTGGCGCAACGCCATTCGCCCCGGACAGGAACTACCCAACGGGCAGCTTGTGGACGAATCCACCGGCCTTGCCGAAACGCTGGAGGCGGTGAAGCCCTATTATGACGCGGCAAAATACGTGGGCATCGGCTGCGCCATGAAAAACGCAGGTGTGGGCGTGGGTATCCCCGACACCGGGCGAGTCCGGCTGACTGTGACGGGTGGAAAGCTCCATATTTTTGCCGGTGCATCTTGCATCGGGCAGGGACTGGGCACAGTTTTGACTCAGATGACAGTGGAAAAGACCGGCCTCAAGCGAGACGATATTATTTACGAGCGGTCCAACACTTATCTTGCTCCCGATTCCGGCACCACCTCCGGTTCCCGGCAGACGCTGATTACCGGCGAGGCCTGCCTGCGAGCTTGCAATCTGCTTTGCACGGCAATGGAAGGGAAAACGCTGGTAGATTTGGAAGGTCAGGAATTTTACGGAGAATATCTTGCAAAAACCGATCCTCTTGGTGCGGACGTGCCCAACCCGGTCAGCCACGTGGCCTATGGCTATGCAACGCAGATTTGCATTCTCAACGACGACGGGACGGTGAAACAGTTGGTGGCGGCCCACGACGTAGGCCGGGCTGTGAATCCCACCTCCGTGGAGGGGCAGATTGAGGGCGGCGTGGTGATGTCCATGGGCTATGCACTGACGGAGAAATATCCCCTTCAAGACTGTAAACCCCTTGCCCGTTACGGCACGCTGGGCCTGCTGCGCTCCAACCAGATTCCCGACGTGAAGGCTCTGATTGTGGAAAAGCCGGGCTTAAATGTGGCACTTGGGGCCATCGGCATTGGCGAAATCACCTCCATCCCCACCGCGCCCGCCATCGCCGATGCCTATTTCCGGTATGACGGTGTGTTTCGCACCAGCCTTCCACTGGAGAACACGCCTTACGCGAAAAAATAAAGCGGTCCTCGTTTAGGAGGACCGCCGGTGCCTTCGCTTATTTTACTCCGGAAGGGTTCGACTCAGGGTCTGGCCCAGCCAAACCCCCAGAAGACAGCCCGCAAGACTGAGGAATATGTATAGCGCCGCTTGTCCTCGATTCCCTGCGGCAATCAGCTGCACCGACTCCAGCGAAAAGGTGGAGAAGGTAGTGAAGCCACCGCACAGCCCGGTTTTTAAAAACAGTACAAGCCGGCTATCCATCTGGCGGCGAACCGCAAAACCGGAGAGAAAGCCGATGACCATCGCACCCAAAAGATTAACGAGAAGCGTTGAAACGGGAAAGCTCCCCTTCCAGGGGAGCAGCCCGATTCCATACCGTGCGGCGGCCCCCAAGCCCCCGCCAAGACCCACAACCAAAAAATTCACAGGATATTCCCCTCCCCCAGCAAATCCTTCGCGCGGCGCAACGCCTGGGGCGTGTCCACGTCCCACAGTTCTCCGGAGGGAACCTCCAAAAGCCGCAGCTCGTCCTCATGACGGCGAATCACCGCCGCGCCGCCTACATCGCCGGAAAGCTCCATCAGTTCGGGATAGAATTTCTCGGGAAAGATGCAGGGGTTACCCCGGACGCCGCCGTGAGATAGGGCGGCAAGCTTTCCCGGTTCCTCCCCCCAGAAATTCACCAGCGCGACGACGGATTCCCGCCGCAGAAGCGGCTGATCCGACACCTGAAAGCACACGGCGGTGCAATCCCGCAGCGCCGTAAGCCCCAGCTGAAGAGAACGACTCAATCCCAGTTCCGGCCTGTCGTTGTGCAGGGCGGCAAAGTGAAACTCCCCCGCCAGCTTCAGAACGTCCGGATACTGGGTGACCACCACCACGGAAGAAAAGCACTCCGTGGGTACCGTCTCCAAGGAGCGTAGAATCAAAGAACGTCCGTCCAGAGCGGCCTCCAGCTTGTTTTTTCCAAAGCGGCTGGCGTTTCCGGCGGCCAGCACCACGCAGCCCGGTTTTTTCATACGGAACCCCCCAAACTTCGTTTTGGTTTTTTATAGTATCCCATAGTATATCCACTTTTCCCCCCACCAGTCAAGAGTGCGGGAACGGTTCAGTGAATAAAAAGGAGGCCAAACCATGAGCAAAAGCGTCGGCAAAAGCATTGTGCGGGTGGACGCATACGAAAAGGCCACAGGCCGTGCAAAATACATGGATGATTTGTGCGACGAGTCGGCCCTGATCGCAAAAATCAAACACAGTGCCATCGCCCACGGATACGTGAAGTCCGTCGATATCAGCGAGGCGGAAGGCATTCCCGGCGTGGTGAAAATCTTCACCTGCTTTGACGTGCCGGATATTCCCTTCCCCACTGCGGGCCACCCTTGGTCCATGGACCCATCTCATCAGGATGTGGCGGACCGGAAGCTGCTGAACCAGCATGTGCGGTACTACGGGGACGAGGTTGCCGCCGTGGTGGCAGAGGACGAGGTTGCCGCCATGCAGGCCATTCGTGCCATCAAGGTGGAATACGAGGAGCTTCCCTTCGTGCTGGACCCTCAGAAAGCCATGGAGCCGGACGCGCCCCAGATTCACGAAAACTACCCCGGCAACATTCTTGCCCACACCGAGATTCGTCGTGGCGATTATCAGGCCGCTATCCAAGAGCCGGGCCTAATCCGTGTGGAGGGTTGGTACGACACCCCCACCGTTCAGCACTGTCACATTGAAAACCACGGCTGCTTTGCTTATGAGGAGGCAGGCCGGATGGTAGTCGTTTCCTCCACGCAGATCCCTCACATTGTCCGCCGGGTGGTAGGACAGGCCATGGGGATTCCTTGGGGCAAAGTCCGCATCATCAAGCCCTATATCGGCGGCGGCTTCGGGAACAAGCAGGACGCACTGTACGAGCCACTGTGCGCATGGCTTAGTTCCATGGTTGGCGGACGGCTTGTAAAACTGGAGTGCACCCGGGAGGAGACGTTTGTTTCCAACCGCGTCCGCCACGCCATCCGCACTCACATCATCTCTTGGGTCCGTCCCGACGGAACGCTGGTGGCCCGTAAGTTCGAGGCATTTTCCAATCAGGGATCCTATGCCTCCCATGGTCACGGCGTGGTGGCCAAGGGCATGGGCGCCTTCCCACAGCTCTACCCCTGCGAAAACGTGGAATGCGATTCCTGGTCGGTATACACCAACCGCCCCGCCGCAGGCGCCATGCGGGGCTATGGTATCCCTCAGGCCATGTTCGCCGGAGAGAGTCACATCGAAGACGTGGCAAAGGCGGTGGGCCAGAATCCTGTGGCCTATCGCCGGGCGCACCTGATGCCCGTGGGGTATGTGGATGCCTTCTCCAAAAACGAGCTGTATACCGATACCTTCAACCAGTGCATGGACAAGGGTATGGCCTATATCAATTTCCAGCGCAAATACGAGGAATATAAGCACCAGACTGGCCCTATCCGCCGGGGCATCGGCTGCGCAGTGTTCTGGTATAACACCGCCGTGTGGCCCATCTCCATGGAGAGCTCCTCCTGCCGGATGATTCTGAATCAGGACGGATCCCTTCAGTTCCAGACCGGTGAGACAGAAATCGGTCAGGGCTGCGATACTGCTTATTCTCAAATGGTGGCCGATGCGGTGGGCGTCCGCGTGGAAAATGTCCATGCCGTCTCCACGCAGGACACGGACATAACTCCTTACGGCACAGGCGCCTATGCCTCCCGGCAAACCTATATTGGCGGCTTTTCCATTATGCAAACTGGCCTTGCCCTGCGGGAACGGATTTTGCAGATTGCCCACAGCCAAACCCGCATGCCGATTTCCAATTTGGATCTTATAGACGGCAATATCGTCCGCAAGTCCGACGGACGGATTTTGAAAACGCTGGGAGACGTGGCCATGGAGGCGCTGTACTCCGTGAACGACAGTCACCACATCACCGCCGAAACCACCACCAGCATCCGCAGCAACGCCTATTCTTTTGGCTGCTCCTTTGCTGAAGTAGAGGTAGATATCCCCATGTGCAAAGTGAAGCTGTTGGATCTGGTGAACGTCCACGACTGCGGAACCCTTATCAATCCCCAACTTGCGGAGGCGCAGGTCCACGGCGGCATGTCCATGGCCATTGGCTACGGACTGTCGGAAGAGCTGAAATTTGATGAGAAGACGGGCAGGCCCCTGAACGACAACCTTTTGGACTATAAGCTCTCCACCTTCCTGGACCATCCCCATCTGGAGGGACAGTTTGTGGAGAACGCGGAGCCCACCTCTCCCTACGGGACCAAGGCGCTGGGCGAACCTCCTGCCTGCTCCGGCGCACCGGCCATCCGTAATGCAATTTTGAACGCCACCGGCGTATCCATTGACCGCTGCCCCATCACGCCCCATGTGCTGTACGCGGAATTCCGCGCGGCGGGGCTAATTCAAGACTGAGAGGAGGAAGACGATATGTATGATATGAAAGCCCTTTACGAGGCAAAAACTGTGCAAGAAGCCGTCTCCCTCCGCATGGAGCATCCTCTGGCTCAGATTATTGCAGGTGGGTCCGACGTGCTGGTCCAGATGCGGGAGGGAAAACGGGCCGGCGCGGAGCTGATTTCCATCAATGGCATCGACGCTCTGCGAGGTGTTCGTCTGGAGGAGGACGGCACGCTGCGCATCGGCTCCCTCACCAGCTTTTCCCACATTACCAAGCACCCCCTGATTCAACAATACATCAACGTGCTGGGTCAGGCGGTGGATCAGGTGGGCGGACCACAGATCCGCAATATCGGCACCATCGGCGGAAACACCTGTAACGGCGTGACTTCTGCCGACTCCGCCGCCACGCTCTTCGCTTGGGACGCTGTGATTGAGCTGACCGGACCGGAGGGAGTGCGCCGCCTTCCCATTCAGGAGTTTTATATCAAAGCCGGCAAAGTAGACATCCGGGAGGGCGAAATTCAAACAGCGGTCCTAATTTATCGCGAGAGCTATGAAAACGCCTACGGTCACTATATTAAATATGCCATGCGCAACGCCATGGACATCGCAACCCTTGGTACCTCGGTAAACGTTCGGTTGTCCGCCGACAAGAAGACCGTGGAGCGGGCGCGGGTAGCCTTCGGCGTGGCGGGCCCCATTCCCCTGCGGGCAGAAACGGCGGAGAACATCGCAAACGGTCAGCCGGTATCCGAGGAGTTGGCCGAGCGGTTTGCCCAGGCGGTGAAAGAGGATATCAACCCCAGAGACAGTTGGCGCGCCAGCCGGGATTTCCGGCTGCACATCGCCGTGGAAAGCGCCAAACGGGGATTTATTGAGAGTGTTCGGCTGGCGGGAGGTGCGCTTTGATGGATAAGCATGTGATGCAGTATAAAACTGTCCGATTCACCCTCAACGGCAAGGAGGTCGAGCGGGTGATCGACACGCGGGCGTCCCTGACAGACATGCTTCGCAACGACTTCCGCATGACTTCGGTGAAAAAGGGCTGTGAGGTAGGCGAATGCGGCGCGTGCAACGTCCTGATCGACGGCGAAGCATTCAACTCCTGCATTTACCTTGCGGTCTGGGCAGATGGAAAGTCTATCCGCACGTTGGAGGGCCTGCTTGGCCCCAACGGCGAGCTGTCCGACATTCAGCAGGCCTTTGTGGACGAGGCCGCTATTCAGTGCGGCTTTTGCTCTCCCGGCTTCATTCTCACCGCCGTGGAGATTCTGGAAACCGGTGAGGAATATACGGACGACCAGTTGCGTAAGCTGCTGTCGGGCCATCTGTGCCGCTGCACGGGGTATGAGAATATCCTGCGGGCCGTGAAAAAGACGATGTACCGCAGGCTAGGAAAGCCCATGCCCGAAGGAATTTGACACAACCGGCCAGGCGTTGCCGCAAGAGAGGGGAATCATTTTTATGAGAACGGTAATCACCATCGGCCGCCAGCTTGGCAGCGGAGGCAGGGAAATCGGCCTGCGGCTTGCAAAAAAACTGGGGATTCCCTTTTACGACAAGGAGCTGTTGCGCAAGGCGGCAGAAGAGACCGGCCTGAGCGAAAAGCTGTTTGACAGCTTTGACGAGCGCCCCAAAAGCCTGCTGTATTCCATCGCCATGGATTCCTATATGTTTGCCCTGCCTGGGGTAGGTGTCAGCGATTCGCTGGAGCAGCAGGTTTATCAGGCCACCTTTGGGACCATCCGCCGCGTGGCGGGAGACGGTCCGTGCGTCATCATCGGACGCTGCGCGGACTATGCGCTGGAAGACCGGGACAATGTGCTGAATCTGTTCATCCACGCGCCCTTGGAGCGGCGGATTGCCGTAGAGGCCCGCCGGCAGATTCTGCGGACAGACAAACGCCGCGCCAGCTACTACGAGTATTACTCCGCCAAAAAGTGGGGCGCCGTGGACAGCTACGACTTTTGTCTGAACAGCAGCATCTTCGGATACGAGGGCACTGTGGAGCTGATTGAAACGCTGATTCGGATGAAGGAGCGCTGATAACCCCCAGAATAACCCCCCGCCCGAAAAGCAGTTGGCTTTCTCCGGGCCGTCCG
>NZ_DAMBZJ010000039.1:0-641 GCF_032060045.1 Oscillibacter sp.
CAGGACGGCTCCATAATGCTTCCAGCCATTTCCTACCCAAGTGAATGCCCTTACTTCTTAAAGCTGTCCTTCAAGCTGACGCTGCGGTTAAACACCAGCCGCCCCGGCGCGGAGTCTTTGTTGTCCAAGCAGAAATAGCCCAGCCGCATAAACTGGAAATTGGCGGGCGCTGCGGCGCCCGAAAGCTCCGCTTCTACCTTGCAGCCCTGCAAAATCTCCAATGAGGCGGGGTTCACGAAGTCCATAAAATTCTTGTCCGCGCCGTCTGGGTCCGCGTCGGTAAACAAATTGTCGTACAGCCGCACTTCCGCGTCCACAGCGGTGGCCGCGTCCACCCAATGAATTGTTGCGCCCTTGACCTTTCGTCCGTCGGCAGGGTCACCACCTCGGCTGTTGGGGTCGTATTCGCACAAAACCTCGGTCACATTGCCATCCTCATCCCGGACGCAGCCGGTGCATGTCACAAGATACGCGCCCTTTAAGCGCACCTCGTTCCCCGGATACAGGCGCTTGTACTTGGGAGCGGGCTCTTCCATGAAATCGTCTGCCTCAATATACACCGTCCTTGAAAAGGGCACCTCCCGGGTCCCCGCATCGGGGTCCACGGGGTTGTTTTCCACGGTGAGGAATTCCTGCTTATC
>NZ_DAMBZJ010000039.1:651-21466 GCF_032060045.1 Oscillibacter sp.
AACAGTCAGCTTCAAGGGCCGCAGCACCGCCATGGTCCGCCGTGCGGTTTCGTTCAAATCCTCCCGCAGGCAGTGCTCCAAAAAGCCGTATTCCACCACGCTGGAGGCTTTTGCAACACCGATGCGTTCGCAGAAGCTGCGGACGGCCCGGGGCGTATACCCCCGGCGGCGCAGGCCGCACAGGGTGGGCATCCGGGGATCGTCCCATCCGGAAACTACGCCCTCCTCCACGAGAGTGCGGAGTTTTCGCTTGCTCATCACCGTATGGTCAATGCCCAGGCGGGCAAACTCGATCTGCCGGGGCTTTGCGGGCAGGTCGCAGTGTTCCACCACCCAGTTGTACAGCGGGCGGTGGGCCTCAAACTCCAAAGAGCACAGCGAGTGGGTAATCCCCTCCAGCGCGTCCTGAATGGGGTGGGCAAAATCGTACATGGGATAAATGCACCACTTATCTCCCTGCCGATGGTGGTGCATATGATTGATGCGGTAAATCACCGGATCTCGCATATTAAAGTTGCCGCTGGCAAGGTCGATTTTGGCCCGCAGGGTCATGCGTCCGTTTTCAAACTCGCCTCCACGCATCCGCTCAAATAGGTCAAGGCTCTCCTGGGCAGGCCTGTCCCTCCAAGGGCTGCGTGCGGGCACGCCGATTTCGCCCCGATAGTTCCTAAACTCCTCGGGGCTCAGTTCACAGACATAGGCCAGGCCCTTTTTGATAAGGCCCTGCGCCTGCCGATAATCCTCTTCAAAATAATCGGACCCATAGAAAAAGCGGTCGCCCCAGTCAAAGCCCAGCCAATGGATGTCCGCCTTGATGGCGTCCACATACTCCTCATCCTCTTTGGTGGGATTCGTGTCGTCCATCCGCAGGTTGCACAGGCCTCCGTATCTTTCCGCCATTCCAAAATCAATGGTTAGCGCCTTACAGTGGCCAATGTGCAAATATCCGTTGGGTTCGGGTGGAAAGCGGGTGTGAACCGTCATCCCGGCGAATTGCCCACCCGGGGCGATGTCCTCCTCGATAAACGTCTGGATGAAATTGCGGCTCTCCGGCGTCTCCGTCTCCGGAATTTTGCGTTCTTCTGCCATGTTGCGTTACCTTCCTTCCTGTGGCGCTCTTTTGCTTTGATCCATAATCAGAAGTCTATTATACAAACTCTGCCAGGAAAAAGCAAGGGGAACGCTTCGTCGAAGGATTCGGCAGAAGAAGGCACCGATTTTGCCGCACCCGGACACACCCGCTCTCCCGTCAGCAAATCAGCCAATCCTCCGCCACATCTCTCAGCGTCACCGGTGTCACGGCGCAGCGAAGCAACAGCTCCACCAGCCGCCATACACGGTCGCCGGACACCGCCAGTCCATGCACGTGGCTTCGTTCGTCGCCCCGAATAATTTCTACACCATAGCCGCCTGTGCCATCCAACAGGTAATAACACGTTTTTTCTCCCAGAACCTCAGTCTCCCCAATAAACACTCTGCGCAACCGCGATCCCTCCCATTTTTGACAAACCGCCATTGAAAACTCGGCCCTGCTCCCAAATCACGCCGCATGGAAGTTGATACATCAGTTATTTTAACATGTCTTTGTGTCGTATTTTGTCGAATTATGGGGTACAACTGTCCGAATGCGAAAAACATCGAAACATTTAAAATTTAATTTTGTGCAAATTGTCTAAAATCGAAATATAAAGTATTCGATTTTTTTCACTTTATTTCAAAGCTCCGATTCTCCATTCAGGAGGTCCAGCAGTTCCTCCCTGCCGTACAGCAGATTCAACGCCTCCAGCATAGCGGAAACAGACAGATGCTCCGGCAGCGCCAGACGCCGCAGCAGCACCCGTCGTTTCTCTCCGCTGTCCTGCCCACCGCTGAGCCCAAGCCCATAGAGATCAGCCTTGGTCAGGGGCTTTTTTGCTGACAGCGGGGCGTCTTCTCCTTCAAAGGTGGCGCCCGCCCGCTCCAGTGCGTTCAAAAGCACCTCCGGGCGCATCCCCTCCACACCCAGCTTCCCCTCTTTTCCAGCCTTGCGTTTGCGGCGCTCCTTGCCGTATAAATCCGGGATATACGCCTGCTTCACCCGGTCCTTCGGCAGCGCGCCCTTAAGATAATTGCGGATGACAAGGCCTGCGCCGTCGCTGTCCGTCAGAACAATCAACCCTCGCTCCTCCGCCAGGCGGCGAAGGAGGGCAAGCTGCTCTTTGTCGTTAAACACAGCAAAGCCGCCCACAGGGAACACGGCGGCGTCCACTGTCTGGCGAAGAGTATTTTTGTCGTAACGGCCCTCCACCACAATCACTTCCCGCACCTTTCTCATCGCTTTTGAACCCCCAGACGCACCAACAGCAGCTTCAGCTCTCCCGCGCTGTCCACGCCTTTTTCGCTTTTCATCCGCCTGTCCAGCACCTGACACTCCTTTACCGCCCGGGCACACCAGGCCGTCGTGGTTTTTCTCGCGGCGGACAGCAACAACCGCACCGGATAGTCCGACTTATAGCCCCACAGGCTCATGAGCCAGTATTTGTCCTTTCCGCTATCTAGGGACAGTCTGGCGGTGTAAATCCGGCGAAGCTGCGCGCCCAGCATTCCCAGAATCAAAATCGGCTCCGTCTGCATTTTCAAAAGATCCCCCAGAATCCGGGCCGCCTCATCGTAATTCCCCGCCAGCACCGCATCGGACAGCTTAAATACCTCCGCCGACAACATCGGGTCCGCCACCGCGTCGATGTCCTTCTCCGTGACGGTCTTTCCTCTTACATAAGCCCCGATTTTGGCAATCTCGGGGACCAGACCGGTCATCAGCGGACCACAGAGGAAAATGAGATACTCTGCCGTCTGCCGGTCGATTTCCTTGCCCAGTGCCCGGAACCGCCGGGCAATCCATGCCGTTAAATCGCTGCTCTCCGCCTGACGGAACTCCACTGCCTGGGTGTGTCCCGCAAGCGCGGCACACAGCTTTTTCATGGTTTTGTTGGGTTTATAGTCCAACGTATCATAAGAAAAAACCACGCAGCAATAGGACGGAACATCGTCTAAAAACGAGATCAACCGTTCCCGCTGGTCTTCTCCCAGCTTGAAAATATCAAAATCGCTCACCTGAAGCAGCGTCCGCTCCGTCATCATGGGCATGGCCTCCGCCATTTCAGAAAGGGCCTGCACGGTCAGGTCCTTCCCTTCCAGACGGTGGTAATTAAATTCCTCAAAGCCCTGAGGAATCAATTTCTTGCGCAGCTCCCCCAAATAGTATTCCCGGAGGTATGCCTCCTCACCGAAGAAGATGTAAACGCCACCAGCCGTCCCGGCGGACAAATCCTCTTTCAACTTTTGAAACGCCTTGTTCTCTCTGGGCTTTGCGGTCTGATAAGCCATGTTCATCTCTCTCACTTTACAGAAATATGGGTGTTCCCCTGCCGGTCCGTCCGATAAACGGACGCGCCTGCGTTTGCCAGACGACGCAGGGCCTCGTCCGACGGGTGTCCGTAGTTGTTCCGCCCTGCGCTGACAACGGCGACTTCCGGGCTAAGTGCCGCCAACAGCTCCTCTCCCGTGGAGTATTTAGATCCGTGGTGCCCCACAATCAGCGCCTCAATGTCCGGCAGCGAGTAGGCCGCAAGAAGTTTTTCCTCCGTTCGCGCGTCCATGTCGCCGGTGATCAGCAAATCAAAATCTCCGGCGGTGCACAGCAGGGCAAGGCCGCTGTCGTTGTCGTTGCCGGTGCCCAACGGCGGATAAACCGTTAAAGTGCTGTTTCCCAGAGTCAGCATTCGCTCCTCCGTCACCAGCTCCACCGCCGCGCCGTGGGTTTCCGCCGTCTCCGTCACCCATTCCCGCAATCCCGCGTCGTCCCATTTGTCCGGCAGCAAAACCGTCCCCACCTGCAAACGGTTCATCAGGTCCGTGACGCCGGAAACATGGTCATAATCGTAATGGCTCAGCACCAGATAGTCAAGCCTTCGGCAGCCCATGCTGAGAAGCTGGTCGGCGGCGTCCCCGCCCGCACGCTTCCAACTGGATGAAGAACCGCAGTCCATCATTGCGAACTGCCCGCCGGAAGCCATGGTGGTGCAGCTTCCCTGCCCCACATCCACTACCACAATGTCCAGCGTGCCCCATGTATAGAAAAATCTGCCCAGTTTCACCGTCACCGTCAGAGACAGTGCCACCAGCACTGCCGCCGCCGCATATTTGCGGCGAGCCTTAGACTTTCCCAGATACGCCACGCCGAACAGGAGGTAAAAGTATACCAGCCAGTATTTCAAAAACGGGTTCGTGTAATACAGCGCGTGGTATGGAATTTTTGCCAGGCCCTCTACCACCGTCAGCACATAGACAATCAGTCCCTTTGGAATAAGGGCCAGAAGCAAGGCGGGCGCTACCCACGCAAACGACAGCAGGACGGAAATCAACCCCGCCCCGAAAATCAGGCTCACGGCCCACAGGCACAGGAGGTTTGAAAGGGGCGAAACCAGCACCAGAAAGTTAAAGTAATACGCCGACAGAGGCAGGGTGAACACCAGCGACCCGCAGGTGGCAGAAACGCTGGTGGAGATGGCCCTGGCGATCCGTCCCCGATCCTTGTCACCCAGCAAAAAACGGTTCATCCTCGGCGTCATCCACAGCATGCCCGCCACCGCGCCAAAAGAAAGCTGAAGCCCGATGGATGCCGCGGCAAAGGGATTTTGCAGTAACAGCAGCAGGAAGGCAAAGCTCAGGGCCGTGGGCGGGTCCCCCTCCCGCCCACATGCGGGGGCAATCAGCAGCAGAGATAGCATCACGCAGGCGCGCACCACCGAAGGACGCGCCCCGGTGAGCAGCGCGTAGAAAATCAAAATCGGAATGGCGATACACGCTGCCGCCCGACGGTGCTTTTTGCCAATCAGCGCCAGGATCAACGCGGCCAAAAAAGAACAGTGCAGACCGGACACCGCCATGATGTGGTAGGTGCCCGCCTCGCTTAAATCTGTCCCGGCCGCTTCACTCAGCAGCGTCGAGTCTCCCGTGAGAATAGCGGTCATAAAGCCCGCTGCTTCCCCAGGATACAACTCGGCAATGTTCTCCCGCATGGCCTGTCCCATTCGGGCGGGCCACCATCGGAGCGAAGAAGCACTTCCGTCTCCATACGCCGCTTCTCCCCTGCCATAGGCCAGAAGAAACACACCTTTGGAGATGAAGGCAGTCACCTCGTCATCTTGTATCTTTGCCGCGCTTTTTAACCGCAGGTCGTCCGTCACCGTTTGACCTGGAGCCAACTCCAGAAGGGACGCATCCCCGTAATAAACGGCCCGCACTCCCCGCAGACCGGGAATGTCCGGGCGCACCGTCACCTTTGCGCCGTAAGCCGTTGCACTCGGATACTCTGTCAAAACCATGGTCACATTCGTCAGCTCCTGCTCCGCCAGCGCCTCCGCCGGAGCCTGCACCAAGAGCGCAAATGCCCAGTAATACCCAAATGCCACTGACAAGGCGGTGCAGATCAGAACAGCCCGATACCGTCTCGGTTCCCGCAGGAAAAGAGCCAAAACGCCAAGTCCCAAAGCTGCCGCTGAAAAAACCAGTAGCAAATGGTTTGGCAGAAGATATTGCGCCAGAAAAATCCCCGCACAAAAAGCGGACGCCCACGTCGCAAGCTTTCTCATTTTCCGGTGGGACGCAAAGGCCGGTCAGTTCTGCCCAGAAGATAGTCCGTGCTGACGCGATACAGCTCCGCCAGGGCAAGCACCGCCCAGACGGGAATTTCCCGTTCCCCGCTCTCATAGCGGCGGTAAACACTGCGGTGCATGTTCAGATACGCCGCTACGGCGGCTTGGGTAAGGTCGCGGTCTTCTCTCAGCTCCCGGATGCGCCTAAAATACATGGCCCCACCTCAAAATGCGGATTATTCTACAGGTTACGAAGCCTCTACGGCCCCGGTTTTCGGGCTGATGATGCATACATAACTGTTCCCCCGCTCCAGATTTAGCAGTATTCCGCCCTGTGTGGTATAGACAAAGGGACTGCTTCGATTGGCCCTTCTCCAATGGATGGGAATGGTCTTCCCCCCACAGAAATACGCGCCATCTCCCTCGCCGGTGGTCCTTACCTTCATTCGCCCGTAGGAATCCCCTGAAATCACGGAAATATTTGTCTCCAGCACCAACAGGTTCGTCACCGCCACCTGCTCCCCTGTGTCTCCGTCCACATACGGTGCGTCATACTGCCCCACAAGGTACTTGCGGCTTTGCGCGTCATACTCAAAGGTCCCGGTTTTGTAGACGGAAAACTTTACCCGGACATGCTCTGCGGGTTGGCCGTTGAGGGGCGTAGCGTCGTCCACAAATTTTTGGCTGTAAGTATAATTGGATTTGTGCTCTGTGGAAAAGCGGCCCTTAGCGAGATACGCAAGAATGTTCTCCCCAGAGGTAATCAGGCTGTGTTCATAGCCCATGGTTTTTTTGCGCTCTTTGTCCCGCCAGAAAATTTCCGCATCGGACCCGCCATTCACCCCGTCCATCCTGTCCACCTTCCATTCGTTCAGGTTGGAATACGCCTCCGGGCTGCCCCCGGCGTGAACGTACAGCGCATCGTGGCCCAGCGCCAGTTCGATGTAATAGGGGCGACTGGAGCGGACGCTGCCAAGCTCCCCCACCTGTTTCCCCTCCAGCGTCTGGTAAAGGGCCAGCATCCGGGTAATACCTCCTTCAGCGGTGACTTCGTAAAGAATGTCTGCCGAAGAGGGTCCCAACTGCGGCTGGGCCTCGCGGAGATTGTTCAGCATTACCGCCACAGGCCGCCGTGTTTCATACTCCGGTTCCATGGGAAACCCCGTCAGAGGGTTCGTGCCGGAGGGGACGTAGGGTGCCGGTTCTTCCATCACCTCCGGCGCTTGGGCGGAGACGGCGGCGGACGACTCTGCCGGAGCGGGAGGCTCTTTTCCACCGCAGGCGGAAAGGCTGATTATGGACAGAGTCGCACACAGGATCGAAAAAAATCGTTTCAATAAACGTGCCGCCTTTCGTCAGCTTTTTCCTTATCATCCCACCAGGAAGCCGCTCCGTCAAGTCATTTTATAGGTTTGCTCTGTACAAACCCGTGGAAAACGGCTATAATGGTCGTAACCAACAACGCCTATGCGGCGCAAGGAGGTGGCCCCATGGCCGGACACGGCTTTATTCACGATCATCTGGAGATAAAATTTCTGATTTTGTACATCGCTGCGCGGGTCATCGAGTCGGTGCCCTTTGATGCGATGCTGGAGTTGACGCTGTGCGACGACGCCATTGACTATTTTGACTTTTCCGACTGTCTTGCAGACCTTGTAAAGACAGATCACTTAACGCTTTCCGATGACGGCCTATACGCCATCACCGATAAGGGGCGGCGAAACAGCGAAATCTGCGAGTCCAACCTGCCCTATTCCGTCCGCCTGCGGTGCGACAGGAATCTGTCTGACTACAACCGCCGCCTGCGGCGTAAAAGTCAAGTGCAGGCCTCCTCCATCCAGCGGCCCAACGGGACATGGACCGTGGCCCTGTGCCTGTCCGACGACATGGGCAGTGTGATGGATATGGAGTTGATGATGGTGCGGGAAGACATGGCCAAGGCGGTTGAGAAGCGCTTTCGCCAAAGCCCGGAGCGGCTATACGGCCAGATTGTGGACCTGCTCCTCTCCGACGGGCAGGATGAAGAAAGCGAAAAATGACTTAATCATGAAAAAGCGTCTGAGGAATTAACTCCTCAGGCGCTTTTTTTCTCCGGCTGTTAATAATCCAAAAACGCGCAATTTCGAGGGGGAGGCAACAAAGGGCCATCGTGTTATTCCCCGTCCGCCCTCTTTTATCAGCGACTTAAAAACACGAGGTTTTTGTCCGTTACAAAATTCTGTACACTATAACTCACCACGATGCTGTCCACTCCGTTTTCCCGGGCATACTCCGCGGGAGACAGATGGTAATACCGGAGGTCCAACAGGTGAACCTCCGCAAAGGTCTGAGACAGGAACGGAGCCATGGCGTCTGCATAGGAGTCCCGAATCAGAAGGAGTTTGCGGTCCGTGGCGGCGTTTGAATTTTTGACGATGCAAATCGGTCGGTTGCCCCCCAGAAACGAGGAATATTTGTCTTTCTTTGCAAGATACGAGCGGTCATACAGCGGCAGGCTCCCCGTTGCGCCATCCTGCGGGTCGATCACCGTCACGCCCTTCTCCGGGACGTAATACTCCATGGTATCCGGCGTCAGCCAGTGGACGCCGGAGGTGGAATACAGGGTTCCGTTAAAGTCTGTACTGACCGTTTCCGGTGTAAAGGAATCCAAGCTTACAGCCTCTTCACCCAAAGCCTCACACAGGGCGACGTAGCCGTAATACGCCCCCAGACTGGTCCAGTGGTGGTCCGTGCGGTAGAAGATTTTCTCTCCCACCCGGTTCTGAAGCGCCGAGAGATAATCCACCCCGGAAACGCCCGTTTCTTCCAGCGCCCTTTGGATAAACGCACTCTGGTCTGGAACCGGGGCACCGGCGGGCAACCTGTCCCCCCAGATTTCCGACGCGGTGGGAATCAGCCCCAGATACACCGGAACCTCTGCCGTCTCCGCCAATGCGGAGACATAGCCAAGATTTTTTTCCGCCTGCTCTCCCGGCTCGTCGCCCCGGTTAATCAGCGTATCTCCGCACAGGTATACGCCCCGGAATTCCGCCTTTCCCAAAAACTGCTCCGCCCGGGCCTTCAGACCCGTCCAGCCGTCCCGTCCCGGAAACTGGTCTGCAATATAGTCCTCCGCATCCGCCATAAACGTCCCGTCCGCAACCCTAGCTGCGGTGAGGGCCGGGCGCTTTGCCAGCGTCCGATTTTCCGTCTCGGACCACACTCGGTCCGGCAGCGCTAGATGCAGCACCCCAATGCAAACCAAAAACGCGCAGAAGAGGGCGGAGCGAAACATCCCGTATTTTTTCGTCATTCCCTCACCCCCTAAAAGCGGAAATACAAAAACGGATTATAGCTGTTGTCCACCAGATACGCCGTGCACACCGTCAGCCCCGCCAGCATCAGTAAGGGCTCGGCAATTTGCCGCGCCCGCTCTGGCAGCCGCGCCCACAGGCGCAGGCCCAGCGTGGTGGATGCAAGAACCAGAATCACAAGGGTCTGGCCATAGCTTCTCAAAAGATACCCGTCTTCCGCGCTCCATAGTGTCCCGCCGCCAAAGCAAATTTTCAGATACGCCACGCACTGGCCCAAATCCTCAATGGCAAACAGGCCCCATCCCACGGCGGCAATGATCAAAGTGTAGATACGCTGCACCGCCACGGGTGCACGGCTGAGCGCACCGCCCAGCACATATTTCTCCAGAATCAGCCACGCGGCAAAATACTCGCCCCAGAGGAGGAAATTCCAGCTTGCCCCGTGCCAGATGCCAGTCAGCGTCCAGACAATCAGGATGTTCCGCAAGGTTTTCCACGTCCCGCCTCGGTTGCCGCCCAAGGGGATGTAAACATACTCCCGAAACCACCCGGTCAAAGACATGTGCCATCGCCGCCAGAACTCCGTGACGGATTTTGCAAGATACGGGTGGTCAAAATTCTCAGGAAAATTAAAGCCGAAAATATCCCCAAGGCCGATCGCCATATCAGAATAGCCGGAAAAGTCGAAATAAATTTGGAGAGAGAACGCTGCCAGCCCCAGCCACCCCCCTGCTGTTGTCAGCGTCTCGGTAGACTGAGCCGCCAACTGCGTCTCCCACAGCGCGCCCACGGCGTTTGCCAACAGCACCTTTTTCGCAAGGCCCACGGTAAACCGCAGCGCCCCCCGGGCAAAGCTCTCCGCCGTGGTATGGCGGGAATTCAGTTCCAGTGCCACCTGCTTGTACTTTACAATGGGTCCCGCGATGAGCTGGGGAAACATGGTGACAAAGGTCCCGAAGGCCACAAGATTTCGTTGCACCGGCGCGTCTTTGCGATATACGTCGATGGTATAGCTCATGGTCTGGAACGTGTAGAAGGAAACACCGATGGGGAGATGTACATTTAGGTCCGGCAGGGCAAGGCCCGGAATCAGCGAGAGATTTGCGGCGATAAAATTATAGTACTTAAAAAAGACCAGAATCAGCAAGTTGAATATCACGGACTGCGCCACAAACCACCGGGCCTTTTTGTCCTCGCGCCGATATTTTTCCACCAGAAGCCCATGCGAATAGTCGATGGCGGTGGATAAAAGCATAATGAGAACGTAAACGCCCTCTCCCCAGCCGTAAAACAGCAGGCTCACCGCCAGCAGCACCAGATTCCGCCACTTCAATGGAACGGCAAAGTACAGCGCCAGCGAGATGGGAAGATAAAAAAATAAAAATACGGGGCTGCTGAATACCAACGCGGCGCCTCCTTTCTTCGTACAGGGAAAAGCCGCGGCTTAGAAACCGCGGCCGGGCAGCGCCGCCGCTCAGGATGCGAACAGCGCGTTATATGCTTCGCTCAGCTCCTCCTGATGTTCACCAGAAACAATCAGAGCGGCGTAGCTTCCGTTGACAGACACTTGCGCGTTTTCCCATGTCTGAATGGTGCTGGGATACCACGCTCCTCCGTCCACCTGATCCTCCATCCGCTGCTGAAGAATGGCCTTGGCGGCCTGCGCGTCCTCGGGGGAATTGCACTCCATCAAAACCAGCTCCTCCGCCGCCGCGCTAATCATTACTGAACGGGCGATAAACTGTTTTGTCTCAATGTCTTTAAGCCCCGGATAGTAAATGTCCAGCACGTCGTCAGGCGTTTCAGCCATGCTCTCGTTGTCCCAGCCCAGCGTCTCCGCCATAGAGTTGTAATAGGCGGTCAGGTCCGGGTGCTTGTCCCCGGTATCTCCACAGGCGGTCAGTCCCATCATCAGCACAAGCGCCGCCAGAACAGGAAATAGCAGCTTTTTCATAGCAATGTAACTTTCCTTTCATTTTTGCGGCCGTAGCCGACATTCTCACCTTGTTAACGGTTCAAGCGGGGAAAATGTTCCCGGCATAATGCTGAATTTCCTCAGGACCGCACCTTATAGCGGGATGGCGTTCGTTCTTGATTTTTTTGCTTTCCAGAGGTATGATAGCAGAAACGGCAGGCGATTTCAATGGATATTGTGCAAAGGGTGAATCTGTCCGCAATCCTGAAAAGCAGGACTCCTCCAACCGCCTGCGAGCCGATTTTTCAATCATAGAAAAGAGGAACTTTATGTACAGCTTCCGCAACGATTACAGCGAGGGCGCACACCCCGCAGTGCTGAAAGCCCTGATCGAGACAAACGAAGAACAGACCCGGGGCTACGGTATGGACCCCTGCTGCGCGGCGGCGGCGGAAACGATTCGCAGTCTGTGCGCCGCGTCGGAGGCTGATGTGCATTTCCTTGCGGGCGGCACACAGGCAAATATGCTGGTGATTCACGCGCTGCTCCGCTCCTTTGAAGCCGTGATCGCCGCAGACAGCGGCCATGTTGCCACCCATGAGACGGGCGCGGTAGAGGTCACGGGGCATAAGGTCTGCACCGTCCCCTCCCCTGACGGGAAGCTGACCCCGGCACTCGTTGGGCAAGTGCTGGACAGTCACGACGGTTCGGAGCACATGGTCCACCCCAAGCTGGTCTACATTTCCAATACCACAGAAGTTGGCACCGTTTACACAAGGGCGGAACTTTCCGCCTTGCGGGATGTCTGTCGGGAGCGGGGGCTGTATCTGTTTTTGGACGGCGCACGTCTCGGCTCTGCCCTGACGGTGGAGTGCAGCGACCTTACGCTTTCTGATCTGGCAGCTCTTACCGACGTGTTTACCATCGGCGGCACGAAAAATGGCGCGCTGTTCGGGGAGGCCGTTGTTTTCTCAAACGGCAGACTACCGGGCCTGTATGAAGCAGCGGGGGGGCATGCTGGCTAAAGGCCGTCTGCTGGGCATTCAGTTCTCCGCCCTGCTGGAGGACGGACTGTATTTCGACCTTGCCCGCCACGCAAACGAAATGGCGCAGAAGCTGCGCCAAGGGATTGCAGCGCTGGGCTATGGCTTTGCTTCCAACTCCCCCAGCAATCAGATTTTTCCCATTTTCCCCGACCGGGTGGTAAAGGGTCTGGCGCGGGGCTATGAGTTTGAGTACAGCGGACCCGTTGGGGATGGGCTCACCGCCATTCGTCTTGTGACCAGCTGGGCCACGCCCCAGGAAGCTGTGGATTTGTTTTTGCAGGATTTGGCCGCTCTATGAGTATATAAAACTCCCCCTGCCGACCTACGGCAGGGGGAGTTTCTTTCTTTAGGAGGAAAACCCGAAATAACGCATGATGCCGTTGTAAATGCCCTGCGCGAACTGATACTGGTTATCCCGTAGCTTCTCCATGTCAGAGGGATTCGACACATACGCCATCTCCACCAGAATGGAGGGCATGGTGGTCTTGCGCAGAACGTACAGGGATGGTCTCGCGATCACGCCGTTGCGCTTTGTGCCGACGGCCTCTACAATCCCGTCCAGCACAGCCTCTCCCAGCCAGTTGGACTGGGTGTAGAGCTGATAAATGTAGACCTCCGAGCCGTTGATTGCAGGGTTGGGGTTGGCGTTGACGTGGATACTGATAAAATAGTTGGCGGGCCACTCGTTGGCCATGCGCACCCGCTCTGCAAGACTGGTAGAGTTGTTGGTGCCCAAAACCGTGTCGGGCGTTGGACGGGACAGGCGCGCTTCAAAGCGGGGGTCGCTGTTGAGCATCTCCGCCAGATACACGCCCACTTGATACGTAACATCCTGCTCGTCAAGCCCGTACCAGGACGCGCCGGTATTGTGATAACCTGTCGGGTTGTGCCCCTGGTCAATAAAGATCTTGATTGCCATGCTAACACTTCCTGTTCCATGATGAGGTAATATACCTGTAAAGCATCATATTCACCTCTGGGGCAGGAAGTGCGAACCATCCAAGCAACGCCCCGCCCACGCTCCCACATCTCATGGACACGGGAAAAGCGGCGGGAGGCAAATCCCGCGGATTCGCCTCCCGTCCACGAATACACCAATCGCGTATCAAATGCGTTTTTGCGCCCTTAATATTTTCCCGCAGTCAGTTCCACGCGCGTGTCTGCCGTTTCCCACGCCCGGTTGCTCCGTACTTCCCCGGACTCGTTGCTGTTGTCTTTGTCACGCGGCTCCTGCTCTTTGCCCTCCCAAAGCCTGAATTTTTGGACCTCCTGACGCAGGGCAATGGCCTGAGCCGACATCTCCTCGCTGGTGGCGGAGTTTTCCTCCGCCGTGGCGGCATTGGTCTGCACCACCGAGGAAATCTGAGAGAGTCCATCCCGGATCTGTTCGATTGCTCCGGTCTGCTCCGCGATGGACTGCTCGATTTTTCCAAAGCTGCGCGTGGCTTCCTGGGCCACGGCACTCACATCCTTGAGAATCTGTGCGGTCTGATTTGTCAGCTCTGTCCCACGGTCAACCGTAGATACCGAGTTTTCAATCAACTCTGCCGTCTGCTTGGCGGCCTCGGCAGATTTTGCCGCAAGGGTGCGCACCTCGTCCGCCACCACCGCAAAACCCTTGCCCGCGTTGCCCGCCCGGGCAGCCTCAATGGCAGCGTTCAGCGCTAGAATATTGGTCTGGAACGCGATGTCCTCGATGACCTTGGTAATGCTGGCAATCTGACTGGACGCCGAAGCCACCTCGGTCATGGCCTGTGTGAGTTGTTCCATGTGTGTGTTTCCGGCAGTGACACGTTCGTCAGACTTCCGGATGGACATTGCGGCAGCCCCCACCAGGTCCAGATTCCCCCGCGCCTGATCCGAGATATGCTCCACAGTGGCGCCCAATTCCTCCACGGCGGCGGCCTGCTCTGTGGAACCGCTGGCAAGCGCCTGTGCTCCGGCGGAAACCTGTTCGGAGCCAGTGGACACCTGCTCTGACGCAAGGTTGATATTGCTAAGCGTATTGCTGAGTTTATCCCGCATTTTTCGGATATTGTCCAGCATGGGACGGTAGTCGCCCACGTAGCTGTCCTCCGCCTGAGAGTCCAATGCAAAATTGCCGCCGGCAAAAGCCTCCAAACCTCGGGAAAGATCGACAATAATCTCCTTCAGGGTATCAGACATCCTGCGGGAGGCTTTGGCCAGCACACCAATCTCGTCTCTGGAATCCACATCGATAGAAACATCAAGATCCCCCTCGGCCAGTCGTTCCGTGGCACTCACAACCACGCCGATGCGCCGGGACAAATTGCGTGCAATTAAAATTCCAATAAGTACCGCAAGCACCACACCAACTGTAATTACCGCAATCATGACAATCTCAGTATATCTTACCTGCTGAGTCACTTTCTCAATTTGCTCTGTAATATACTCGTTGTTATATTCTATCGCTGCGTCAATACTGTCGTCAACAGCAATACGGTATGGCGCGATCTCTTTAGTTAAAATGTCGTATGCCTTCATCCAATTCTCAATATCCATTCCGTGATCGTCAACAAATTTATCCCGAATTTTTTGATATTCCTGAAACCTGGACTCCACCTCGGTAATCAATGCCGTCTCAGTTTCAACCTCCGCTGCGTCATATTTGAGCAGCATCGCTTTGTAATCCGCAAGCGCTTCCTCCATCGTGCTGTCGACATCAGAAAATTCCGCGCGTATCTCCTCCTTTTCCTGTCGCGTTTCCACCAGCAATAGCTGATAAAGGTTACCACGGATCTTTTGGTTTCCGGCGCTAATTTTTTCAAGGCATTCCAGAGCCAATGACGTATCCCGATAAGCCGTTCCATAGGACGCGTCCACGCTTTCCAAGCTAAACATCCCAATTGTTCCGATGATCGCCGCAATCATCGCCACAATTAGAAACCCTCCGGTAACCTTTGTCGCAATTTTTAAATTTTTATACCATTTGCCCATTCATTTTTCCACCTTGTTATTTTTTATTGATTTTTCTCGCGCAATTCATTGCACCGCAACGATTCGTTCTCGTTCCTCCATCCCCTTCTTTTCTTTTTAGATGTGTGCTTTTGTTAATTTTGGAATGTATACATTCCAATTTTATCATATACAATACGATAAAATCAACAAAAGTTATTCAAAAGTATTTAAAGCATTTTTAAATACGTTTGGGAGGGGGCTGTTATGTCGCAGAAACTTAAGCAGGACATATCAATGGGAGCGAATTTAAAGCTACTTCGAAAACGCGCTCGGCTTTCACAGGAACAGGTTGCCGCAAGCCTTGAGTTAATGGGCCTATCCGTCAGCAGGGAGGTTCTTTCGCAAACGGAGCGAGGACAATACAGTGTCAGAATCAGTGTTCTTCTTGCCCTGAAAGAACTCTACCATATTGAAAGTTTTGATGCGTTTTTTCAGGATCTAAAACTTAGATAACCCTACTACATCGTTGATCTCATGGGTATCTCTTATCAAGATACCAAAAAATAAAGCGATCGGCTGTATGCAAGCATACAGCCGATCGCTTTATTTTTTGCCCCCCGCACTCGGGTTCCAGTTTTTAGCTTGTGGAAAGTAAACTCTTTTTTACGTAATGGACTGCGTGACCGTTCGGCCCAGCTTCCAGCCAATGGACTGCTGGCGCATGCCGATGAAATCTGCGTAACGCCCCCCCTGTTCTATCAGTTCACTGTGGGTTCCTTTTTGGGCAATGCGCCCGTTTTCTAACACGACAATTTGGTCCGCGGTCCGAACGGTTTTCAGTCGATGGGCAATCATAATGACGGTTTTGGACTTTGTCAGCTCCGCAATTGCCTGTTGAAGCAACCACTCGTTTTCCGGGTCCACATTGGCGGTGGCCTCATCCAAAATAATGATGGGACTGTCCTTGATGATCGCCCGGGCGATGGAAATCCGCTGCTTTTCGCCTCCGGAAATGCTGGCTCCTCCCTCTCCGATCACCGTGTCATATCCGTGGGGCAGTGCCATAATAAACTCATCACAGCAGGCACGCCGCGCCGCGTTGCGTACCTCCCCCAGCGTGGCGTTGGGCTTGCCGAAGCGAATGTTGTTGGCAATCGTATCGTTGAACAGGTACACATTCTGGAACACCATGCCGTAGTTTTGCAGCAGGCTGTCCAGCGTGTATTCCCGCACATCCCGACCCCCCAGCGTGATTCTTCCCTCATTTACATCCCAAAAGCGGATGATGAGGTTGCACAGCGTTGTTTTTCCTCCGCCGGAACCGCCCACAATGGCCAGCGTGGAGCCTTGCGGAATATCAATGCTCACACCGTCGATGATTTTCCGCTTGTCATAGGAAAAGCCCACGCCCTCCACTGTGATATTCGTATTTTCCGGAGAAATGTCCGCGCCATCCTCATCCATCACCGGCATATCCAACGCGGCATTGATATTGTCAATGGCCAGCGCCGCCGTGCGCATGAGGGCGGACATATTGCCGCCGGTTGCCAGCTCGTTATAGACCATGGCCGATGCAATACACATCATCAGCGCGTTTTTCAAGGGCATGGAGCCATCCAGATAAAACGCGATGGAGTATCCAACGATGGCAAGCCCCGCAAGCTTCGCAACAATGCCCTGCAAGGACATCAGCGGGATAAAGGTCCGCTCCATCCGGTAAGAGACAGTGTTTTCCTCGTCGATGGCGTCAGACACCTTTTTGTTGGCGTCGCCGCTTAGGTTATAGGACTTGATGACCGCGATGCCCTGCACATATTCCAGAATGGCTTCCACGGCCCCCTCCACAGACCTCAGCTTGCGTCCGCTCATCTCCTCGCCCGCCTTATGCATCCGGCTGTTCACAAGAAGGAACAGCAAAAAGCCCGTCAGCGTCACAAGCCCGATGCGCCAGTCGAACATAAACAGCATCAAATTGATGGCTGTCGTGGTCATCAGCCCCTGCACGGACAGGACCATACTGCGGGTCAACGTCTCCTGAAGGCTTTCGCAGGTGTTGGTGGCGACGTTTGTAATCTGGCCAAGATTGCGCTGATTAAAAAAACCCATGGGCGCGTAGCGCAGCCGTTCGGCAATCCGAATACGCGCCACCGCCGCCGTGGTATAGCCTGCCCGTGTCTCCAATTGGATGGAGAAATAGTTGCAGAAATACGCGCCCAGCATCCCTGCCAGCACAATGCCCATGGAAATCCACGCAGTTTTTTTGCTTGCGCTGCCGTCCAGAATCGCTCCCAGCGCATAGGCTGCCCCCAACAAAGAAAACGCATGAAACAGACTTTGAAAAAATCCAAAAACCAGTGCGCCTGCCATTTTTTTGCGCTGATCACCCGCAAAGTCAAGAAATTTTTTAATGTATCCAAACATTACCGCACCTCCAAAACGTCTTTTGCGCCAATATGAGCCTCCCACAGCCGACGATACAAACCGCAGTCCTCCAACAGTGTCTCATGGGTGCCCGCCGCTTCAATCTTGCCCCCGTTCACGACGATAATCTGGTCGGAATCCGTGATGGTGGACAGGCGGTGAGCCACCACGATCAGGGTCTTTCCCTCCACCAACTTTGCCACCGCGTTTTGAATCACCGCCTCGTTTTCGGGGTCGGTATAAGCAGTGGCTTCGTCCAGAATGACAATGGGCGCGTCCTTTAGCATGGCCCTTGCAATGGACAGCCGCTGCCGCTCTCCGCCGGAGAGATGTCCGCCTGCACTGCCCGCCACGGTGTCATACCCGTTTTCAAGCTGCATGATAAAGTCGTGGCAGCCGGCAGCGCGGGCGCAGTTCTCCACCTCCGCGTCCGTGGCGGAGGGGCGGCCCTTACGAATGTTTTCACGCACCGATTCGTCAAACAGGAAGTTGTCCTGCGAGACATAGGCAATCATGGTGTTGAGCTGCTTCAGGGGAATTTCCCGGATATCGGTTCCGCCGATGGAAATGCTGCCGGAGGTGACGTCCCACATGGAGGCAATCAACCGGGCAATCGTGCTTTTTCCACTGCCGGAGGGGCCAACCAGCGCGTTTACCGTGCCTTCCCGGAACGTAAAATCCACTCCATGGAGTACTTCCACATCCCGATAGGCAAAACGCACGCCCTGCCCTGCAATGTCAAACCGGCTGAGCACCGCCGCCTTTTCCGGTCGCACAAGCTCCTCTTCCTCCAATATCTCGTTAATCTCCCCCACAATCGTGCCGATTTTTCCAAGGTCATCCGTATAGCTCATGGCGCCGATGAGGGGCGTCATCATGCCAAAGCTGAGTACCACAATCATCACAATGTCGTTCAATGCCAGCGTCCCCTGCAAATAATACAGTACGCAGGCGGGCAAAACGCTCACCAGAACCGAGGGGATAATTACCATCGCGGCGGAGAAAAAAATCTGAGTATCCCGCATCCAGTCGATGGCGGAATGAGCGGAATTATGAACCGCATCAGTAAACTTCTGATAGGTATTGGCGGTCTGGCTGAAGGTTTTAATGACCTCAATTCCGTTGATGTACTCCACGGCGACGGCGTTGAGATGCTTGCCGGAATTGATATACCGGCTGAATTTTCCCTGATAACCCGCCATCATCCCCATCATGGCCAGAAGGCCCGCTGGAAGCGTGGCAAGAGACCAAAGCCCTACCCGCCAGTCCAGTATCAGAATGTAGACGAGAATGACCACCGGGGCCAACAGCTTACTGGTCATCTCGGGCACCAGATGGGCGAGAGTGGGCTCGATGCTGTCCACCCGCTCGACAATCAGATTCTTGGTCTCACCGCTGGGACGGTCCATCACCCGGCCCATGGACATGCGCGCAAGCTTTTCGCACATCCGCTTGCGCACATCTGCAATCACGGTAAAGGTGGCTTTGTGAGAAACAGTGGTGGACACGGCATGCAGCAGATAGCTTGCAATCCAGAAGATAGCCGCCACACCCAGCCACTCGGCATAAGCCCACGCCGCCTGCTCCTTTGCAATCAGCAGCGTGACAATCCGGCTAACGGCATAATATGGCACAATGGCGCACAGTACCTCCATTACCGCCGTGAGCATCGCGAGGGCGTATTGCCTCTTGTAAGGCGCCGCCCACGCAAAGAGATCGGAAAACGGCCCCCGTTTTTTTTGATTTTGTTGATTCATTTAAAATCTCCTTTCTTTCTGTCCAGTCAAAATAGCTCCGCCGCCCACACCCGTTCTAAATTCAGCGCTTCGTCGCAACACTAGACAATCCGCTCCGGATCGAATACAACAATCAGCACGGCATCCACGGTCTAGTCAGTGCCTGTGTCAAATCATTTCCGGTCAGGTATCCGGAACTTGCGTAGGAACAATGAGTGACATCATAAAACCTCCTGTCAATTTCAGCAGTTTAGTTAGTTTTAACTAACTTTTGGCCAAAAATTAAGATCAAAGCTTGAACAATTCCTGCCAGCCGGCCATACTGAAACGCTTGGCACTGTCCAGCACGGCGACGGCCTTTTCATACGACAGGTCATGAGACACGCATTCCACAAGGTATTGAAACCCGGAGGCGGCAATGATGTGCAGGAACATATCCTCGACACGCCGCCCTCTTTTGCCAAATGCGTCGCAGTAAGCACGCTCCTCCACGGCAATCAGTTCCTCCAAATACGAGACCCAGCGCGTGCCCTCCGAACGGCAAAAAATCAGCCGAAACGCCTCGAAATGTGCGTAAATATACTCCAGCATCCAATCCGTTCCCAAATATGCCGTTTCCTTCATATGGACAAAGGTCAGCTTGGGCAGGTCCGCCTTGAACTGGGCGTGAATGCCGCGAAACCGATCGAGCATCTCTTCCGCCGGAGCCTGCACCAACGCATCAAACAAAACCGCCTTGTTGGAAAAATGATTGTACATCGCCCCGGTGGTCACATTTGCCGCCTGCGCAATGCGGCGCATGTTGGCACTCTGATAGCCGTACTCCATAAATTCCTTACTGGCACATTCCATAATACGCGTTCGGGTTATCTGCGAATTCACACTCATGTTATCAGCACACCCTTACAAAAACTAATAACAATGTTATCAGTTTTCTTCAAATTGTCAAGCCCATTTTCACATTAATGAGGAGTAGTCGCTAAACTCGGCTGCCGATTTCTTCCACGGAGACTTTGATGCAGGCGGCTTGACAGGAAGGCGAAATAAGCGTAATTTATGACTGTAATATCCAATTCATTCATGCTGTTTCCATAAAGCTATTCTTTCCAATTGTCTTTTTTTCTTTATAAAGTTAGCGTATTATAACTCTGTGTTGGGTATTTTAAAAGCAGGTGCATATCGTGCATCTGCCGGACGTTTTTTTCACGGAGGAAGTTATACTCTGAGCAATGACTCCAACTTTCATCTCCAGTAAATCGGGTGGTCCATTGAAACAAGGAGGTTTTGCCCGGCGGCGACAGCGCCCTATGCTGTCGGATTACACAAAAAATATGAGGAGGGTTGCTCTATGGTACATGAGGAAATTCGTCAAGCCTATCAGGCGCTCGGAAAAGAGGCAAATGCCTACGACGGAATGATTACCTGCTCCACCATATTCGGAAGGGCCGTCTGCCGTCTGGTCTGGGATATGGGGCAGGCGGAAAACAACCGCTATCTGGAATTGGCGTTGGCCGGAATCCCGGAGAACTTTTCCGGGAAGCTGCTGGAGGTCCCCGTGGGCACCGGCGTGCTGACCATGCCGGTATACAAGACGCTGCCACGTGCGGACGTGACCTGTCTGGATTACTCAGCGGAAATGATGGCGACGGCCCAAAAGCGGGCAGGACTGTTCGACCTTTCAAACGTCCGGTTTATGCAGGGCGACGTGGGTTCCCTTCCCTTCGAGGACGGCAGCTTCGACCTTGTGCTTTCTTTAAACGGTTTTCATGCCTTCCCGGATAAGGCGGCGGCTTTTCGGGAAACCTTCCGGGTTTTAAAGCCCGGTGGAGTATTTTGCGGCTGCTTCTAT
>NZ_DAMBZJ010000039.1:21476-22615 GCF_032060045.1 Oscillibacter sp.
CAGACCGCTGGATTCGCCGCTTTTACGAGCCGCGCGGCTTTTTCACGCCGCCCTACGAGACGAAGGAAAGTCTTAGAGCGCGACTGACCGGGCTGTATGCCGATGTAAAGCTGGATACGGTCAAATCCATGGCCGCCTTCACCTGCCAAAAGGCGTAATCGAATCACAAAAGACGGACAGGGTGAACCTGTCCGTCTCTGCACCTCCAGCTTCAACACGTCGGGAACTTCTTCAGGCGTGACCAGCTCGGGGCCAACGGAGAAAAACGCGGGAAAGTTTTTGACAATTGTCAGATAGCGGGGATTGCCCTGTACAAAGTCGTTCCCCTTGACAATGGACTCCTCCGTCATATCCAAAATTGTGGTGTAGCCCACGATGGCGCTCTCCCAGTCGGACTCGGGAACATCGCGGCAGTCCCTGCCGAATCTGCCCTGTTCGCAGCTTCACATCGGAAGCTCCATGTTTTTCTGCACGTCTGTTTTGCCCCGAATCCTTGCGGATTTCCGCGAAGCCTATCCTCAAGTCACACTCTCCTTCTCGAAGGGAGACAATCTGTCTATGATGCAGCGTATTCAAGAGGGGCAAATGGATTTTTTGCTGGAGACCGAGCTTCCGGAGAACTCCGCCCTCAACTCCATCGTCTGGGCGTCTGAACAGATTGTCCTTGCTGTTCCCAGCAGTTATGCCATTAATCAGGGGTTGGAGGAATACCGTTATACGTTTGATAAGTTTTTGCATGGGGTCCAGAATGGCTGGAATAAGCCCTGTGTTCCGCTCAAAGTGTTTCACAATGAAAAATTTCTCCTGTTGAAACAGGGCAACGATATATACAAACGCGGAATGGATATCTGCCGCAACGCGGACTTTTCCCCCAATGTGTTCACCTTTCTGGGGCAAATGATGACCGCCTATTATTTGGTGTGCGAGGGGAACGAGATCACGTTTTTGCGTTCTACGATTCCTGAGTACGTGACTCCAACAAACAGAGTGGATTTCTATCGGCTTGGCGATGAGCTGGCAACACGGAATTTGTATCTGACGTACAGGAAAAAAGCACGGCCTTGGCATTGACAACAATGCGCTGGCTAAAACACGCGACCACAGATTTTGACGTTACCAGTGATATCTGTATACAAGCC
>NZ_DAMBZJ010000040.1:0-4411 GCF_032060045.1 Oscillibacter sp.
CCAGCGGACGCTGGATTCCGTCGTAAATGCCCTCAATCATGCCGGGCCCCAGCTCCACGCTCATGGGTGCGCCGGTAGTCACCACCTCCGCGCCGGGGCCTAAGCCGGAGGTTTCCTCGTAGACCTGAATGGACGCGGAATCGCCCGTCATGGTCAGAATTTCGCCGATCAACCGCTGAGGGCCCACACGCACCACGTCGGACATATTGGCGTCCGAAAGGCCTGTGGCCACCACCAGCGGTCCGGATACTTTCACAACTTTACCGCTCAAACAGACAACCTTCTTTCAGGATAAATTCGCTCTCTGGACGAAAGACGCATTCTTGGCAGGAACACAGTCTCCTTCCCCGCGTCACAGAATATCGGCGCCGACCGCCCTTTCAATCGAGTTCTGGATGTTGCGCCTGCCGATGCCAAGGCTTCCACCCCGTCCGGGAATCAGGATGACGGCGGGGCGTAGCTCGTCCTTATACCGGTCCAGCACATCCGGCAGCTTTGCCGCCAACTGCTCCGTCAGGTAAATCACCGCACAGTCGGTTTTTGCCAGCTCGTGAATTTTTTTGCGGGCCTCTTCCGGCACGGAGAGTGGATAGGTTTCAAGCCCCAATGCCCGAAAACCCATGACGGATTCCCAGTCTCCCACCACCGCGATACGATAGGTCGTTGCCATTTTTACACACTCCTTACGTCCGCAGCCGCGCCCGGATAATTTCCGGGTCCAGCCCCGCGGCTCGGCCCATCAGAAGAATCCGGAGATTTGTATACTCCGTCTCCCGCGCGGCCAGATAGCCAATCAGCGGCGCTTCGCCAAACGCCACCATCTGTGCGCCAGCAAGATACCCGGACACCGCGTCGTCGCACAGCTTTTCAAATTTTGTCAGTCCTCCGCCCTTCAGCGCGTCAAAACCGGCCTTTGCAGCGGCTTCCAGCTCCGTACCCTCGTACAGGTCCTCAAGGCTTTCTCCACAGTCGTACGCAACCTCCAGCACCTCGCTCTCGTCCACGCTGCCTCCGGTAAAAAGCACGCCCTCCAAAAAGGCTCCGGTCTTACCCATGCGGATCGTCCGAACTAGCGCACGAAGGTTTGCCGCATCGATGGAGATGCGGACATAACCCAGAAGAAATTCGCTTCTGGTTTCCTTTGCTGTCTCCAGCTCATCCCGATATCTCCAGCGGTCCAGCGCCATGTCCCCCAGTTGGGGATCTCGGGTGGTGTCCAGAACTGCCTTCCCTTCGGCGATGGCAAAAGCCAGCAGGGGCGGAAGCTGATTGCCGTCCCCGCCGGTAATCGCTTCTTTCAGTTCCTCCGCAGGAACCCGACCCAGATCGGCCAGCATGTGGTCCGGGTCGATTCCCAGCGCCTGTGCCTTCAAAATGGCTTTGGCATTGTGGTAATCGTATTTCAGTTTGAAGATATCCAGATATCTTCTGTCTGGGGCGCTGTCCCCCAAATCCCGTAAAGTCTCTTCCCTTGCGGCCGTAATTGCCGCGTCCATAGCCTCCGGACTTTCAAGACTCATGTCGGGATATCCGTTTTCCTGAAGGAGCTTCACCACTTCTTCATCGCTGCGGGCGGAGAGGATTTGCTCCATTCTCTCACCCGTCAGCAGCCCCGTCTCCATGGCGCGGATGCGGGCGGATATCACCAGATAATCGGTGTCCTTGATTTTATTTGACAAGGTGTTTCCTCCCAGCTCGTTGATTCGTTACCCTTCCGGGAACAGGACCGCGGCGACCTCACCAGCCATCTCACCCTTTTGCAGGCGTACCAGCGTGTCAAAGGTGCAGTTGGCTTCCACACTGCCATCCACCAGAATGAAGCCGCCCTTCAGCGGTCTTGTTTCATCAGAGAGGGTCAGCTTTCCGTTCAGCCGCCGATTGGCCTCGTCCACCGCGGCCTGGCCGATTTTCTCACGGTCTGCGGGAGAAAACACGACTTCTCCCCCGCCTTCACCGGCGGCCCGGACAAGAAGGTCCGCAGCCACGGCAATGTACCGATCCTCCGGCATATCCCGAAGGGTCTTCAGCGCCAGATCAAAGGCGGCCTCCACCTGAGACTGCTTCGCAGCCAGCAGGTCCTTTCGGGCCTCCATCTGGGCAACGCTCACAAGGCGCTCCTCCCGTTCCGCAGCGGTCTTTTCATTCTTTGCAGCGGCCTCCGCCGCCTCACGGTCCGCCTGAGCACGATATTTTTCAGTGATTTTCTCCGTCTCGGCCTTCGCCTCCACCAGCACGCGGTCAATTTCCAACTGCGCCTCGGCGGCAATGCAATCCGTGATTTTTTCGATTCCGTTCATATCGACTCCCCTTTCTGTGGGGCCATCAGCTAATGTTGATCAGCATGAGCATGGAAGCCAGCAAGGACAAAATGGCATAGAATTCCACGGTGATGCACAGCACCATGCCCTTGGACCAGTCGTCCGGCTTCTTGGCAAGAATATTGATGGAGCCTGCGGCCACGCGGCCCTGTGCCATAGCAGAGAACAGTCCGCCCAGCGCCATGGGAAGGCAAGCCATAAAATACTGCATGCCCTGCGCCACCGTCAGAGCCGGAAGCACCCCGCTGAGCAGGCCCATGCGGAAAATGGCGAAGAACCACACCACCAGACCATACAAGCCCTGCGTACCGGGGATAACCTGAAGAATCATAACCTTACCAAACTTGCTGGGATCCTGGCAAAGCAGTCCTGTGCCCGCCTCGCCGGCAATGCCGGTGCCTTTTGCAGAGCCGATGCCCGAAAGAACGGCCGCCAGACCCGCGCCCAGCAGCGCCAGAGCCAGACCGCCAATGCTGCCCAAAAAGGTCAGGCTCTGCTGGAGTTCTACCATCTGTGCTAAATCACTCATTGTAAGTTTCCTCCCTTATTCTTTTACGATATCAACATATTTGGTTTTAATCTCCAAAGGCCGGAACCGCTTGCCTCCGTCCTCGTAGAACTTGTTGAAATACTCCAGACACTGGAGCCTCAGATCATGGACGTAGCAGCCCAGCAAGTTTAGCGCGAAGTTCAGGGCGTTGCCGGCCAGAGAGATGATGAGGAACACCACCACGTTGCCGGGGATGGCGCCCAAGGTGTTGAACACCTGCGCAATCACGCTGCCCGCCAGCATCAGCGCCATCAGACGGGAATAGGACAAAATATCTCCGAAATAGCCCGTGACATGGCTATAGAGCGAGCCGAACACGGCCGCCACCTTGCCAAAGCCTTTGGCGTTCCAGCCGGAACCAACCAGCACCATTACACCGCCGACAAGCAGCACAAGCTTGGTCACGCCCAGAGCGGCCAGCCCTCCACCGAGGAACACAATCCACCAAGTCACTTCTTCCCACAGGGCATCCATGATCTGCCCCCGCTTGAGTTTTTTGTAAAAGCTGATGGCCATGCCCACATTAATCTGAACAAAGCCCAGACACATAGAGCCAATCAGAATCATCAGCGTGTCGTCCAGCGGGGTAAACAGGGCGGGCAGGGTAAGCACAGTGCCGGGGCTGATAATTCCGACAAGCTGGGGCAAAAAGTCTCCGAAGAAGCCGCCTGTCAGTGCCCCCATGAGAAACACGCTGACGCCGCAAAGGCGCATCAGGCCGAAGAAATGCTCTGTGCCACCCTTTGGTTTGTACTTATTCAGCACAATCGATGAGGCCAGTAGCATCAAAAGGCCGTAACCCATATCCGCCATCATGATGCCATAAAACAAAATGAAAAATGGCGCCATCAACGGGTTGGGGTCCAGACTTCCGTACGCCGGGAGGGAATACATTTCCGTCACCATGTTCAGCGGCTTTGTCAGCCAGTTGTTCTTTAGCTGAACGGGAACTTCCGGGTACTCTTCCTTGCTGGGCTCGGAGGTCTCCCACGCGCAGCCACGCTTCTCCAGTAAGGATGCAAGCCTTTCCTCCGCATCCGCAGGAACCCAGCCTTCAAAAAAAACAATGGTCCCGTCTGTAAGGATGCGCTGGGCGTCCTCGTCCTGCGCCACCTCTGTATTCAAGCGGTCGGAGTGAAGGCGCAGCGCATCCCGCGCACCGCCGCAGGTGGCCAGCTCATTTGTGATGCGCTCCTGCTCGGCCCGAGCCTCCTCGACACAGCACGCAATCGACTCCAGATTTTTGGCCGGAGTCCCTATGTAATCCGGGAAGGTCACCACGCTGAAACCGGCATGGCGCAGAATTTCCATGACTGCCAGTTCATCCGTCCGGTGACAAATCAAGAACAAATACTGCTGCGTTTTGTCTGCTCCCACAGGATACAGCTCGGCGGCCAGTTCACCACCGGCAAGCTCTGCCCGCAAAGCCCCCACATCCGTGGCAGCGGGACACACCCCCATCCGAAAAATAACGTGGGCGGTATCCTGCGTCTCCAGTGAAAAATTCAGATCCTTCCACGGTGCTAGGGCCGCGGATTGAGAC
>NZ_DAMBZJ010000040.1:4421-22183 GCF_032060045.1 Oscillibacter sp.
GACACGGCCCGCTCCTCGTCGCATTGGATATTGTTCAATTGCGCCAATAAGCCGTTGATTTTTTCGCAGGTTTCCCTTGCCTGCTTTGCAGAGTCGGCGCTGTTAAATTCTGACTCCTTAACAGGTTTCCTCTTAATAAACATTCCATCCTTGACGGCAGCGTACCGCCGGATGGCACCCAGCGCGGTGGTTACGTCGGCAACGGAGCCTTTTGCATCCATCAGTGGGCATGTGTTCCGGGCCAGCAGCGCAGACAGGGCCGGGTCCTCCAACTGGCTGTCCGGTTCGCTGATTTCCACGCAACCCAGACGCAGCAACTCCCGCAGTAGAGCATCCCGTTCCTCCGCCATGGCCACCACCCGGAGCTTTTTCATTTTTACGATGGCCATTTTACTGCTTCACGACCTTTCCAACAATGCGCTCTGCCGCAGCGGACATATGGCTCTCCGCCTGCTTGATCAGGGCCTCGCATTCTTTTGCGGCATCCTCCCGAATCGCTGCGCACCGTTTTTCAGCGCGTTCCTCCGCTTCCCGCAGCAACCGCTTGCCCTCTTGCATAGATGCCGTGCGCATCTGCTCCAAAAGTGCGGGACCATCCTTTTCTGCCTGGGCAATTCGCTCTTTTGCCTCTTGCTCTGCGGCGATTTTGCGTGCTTTGCTCTCGTTCTCCGCCCTGACGACGGTTTCAATGGCTTCCAGTGACATTCCTTAATCACCTTCTCTCCCAATGAATTTGTATTGCACTTAAGAATAAGATGCCACACAATACTTTAGTCCATTATATTGCATTCGATTTTGTAAAGCAAGGCCATTTTTTTCAGGCGCCAGAACCGTCTCATCGTTTTTTTCGCATTTTATCGACGCAAAAAGCAGCAATATCCGTGTATAAATTTACTATATCCGTCAGTATAAATAGTTTTAGATAGGAGAAAAGTTCTTTAGAGGTATGAAAAAACAGAGCACCTTCCATCAGAAAGCGCTCTGCTTGTGCACATCAGTCTTTTTTCTCGGCACCTGCGGCGGACACCAGCTCGCTGAGCTCCTTCCCCACCTGATCCATTGCTCTTGGAAGTTGGGAAAGGCTCACCTCGATTTTCCGCAACTCCGCGCTGACCTGCATTGCGGTTACGTCAAAAGCTCCAGCCAAATCCTGATACTGCTTTTGAATATCGGCCACCAGTGCGTTCAGCCGCGAGGTAGTAGCGGTTTCCAACTCTCCCGCCCGCCGCCGGGCCTGATATTCAATGTCTCCCACTTGCGCGCGAACCTCTTGATAGGATAGGGCTTGGGGACGCAGCTCTTCCAACTCAGCGGTAAGTTTGCGAATTTTCTCCCGCAGCTCCGTCCCTTCCTTCCGGGCCGTTTCCGCCTGCTCCCGCAGGGAGACTTCAAGCTGCTTTTTCAGAGCCTCGTTCTCCTCGCGCAGGGCACTGTTGTCTTTACGAAGAGCTTCCTGCACGTCCGCGTTTTCCTGTGCAGTCTTCTGCACATATTGAATGACTTCCTCTTTATCAAAACCGCCAAATGCAACGCTTCTGAAATTTTTTATCTCCATGTTCGCCACTCCTTCTCCGAGTCTCGCCCGTGCCTTTATTGGGGCTTTCAGGGGCACATCATTTCCTGCGGGCAACGCCCCCAAAAATGGCCTGCCGTCGGGCATCCAACCGTAGTCCGTGGGCTTTGCAATTTCTGACAATTATAGCATAGCGTTTTTCTCATTACAAGCCCCAGGAAAAAAAGTGAAAATTTTTAGAAGAAAATGCTTGCTTTTTATAGAATGCCGTGCTATTATAACTAAGCTGTTTGAAAACAGTGGTACGCGCCGTTAGCTCAGCTGGATAGAGCGTCTGGCTACGGACCAGAAGGCCGGGGGTTCGAATCCCTCACGGCGTACCAGAAAAGAAGTCTTGATTTCTCAAGGCTTCTTTTCTTTTTGCTTAGAACTGCAATTGGTTGAAGATTCTTCTTTGATTGGCGTTCATTTGCAAAAGAATGGCGCGTGTCCAAAAACAATTGAAAAATCGCACACGAATTTGGACATGAAACATCCGCCGCAAGAACTTCTTAGTTCCTGCGGCGGATTTCCTCACTCTTTCGTTCCATCTTCGGAGGCGAGCTACTTAATCGCGGTCTACGCGCCCTCCGTCTGATACAATGTCCTTTAGCTCCATACGCTCGTTTATGGCCTTGCAGATGAAGACATTGAGTCTCCCCCTGTCAGGCTCGTCAAATTCGCATAACTCCTTCTTGCGGAATAGTATAGAAGAAGGGGGTAGAGCCATGTATACAAAAATCACCAATCCAAGCATAGTCATTTTCGATGGTAAAACTGGCGAGCTTATTGGAACCGCGACCTTCAAAATGACGGATGACTCGGAAAAAGCGCTCATAAATTTGCTAAACTATAATGTGCAGCCATCCTCTCTTACATTATTGGATGTAGATCTATACAAACCTTCCCCGAATTATGCCCCGCCGACACCGTACGGCTCGTATGCACGCAAAGGAACCATCTATGCGCTATTTACCGATGCATATACAGGCGCCCTCGTTCCGATAGAAATTCAGCTAACATATAACGCGCGGGCAAGAGGAAACGCAACAGGCAACCTGTATCATTTTGAAAGCGTGGATTTTAGCGACATAGATATAAATTCCGTCAAAGTCATTTATTAATTAAAGCCCCGTCTCCAAGGTTTTATCCTCAGAGTCGGGGTTATTCAACCTTAGATAAGAACAAACCGGACGCCACAAGGCATCTGGCTGCTCCGTAAAGGGATATGAAGCATAGAAAGAACTCTTGCATGATTTACAAATCCCATGTAAAACTCCCCGGATCCTACCGTCTGGAAGGATTCGGGGAGTTTGGACGCATTTATTTAGTCACAGACCCAACGCCAATACCAGCATCTGCGCCAACTGCAATTGCTCTGGTTGCCAGAATTGTTTTGATTCCAGCACCAGTTCCGACACCAATTATTCCGATTACGACAGCAACACATAGGACACCCTCCCTTCCTTCGTGATGTACTTTGCGAAGGCTGCCGTATTAGTATTATATGGTGAGACAGGCGGCGGCGTGCATAACGAGGAATTCCATCATGCGCTGATAAGCTTAGCCCGGCCAAGATACCACCGCAGCTGATCGTCATAGCCGAAGATAATCAGGCTTCGCTTTGGTGATGCTGGCTAATAATGGTTTGATTGTATTGGATAAGACTGCAAGAGGCGCCATGCATCTGCGTGGCGCTTTTCCACAACAACATTAATTTGGTACAATAACAACTGGCTGTATCTGTTTGCCATCCATTGCATATTCTAAAGTTGGTATAAGCAAGCTATAATCCGCAATCATAGAATTAGGTTTATTTATAAAATTGTCCTGACCGAATGGAATAAAATAAATATTTTTTTTGTTAATCAGCGTACCGATGTTACTCAAGCTGTTACTTAATGCGTCATTCGTGGAAATCCCAATTACAATCGGTTTGTTATTACGGAGCAAACCCTTTGCAGCCATCAGAACAGGAGTGTCGGTAATCGCATTTGCCATTTTGGATAATGTATTGCCGGTACACGGAGCAACTGCGATTATATCTAGCAAATCATTGGGGCCAAGTTTCTCGGCTTCCGTTATCGTCAGTATGGGTTTGTTCCCTGTAATTCCTTCCGCTTTTGCAAGAAAGCTGCGTGCATTTCCAAAGCGAGTATCCATGCTTTGCGCATTTTCAGAAAATATGGTAAACACGTTGGCGCCTTTTTCTACCAGACGCTCAATTTGTGCAAAGACCTTATCAAACGTACAAAATGATCCCGTGATTGCTATGCCAATATTTTTATTGCTAATGGTCATCAAACTACATCTCCTAGTCAATAAATTCAAGGATTTCGCCCTCTAGAATATCGGCTGATATTTTGGGAGCCGTTTTCCCGGGCAGCCCCAGACATAATTTGGCATTAAGCCCTCGTTCAACAGCATATTCATAATCGATGCCTCCTGGTGCAGACGCGATATCAATGATTACGACGTCTGGCCTGACCAGCGTCAGATAATTTTTGTCCAATATTAAAGATGGTATTGTGTTAAATATAAACTCAAAGTTTGGCAGAATTTTTTCCAGGTCTGATAGATGTACAGTTTCCAGCCCTGCAACTGCATTTGCATACGCGAGCGCCGCCTCTGTTCTGGATGCGACAGTGACAATTGCATTTAACCCCTTTAGTTTTCCAGCAAGTACTTTCGCACAGCGTCCGTAGCCCAGCACTAAGCATTTACTCCCATGCAAATTTATGACGCTGGACTGTATTGCTGCTGCAATGCTTCCCTCCGCAGTTGCAACTGCATTTAAAATAGCGACTTTTTCATTTTTCATAAGATCATAATAAACGATTTTCTTCTCATCAAGAATTTCACTAATTTCTTTTGGGATCGCACCACCAATCAGCACATGATCTTTTGTTAATTTTTTATCGAAAAGAATGGTCAAATCTTCGATTGGCAGAGTATTCTTGGTCAAAGGAATCGGACAGATTAAAATTTGACACTTTTTAAATGCATCTTCAAACGAGTGCAATTCTGTATATATTCCATCCTGTACTGGTTCCTCAAGGTGATATGTACAGACAGAATATCCTTTTTTGATAAGATTTTTCGCTATATATACTTGTCGCATATCTCCGCCCAAAATAGCAATTTTAGAATGCAAAGTTATACTCACTCCTTTTTAGTATGGTATGAATTACAAATATAAATGTGACATACCGCTTGTTCTCGTGGTTTTATTTCGATACGCATCTGGAGGCACGTTCAAAAATGAATGATAGGCTTCCCTCCGCCACATCAGCCCCGCTAAAGCCTATCTCCCACTCTTGTTGTAGAACGGCAGCGCCTTCTGCCGGAGCGGCACTGCGTCTCACGCCTCGAAGAAAACTTTTGGGGCGATGCCTGCGCAATGGATATACATTATATGCAACAAACTCCCCGCAGGAGTCCATCGGCTCCTGCGGGGAGTTTATCTTTCTATATTGTCTCCCACGTTCTTTCCTGTGCGTTCCATGGGGCGGGCTATTGGGCCTTTGTACAACCCTCGGCTACGGATAGCGACGGCGTTTTATCTCTTGATGCTGTAAAAGCTGTCCTTCCCTCTGAAAACGGCGCTGCCGCCCAGCAGCTCCTCAATTCTGAGCAATTGATTGTATTTCGCGATTCTATCCACCCGGCAGGGCGCGCCGCTCTTAATCTGGCCCGCGTTCAGCGCAACTGCCACATCTGCCAGCGTGGTGTCCTCCGTTTCTCCGGACCGGTGGGAGACGACGGCGGTATAACCTGCCTTCTGCGCCGTTTGAATCGTTTCCAGCGTTTCAGACAGCGTTCCGATCTGGTTGAGCTTAATCAGGATGGAATTTGCCACATGCTTCTTAATTCCCTCCTTGAGAATTTTCGGATTGGTGACAAAAATATCGTCGCCCACCAACTGAACCCTGTCGCCAAGCCGTTTTGTCAGTGCGGCCCAGCCGTCCCAATCGTCCTCGGCCAGCCCATCTTCAAGGGAAATAATGGGATACTTGCGAATCCACTCGGCGTAAAGGTCGATCATTTCTTCGGAGGTGCGACTGATCTTTTCTCCCGCAAAAATATATTTTCCGTCAACCCGGAATTCGGAAGAGGCGGGGTCCAGCGCAATGGACACATCCTCACCGGGCTGGTAGCCCGCCTTTTCAATTGCCTCCACAATCAGCTTCAGCGCATCCTCGTTGGTGGCAAGATTCGGCGCAAAGCCACCCTCGTCCCCCACCGCAGTGTTCATCCCCTTATTCTTCAGAACACCCTTCAGCGTCTGGTATACCTCCGCACATGTCCGCAGTGCCCCGGCAAAGCTGTCCGCGCCCTCAGGCATGATCATGAACTCCTGCACGTCCACGGTGTTGTCCGCGTGCTTCCCTCCGTTGAGAATGTTCATCATCGGCACCGGCAGCTCGCAGGCGCCCGCTCCGCCAATATACCGAAACAGCGGCAGTTTCAAAGAAGCGGCGGCCGCCCTTGCCACAGCAAGAGACACGCCCAGAATTGCATTCGCGCCAAGCCGGGATTTATTCTCCGTACCGTCTAATTCGATAAGCGTGCGGTCAAGCTTTCTTTGGTCCAGTGCGTCAATGCTTACGATTTGGGGCGCAATGATCGTCTTCACATTGTCGACTACCGTCTGAACCCCCTTCCCATGAAACCGTTTTTCGTCGTGATCCCGAAGCTCCATGGCCTCTCTTGTCCCGGTCGACGCTCCGGAGGGGACCGCCGCCCGGCCCAAAGCCCCGCACTCCAGCGCAACGTCTACTTCAACCGTCGGATTTCCTCTGGAATCCAGAATTTCCCTTGCTGTCACGGCCGTGATTTTAGACATCATTCCATCTCCCTTGTTTATATATCAAATGTTTATAGGTTGCTGTCTTTATACTTAGTATAGCAAATTCCGCTCATATTACCATATAAAAAATAATTGCTATTCTATGTTAAAACTGCACAAGAATGGGAGCCGTAATTGGGATATGCTCTTTTTTCGGATGCCTGCGCAAAGGTATCCGTTTAAGGCTGTCATAAAATATTCTTTCATGGCAAAGCAGTGGAATTTGCGGCTATTTCGTGATATCATCAAGTTATAAAAGAAAAGGAGTACGCTATGCGTGATTACAACACCGAACTGAATGCGCTGCAGGGAAAGCTGGCGCGCAAAGGAAAAATAGAATCCATGCTGCGGAGTCTTCGCTCCCAACTGACCGAACTTCAATCGCAGGAGCAACGACTTTGCGTCCAACGTGAGAAGGAGCAGGCCGATGTGGATCGGCTGGAAAAAGGCAGCCTTGTCACCTTTTTTTACGCAGTCATCAGTAAAAAGGAAGAAAAACTGGACAGGGAAAAAGCAGAAGCTTATGCAGCAGCGGTGAAACACGACACCGCCCGTCGTCAAGTGGAGGCTGTAGAATATGACATTCACACGCTGGAGACTGAGCTGCGGGACCTCTCCGAAGTACAGATGAATTACGACCGACTGTTCGCGGAGAAACTGGATGCCTTAAAATTGGAAAATCCAGCCTTCGATGACGAGCTTTGCCGTATAGAAGACCGACTGGGCTACATAGCGGCACAAAAGCAGGAAGTTGACGAGGCCCTATCCGTTGGACAAGGCGTATTGCGGCAGATTACGTCCATTGAAAGTTCTCTGGATAGCGCCGAGGGTTGGGGAACCTGGGATCTTTGGGGCGGTGGACTGATTTCCGACCTTGCCAAGCACTCGCATCTGGACGATGCGCAGACACAAATCAATGATTTGCAGGACAGTTTGCGCCGATATCACACGGAACTTACCGACGTGACTGTGCAGGCCAATGTACAGGCACAGGTGGATGACTTTCTGCGCTTTGCGGATTATTTCTTTGATGGTCTATTTGCCGACTGGGCGGTATTGGACAGCATTCACAGCTCCCAGCAGCAGATTCGCTCCACCCGCAGTCAGGTGGAGGCGACGCAGGGCAAGTTGGTGGAAATGAAATCCGCTATGCAGGCGGAAGAAGCCACACTGAACAAACGCATCCGGGAACTGGTTTTGGGAGCGTAATAGATCGGAGGACAATATGAAGCTATACGTGAAACAAAAGGTTTTTTCCTGGGTGGATCGGTTTACCGTTTGGGACGAATTCGGAAACGACCGATACTATGTGGCCGGCGAGCTTTTTTCCTGGGGCAAAAAGCTGCATGTCAGCAACCTTTCCGGTCAGGAAGTCGCCTTCATTCAGCAAAAGGTATTCAGCCTTCTTCCCAAATTTTTTGTGTTTGTGAATGGCGAAGAGATTGCCGAAATTGTCAAGGAGTTTTCCTTTTTCTTCCCCAAATATCGCATTGATGGTCTTGACTGGGATATTGACGGCAGCTTCATGGCCCACGACTATACCATGTCGCAGAGCGGCCGCCCAATTGTCACCATTCATAAGGAATGGATGACTTGGGGGGACTGCTACGAGCTTGACATTGACAAAGATGCGGACGAAATTGTCGCACTGGCGGCGGTGCTTGCCATCGACTGCGTGATGGCCGCCTCCTCTGCGGGAGCCGGCGCCGGTGCTTCCAGCAATTAAGTCTGCACCATCGATGTTTATAAATAATACCCCCCTTGAAACACGTGGTTTCAAGGGGGGTATTTTGCGAGCAACGTCAAATCTGGATATCATGCTATTTTCAGTAAGGGTTTGAACTATGTATCCGTTTCAGCCTGATTATTTATGTTATACTTCAAATAGTAAGCAACTACATTCGTCTTTTATTGCAATTGGTTACATAGGAGAATTGAAATGACAAAAAACATATCGCTAACTGCTGTAATAACAACTTTGGCAGCTCTGTTCCTGTCCACATGTGTTGCGGCGTATAGCAATGACAGCTTTACCAGTTTTGCTAAAGATAACAGGGTTGGTGTTTGAGGCGGGTTCCAATGAAAACGTAATTGCGGCGTATCTTTGTCTGCAATTGGTGGACGAAGGGAAGTTATCGCTTGACGATAAAATTGCACAATATCCTGACCCATTCCGCAACCTCGTTTGAGTTTTGGCCAATGCTCCCGTGATGGCAGCCTTTAACGCAAATTGGCCGAAAAAGCTTACGCTGGATCATGCTCCAAAAAGCTGCCGGAATCGAATGAAGAGGACAGATGTCGATATTAATCAATCGACTATGGTGTGTTTCCCGGTTGCGGGTGATTGCACTATATCTTAACATATGCTTTTTAATAATTTACATATCTTAGACATTTTAATGTTTAATAGTCATAAGTTAACTTTTGACAGCATTGTCTATCGCTACTTCACACCTCATCCAAGAAAGAGAAAGAGGTAATCTTATTTCCTTTATATTGAAACTCAACAGAGTGAGAATATACCCCAAAAAACTTTTGGATGTTCGCATCTGTCATAACTTGCTCTGTATGGCCGGTGATATAGTCCTGCTCATCCAGCACCAAAAGCTGTGGCGAATTGATGAGCGCACGGGCGATATATACCAGCTGAAGCTGTCCACCGCTCAGTTCATTGCAGGGATGATCCCGCAGATTATGTATTCCGATTCTTTCGAGCATCTGATCCGCCAAAGCATAGTCCTTGGGGCTCGGTGTTGCAAAAAAAGAGCTGTGCCCTGTCTTTCCGAAAACCACCATGTCCCGCACAGAATAATTGAATGAAACTCTGTGCGCCTGAGGTACATAGCCAATTTCCTTCATTGGTTTATTCTTTTGGCTTCTCTTACCGTCTATTGCGGAATAGCCACTGTTCCAGTTTAGAATGCCGACAATACACTTAATCAGTGTTGTTTTTCCGATACCGTTTCTGCCCATGACCGCCATCACCTGGCCACGATCCAAGGAGAATGTAATATCATGCAGGAGCAGTTTGCTCTGTGCATAGGAAAAGCAGCCACCTTGTACTTCCAATATCTTGTTCATAGACTTACCTCTCCTTTCTGCCCCGGTTATAAATGATTGCAAAAAACGGCGCTCCGATGAGGGCGGTTAGGATGCCAATGGGAATTTCCGCCGAAGTGAGATTTCTCGCAGCGGTGTCGACCAGAATCATAAAGATGGCCCCTATCAAACAGGAAGCGGGCAGAAGATGTCCGTGATTGACCCCCACCAGTTTTCTGCAAATATGGGGAATGACCAATCCTACCCAGCCGATGACCCCGGAAACGGTCACGCTGCCAGCCGTTGTTAGCGTTGCAAATAAAATCACCAGCCAGCGGGTTGTATTGGGATTGATTCCAAGAGTAAAACAGTCTTCATCTCCGAGGGAGAGAAGATTAATCTTAAAGCGCAGCAGATACAGACCTACAATGCCTCCCATGATGGGCACAAAAGCAATCCCAATGTCGCGGTAGGTAGCATTTGCAAAGCTACCCATTTGCCAAAAGGTGATGGCGGGGAGCGTTTCCGAGGAATCGGCCACATATTTAATCAAGGAAATGAGTGCCGAAAAGATGGAGGATACAATGATACCGCCCAACACCACCGACAAGGTTCCTGTACCATTTTTCGTTCCGGCCAGAAAAAACACCAAAAGCACACTGGCCAATCCGAGGGCAAGAGAGAGTATCGGTGTAAACAAGCCAAGCCCTCCGGTGAGTAGAATTCCCAGCGCTGCACCGAAGCCTGCACCGGAACTGACCCCCAGTAAATCAGGGCTTACCAGTGGGTTTTGAAAGGTGCCCTGCAGGGCGGAGCCGGATATTGATAATCCGGCTCCGACCATTGCGGCTAAAATAATTCGCGGAATTCGCACGTTAAAAACCACGAAGGCGGCAGTTTCCAGCGTATTGTCTATGTTCCCATGCAGCTTTGAGGACAGAATGGTCACAAGGTCAGACGGATGGATGCTGTACTTTCCCACCAATATCGCACCTACGACCGCCCCCATCAAAAGCAAAACACCGATGAGCATGGTTTTATTGTAGGTTGCGTTATGCTCCTCCCTCATATCCCGGTTGCTTCCCGATAGCCCAGAATGGAGTCAATGTCCTGCTCCGTGAGCGTAACGCTGTAATTACGCTGGTAGTATTCCTTGATTTCCGTCCGAACCTCACCATCACTCACAAGTTCAGGATAGGCTTTGGACACCAGCCAAAGAGGAAAGAGCGGGGAGTCTGCACAAGGAGTTACCCAAGCGTAGGTTGTTCTTGGCACATCAAATACCTGCTTGTTCTTCCATGCGGTCAGAAGCGACCAGTCCTGCCCTTCAATGGAATTCTCCAAAATATAGCTTGCGGGGACATCTTGAAAGCACATGATTAAATCAGGGTTCCACTCATAAATCTGTTCCATGCTGACCTCGCCGGTTCCCTCAATCGAGGTGGCGACATTCTCGATACCGCTCAAAGCAAAGAAACTCTGTGCCCAGCCGTCAAAAGAGTCTGATCCCATGACCATAATGCTGCCAGCTTGATTGAGCTTGATGCAAAGGCCTCTCTTCTTCTGCTCTCCCACATTTTCGAGCAGCTTTTCCAGCTTCGCGTTGGTGATGTCCCATTCCTTCTGAATCCCCACCGAAGTATCCGTTCCCAAAATCTCTCTGATTTGCCTATCCCAAGCAACAGACATCTTCTCCGGGCTGTTGACGCCCTTCATCAGAAAATCGACCGCCGGAATACTTAGCCCTTCAATGCCTTTCTTCTGAAAATCCCCGTAGTAGAAGATAATATCCGGTTCCAGTGCAAGCAAGGACTCCGTGTTAACCGCGAAGTTAACATCGACAAAGGATGATTCCACCGACTTCCAGTTGGGCAATACCCGTTCAACTATTTGGGGATTAGACGTCAAAAAAGAGCGGGAGTTAATGCCGACAATCATCTCTGTGTCCGGGATGGCACTCACTACAAAGGACATGACCGGCGGGCTTAAAATAACGATCTTTCCAATTTCAATGGGCGCAGGGATTGTAACCTCATGCCCGCCTAAGTCGGTAATGGTTCGTGGTGCGCCGGATTCTTCCGAGGCAGTGCTGGCAGATACTTGGGATGTACCGGATGCTCCCGATGGTCTGTCTTTTCCTGCCTGAGAAGGAGCAGAGGTCTGTCCGCAGGCCGCAAGTGACAAGCATAGGACGGCCGTTAAACTAATAGCGATGATTTTGTTTTTCATGTAAATTTCCTCCTTGTATGTGTGATTTTATCTGCTTCACAGAGCGGCGGATTGGACACGGAACAATCTGCTGTATTGGCCATCCATGCGCATCAATTCCTCATGATTGCCTTGTTCTATAATCTCGCCTTTCTTAAAAACCAGAATTTGATCCGCTGTTCGGATTGTACTTAAACGATGGGCAATGACCAACACCGTCCTCCCCTTTGCAAGCTCCGATATGGCTTCTTGGATCAGGGTTTCATTTCCGGGGTCAACATTACTTGTAAATTCATCCAGCACCAGAATGGGCGAATCCTTGAGGAAAGCCCTCGCGATAGAAAGGCGCTGTCTTTGACCGCCTGATAGAGTTGCACCGTTTTCGCTGATGGGCGTCTGGTAGCCCTGTGGTAGTGACAAAATAAAGTCGTGAACTCTCGCCCTTTTTGCTGCCGCCACAATTTCTTCTCTTGAAGCGTTCGCTTTACCGATTCGGATATTGTTCTCAACAGTATCCGCAAAAAGTTGAACGCTTTGCATGACAATGCTGATGGAATCCAGCAGATCGTCATAGCTCATATCCCGAATATCCACACCGCCGATTTGAATACTTCCACTGTCTACATCCCAAAAGCGAAGCAGCAAATTGGTAGCCGTAGTCTTGCCGGAACCCGATTCTCCCACAAGCGCAGTAATCGTTCCCTCCGGCACTCGGAAGGAAATTTTTTTTAGCTCGAAATCGTGCTCTTCATAGGAAAACCCTACATCGCAAAAGGCAATGTTTGCACCGACAGGACTGCGGGCGTGTTCAGGCTCCATCACAATGGGGACATCCAGCATCCTTCGAATCCTGCGGTAGCTATCTATAACGGTCAAATAGTTCATCCAATAAGTTTCCATTGCAGAAAATGGCTTGTAAAACTCTTTGCTGACAATGATATAGAGAAAATAGGTCATCAGCTCCAGCTTACCGTAAAACACAAAAACCATCCCGGCGATAGACATTACGCCAAACGCAAGATCAACAATCGCTCCATAATAGGATAACAGCTTGGCCTTATATCGAGAGAGTTGCTTGCTGCTCTCACCAAATTCCCGTGTCCGTTTCTCAATTTCCGCGTCAAGTTGCCTGCTGTCCGAAAAGGCTTTTAGCAATGGGATGCCTTTCACATACTCCACAAACAAGCTGACCATGTCGGCAAGATGGTTTCCGTTTTTCGTCTCCAGTTCAGATCCGCGCTTTAATCCCAAGAAAAGCACCCCGAGCGCAATGGGAAGAACAGAAAGCATCAGCAGCCCCAGTTTCCAGTTCACCACAAGCAGAGTAGTAGCCACCACAACAGATACGATAATGTCACTGAGCATCCTCGGCCATAAGTGTCCGACCACCATCACCATATTATCCACATCCTTGTGAACGATTGTACTGACCTCACCAAGTCTTTCATTTGTATAAAACCCCAACGAAAAGCCTTTCATTCGATGCACAATGCTTGTCCGAAGCTCATAATTCAGGTCAAACCCCGCAAAGTGTTTGCGCATATCACCAAACGCATTGGAGAACCCCCGCACAAGCAGCAGCATAACCAGACCCCACCAATAGGGAACGAAGGAGTCACCGCTGCCCGATGTCACAATACTGAGTATTCGTAAAACCAGAAGTACCGTTCCAATGCCCGAAAAGGAGTAGAGTGTGAACCATGCAACTGCGGATAGCAATGCACCACGCCCTTTCGGTGTCAGGGTGTTTAGAATCTGCTTTATCATGCACATTCCCCCTTGATGTTCCAGCGGCTGGATTTGTCCTGCCCGGAAATAAGCGATTGATATTGGAAACATCTGTTAATCAGTTCACTGTGAACGCCCTTGTCCACAATTCTTCCCCCATCCATGACGATAATCTGATCCACATCACGGATTGCATTCAGATTGTGGCTAATAGTAATCACGGTTTTACCCTGACTGAATTCTTCGATTGCCGCACGGATGTAACTTTCATTTTCCGCATCTACCGCCGCTGTCGCCTCATCAAAAATTATAATGGGGGCATTTTTCAAAATCATTCTGGCAATGGCGATTCGCTGCTTTTCGCCCCCTGAAAACTTCACCCCGGATTCACCAGCCTTTGTCTGATAGCCTTGAGGAAGCAACTGGATGACACCGTGAATACGGGCTTTTTTTGCGGCCTCTATAATTTCTTCTGTCGATGCATCCGGCTTGCCCATTCGTATGTTTTCCTCAATACTCATGTTAAAGAGAAACGCATCTTGCTGAACAATTCCCACCATCTCATTTAATTGGCGCTCCGATAAATCAGCTATATCCACACCGCCAATCTTGATGCAACCTCGCTGTGCCTTCCAAAACCCCATGAGTAAATAAACAAGGGTGCTTTTCCCACAGCCGGATGGGCCAACCAATGCACTTTGGGAGCCAACAGGAAAGGTAACGGTAATCTCTGCAAGGGTTTTTTCTTTTCCGGGATAAGCAAAATCCAAATGGGAGATTTGAATGTCGCCGATTGCGATATCCTGTGCCGTTTCACTTTGCACTGGCACAGGAACATCCAAAATAGAACCAACTTCCTTCATAGATTGGCCAAACACAATGCTGTAATGCTGAAGAGTGGCAGACTTCGCAATGAATGCGGTGAATGCGCCTCCCAATAAAATAGACAGCACAAATACCGGGACAGAGATTTCCCCTGTCGCAAGGAGTGAGCTCCCCACAGCCATCATGAGAACTACGCCACCCTGCATAAAAACATCAAGAATTCCCATTGATACCGAAACTCCGGCTGCCGCTTTCCGGGCGGCTCGAACATAGTCCTTCGCAAATTGAATGGTGTTCGCTGTTTTTGTTTCTTCTTTTCCAAATGCCTTGATGACGGCGATAGTATGAATATACTCCAGTACATTTTCCTGCATAATTCTTGTGCTCTCCGAAAAAGTTTGCCGGTTCTTTTTCCAAACAGATGCAGACGCCCTTTTTATCAGCAGCATAAACGGCAAGGTGGAGACCATAAGTAACGCCAACCGCCAGTCAATCAAAAGCATAGCGATAAAAATGATGACTGGAACTAAAGTAGCCGACATGATCTCAGGTAGACCATGCGCAAGATAAAACTCCGCCTGCCCCACATCATGCTCAACGACACTTGTCAGACCGCCTACCTTCCGCTCTTGGAAGAAGCGGAGCGGCAATCGCTTTAGATGCCGAATCAACCGCAACTGTAAATCGGTCAATGCGTTATATGCTGCATTGTGCGCCAGCCACGTGGAAAAATAGGAGGAGACTGCTTTCAGGAGAATGGATAAAAGCATCATTAATCCATCCACCGCAATCGTCTGTTTTGTCAGCTGCCCGGCGATAAAGGATGCCGCCATGTGGATAGTTAAAAATCGAGGGACTAAATCAAGCACCGCACCGACCGCAATCAGCACATTGGAACCCCTGTTTTTTCTTTTCATTTCCTTCACTAAGAATTTTTGATTCAAAACCTACCTCCTCTTAATACAAACAAAAAGACACAGCGTTGATAAAACAATCCAATGTTTTATCAGCACTGCGTCTTAGCGTCTGGCTTTTGAACAATAAAAACCTTTCGGTTTTTTACATTGATTAAATTTTGCTGTTTGCACTTGGGGCAGAAGAGCGGAAATCGAATGAGCACCGTATCTTCCCGAATCTGAACCCGTGTTTTATGCCCGCATACGGGACAGCACACCCATTCGGTATGCTCCATATCATCACCGCACTTTCGATATCCCTTTATACTGCACTCCGCTACGCATGGTTTTGAATCAGACCAATGGCATGATTTAAAAACCCGTTGATTGTGGCCAATTTATCACTGGGCATATCCGCAAGGTAATCAAAGAGTGCCTTGTCATTTTCATCGTGATACTTCTCGTGCTCACGGTAGGCTAATTGCCCTTTTTCTGTCAGATAGAGCAGATTGCGTTTTCGATCCTCGGCATCATCCTCTTTGGTGATGAAGCCCCGTTCACTTAACTTTTGCAAGGTCTTATGAACAACTGGTCGGGTAATTCCAAATTTCCGGGCAAGCTCGGCACTGTGAATTCCCGGAAAATCGCCAATCATTTTGATGATGTGAATTTCCCCACGGTAGAAGGTCATATCCTCACTGCCAAAGTTGAGAACATTGGTTTTAGTGTTAGCGATTTGCTCGGTGAGTTCAATAAAGGAACGAATGACATCTCCCGAACAAGCCTCAGACGCTATGCCCCCCTTGCGATAAATCTGTCCTTCATATCGGTCATCGCCCATGCGGTCGGCGGCTGTAAGGCCTGCATCCTTTACCGCTTTTGCAACCTCCTGACTGCTAGGAGGAAGGGGAACACCGCTCAGTAAGCCTGACAGCCAACTAAGCATATTGGCTGGGGCATTATGTTCATGGTCCGCATACTGACCGACAACGAGCAAGTAGCCTCCATCCGCTAAAGACGCAGATAATTTCCGAATGAAGCCAGACAAGCTACCATTCACGAAGTTCAAGATGCCGGAGGCGATGATAACATCGTATGGGCCGCCGAGAGAATCCGTATTAAAGTCTCCTGCAATAATCTCCACCCTTTGCTCCTCGTGATACTGACGCACAATATCCTCTGTCACCTTAGCTACCTCGGGGGTTTCAAAAATGGTCGCCTTGCTGTTCGGAAAGTTCTTTACAAACTCAATAGCTAAAACACCTGTCCCGCCGCCCAAATCCAAGAGGTGGAGGGGACGTTGGGGGTCGGAATACAACTTCGCCATTTGACCCAAAAATGCTTGCAGTCGCCCTGTATATAGTTCAGGAATAGATACCCTCGCCATTTCCGAAAAGTCATAAGCTGGTTTGGGCAAAGTGTTTGCGAACTTTACCTTTCCCTCCAGCTGAGCCAAAGAAGTCATGTTTTCGCGGAAAAGTAGTGCGTCCCCTAAGAACACATCACTGTTCCGCGATAAAAAATCTTTTGTTTCTGGCGTATTGGCGTAAAAGTCTCCTTGCCTGTTCACCCAGCCGCAGGAGGTCAACGACAGCAGCAGTAACTCAATCTGCCTTTTATCGCAGTCCAGCGACATCGCAATGGCATCCGCCGTTTGCGGCGTATCAAGATGAGAAAATACATTTAGGCGAATGGCCGCAAAAAGCAATTGTGCCTCTTGATAGTTGTGCATAATTTTATAGTATTGGTTCGGACTATTCTCCATGTTGTATATCACTTCAAAACTTCCTTTCTCTAAACGCAGCCCAAGTTAGACATTACTAACCAGTTGTTAGTATAGCATACAAATTATAATAATGTCAAGCAAACATATTGGGACTCAAAACAATACTGACTGTCGAGCAGGCTTTATTCTCACTATTGCTAAATTGATTTTTGGGGAATCCGATTTTGTTTTTATATCTGTCCATAATGGTCTAAATCCACTACGACATGTATCTCCCCACCGTCCCACATAAACTAAAGTATCATCTCGTTATCTTTGCATCAAAATACACATATTCTTATTCATTGCCATTATTTTTCTTAACCCTACCATCCTTAGGCCTCGCCGCATTCTTTGGGATTGCCCAAGTAACCCCAAACCGAACAGCGCCCGGTATTTTGCCCTGTGCGCAAAGCACCTGTACCCGGCGCGGAGTGATTGCCCATTTTTCCGCTGCTTCTTTCGCTGTCATATAGTCCATTAAAACGTTCCTTTGCCGAATAAATATTGTAAATATTATATATCGCAGCGGCGAATAAAGCAATCAGATTCGTGTAAAGTATGGAAATATTTACAGTATTATGGTGAAATGGATTGAAAAATAGCAGAAAATCTGCCAAAAGAAAAATGCCGCCAGCTTTTGTGGCGGCTTCTCCTGCTATTTTTATTCACCCGGCAGTTCCTGCTCCATTTCCATATTGTTATCAAAAGCGATTCGGATTCGGTCTGCGGACAAGACCACCACCTTGGTAATGATCCCCTTGACCACATCCTCCCGGTATTCTTTCAGGCTGAGATCGGTATGTTCCATCATGTAAAGCAATTCATGAATCCGGGCTTGTGTGTTTTGGGCGAGCATGGTCTGCTCTTGGTGTTCGCCAAGCTGACCCTGCAGCCCCT
>NZ_DAMBZJ010000041.1:0-8131 GCF_032060045.1 Oscillibacter sp.
CAGGGTGCTAACCTTTTCGGGGACCTTTTGCTAACATTTTTACTTGACGAACACACTGTTCTAATGTAGATCTAAATACAGTACCACCTAAATTCGATCCATCATAGTAAGCTAACACTTGGGCAAAGCCTTTTCCAATATTTTTGAAGGCAAGTTCTATAAATGTAGAGTGTTCTCCCTCGCCCAATTTGAATAAAATAGTATTTCTTTCATTTGTGGTACACCAGCTCTGAACCGATATATTTATAAAAGGCCTGTTTTCATTCATTTTGTTTTGAATATCAGATTGGCGATAGTAATTAATCATAATGAACGTTCCACCGAGAGCCATTAACCCTGAAACAATTCCGCCTAAAACAGCGCCCCAATAAGATGCTAGCGAAGCTGACCAAGTGACTACATTCGTATCACCTGCTGGCAATAGCTTTTGCCTAATAAAACTCTCTATCACAATAAAGGCAACAATCGCTACTAATAGAAAAACAACGATTCCGATGATAACGCAAATCGTTTTTGTAACCTTACCAGTTTTTGATTGCTGAGGTACGCCAAGCCGGTTTATTGAAATTTTCATTCAACACCTCCTTTTTTGACTATAATTTTTGTTGCTCCACGAGTGAGTCCATTTTCAAAAAGTACACTAATATTAAAATATTTAGTTTGGTATTCCAACAGCGGTTCTAATTTTTCTGCGCTCAAAATCTGCGTAATGCATCCTTGGATTTTTCCTGAAAGCGCAACCTCATCTTTGACTATGCTGGCGCACTCGCTTTTCTTCTTGCCTAATAGCTGAGAGAATATTTTTTCTATGTAGTTTTGATTTTGACTATCGGATTTCAAAAGCTCATCTGCAAAACTATAGGTGTCTAAGAGTAGTCCTGCAGCATCTGCATAGCTAATAGAACTATCCTTTTCCTCTCCAGTTTCAAGGCATCTAACTCGGTAAGGCCTATAACCTTTCTTAGCCTTTAACTCTACAAAAGTATATTTTCCTTGCTTAAATGTATTTTCCATATACATAATCCTTTCAGAGTGACATTCATAGAAATGAAAGAAGCTCATACAATTTATTAACAAAATTATACCATGGTTTGTGACAAAATTCACCACCAGTATGTAAAAAAACCTCTGCTCCCGCAGAGGCCGGTCTACCTATGTTTCCTACAGCGCACCGAGCTTTTTCAGTAACTCCACACAATCCTTTGCACCTTGCACATAGAGGTGTTGGCATTCGTGATCGGCAATCAGATTGGTTTTCTCAAAGTAATCGGTGAGAATTTTCTGCTGATCCTCCGGTAGTGATTTGACAATCTCTTGAGCCTGAGAGCTGAGAGCCTTTACCTCTGCATAAAGCTGCAGCCCACTGTCGTCCAGAGCTTCCTTGCGCTTTTCAATTGCGGTTTCCGTCAATTCTCGGATGACTGATTCAAAGATTTCACTTTTCTCCATTGCACGTTACCTCCTTTCGCAACACACCATAAACCAATGTGTCGTCATAGTCCATACCAAAAAGAAACAAAGAGCGCTTGTATTTTTAGGTTCGCCTCTTTTGGTAGTTATATGCATCCTCGAAATCAACCGCACCGTTGATCCGCTTGACTTCCTCCACACATTTTAAGTGTAGGCTTTGAAGAGCCTGCTCGTCAACTGCATGGGTGTGTGCCACCACATGAGAAAGCTTGGAAAGCTCGGTGGCAATTTTGAAATCCATTCTGGCCAGACGGTTTTCCGTATCCCGGATGGTGCTGACGAGGACAGAGGAGAAGCTCTGCAGCAGATAGTTTTCGATTTTCTGTGAGGTAAGATACCCACAGTAAAACTTCAACGCCTCAGTGACAAATTCATTGCGGGATTTCACATTGGCCTGCTCCAGCAGCTCGTCGCACCGATCCAGCACTTCCTTTTCGATATAAAAGCCGGTGCGGACTTTTTCCGGTTCCTTTGCCATACTGCCTCCTTTTCTCTGTGAATTCTGCCCTGGTATACAGTGTAAGCTCCGGAAACGCCCGGTTTTCCTTGCCTTTTTCTGAAACCGGCATAACAAATTGGGGCTTCGCTCAGAAAGTTATGTCACTTCGGAATCCCCGAACGGCTTTGCCGGTCGGTGTTCAGGGGAGTTGTGCTGCCAAAGCAGCATAACTCCTTTAACCTGCACCACTTTCGACCCTACCGGAATGCCCTCATTCTGAGGATTTATCGCCGCATCCGGGGCTTTCTCACATTCTCTCCACATGGGCGCAACGTGGGCGGTACGATGTTAATGGGTATCAGGATGCCACCCTGCCTGACAAAAGGCCACACAGGGCAACACCGCCGCCCACACGCCCGGACAGCGTTACTGTTTACGTCAGCCTATTATCAGAGCCGCCTGCCGCAGCAGGGCGAACCGGTCTTTTAGGTTTTGCAGCGGCCTCACGGGAGAGCTTATCGTCAATGTATTCACGGGTGGCCTGTGGAACGTGCTTTTCATAGAGCTTCTGGACGGTATCCTCCAGCTCCGTCTGCAAATCCGTATCCTTTTTGCTCATGTGGTAGGTCAGGGCATCCAGCTTTTCGCTGTCAAAGCTGACCGTCAGTGTTGCCTTTTTCATTATATTTTCCTCCATTCATAGTTTCATTTCAGGTGACTGAGAGGGGGCATCAGCGTGACCCATTTTTCATAATCCGATACCGGACAGTACCCGGCAAGCATGGACGAGAATTCCTCCAAGCGGCGGGGCTTCACCTTTTCCAGTTCCATCTGCAAACCGTAGTAGCCGTTGTAAACCTTGACCACCTCAGCATCCAAAACATCAGCCCATGCCTCTTTCCCGGCATTGGTCAGGGTATGCTCATTAAGCTCCACGATGGTGGCAGGCTGTATCTCCACATCCTTGTGTAGCAGATGGATATCCTCCCAATGGAGATGAAGTAAATCTTTCAGCCTGCTGACTGGCGAGGGTGCTTCCGGCAGCTGCTCCGGCTCCGCTTCCTCCGGGTGACCGCCGTACTGCGGACAGAAATCAAGGTAATAGCACACGTCAATGCCGCTGTCGCCTAACTCAACATTGGCTACTTCCTCACGCTCATGGAGCATATCCAGCAGAGTATCCATGCTGCTAAAATCATGCTCGAAGCCGGTTTGCTGTGCCAGCTCATCAAAGCCTATAATCCAATTGCCCTCTGTCGTGTTCTGCGTTCCGATAGTCACGATGTAGTCCGCTGCGGCTGTCATCAGCTCGTTAAGTTGCTGCAAGGCCGGGGAGGTTAGAGCGGAAATGTTGGGAACATAGGAGGCGTACCGGCAGTAGCTGTAGCCCTCCGATTCCACCAGCAGTCCGTCATTTCTGCCCTCACCGGTCAGCAGCAGGCAGTGATACACACCGCTGCTGTCGCAGTGCATCTGTTCTATATTATCCTGAATAAAGTCGTAATCCCGCATAGGTTTCTGCAGCACAGCTTCAAAAACATCAGCGGGAAGCCGAATGGTTTTTGATACCTCAAAGTTCCGCAGATCGAAATCTGCGGGCTTCCTTTCAAAGATTGCTTTCATATAAAGCCGCCTCCTTTACGGCAAAAACTGTCTTGGATTTACTTTCTTACCGCCGATGCGCACCTCCAGATGGAGGTGGTTTCCGGTGCTTCGCCCGGTGCTGCCCACGGCGGCAATCACATCGCCCTGCTGCACCGTCTGCCCGGAACGAACATAGACCTTGGAGCAGTGACCGTATAAAGTGACCATACCATCTCCGTGATCAATAACCACATGGTAGCCGTAGCCGTTGCTGCCGGAGTCCTTTACATAGCTGACCACACCGGTACGGGCGGTCTGTATGGGTGTTCCTTTTGGTGCGCCCATGTCGAGGCCGGAGTGACCCTCGCCGCCACCGCCGCCGAACGGATTTGCCCTCCAGCCGAATTCCGAGGTGACCATGCTGCGCCAGTTGACTCCAAGGGGGCTGGCAAAATCACCGCCACCAGTGTAAATCTCACCGTCAAACACACCGCCAGACCATTCATCCTCACCAATACTCCCATCTCTCGGCAGACCGTGACCATAAAGCACACGGCTGTAAATCTGAGCGGCATTGACCTTGTTTTCCTCTGTGATGGTTCTTCCGAGGGAGCTTTCAAGGTTTGCATATATCTCATTCAGGTCGGTAATGGGAACAGCAACCGTATAGATTTCCTCGGTTTCATTGCCATCCGCATTGGTGACGGTACGGGTGCGTTCCTCGTACCGGACGAAGCACTCCGCAAAGGCTCGGTAGTCGGAAGCATTCATGCGCAAATTTTCAGCGCCGAAATACAGAGAATAAAAAATGGATTTCATGCGGGTACTGTCGATGCCGCCGCTTTCGATCATGGGCGTAATCTCAGACACAGCTTCATCCAAATCGGAGAAGCTGTCCCGCATATCCTCAATGTACTGCCGGTACTCCGCTGGCACCTGCGAGGAGATACTGCCGCCGTGAAAGGTTAAATCCACAGCGGAGTTGTTGTGGTCTGCGGTACCGGACAGCAGGCTCATGATCATGACAATGATTAAAATAAACGGGGTGAGAATGGCGGCGATCACCACGCCTGCCGCTTTCCATGTACGTTTGTCGGTGGCTGCAGCGATTGCCGCTTTCACCGCAAGGGTAATGGTTGCCGGGTCTGCCATCGGGGATCACCACCATTTCTGTTCCCAAAGATTAAACTGGGCATCCTCTGCGGCCTGCTGCTCCTGTGCCAGCCGGATGGATTTCTCCACCGCCTGATCCAGAAAATCTGTATCAAAGCCTGCGCTTTCATAACCCTCGGCGATGGTGTGGAGATAAAAATCCGAGGGTGCGCCGAACTCCCTGCCGTCATTCATAACATAGACCATTGCATTCACAGGCTTACCGTTCAGCTCCACCTCCAACATTTCCTTGCGGTAAAAATTCGGGTATCCCTCGTAACGGTCGAGGGAAAGCTCGTCCTGCGGCCTTATTTTCCATAGCAGCACAGGCACAGAGCTGCCCTCCAACGGCTCAATGGTTGCAACGGCTCCACGGCTGCCGCCACGGAACAGCAGCTCATATCCTTTGACTTCACTGGCTCCCACCACCTTGGCGGTGGGGCAGCGGAATGCCATCTGTGGCAGATTCAGATTACTGCCGTAGGCAATGTATAAGCGATTCTTCGTCATGGTTTCCTCCTCACATTCGCATAGTAAAAGCCGGGGCATCTTCTGCCTCGGCTTGGATTTCTTCTGGAGCAGATGGCTGGGCTTCCTGCCGTGCCTGCTCCAATTCTTTTTCTTTTTTCTGCCGCATCCGTTCCTTTTGTTTTTCTGCCTGAGCGGGATCACGCCAAGCAATACAGCCGTCCAGATTCTTCAGCAGATGCTCACGGGCGGTCTTGAATTCATCCCCAATCAGCCCCAAACGCAGCAGCCAAGTGCGGAAGGTGTACTTCTCGTTGGTGGTCTGCGTCTTGGTTCGGCTGGCACAGCGCTGGTTGAGCGCCTGTGCGGAAATTGCCATGCACAGCTGGATGTAGGCCTTGATTTTCCCGGCATGAGTGGTTCCGTTGAACAAACGGAACTCCACCGTGCCTTTCTGGAACACAGAGTGAAGATTCAAACAATGGTACCGGCTATCATCGTAGTGGATGTTGCTGCGGCTCTCGCCGTTGTACCAAATCCGACCGACTTGATCTAATGTCCGGGGTTTTCTGCTGTTCAGTTCCTCTAAAAACCGGTTGTCCACCGGCTTGCACCAGCGGTGCTGTCTGGCTACCGACACCTGCAGCGCCTTGTAGATCAAATCCTCCTTGGCAGCCATGATGTTGGTGATATTCCGCAAAGTATTCGCATCAAAGGGAGAGGCATCCACATGAACATGGATGCCGCAGGAGCTGTTGGCAATGGCACCGGCCTCCCGGAGCTTTCGCACCAGCTCCTGTACTTTTTCGATGTCCTCCCAGCGGCAGATAGGGCTGACCATCTCGGTCTTGTATTCTGCTGAGGCGGATACCGTCTGCCTGCCATCCTTTCTCTGCGGGGTAATGCTGGCATCACTCATGAATTTCCACTTGCGGCCTTGGGAGTCGATGGCGGCATAGGTGTCGTAATAGGAACCGTCATACGCAGCAGTTGTTCCAAAGTAGGCGGCGGCAATATCGGCGGCGGCCTTGCGGGTGATGCCGGTCAGCTCCACCTCAATGCCGAAGCGCTGGGCTTTTATGTCCATAACTTTCACATCCTTTCATTCACAGCGTTAAAGAGCTGTTTTCTTGAAAGTCATTAGGTTTTCTGATATAGTAAAAAAGTAATATTCATTTCGGAAAGACCGACCTCTGAGTCCTTGGCAGAACCACCAGCCAAACCCAGCTAAAGGGATAAAGGAGGGATGCGTTATGAGCATAAAACGTTTGATAAGGAAGATAGGTTTTACAGGCATAACACTGAATATTGGATTTATTGGGCTTAACTTTGCTGGGGGTTCTTCCAAAGTGAATATTGCGAAAAGAGCTGTGTTGAACGAATACAACGCAGCTCTTTTCTATCGTCCACCTGCCTTTCCGAACAGCTTCGCCTTATGCTCCGGAGCATTTACCATCAGGTTGTAACGCTCATTGCCGCATTTGTAGAGGCACACGCCACGCTGCGGGTAGCGGATCAGGTTGTATTCGCTCTGCTCCAGCTGGAGGGTATCGATATAAAACTTGGCATCAATATTCCCGGCATTGAACAGAAACTGATGGGTCGGGATGCTGAACAGGGGCTTGGTGTATTCCCGGATGCCCTCGATGTTGAAGTCCTCCAGATTCTGCGAGGCGATAATCACCGCAGAGTCCTTTTTGCGCACACGCTTGGAAAAGTTGCGGACGTATTCCACAGCGGTGAGGTTGGTGAGGAACAGGTAGAACTCATCGATGCTGGCGGCGGTGTTGCCGTTGGTGAGAAGCTCATTGCTCATGTAGGATAAAATATTGAACAGCAGGGCGTTTTTCAGGCTCTTGCTGGCCTGCAGCAGCCCTTTCACACCAAAGGTGACAAAGCTGGAATCGGTGATGTTGGTATGTCCATCAAAGAATTTCGACTCCGCACCCTTGCAGATGGAGTGAAGCCCCAGCAGGATATTCTGCAAAAGCTCTGCGGTGTAAAGCTGGCGGCTGTTCTCGTCAAAGGCTTTGTATTCTTCCTCAATCAGCGCATACAGGTCGGACAGGATGGGATAATCCTTGGCGGTCAGCCGGTCAAATTTCGTACTGTCGCTGATGCCGAACTTGGCGTACAGCTTCTGCAGCATGATTTCGATGGTGTCAATCTCCCGGTCGGAAAAGTCCTTATACGTCCTGAAAAAGTCCTTGAGAAAGGAAATATGCTGACTGAGCTTGCTGCTGATGCGGAAGGTCTGCGGCGCATCCTTGTCCTCCGGGCTGCCGTTTTCATCCCATGTTTTCGGCTCCAGCACATTGATGATGAATTCGCCGGACATGAGGTCGATGAAGCAGCCTCCGAGGTTATTGGTCAGATCCTCGTACTCCATTTCGGGATCGAGTGCGGTGATATTCATGCCGGATTCCCGCAGATTACACAGGATGAGCTTGAGAAGATAGCTCTTACCCTGACCGCTGTTGCCAAGAATCAGGATGTTGGCGTTGGTCTTGTCATCCGCTCGCTTGTTGAAATCCACCAACACATTACTGCCGAACTTATCCCGCCCTACATAAAATCCGTTGGCATCTGTTTTTCCTGAGTAATTAAAGGGATAGAGATTCGCCACAGAGCTTGCCGGGAGAACACGCTCAAACTGGTCACGAAACACGTTAAAGCCACTGGGCATCACGCATTGGAAGCCCTGTTGCTGGCGGAGCATCAGCCGGTCTACGTTGAGCTTAGAGCGGATCAGCTCGGTCATGACCTCGGTCTGCAACAGCTTGAGCTGATCCAGATCGTGTGCGGACAGCTCAATATACACAGCCGAGTGGATGAAGGGTTCCCGGTTCCGGTGCGCCTGCGCCACAATGGTTGCCACATCTTGTAGATTGCTTTCTGCCATAACCGTCTGCTGCAAATCGTTGGTGTTGGACTTGCTCAAACGGTTTTTATTAGCAGCGTTGCTAATGATTTTCTTTTCCTCCACCGGCGTAACATGACGGGTATAGATGCGCAGGG
>NZ_DAMBZJ010000041.1:8141-17567 GCF_032060045.1 Oscillibacter sp.
CCCAAGTGGCGGAGGATGGCCTGTTCCTCGGTGGCGGTGGGGTATTCCCGCAGCGCCCAAACGCAGCGGTAGGTATTGCCGCAGATGAAGTGGTCGGTGTTAAATTTGATTACCGAGGGGGCAATCATATCCAGAAATTCTTGGATTCTGGCATCCTCCTGTGGTGAAGATTGGGGTTTTCTTTTTCTTGCCATCAGCGTTTCTTCCTTTCTGGTTTTGATTTTGGGTATAGCAAAAGCCGCCACGTTTGTGACGGCTTGAGGTAAATTGTTCACTTTGGTAGAGGATTGAGGTATAATTACAATTAGTGGTTTGCAGAACAAAATATAACACAGAGCTTGTAGCTGATTATGGTATAGTAATCAACAATCAGCATTTCAGCGAGGTAATAATGAAAAATCTATTTTTAATAGGCGGCACAATGGGAGCAGGAAAAACAGCTACCTGCCAAATTCTAAAACAAAAACTGAATAACAGCGTTTTTCTGGATGGTGATTGGTGCTGGGATATGCATCCCTTTCAGGTGACCGAGGAAACAAAGCAGATGGTTTTAGAGAATATTTTCTTTCTTCTGAACAACTTTATACGGTGTTCTGCTTATGAAAACATCATATTCTGCTGGGTAATGCACCAGCAGGCTATCATTGACGATATCCTTTCACATCTGGATACGGCAAACTGTAAGGTGCATTCCATCTCCCTGATTTGCAGTGAACAAGCCCTGAGAACACGATTGGAAAAAGATGTTGCTGCCGGTATCCGCACGGAAGATGTAATTCAGAGAAGCATCGAACGAATTCCTCTTTATGAAAAATTGAACACCTGCAAGGTGGATGTATCTGAACTCACTCCGGAACAAGCAGCGAATTTTATCATAAAAGTTGTTGAATAGAGAAAAGGATCATGATAATAAACTGGAGGTGAATGTGATGAATGATATCCAAGAACTTGTTTCCGGGCTAAAGGACAAAAACAATAAATATGCATATCAATGTTTGAAACAGCTGGAATTGGAAAGCCTGAACACAGATGCCGTGTACTCTTATTTTGATTTGTTTTCGGCTATGCTGGATGATTCAAACTCTTACATACGAACACGGGGTATTCTCCTAATTGCGGCAAATGCAAAATGGGACAGCGACTACAAAATAGATGAAATCATTGACAGATTGCTGAAACACATTATGGATGATAAGCCGATTACCGCAAGGCAGACAATTAAGGCTTTGCCCGTTATCGCAAAGCATAAGCCAGATCTCATTGACGATATCTGTAATGCACTGCATAAAGCAAATCCTCAGATTTATAGGGGCAGTATGCAGCCATTAATCTGTAAAGATATTCAAGAAACCCTGAGAAAAATTTCAAGCTTTAAGCAAAGCTGAGACGCTTGTAATGAGCGTAACAGGAAGGAACAGCTAATATGAAACCATGGTTTACAATAGACAAAATTGATTCTAACACACATATTATCAGTGAATACCGTCACTGGGAGGAAACACATTGTTATCTTGTCGAAGGAAACAACCGCGCACTTTTGATTGATACAGGGCTTGGCATCTGCGACATATCTGCGGAGGTGAAAAAGCTGACAGACAAACCGGTGACGGCTGTCGCTACGCATATTCACTGGGATCACATCGGCGGTCATAAATACTATCATGATTTTTATGCCCATGAAGCTGAGCTCAATTGGCTTTCCGGAGAATTCCCTTTGAGCATGGATACTATACGTGAAATGGTGCTTGACCGCTGCGACCCGCCGGAGGGTTACGATGTTAACACATATAAGTTCTTTCAGGGAATGCCGACACGGGTGCTGCAAGACGGTGACACCATTGATCTGGGTGAGCGCATGATCACGGCACTGCATACACCGGGACACTCTCCGGGGCATCTATGTTTTTGGGAACCACAACGTGGCTACTTATTTACCGGCGATCTTGTCTATAAGGACACGCTGTTTGCCTACTATCCGTCCACTGATCCGCAGGCATATCTCGCATCGCTTGAAAAAGTTGCGGCACTGCCCGTGAAAAAAGTATTTCCTGCTCATCACAGTTTGGATATTCAGCCAGAGATTTTGATTCGTATGCGAGAGGCTCTCATGCAACTGAAAGTCGATGGCAATCTACATCATGGTAGCGGTACTTTTACTTACGGCGATTGGGCTATTTGGTTGTGATATTCGAACATATGAAGAGTAATGAGTAAACAAGGAAGCCGAAATCGCATATTTTGGCTTCCCTATTTTCATGTGTCACTCGTTCAAAATAATCCATCGCTCCCCATCGAAATCCTCAAACTTTTCAGTCGTGACATTCTGCTCAAAATAAACCGCAAGGATGCGCTTGATGTCCTCCTTATCCGCTCGCTTTACGGAGAAGCCCTGCTCTTTTAGAGACTTCTCAATGCGGGACAGGTACGGGAACACCTCTTTTTCTTTCTCGTTCCGCAGACGGATCAAAATTAAAAACTCCCTTGCTGTCGCCATCTGCACCTGTATCCGGTCAAGGAAGGACAGGTCTTTTTCGAGGAGCTTTCGCACCACGGGATTTTGCTCCTGCTCCATGCGGCTGCGGAGAAACTGTTTGTTGTCCTCGAAATTTTCCCGGCTGTTTAAGCACAGCATCTCAATCTCTGCAATGCCTTTCAGCACTGTCATCAGGGCGTAGATACGGGTGCTTATGCTGGCCTCCGACAGCACCGATATATTGCTGGGCTTGATGATAAAATACACAAGCTCCCCGTGTCCATAGGTCTGCAGGCTGTACTCGGTAATTTCCTTGGTACCGATGAGCTGCCGGGTGGAGGCTCGTTTTTTGGCTTCTGCCTTATCGTTCCTGCTCATTGGGCGTGTACCTCCATTCATAGAATTGCTGCTTGGTCATAAAAAAGGCACAGGCATACCGGAGAAAATCCAGAATGCTTGTGTCCTCAAAGCGTATTGTTAAAAAGGCGTAGACGGCGGTTATCACTATGGGCGGTACAAAACCCAGCTGGGAAACCGCAAGCACAGAGAGAAGCAGCGCCACGCCGATGATGCCGATATCCCGCAGCTGCCACAGCCACAAGGTCGCCTTTGCTCTTAAGTGATCGGGGTAAATATACATGAGGCACCTCCTTTACATCCGCATAGAAAAACCGGAGCCTTGGTTCAGTTCCGGTTCCATTTCTTTGGCGGCATAATGAACATTGGGGGAATAACAGGACTCGTTTAACTGCTTGGCATAGCTTTCAGCCTGTTCTATCGACTCAAATTCCATCGGCTTGCCGCCGTGCTTGCACCAGCTTTGGGCGGCTCCGCACACCGAACCGGCGCTGCGCATCGCCCATACGCCATATTTCTTTTCCATTGCAAAACCTCCTTGGATTTGTTCTGCAGATATCTTCCGGACAGGGATACCCAGCTTTTTTGCTTCTTTCAGCTCCATCGCCATGCCGGTGGAGATCCGGCTGCCGCAAAGCCACAGCTCATCACAGGCCTCCAGCACACGATGTCCCATGCGAAGACCGGCTTCTCTCTGGACGGGATCATGGTCGTCCAGAAACTGCGGATACAGAAGATGGACAGCTATCGGCGTACAATTCTGCTCCATCGCATAGCGGCAAGCGGTCTTTGCAAATTCGATATTCTTCTCTACCTCACCAGCATAGGGTGAGGCAATATAGACCAGCTTATTCTCGCTCATTTTGCCACCGCCTGTACTACTGTTTTGGTCATATTTACCGCAGTCTGCGCCGCATACACGGTACTCATGAGGTTGGCTTTCGTGCTGGTATCCAGCCCGAACTGTCCGGCAATGCGGGGGATTTCTCCGGCTGCCAGCATCAATCCAAGGCCGAGGAGAGCATGGTCTTTGACCACCATGAGTCCGGCAATCAGCACCGTTGCCTGCAGAAACGCTGTGAGACACAGCCCGATGACCTGCTTGCTCCATGAAACGAAGCCGTCAATGTACCCACGGGGAACACTGAACATATATAGGCTCCCCACCGCAATCTGGATGAGCAGGATGCCGCCCCTTTTGAGGTTGGCGAAGAACACTTTAATGACTGCGTATCCCATGAGGATCAATATAAAGATCATCATAATCGGGCTGGTTATGGCTTTCAGGCCGCCGAACACACTACTGGTCATGGCCTGCTCCAGATTCCCCGCATCCTGCAGGGAGGCGATGATACCTTGGGCTACCGTTCCAAAGTCGGTACCAAGACCGGTAATCCCGGCAGTGAAGCTGCCCTGCAAAGACACCGACAGCTTATACAGCTCCACCGGTACCGTGGTGAACAGCCCCACCGCCATAAAGCCTTTGATGGCATTGAGGGCGGTATCCTTGATGCTGCCTTTGCCGGACTGAGACTCAATCCCACATTCAAAGGCTGCCACCACAAGTCCGACACCGTAGAGCGCCCACGCCAGATAGGAAAAGAACAGCACAATGGACTGCACCCAGCTCATTTCGAACAGGTCAGCTCCCATGTTTCCCATCTGCATAAAAAAGTCGCCGAGGAATCCCACGATTTGACCGTAGATCCAATCTACAATCTGACCGAGGACAGTGTCGGCGACAAAATCCCAGATAAACATTTGAATTTCACCTCTTTCATAGCCTCCGCTCCCTCCCCAGCACTGGCTGTTTTTTTTCTGATTTATGACTTGACAATTAGTCATTTCAGAGCTTTAATACCACACAACGGAGGCCGCCGAAATAATGTTAAAGGAGGTACTTGTGTGGCAGATTACAAAAAGCTCTACTATAAAATGTTTAATGCAGTAACCGATGCTGAGAAGCTGGTTTCTCAGGCTACTGGTTTGATGCGCACCGCCCAGCAGGAGTGCGAGGAAACATATCTAAATGCAGACGAGACACCGCTGCGCCTGACCGATAAGCCGGAGGAGTAAATCTCCGCTACATCCCCAGCACTTGCCAGAGTATCCTTGCATAAGGGTGGTGAACGGACTTTTTTCATAGTATCTGTGTCCTTTCCATTGTTCATATTTGTTTGATTGAAAGTTCCGATTTACTATGGTAAACTCACTTTATATATCTACCGTGTAAAACTTTTGTGAAACGGTAGCATGGGAAATTAACGCTCGGTGAGCAAGTTTATATAATGTGCGAGGTGGTGCAATAAATGTTTAATGAAATTTGTATCTATGAGGCAAAGATTGAAAAGCAAGAGGAAATTGAGCAACTTATGAAAGAGGTTGCCGCCTTTTATATGGAGCAGGATGGTGTTATTGAAGTTAGATATATCAAACGCACCCACCGCCAAACAGATTTTAATGCCGTTAAAGAAGGGGCATTGCCTGTTCGCCTCACACGCAATGTAGGCAAAGTCACTTATGTTTTACATTGGACTGTTAGAGATGAAGAAACTCACGCAAGGGTGTCAAAGTTAGGGTTAGAGCATTTTTACAAGCGGTGGAACAGATGCTTAACCACTATGCCAAAAATTATTTTGGGTGAAAACATTGTGTAAGGGTATGAGCACACCCTCTGTTAGTGTTTAACTTCACCTACACAATAAAATCTGACTTATCACGAAATTGAGCCGTTGCATCTAACTTGACGCGACGGCTCTTGCTTTGTCTACATGCCAAGAATAGTCCAGTCAATGCTTGCATATGGATGGTGGAAGAATGTATCAACACATGCTATAATATCTATAAACAACTTTTAGAAGGGATAAAGAGCGATGAGTAGAATCGTTGGTGAGGTTATGGAAACTCTTTTGCTTAAAAAGCCTACTCTTGAAATAAAGAATGATGCTTTAGATTATAAAGATGAACATTTGCAAAATGGAGAAACTGAATTGCATGGTGGCGCACTTTTAGGTTCCCTGCAATATGAAGAATGGCTGAAATTGACCTTGGATAATGCAGACGAGAAAACAGTTCATTCTGATTGGGTTGTGTCAAGCACATTCTTTGTAATTCGGGAATCTGATAATCAAATTATCGGAATGGTGGATATTCGCCATAATCTCAATGACTTTTTGGCTTCTTATGGTGGTCATATCGGATATGGCGTAAGACCATCCGAACGCCGAAAAGGATATGCCACTGCAATTTTGAAAATGGCGCTTGATTATTCAAAATCGATAGGACTAAAGCGTGTTATGTTAGCTTGTAATAAAGATAATGAGGCTTCAAGAAAAACCATTATAAAATGTGGCGGCATTCAGGAACGGGAGTTCGTTCATACAGATGGTAAAACGATTCAAATTTATTGGATAAATATTTGACCACAAGTTCCAATTATAGATCAGGCTGATTTCCTACTATTAGAAATCAGCCTGATTTCTTTCTTACATTCCAACTACAGACCAGAGTATCCTTGCATTAGGTCGGTGAACGGATTTTAATTTTCATAAACAGCGCTTCCTTTCATATTGACATTTTTTGATGTGAAGCATATACTATATCATATCAAGATAATTTGATGTGAGGTGATAAACGTTGGAGCTTACTCCGGAGAAGAACGCTAATGTATTTAAGGCATTTTGCGATGAAAAGCGGCTTGCCATTTTGGAACTGCTGCGCAGCGGTGAAAAATGCGCCTGCGTGCTCATTGATCAAATGGAAATCGGTCAGTCCTCCTTGTCCTATCACATGAAGATTTTATGTGAATCGGGTATTGTCGAAAGCAGACAGGAAGGCAAATGGACACATTATAAAATCAGTGAACAGGGCAGCCACGAGGCCATGCTCCTGTTAAAAGCAATTACCACCCCCAATGCAACCGCTGAAGATACTCGTTGTTGCAATCAATAACGGCCATCTGATGGAAGATGGCTTTTATTCGGCACAACATATCAAGTTTTTTTGATATGACTATTGAATTTAAGAAAGAGAGGCGCTTACCCTATGGAGATCCTTCAAAATACGTGGCTGTTCTTTCAAGACCAAGTGCTTGGAATGAAATGGCTCAACGCCCTAATCGGTAATCTGCTCTCGTTGTTCGGTCTTGATGTAACAGGACGAATTGGTGGCAGCGTTCAATTCTTTATCTATGATGTACTAAAAATCACCGTACTGCTCTGCGTGCTGATTTTCATCATCTCGTACATTCAAAGCTACTTCCCGCCGGAACGAAGCAAGAAAATTATGAGCCGCTTTCACGGCGTGTGGGCAAGTATCATGGCAGCACTGCTTGGCACGGTAACGCCTTTTTGCTCTTGCTCCTCCATACCTCTGTTCATTGGATTTACCAGTGCCGGACTGCCCCTTGGCGTGACTTTTTCCTTTCTGATTTCCTCACCCATGGTAGACCTCGGGTCGCTCGTTCTGCTCATGAGCATCTTTGGCACAAAGGTCGCTATCGTCTATGTCGTTGTGGGCCTGGTTATCGCGGTCGTTGGCGGTACGCTGATTGAAAAACTTCACATGGAAAACTATGTGGAAGAATTCATTCGCTCGGCAAGCGGCGTAGATATTGAATCGCCTGACTTAACCCGCAAAGAGCGTGTCATTTACGCCAAGGATCAGGTGGTGTCAACCTTCAAAAAAGTTCTGCCGTACATTCTGGTTGGCGTGGGCATCGGAGCTATCATCCACAACTGGATTCCTGAAAGCTGGATTGAGATGGTGCTTGGCAGCAATAATCCTTTTGGGGTAGTGCTGGCAACTCTGCTTGGCGTTCCCATGTACGCTGACATTTTCGGCACGATTCCGGTGGCCGAAGCGCTGCTCTACAAAGGCGCGCAGCTTGGTACGGTTCTCTCCTTTATGATGGCAGTCACAACGCTTTCCCTGCCCTCCATCATCATGCTGCGCAAGGCGGTAAAGCCGAAGCTGTTGGGCACATTTATTGCCATCTGCACCATCGGCATTATCATTGTTGGCTATCTGTTTAATATTTTCCAGTATCTACTGGTTTAATGGGAGGGAAAGAGAATGGCTAAAAACTGGTATCCAGTCATCGATTATCTTGCTTGCACTGAATGCGGAACCTGCGTGGATTTTTGCTCCCACAGTGTTTATAACAAAGCAAAAGCCCCGTCCCCTGTGGTGATGCAACCCGGAAACTGCATTGACCGTTGCCACGGCTGCGGCAACAAGTGTCCGGCAGGCGCCATCTCCTATGTAGGCGACGATACTGGCTGGACACCGCCAAACGACGAATGCAGTGCAAAAAAAAGCGTAGATTGCTGCCGCGGCGGGGCTTGTGAGGAGGATTCCTCCAAGGCTGTGCTTGTGGAATATCTCTATCTTGATCTCAATACCTGTGACCGCTGTATCGGCGCCGATGCGGTACTGGAAGAAGTTTTGGGCAGTATCGCGCCCGCTCTGGAGGCTGCCGGATATACCATGCGGCTTCAAAAGGTACAGATCGCCACAAAAGAACTGGCGGAGCACTACCGATTCCTTGCGTCGCCCACCATTCGTGTAAATGGGCAGGATATCTGCGGACCTGTTGCGGAAAACACCTGCGGCTGCTGTGGTGAAATCAGCGGAACCGATGTGACCTGTCGTACCTTTGCATACAAAGGTCAAGCCTATGAAGTACCGCCCAAAGCCATGCTGGCCGAAGGAATTCTAAGAGCTGTGCTCGGCATGGTGCAGCCCGTTTGTGACTGCGGCGAGTATTCACTTCCAGAAAATCTCAAAAACTTCTTTGAGGGAAAAGCTGTGAAGACCGGTTGCTGCCCTGAAGGTACTTGCGGATGAGTAAACAAAGGATATAAAAACAGTTATTCCACTTTTGATTTTCGCCGTCATTGCCGAGATTGACCTTTACGGTTTTGGGTATCCTTGCGGCCACGGCGGGCAGCCTTGTATGGAGTGTTTTGCTACTGCTGCTCTATTTCATTGGGCACGGCATTCTCGCCGTGATTGCGGAGCCTTCCATGGGCTTTGCCCAAAAGCTCTCCCAAAGCGAGAAGTATGGAAAAGCCAGCGCTATTTTGAAAATCGTCATGGGCGCGGTGATCCTGCTCATCGGTTTCTATTTGTTATATTCAGGTTTCTAATCATGAATTTAAGGAGGTTTTTATTATGGCATTGTTTGGTTTTGGTAAAAAGAAAAATGCAGAGGAAGAATTGGTGCAGTGTGGTTGCGGGGAAATGTGCAAGCCCTCCGAAATTGCCGCAAAGAAAGCTGACGAAGAAGCAAAAGCAAAAAACTCCGGTTGCTGCTGTGGCGGTGACTGCAATACAGAAACGATTGCGGAAGCCGAAAAAGCAAAAGTGAGCGGTTCATCCGTCAAGGTGCTTGGCTCGGGCTGTGCAAAGTGCAATCAACTGGAAGCGGCTACCTTGGAAGCGCTCAAAGAGCTTGGCATGGATGCCACCATTGACCATGTGACAGACTTTACACAGATCGCTGCTTACGGTGTGATGACAACTCCTGCATTGGTTGTGGACGGCAAGGTCGTTTCCTTTGGAAAGGTTTTAAAAAAGGACGAGGTCGTTAAAAT
>NZ_DAMBZJ010000041.1:17577-21322 GCF_032060045.1 Oscillibacter sp.
TTAAAATCCTGCAAAAAGTACGGGGGTAAATTTATGGCAAAGGAAAAATCACAAAGCATTGGCTTCTTTCAAAAATACCTAACCGTGTGGGTTGCTCTCTGTATGACGGCAGGTGTTTTAATTGGTAAACTTTTACCTGCCGTTCCTGCATTTTTAGGCCGTTTTGAGTATGCCAGAGTTTCTATTCCGGTCGCCATCCTCATTTGGGTGATGATTTATCCCATGATGATGAAGGTGAATTTCCAGAGCGTCAAAAATGTGGGGAAAAACCCAAAGGGGTTATTCGTCACATGGGTGACAAACTGGCTCATCAAGCCGTTCACCATGTACGGTATCGCCGCGCTATTTTTCTATGTGGTTTTTAAGGGCTTGATTGCCCCTGACCTCGCCAAGGAGTATCTGGCGGGTGCAGTACTCTTGGGTGCGGCACCCTGCACAGCGATGGTGTTCGTCTGGAGCACGCTCACCAAAGGAAACCCTGCCTACACCGTAGTACAGGTAGCAACCAACGATTTGATTATTCTGGTTGCCTTTGTGCCGATTGTGAAATTCCTACTGGGCGTTTCCAACGTGTCCGTGCCATGGGACACGCTGATTTTATCGGTCATTTTATTTGTAGTCATTCCGCTTGCGGGCGGTATTCTGACCCGTGTGCTGGTGACAAATCGCAAGGGCACAGAGTATTTTGAAAACACCTTTGTCCATAAATTTGATAATGCCACCAGCATTGGTCTGCTGCTCACTTTGGTATTGCTGTTTTCCTTCCAAGGTGATGTGATTTTGAATAATCCGCTGCACATTCTACTCATTGCTGTGCCGCTTGTTTTGCAAACTTTCCTTATTTTCTTCATCGCTTATTTTGCTTGCAAATGGCTGAAGCTGCCCCATGATATTGCCGCCCCTGCGGGGATGATTGGCGCGTCCAACTTCTTTGAACTGTCGGTCGCTGTGGCGATTGCATTGTTTGGTACTACTTCACCGGCGGCTCTTGCCACCGTAGTTGGCGTGCTGACCGAGGTGCCGGTGATGCTGTTGCTTGTAAAAATCGCCAACAAAACGAAAGGATGGTTTCCAGTATGAGCAAACCTAAAGTAGCATTTATCTGCGTACACAACTCCTGCCGCAGCCAAATTGCCGAAGCACTGGGCAAGTACCTTGCGTCTGATGTCTTTGAAAGCTATTCTGCCGGAACGGAAGTAAAGCCGCAAATCAATCAGGATGCTGTGCGGCTGATGAAGCAGATTTATGGCATCGACATGGAGCGAACTCAGCGCAGTAAGCTGCTGGAGGAGATTCCCCCAGTGGATATCGTGGTGACCATGGGCTGCAATGTGCAGTGTCCTTTTTTGCCCTGTATGCACAGGGAGGATTGGGGGTTAGATGACCCAACCGGCAAAAGCGATGTGGACTTTGAACGTACTATAAAAGCAATCCGCTCTAAAATTGAGAATTTGAGAGAGCGAATCGCTGACAACAAACTATAAAGAACGAGGCTGGCGTTTGTCAGCCTCGTTTTCCTATTCTCCGTTACATCCCCAGTATCGTCCAGTCAATACTTGCATAAGGACAGTGGAAATTTGCGGCAACATATGGTACGATAACTTTTAACAAGTATTTGAATTGCTAATTATTTATAATCTGTACAGTAATTAAAGGCATCCGTAAACTCCTGCTGCAGCCAAATTACGGAGATTATCGGCAAGCACTTTATCTCATATGTGCAACTTATATCAGGTAATTGTCTGTGAGAATTGATATACTGGAGAAAGGAGTGAAGCAAATGTCTGTTCAAACAATAGAAACAATGGCAAAGTGGGTAGAAAATAACATAACAGAAAGCCCAAGCCTGCAAGATATGTCATCATATGTTGGTTATTCACCGTATTACTGCTCTACAAAGTTTCGGGAGCACATGGGTATGACATATAAACAATTTCTTGCCCAATGTAAATTAAAAGCTGCTGCTAATGATCTTTGCATAACCAATGACAGAATAACCGATATTGCTTTTCGATATGGGTACTCGTCATCTGAAGCGTTTGCAAGAGCTTTTTCACAAGCGTTTCAATGCTCGCCACGCCAATATCGGAAAACTTCCGGTGTTTCTCTTAGCTCACCTTAGTCTATAGGGCGTATTGCTCCCTCCGAATTTGTAAATGCGAGGAGATAAAATGTCTGACAAGTTTGGAAGAAATGATCTCTGCTGGTGTGGCAGCGGTCGAAAATATAAGAAATGTCATGGCCCTATTGATGAGCAAATTGAAATCTACCGCTTAAAGGGATATGAAGTGCCTTATCGAAAATTGCTTAAAACAAAACAACAGATTGAAGGTATTCGGGAAAGCAGCAAACGAAACATCGCTTTACTGGATTTCATTGCAAATTATGCGGTTGATGGAATCACCACGGAAGAGCTTGACCGGCTTATCTTCGAAAAAACCAAGGAACTGGGAGGCGTTCCAGCAACACTCAATTTTGACGGATACCCTAAGAGCGTGTGTATCTCAATTAATGATGTTGTATGTCATGGTATCCCCTCTGATCGTATATTCCTGCGAAACGGCGATATTGTAAATATTGATGTGTCTACAATTTATAACGGATTTTTTTCAGATTCTTCACGCATGTTTTGCATTGGTGCTGTTTCCGCTGAGAAACAAAAACTGGTTGATGTTGCGAAAGAGTGTGTGGAGCTGGGCATTGAACAGGTAAAACCGTGGGGATTTCTTGGTGATGTTGGGCAAGCTGTTCAAGACCATGCAAGGGAAAATGGATATTCTGTCGTTCGAGAAATCGGAGGCCACGGTATTGGTCTACAATTTCATGAAGATCCTTGGGTCGGTTATGTGACAAAGCAAGGAACAGGAATGCTCTTAGTCCCAGGACTTGTTTTTACTGTAGAGCCTATGATAAATATGGGAAAATCCAATATAGTAACAGATAAATGCGATAATTGGACTATTCGCACTGCTGATGGGAAGCCTTCTGCGCAATGGGAAAAACAGGTGTTAGTAACCGAAACTGGTTATGAGGTGTTGGCATATTAATGAACAGTTAGGAATAACCAGAATTTCTTATTATGAGCATAATGAGAACCTAAATGAGCAGACCCAGCTCCTTGCAGAACTGGACCTACTCATTATTACTACATGCCAAGAATAGTCCAGATGTATAATGGGGCTGTCAGCGTGAACACCAAGCAGGCAAACAGGATTGCCGGAGCCGCCCACTCGAACTGGCCATGTTTCCGATAATCAAAATAAGCCGTGCCTAATTTGGCAAAGAAGAACACAGCCAGAATCAGGTCGATGGCGGGGAACACCACCTTGTTGACCACGGTTTTGATCTGCTGGGAGGCCGTTGTCCACGTTCCCTCAATGGCTCCGGCTACATCCCCGGTTCCCGCTGCATAGGCCGTTGTACTGAACATCAGGCACAGCAGCAGAGCCATGCACAGGAGCATTGCAATTCGTTTCGATTTCATTGATTTTCCACCTTTCATCATAGGGTTGAAAACAGCAAGACCGCAGCTTTTGATTGGCTGCGGTCTTGTTTTTTCTCTGTTTTTAATGGGATTTCTGCGGCGCAATATGCCAGTCCGTCCATAAATAATCCCGGATGGTGACGGTGTCCGAGAGATTCATAGAGAGCATCCCGGCGGGTGACCAGCAATCAATCAGCCATGTGTACGGGGTATAGCTTCCGTCCGGGAACCAGATGGGTGAGAAATGCGTCCTGCGGCTGT
>NZ_DAMBZJ010000042.1:0-607 GCF_032060045.1 Oscillibacter sp.
GAGATTGCCGCGGCGTTTGATTGCAGCGTGGCAACGGTGCAGGGCTGGCGGATTCGGAACGAGCTTCGGCCAAATCCGGGACCACGGCAAAAACGCGCACCGGTACTGCGGGAAAAGGACGTACAGAAAAAGTGTGGCGCCGCGCTTTCTGCCGCCTTGAAAGCGGGAGGCGCGGGGATCATAGACCCGGCTGCGCGGAAAGAAAGCAAGGGGATTACCGTGGAGATTTATTTTCCGGACGGCGTGGCTCCGTGTCAAATCAGGATTTTGGAGGGAAACCATGGCAAACCTTGAAAATGAAAAATGCGCCCGGTGGCTGGAGGAATGCGTGCGGACGCTTTTTGAGGAAAAGGCGGAGAAAATTGCCGTGTGCGCGATTCTGCCGGACGGAGACGTGTTTGCGGGATATTTTGGATGTGACGTTAGAGACAAGGCGGTCATTGCAAACGCCGTCCAGACAGACGCTATGATGGATACGGTGCTGGCCAATATTGACCAGATTCGGGACGCGCTGGAGGACGAGGAAAATGAGTGAGGGGGCGGGCAACATGCTTGATTTGAAGGACGGTGGCAGATGTATAGGCGGCATTGACGCTGTGGAGTTTTT
>NZ_DAMBZJ010000042.1:617-10199 GCF_032060045.1 Oscillibacter sp.
GAGGGGATCGATACTGATATAAAAACGGAGGAATTCTGTAACGAATATACATGGGCCCTGAATCGGCTTCGCAATGAAGTAAGAAAAAGCATGCCGATCAAACCCAGAATAGTCAAAGCACTTTCAAAAGGGCATCGTGATTTTTACAGTTGTGGAGCATGTGGGTTTCCGTTTTCCGAAAGTGATTTGCCGATCTATCGCTTTTGCCCAAACTGCGGGAGAGCTGTCGACAAAAGGGAGTGATGATTATGGGCCACGCCTCGCCGCCGTTGGGAAAGCGCACTTGGACCGCCAAAGACGAGGCGTATCTGATGGACAGGTGGGGCTCCGTCTCCATTCCGGCCATTGCGAAGGGGCTGGGCCGCACCGTCAACGCGGTGAAGTGCCGGGCCGGTCGGCTGAGACTTGGCGGTGTGCTGGCCAGCGGCGACTATGTTACCTTAAACCAGCCCATCCGCGTTTTCCAAAACTCCGGAACCACTGCCGGATACCAAATGAAAAGCTGGGTTGCAAACCGGAGCTTTCCTGTACATACCAAGCGTGTTGTTAACAGCACTTTCCGGGTGGTCTACTTGCATGAGTTTTGGACGTGGGCGGAAAAGAACCGTTCGTTCCTAAATTTTTCAAAAATGGAGCCTTTGGCACTTGGGAAAGAGCCGGACTGGGTGGCGGAGCAGCGGAAGCTTGACGCCACGGCCTTCAGCACGCAGCGAAAAGACCCGTGGACTCCCTATGAAGATAGCCGACTGGCGTATTTGTTGAAGCAGCATAAGTACACTTGGGCGGAAATCTCTCGGGAGATGCAGCGCAGCGCGGGTGCCGTCCAGCGGCGATGCTGCGATCTTGGGTTAAAGGAGCGCCCGGTGCGGGAGGGGCCGCAGAATCCATGGAGCGACACGGATTTGCAGCGCTTGGCGGATATGCTCCGCAGGGGCTTCAGCTATGCCATAATCGGCGAGGCCTGCGGCGGCCGTTCGGAGAAGGCCGTTCGGGGCGTTGTATTTGTAAAGTATCACACCGAAAATGCGGACAAGGTCCGGGCAATGCTGGGGCAGGGCCCGTGGGGGACCGGCGCACCGGAGCCGACAGTGAAATCCGAAAAGCACCGAGAACCCGTCCGGAAGCCCATGGCCCGACTGTGTGCGCTGCTGCTGATGCGCAGAAACTCCATGGAATGGGGCGATTACTGGCAGCGGGAGCTGTGCCAGAACTGGAACGATGTCCGGGGTTGTCTGAAGCACTGTTCCGACTGCGATAGCTGTACCGAGTTCCAGCGTATTCGGCCGCAGTATTGCCGGGACTGCGCCGGAGAGTTTCTGGATCGACGAGAGCAAATTTATTGCCCCAAGTGCCGCGGCATGCGGAAAAAGCAGGCTCAGAAAAAATACGCTGTGCTGCACAGGCGTGGCAGGATATAAGGGAGAAGCGCGATGAACGATCAAAAGAATTCTGACGAGATTATCCGGGCGCTGAGAAAAGATTGCTCGGAATGCAGTGAACGGAGTTGGTGTGATCACGGAACCAATGCGATTGGATATTACTGCCCGTCAATGGATGCCGCCGACCGACTGGAATCCCAGCAAGCCCGTATCGCTGAGTTAGAGGGCCAGCTTGCCAACGCAAGAAACGAACTGTGCCAGAAGTGTGGGAGATATCACGAGGCCCACAAGGGAGCCTGCAATGGGTGTAGGTGGAAGGAGCTGCAAAATGTCCTATCACGCTAATCCAGAACAATCGGTAAGAGAATCACTTGCCCGCGTTGTCGCCAAAAATGAGCGGCTTGAATCTGAATTGGCAGAGGTTAAATCCCAGCTTGCGGAGAGCCAGCGGAGGGAGCGGGCGGCGGTGGAGGATTTTGAAAGTGCTGCCCACAACGGAAATATTTTGTGCGAATTTTGCGGCGCGGACTGCATTGATGCCGGGAACGATACCGGCGGAGACACAGATCAGTGCGGATGCTTCGTGTATCGTGGCCCTCAGGAGGCCGGGAAAGGGGCGGAAGAATGAAACAACTTAGAATTTGCTTTGAGGTGCAAGGTATGGCTGTGGACGAACACGGAAATCCTGCACCGGGTGGAATGCAGTTTGCCGTTGGCGAGGTCACGGACGAAAAGTATGCCGCGATTGATTATTTTGAAACTCTGAAAGGCGTAAAGGCGCTTGATTTGCTACGCGAACTTGGCCTTGAAACTTTCGCATCTGAGCATGTTGAATCTGATTTTAGACTGATATCGCCGGAGGAATACGACCGGGAGTACGGCGACGAGGCCGGGGAAGGAGAGGCGGAATGAAACCCGTCCCATACAAGACTATACCCGGTTGGTTTGATCTCTCCCGGCTTTATTTGCCAAAAGGTAAGTTTGAGGCATATCGGAAATTACAAGTGTTGGGTGAACAATACCAGCAGACTATCCAGTACCAAAAAGAGCACAACAGGACGGAATTTGAAAAGCTCAAAGAATTGTGCGCTGAGATGAACATTGACCTGATTTTGAATTACGGCGCGCTGGAAGAGGCCGCGCAGGCCGGGGAGGGTGGACGATGAAAAAGTGCCACAATTGCGCGTGGAGTTCCGATAAATGCAAAAATCCAAACAGCAAAAATAAGGATAAATTCATTGATGACATAACGGAATGTAAGCCATTGCTTATTAAGAAAGGATGCCGCCCCAATGAGTGAATTGAAGCCGTGCCCCATCTGTGGGGGAAGATTCCAGCCGTTTAAAGACAACTATGGGAAATGCGGTGCGTATTGCACTGAATGTGGAATGTATTTCGGCGTGGAGCTTGAGTGTGGAGTTGAACTTCACGACGGGTGGAAAGCCAAATTCGACAGCGAAGAGGAATTAATGGATGCGCTGAACCGCCGCGCCCAGCCCGTCAACGAGCCGTTGAAACTGCGCTTTGGATCTGGTGATATCGGCGTGAGCACCTGCAGGCAGGAGAATTCGGACACATGGAACGAATTGTTGCTATGGAATCCTCATATGCGGCAAGACATAGGAGATTTGATACCTATCGCGGAAGGAACGACAACCGACGACGTGGAGGTATTTGCAAGGCTGATTTTTTTAAATGCCGACAGCGCGCAGGTCGTATCGGATGCACTCAACCGCATTATTGATTCTTCTGGCGGAAATAGGCCGCTGACGCTAGAGCAGCTGCGGGGGATGGATGGGGTGCCAGTGTGGATTGAGGTTGATGGCCGTCCAGACCTCAACAAGTACTGCATGGTTAGGCGCACGGATATTGGGGTAATAGCAATAGGTGCCGCCGCAACGACCGTGTATGGCGATGATGGGCAGCTCGTGTTTGAGGCTGGTACTTACTACGATATAGAGCGTGGCAATTTGTACGGCGTGACGTGGCTTGCCTACCGCCGCAAGCCGGAACGAGGAGGATGCAATCTGTGAAAAAGGCCGACTTCTGCAAAAGGTGTGCAATCCACATTGGTAAGTCACAGTTTAACAGATTCGCGTGCACTATCTGCAAGAGACTAAAAGGTAAATATTATCCGAGTAAATTTATCAAGGCCAGAAAGCCGGAAGGGAGCGAGAACCATGCCGATTAAAAATTACACCACAAAAATTGACGTATACGATAGCCTGGGCGAGATTCAAGGGACGCTTGCCAAAAACGGGGCTCGAAAGATCATGGTGGACTATGACCCGGATGGACGGCCCGTGGGCTTGGCGTTTGCCATTGAGACGGCGGATGGGCCGCGAGGGTTCTTGCTGCCTGCGAATACGGCAGGCGTTATGCAGGTATTTGCGCGGCAGAAGGTCAAAGTGGACAAGACTCAGGCGGAGCGGACTGCTTGGCGGAATATTCGAGATTGGATATTGGCGCAGATGGCCTTTGTGGAGGCCGGAAACGTGCAGGTGGACGAGGTGTTTTTGCCCTATCTGACCGATTCACGGGGGCGGACGCTGTATAGCCTGTATCAGGGCGGGAATCTGGCGCTAGAGGCGGGAAAGGGAGGAGACAATGAAAACTTCTGATTTTGAGACACGGGAAATTATGATTTCGAGGAACGGGAAACCTCTTTTTGCGGTTTGCATCGGTAATCAGGACACGCAGGCAAATTACGTATACGTCGAAAACGGAGATATTAAGTTTGCTTCGTCTTGGTTGAACAGTATTCAGCCGTTCTCTCTTGGGGATGAGAGCCACAGGATTGCCAAGGAGCTGTTCACAATCGGGGTGCAGGCGGCTGTAAAATCTAAAATTTTGGAATTAAAGCAGCTTCAGGCTATTTTGACCGATTTACAGCTTTCCGAGTGTATTGGAACGCTCATCCAAGACAATACCCGGTTGCTTTTGGAGGTGAAGCAGAGCATTGAGCAAACTGCTCCGAAGATGGAGGACATAAAGGGCGCGGTTCAGGCGGCTATTACGGATACTGTCAAACCGGTGGCCTTAAAAAAGCGGAGGAAGGATACTGAGGATGAAAGGAATTGATGATCAAAAAACTTTGGGAGACGCGCTGCCGGAGCAAATTGCACGCGTGCAGGGGATCATTACCATTTATCGGAGCGTGCCAAATGGACAGTTCGCAGCGGCTTTGATGCAGCAGGATATTGACACAGCACAAAAAGCTATGATAAAGGGCGATTTACCCGGCATGATTGCAGCCTATGAATCATTGTCCGAGTGGAAGGAAGATTGAAGAAGAAAGCAGCCGGGCGCTCTGATAAGAGTGAGCGCCCGGCGAGGCCATTGAGACAGAGGCCGGTATATCCGGCCCCGGTCTGAGTGACTGATACATATATAAATGAATCAACCGCAAAAAACGCGCGCGTTCTTTGCGGGACTTTTAAGGGGCTAAGTCTGGGACGAAGGTTGGGAAAGGGAGGCGCAGGGGCTGAACAACTGTTCGGCAACCTGCGGGGCGGGGGAAAAAGGGAAAGGCTCGTCGCGCGGAGGTACGCGTGACTTTGATTATATTTTTACACCAGAAAGGCGGCGGCGGATATGCGCGGAAAATGGATGGCCAGAATTTGGAGAGCCAGAAACACAGGCGAGGTATCAAAGTTTTTTATGCCCAGGGAAAAGCCGGGGAAGAAGGAAACCGGTCAGGGCAGTTCTCAAAAGAAAAAGGACGCCAACGGGTCACAGGCCATCCGCCGTCTGGCCCGGATTCTGAATGCCAGCTTTCATCCGGGTGACTGCCTGCTGACGCTCCACTTCGACGAACCGGGACTCAGGCGCATTGAAAACGATCACGACACCGCCGATCACCAGATGATGCTCTTTCTGAGGCGGATGCAATATGCCTACAAAAAGCGGGGTGTGATATTCCGGTATGTGGGCATGACCAGCGAAAAGGACGACGAGACATTGGACCCCGTCCGTCTGCACTGCCACTGTGTGGTATCGGGGGACCTGATCTCAAAGCCGGAGGGCTGCGGGGAATATCTTTTGAACGGGAAGCCGCTGCGTGAGATGTGGGGCTATGGGACCGCGGACGTGCAGCTTCTGCGCCATCAGGACGACTACACCGCTCTGGCCGTCTACCTGTGCAGGCAGGCCCGGTGCCTTCCGGATGAAAAGCGGTGGCACCCCAGCCGAAACCTCCTGAAACCGGACTGCGTGGATGTGGAGCTGACGACACAGGCGATTCAGGATTACAACCGGCACAAGCGGAAGGGAATGCCCACGCTGAAGCTGGGGGCGGACGGGCGGCTTTTGATTCCGACCCGCTGCACCTGTCTTGACGACGGGGAATACATACCGGCCATCGGAACGCATTACGTCCGCTTTCTGATGCCGGAGGCCCGGAAGCTGGCACCAACCGTGCCGGAGCATGAAAGACGCGGCGGAGGGAGGCGGCGCGTGTGAGTTTCAAAAAGCTGCGGGGTGTTTCTCTGCCGGAGGAGAAGCAGGGGCTGGTGCGGTTCACCTGCCTGAATGAGCAGGTACAGCCGAAGAAGACACAGGAGAAAATACAGCGTCTCTGCGACAAATGCGGAGGCGCTTACAGTGCTGCCCTGCGGGAAGTTATGTGCACGAAAAAAAGCATCTCCTGTGTGGCGATAAAATATCACGTCAGTGAAAGCGTGCTGTACCGGGCGCGGAAGGAATTCTACGAAGGCTGGTTTGGCTTGTGGCGGGAAAATTGAAACTGAAAAAGCAGAAAGCGCTTGGGGCACAGTGCCTTGAGCGCTTTATTTTTGCCTTGAAAGTTGGTGATAACGGAACGTCCACCTGTGTTACGATGATAAACAACAAGAGACTTGTGACTTGCGGCCGGGGAGGGAGAGAGGATGGCAAAAAAGGCGCTGACGCCCGAAGAGCTGCGGGCCTTGCCCATGGAAAAGCTTGAAAAGCTGCTGAAGGACCAGCACGTTCTGTTTGTGTTTGAGTATCTGCGGGATTTCAACGGGACGCAGGCGGCTATCCGCGCCGGGTACGAAGAAGCCAGCGCAGCCAGTCAGGCATGGAAGCTGCTGCGCCGACCGGAAATCAAAGAGTATCGGGACCGGAAGATTCGGGAGATTTTCGAGAGCAAGGGGATCACGCCCGAGTTTATCCAGCTATCCTGCTTTGAGATTTACTGTCGGTGCATGGAGAAAGAGCCGGTGATGGTGTGGGACACAGAGGCCCATGCGTGGGTCCCCGGCGGGGAATGGCAGTTTGACGCGAAGGGCGCGTTGAAAGCGCTGGACCAAATGTCAACGATCCTGGGCATGAAGCGGCCGGACAGCGGCGACAAAAAGCCCGGGGGAACCTTGGAGCAGTATCTTGAAAAAACAGGCGGAAACGACCGGGAATTTTAGGGGAGGCGGGCATGAAAAAGCAGGAGGACGGCGGACTGTTGCAGCTCTGGGAGAGCAGATACCACAAGGACAAGGACGAATATCAAACCCATCTGGACCGGATGGACCGCCGGGAGGAGCTTTACCGGGGGAGCCGGGATATCAAGACCGTGCGCGGCGGAACAGCCAAGGACGGCGCGACCCATGTGCGGAACATTGTGCTGGAGATGATCGAGACACAGGTGGACAGCAATATCCCGCAGCCCAAGGTGACGGCCATGCGGGAACAGGACGAACCCCTTGCCAAGATTATCGAAGACATGATTCGCAACGAACTGGACCGACTGCCCATGGAGCAGATTATGGACCTTTCGGAGCGAACCTGTCCCATTCAGGGCGGGGACGGGTTTTTGGCGGAGTGGGACGTGACCGAGGGAACCCACACCAGCGTGGGAGAAATCCGCCTGACGGAGCTGCACCCGAAGAAGATCATCCCCCAGCACGGTGTTTACCGCGTGGAGGACATGGAATGGTACTTCATCGACACCGAGAAAACCAAGGGCTACGTGAAGCGGCGCTACGGCATAGACCTAAGCGATGAGGCAGAGGAGCAGCCGGAGCTGCGGACCGTGGGGAGCGACGGCGCGGCGGAAGGAATGGTGACCATCCACATGGCAACCTACCGCAACAAAAGCGGCGGCGTGGGCCGGTTTGTCTGGGTGAATGACACGGTTCTGGAGCATCTGGAGGACAGTCAGGCGCGGCGGCTGAAGCTCTGCAAGAAGTGCGGGACTGTGGGCGACGGCGTGAAGTGCCGGGAGTGCGGTTCCGCAAGCTTTGAAGAACGGGTGGATGAATACGAAACCCTGACGGACGACATCGTGAAGAGCAACGGGGAGGTGATCCCGGCGGAATCCCCGGTTTTGGACGAGTTTGGACAGCCGGTGATGGGCGGGTTGGAGACGATGGCCCCCATGGACGTGACTGGCGGTGTCCTGAGCCAGTTCCCCGGCGGGATAAATTCCGTGGGTTTGATGACTACAAGCCAAACAGCTTCCACCTCATTATCCGCAAAAACGTGAGCCTGTACGGTGAGTTTCTGGGCGCCAGTGATGTGGATGCCATTGAGGATCAGCAGAACGTCATGAATAAGCTCTCCACCAAAATTAACAAGAAGGTGCTGGGCGGCGGAAGCGTGCTGACGCTGCCGGCGGATTTGAAGCTGGAGGTAGGGGACCAGGATTTGATGCTGGCGCGGATTACAAACCCAGCCCAGATTGAACAGATTCAGGTGCGAAATTTGCAGGTGGACATCAGTGCGGATTTGGCGTTCCAAAACGCGGTGTACGAACAGGCCCGGCAGACCATCGGCGTTACGGATTCCATGCAGGGACGGAAGGACCCCACGGCCACGTCTGCCGTTGCGAAGCAGTTTTCGGCCCAGCAGGCCGCCGGACGGCTGGACAGCAAGAAAACCATGAAACGGGTGCTGTTTCAGGATTTGTTCCAGATGATTTTTCAACTGAAGCTGGCCTATGCCGACGAGCCAAGGCCGGTGGTCAGCTATAACGACCGGGGAGAGCGGGAGTACCTTCAGTTTGACCGATGGGACTTTCTGGAGTTTGACGACGCGGGGCAGCCCTATTGGAATGATCGGTTCCTGTTCTCCTGCGACGCGTCCGCGCCGCTGGCCAGTGACCGGGAAAAGCTGTGGCAGGAAAACCGGATGAATTTGCAGCAGGGGGCCTATGGCCCGCCCACAGACCTGCGAAGCCTGATTCTATTTTGGGAGGTCATGGAGAAGGAGCACTACCCCATGGCGTCCACTGTGAAGAAGAATTTGCAGGAGCAGTTGGAAACACAGGCGGCCGTTCCGCAGGCAATGCCCGGAGCGGAGGCAGCTATGACAGCTTTGGATGGAGGCGCGGCAATATGAAATGCCCGAAATGCGGAATGGACGGAATGATCAGCGAAAGCCACAATCTGATTACGGGGGATAAAAGTCCTGACGAACAGACCCGGCTCTACCGGGTACTGACCTTTAGCTGCCGAAATCCGCAGTGTGAACAATGCGGAAAAGAAATCGGGCAGCAGAAGCTGGAGCAGCAGCTTTCGTAAATTATTCAGCCGCTTTGGCCAGCGGAAAAAGCCAAGTATGGGACGGAAGGAGGATTTGACCATGGAGAACAAAGGCTATGCCGGAAAAATCAAGAATCAGGGCAGCCAGTTTGTGAAGGCCCCGGGCGGCGGCGCCCCCGGCAAGAAGGGCACTGTGAAGCAGACCGGCAACGACCTGCGCACCGGAACGAAGGGCGGAAAGTAACGCACCCCCCGTCCTTTATCGCGGCGAACGCCGTTTGCCGCGAAGAGGAGGAGCAATGAAATGAAGTGAACTTTCAGCATAGCTGGGAGCGAACGAAGTGAAGTTTGCTCCGACGACGCGCAGGGATAGCGGAAAAATCCATGAAAGCGAGGAAAAGACAATGGCATTTGAAATGGACCCTGAGTATCAGGAGGTTTTCGGAGACTACGGCGGAGAAGAGGACGATCCTCCCGCGCCGGATGATGAAGAAACCGTGCAGGAACCCGCAGAGAACGAAGACCCGGCACAGCCGGACGCGGATAATTCTGGAGAGGGCGAGGGCCCCGCAGAAAATCCGCTTCCGGAAGAGACAAACGAACCGGAAAAGCCGACGGAGCAGAGCGCCGAGGAACGGCACCGGCAGGCGGCGGCGCGGCGGCAGAGGGAGCAGGACGCATACGACCGGGCCAATCAGGCACGGGTGGACAAAATTTATGCGGATATGTTTCAGGGGCAGACAGAC
>NZ_DAMBZJ010000042.1:10230-11241 GCF_032060045.1 Oscillibacter sp.
GTTGCAGGAGGCCGGAATCAAGCCGGACGTGCTGGAAAGCCTGATCGACCAGAGAGTGGCCCAGCACCCGGCGGTGACCGCGGCGCAGCAGGCGGCGGCTTCCGCGAGAGCACAGCAGGCCGTGGCGGCGGAGCAGCGGGCACAGGGCGCCATTGCGGCGGAGATGCAGAAAATTTCCGCCATTGACCCTTCGGTTAAGTCGCTGGAGGACATTGCGAAGATGCCCACGGCGGCGGATTTCAACCGATATGTGCAGCGGGGAAATACGCTGGAAGAGGCGTTTTATCTTGCCAATCGGAAAGACCTTGAGCAAAAACGGCTGGCGGCCGCAAAGCAGACCGCCATCAATCAGACGCGCAGCAAACAGGGCCTTCTCAGCGGCGCAGGCGAAGGCGCGCCGGGGATCAGCGTTCCTGCGGAACAGGCCGCGGCGTATCGGGAATGGTTCCCGGATGCTACGGACGAGGAGATTTCCAAGAACTGGTCCAAATTTGAGAAGTCCTGCCGCTGACACAGGAAGGAGTTTATATGTTCAGCACGAAAAAAATGGGCGTCGGCCTGACCGCGCCTTTTGTGTATCTGCCGGGAACGGCGGGAGAAACCATTGCGGCGGGGGAGGCACTGGTGCTCTCCGGCGGAAAGCTGACCAAATGCGGCGCAACCGCAAAGCCTGCCTATATCGCCATGGGGCCGATGGACGGCAACGGAACAGTTCCATGCGCGGAGGTTCAGTCCTACATGGAATTTCAGACCACGCTCAGCGCAGCGCCTGCCGAGGGCGTGACGCTGGCACCGGGAGACAAGGTGACGCTGAGCGCGGACGCGCTGCAGGTGACGGCCACGACGGAATCCGGCGTGGCAACCATTAAGAGAATTGACGGTCAGGCGGTGGATTCCGTCGCGGTCGTCAGCTTCTAAGGAAAGGAGACGGAAATAATGGCTTTTTGTACAGTCAGCATTGCCGGCGCGCAAAACGACAGCCGGTTCGGGAAATCTCAGTTCCCCATTAAA
>NZ_DAMBZJ010000042.1:11251-18970 GCF_032060045.1 Oscillibacter sp.
GGCGAGGGCTTTGAGCAGCAGAGCCTGCTGAAGCACCTGTTCCGCATGGATACCAGCCGCAACTTTGGCGAGAAATACACCGGGGACACCGCCATGGAGGATTTTGAACCCGTGGGCGAGGGCGGGACCTATCCCGAAAACAACTTTGGGGAGGGGTTTGACCAGACGCTGGAGCATATGACATGGAAAAACCGCTTCGTGGTCACCCGGGAAATGGCCGACGACAACAAAATCGGCTCCATGAAGAAGAAGGCCAGCAAACTGGTGACCGCCTATAACCGCACCCGGGAGAATTTCGGCCGGGCGCTGTATCTGGGCGGGCTTTCCGGAACCACTGTGACCTACAAGGGAAAGAAGTTCAAAACCACCTCGGCGGACCAGCAGTCCTTGTTTTCCAAAGCCCATCCGAATCTGGTGGACAATAAGAAGCAGAGCAATCTGTACGCCGACGTGTTTTCTGTCACTGCCCTTGACGCGGCGGAGGCAGCCATGCAGAACACCAAGGGCGACACGGGAGAGCTTTTGAGTGTGGCCCCGGACACCATTTGGATTCCTAACGATCCCATTTTGAAGCGGACGGTGTTTGCCGCTATCGGCGCGGACAAGGACCCCACTACCGCCAACAACGCCTTCAACTTCCAGTTTGGAAAGTGGAACGTGATGGTGGACCCGTATCTCACCTACATGATGAGCGTAATGGGCATCACGGGGAATCCGTGGTTTCTGCTGGACAGCAAGTTCTTTGAGGATCAGGACGGCCCCGTGTTTCTGGACCGCACGAAGCTGGATGTGAAGTCCGTGGTGGACAACAACAACGACAACAACATGTGGAATGGATTTGCCCGCTTCACCGGGGGCTTCGTGGACTGGCGGTTTGCGCTGGCGGGCGGCGTGACCGGCGGCTCGAATCTGTAAGGCAAAAGCCCGGGGGACAATCTCCCGGGCTTTTCCAAAAAAGGAGAAGATTTTATGACCTGGGCGGAAATCAAACTGAAAACCTTGCAGCTCATGTTTTCCAATGAGACGGCAGAGCTGACGGAGGACGACGGAAATCTGGAGTACATCAACGCCATGCCGGGGGTTTGCAACGACGCGCTCAGCATGGTGACGGCGCTGATTCCCGTCCGGGGCAAGTTCACCCTTATACTTTCGGCCGACGCGGCGGAGGCGGTGGAGGAAGACGGGAAGCTGACGCTGCCGGTGAATCCGAGCGCGGCCTATCAGGTGGAGCTGAAGGACTATTGCCCGGACTTCCGGGCGCTGGACGCGGACGAAATCTATCAGGACATTGACGGGACGCACCGGCGCATGACGGAATACAGCGTGGAGAACGAAAGCATTTTTGTGGTGAGCGGAGCCGCAGCGGAAACCGTGACCATTTACTATCTGCGCTATGCGACCCTGCTCACGTCCACCACAGACGGCGCGGCGGAGCTGAACGTACCCCGGGAGCTTGCGGAGCTTCTGCCGCTGTACATGGCATCTCAGCTTTATAAAGACGATGATCTTTCCATGGCTGTGCAGTACCGGAATGAATTTGAAGACGCGCTGCAAAAGCTTCAGAGCAGCCACCGCCAAAGGCCGACCGGGAGCGGGTCTTATCAAAATACCACTGGCTGGTGGTAAGAAGGGGAGGCACGAATGAGCACCTTTTCAATTCCGGAAGGGGACAGCAAGTACACAAAGGTCAACGAATACTTCCGGGGCGTTGACTTAAACAACAGCCCCAGCAACGTGGATTTCTCCCGCTCACCCAACGCGCCGAACATGATACGGGATCAGGTGGGTAAAGTACGGAAGCGCATGGGCTATACCACCATTGCGACCGCGCCCAACGGCGGGCGCATCAACGGCGTGTATGAGCTTGACGGAAAATGGCTGGTGCACGCCGGAGCGGCGCTGTATCTATGGGCATACGGAACCGACACGGAATGGACGGAGCTGGCTGCCGACATGGCGGACGCCTTTTCGGGCGCATTTCGATTCGATGAAAAACTGTACATCCTCGATGGCGCACATTTCCGGGTATACGACGGAACAAACGTGGCTCTGGTGAGCACGGAGGCATATGTGCCTACCGTTATCATCAGCCGGGCCCCCAGCGGCGGAGGAACGGCCTATGAAGCCCTGAACATGATCGGCACAAAATGGACCGAAACGTTTTTGGGGAAAGAATCCGATACCGTCTATCAACTGACGACCACGGATTTGGACAGCACCCCTGTTACAGCGGAAATTTTAAATAGCGGCGGAGACTGGGTTGAAAAAACAGAGGGGACAGACTTCACGGTCAACCGCGCGGCGGGGACGGTGACCTTTACCACGGCGCCGGGGGTAACACCGGTGACCGGGCAGGACAACGTGAAAATCACGGCGTCCAAGGACAGAGGGACGCTTGCCAATATTGAAAAATGCACCGTGCACACGGTTTACGGCGTGGGCGGCGCGGCAGACAGAGTTTTCCTTTCAGGAAATCCGGAAAAACCCGGCTTTGACTGGTACTCCGGCTTTGAAAACCCTGCGTTCTGGCCCGACACCGGGTACACGAAGGTTTCGCGGGACGGGAGAAAAGTGGTGGGCTACGTCATTCTGGGAAATACGCTTGCCACCTGCTTGGACGGAGACGAGGGAGAGCGCAACGTGGTGGTGCGGCAGGGGAGCATTGACGACTCAGGAGAGGCGCTGTTCAAGATTACCAACACGCTGATTGGAGAATGCGCGGCGGCTCCCCGCAGCTTTGCTTATATGGGCAAAGAGCCGGTATTCTTGACAAGGGCCGGGGTCTACGCCATCACGGCAGAGGAGCTGACCGGAGAAAAGTACACGCAGGAGCGAAGCTTCTTCATTCGCGGCGCACTGCGGGATGCCTCTGGTATCGCGGATGCATTTGCGGTGGTTTATCGGGACTTCTACGTGCTGAGCGTGGGCGGAGACATATACCTGCTGGACGGCCAGCAGAAGACCTATGAAAAAAACAACCCCTATTCCTCTTATCAGTATGAAGCCTATTTCTGGCCGGAAATCAATGCCCGGTGCCTGTGGGTAGAGGGAGAGACGCTGTATTTCGGGAAAGCGGATGGAACTATTTGCCGCTTTGCCGTGAACGTGGACGATCTGGAAAGCTACAACGACGACGGGACAGCCATTGAGGCCTATTGGGAAACCAGCGACTTTAGCGGCAAAGTCATGTTCAAGAATAAAACCATTACCTCCATTTCGGTGCTGCTGGCCGCGGCGGCGCTCACCGGCGTGAAGGTGGACGTTCAGAAAAAGGGTATCTGGAGCCAGATCTATGACGCAAAGGAAAAGGCCCGGTATTTTGATTGGAGCTATATCGACTTTTCCAAGTTTGTTTTCTCCGCGGACCGAACATCTCACACACTGGTGAGCAAAGTGAAAATCAAGAAGGTGGACAAGGTGCGGTTCCGGCTGAAAAACAGCGAAAAAAACGAACCGTTTGGTATCTACTCGTTTGGGCTGGAGTGGAAAGAACCCGGAAGCAATTACAAGGGATAAGGAGGAAAGTATGGACGCTTTACAGAAAATCACAGAAGCCCAGATGGATGCAAACGGCGTTTGCTCCGCGCCCAACGTCCTGAACGGTACCGTTGCGCAGAACAAAGCCGTGTTTGATAAGATGGTACGCCAGCTCGTGGCCCCGGCCTATAACGCGGCGGTGGATGCCATTGAGGAAATCAATGCCACAGAAACCGGGATTCAGGCGGAGGAAGCGCTGCGGGTAACGGCGGAGAGCGGGCGTTTAGGTGCAGAAAACGGCCGTGTGTCTGCGGAGGCGGAGCGGTTGTCGTCGGAGACATTGCGCAGCAGCGCGGAAAGCGCCCGGATTGGTGCGGAAACTGCGAGAAGCGCGGCGGAGAGCGGCCGGGTAAATGCGGAAAACGGACGCGCGGGAGCAGAACAGGGGCGCGTGAACGCGGAAACTGCGAGAGCTGCGGCGGAGGCGGCCCGTGCGGCAACGGAAGTCGCCAGAGTTGGTGCTGAAGCGCAGCGAGCCGCGGCGGAGAGTGCCAGAAATGTATGGGAAAGTTTTAACGCCGCGAAGGCGTATACGGCAGGGAACAAGGTGTCCTATCTGGGGAGCAGCTACGTGTGCATTCAAGCAGGGACGGGAAATCTGCCGACAAACACGGAGTTCTGGACGCTGATTGCGGCAAAGGGTGTTGACGGTGAGGGCGCGGGAGACATGCTGGCAACAACTTATGATCCAACTGGTAAGGCGCAGGATATTTTCGCTTACGCTGATCAAAAAGCGTCCGGCAGCGCGGCAACGGTGCAGGCCAACCTTGTGGCCCACACGGGGCGGACGGATAATCCTCACGGGGTAACGGCGGCGCAGATTGGGGCTATGTCTGTGGGTGCATTAAAGTTTACTGAGGTATTTCGGTCTTCCACACCGGGCGCTTACACTTATACTGCTGTTGCTGGCAAAACTTTGCTTATGGCTGTTATTGCTGGCGGCGGTGGTGGAGGTGGTGGCGGAAATACCTATAGTTGTTGGAGCAAAAGGAATACATGGAATTGGAGGAACAACTATGGCGCCGGCGGTTAATCCAACTAATGGAACTAATGGTGGGACGTCTTCATTCTTAAACTACCTTGCTTATGGTGGATATGGTGGACTAAATGGAACAAATAACACAGTAAGTCCTGCCAGTAAAACTGATGGTGGTGCTAAAGGTGGCAATGGTGGTAGGAATTATCAAGGAGATGGCATGACGTTAGCATCAAGTGGTGAATCTGCTATAGCTTCTCTTCTTGTTTCTCCGTATTCGTCACTCATAGCTGGTGGCGGAGGCGGTGGCGTAGGAGATTATAACCCGCCAGGGGCTGGAGGAATTTCTAATCTAGGAAATGGTGGAAACGGCGGAATAGGTTGGTATGGATCGAATCCTACAGTTAAACCGACTGCTGGTGGAGATGGAGGCATAGCGTGCGGTGGCGGCGGAGGTGGAACCGGAACACGTTCACAACAAAATGATATACCAGGTGCTGCGGGCGGAGATGGAGGCCCGGGTTTAGTTGTTGTATACGCAATGGGGGAGTAAACATGAAAATTGTTAGACTTGTCAGCAATAGGGTTATTGAAATCATACCTTCCTACGCAACACCAGTTGAGAAATGGTACAGCAAGGAATTTGCATCACACTGTATTGAAGCACCGGATGATGTCCAATCAAATTGGTACTATGATTCTGCAACTGAGGCTTTTTCTGAAACTCCAATATTAAATTTGGATACCGTTAAATCGGAAAGCAGCGAAGCCATCAAAGCGGCCTGTGCCGAGGCCATCACCGGGGGCTTCGACGCGGATGTGTTGGGGCGGGGGATGCTGCACTACACCCTGACGGAGATACAGCAGCGGGACCTTCAGACTCAGTATGCAGCCGTGCAGTCCGGAGCCACAGGAGTCTTTTGGCATGATACCAGCCGGGTAACGCATGAGGTTTACACGGCGACGCAGTTCACAGAGCTGTTTCAGCGTGGCTATGCCTACATCATCTCCTGCAAAATCCGCTCCGACTGGCTGGAGCAATTGGCCCATGATCTGGCCGACGCGGACAAGCTCACCGAGGCCGCTGCGGTGGACTGGAATACGCCGTTGCCGGAGGACTACCAGACGCAGTGTGACGCGCAGATTGCGGCAATGCTGGGAGGCGGCAATGAGTAAAGCGGGGGACGCGATTCTTTCCGGCCTGCTGGCGTGCTTCATCGGCACGGCGTATTTCCTGTTGGAAGTGGCGTGGAAGTCTGCCCGGGGCCATCCCGAGGGGATTAGCTGGACCATGCTGGTGCTGGCGCTGCTGCTGGGCCTCGTCATGGAGCGCATGGGCGCGGAGCTGCCGTGGCGGTGTCCCATCTGGGTGCAGGCAATTTTAAGCGGCCTTGCCATCACGGCGGCGGAGTTTCTTGCGGGGTGCATCGTCAATCTCTGGCTGGGCTGGGGCGTGTGGGACTACTCCGGAATGCCGGGAAATCTTTTGGGACAAATCTGCCTCCAGTTTGCGGGTTTGTGGTGCCTTGCCGCCGGGCCGGTGATTGTGGGGCTGGACTGGATGCGGTACGCCGTCCGGGGCGGCGAGAGGCCGCGATACTTTTTGAAATAAGAGGGAATTGGGAATGGAACACAATGCGTTGTTAAATACAAAAGCGGCTGTTGCCGCAATTCTGGCGGCGCTGACGGCCTTTTGGGGCTGGTTCGGGTGGCTGGTGGTGGTCTGGGTGGGCATGATGCTGCTGGACTGGCTGATTGGCAGCGCGGCGGCTTTCAAGAAAGGGAAGTGGAGCAGCGCGAAGCTGCGGGCCGGCGCGTGGCACAAAGGCGGCGAGGTAGTGATTGTGGTGGTCACTCTGGTGGCGGACTGGCTGATTGGTCTGGTTGTCGCAAATATTCCCGGCATTACGTTGCCGTTTGAGTATTCCGTGCTTCTGGCGCCGTTGGTAATTGTGTGGTACATCATCGGGGAGCTGGGCAGTCTCGCGGAGCACGCCGTGACATTCGGTGCGCCGGTTCCGGGGTGGCTGGTATCCGCGCTGGAGGCTGGGAAAAAGGCCGTGGACAGCGCGGGGGACAAGCTGACCGGAGATAAATAGTTGTAATCCAGCCGCAGGAGCGGCAGAAAATATATTTTTGGAGGTACATCAGTATGAACAATCCCGACATGAGCAGAAAGCCCGAACACGCAGGCCAGACCGTGCAGCAGGGCTGCTTTGCAATCACCTATGACGAGCTGGGCTACGCCACCAAGGCGGTGCTGACGAGCCACAGTCCCGGCGTGATCGTCGATGGGGAGCTGATCCCCGGTGAGCCGATCAAGCGGCCCGACGAGGAATAACACGGATGGGGGCGGGGCACAAGCCCCGCCACAGAAAGAAAGGTACATATGGAACTTTTGAAGAAGCGGCTGGCAAACCTTTTGACAATCAAAAGCCTTGTTACGGTCGTTCTGACGGCTGTTTTCGCCGCGTTGGCGCTGCGCGGAACCATCTCCGGCGCGGACTTCCTGACGGTATTTACGGTGGTCGTTGCGTTCTACTTCGGAACGCAGGCGGAGAAGGTGCAGAAATGAGCGTCAAGAACTATTCAAAGAGGACAAGCGGCGGCGTGAAGCTGTCCGCGAACTTCACCGTAGCGGAATTTGCCTGCCATGATGGGAGCAATACGGTGCTGATTTCCGAGGAGCTGGTGGCGCTGCTCCAGAAAATCCGGGGCCACTTCGGGAAGCCCGTCACCATCAACAGCGCCTATCGGACGGCGGCGTGGAACTCCGAGCAGGGCGGTGCTCCTAAATCCCAGCACCTTTTGGGCAAGGCGGCGGACATCACCATTGCGGGCGTGTCGCCGCTGACGATTGCGCAGTATGCGGAGTTTTTGCAGCCGGGGGCCGGGGGCATCGGTGTGTATCAATCCTTCACCCATGTGGATGTGCGGGCCGTCAGGGCGCGCTGGGACAGCCGCAGCGGCAGCGAGAAGGCCGTGCTGGGCTGGCCGGGGTATAAGGAGGCCTCCGAGTTGGACAAGGCCGTGGACAGGCTTGTAGCCGCTGGAGTGATTGACAGCCCCGACCGCTGGAAGTCTGGGAACTGGACAAAGCGGGCCGTGGAATTGCTGATTATCAAAATGGCAGGGAAGGTCTGACGGAGGCTGAGGCACGGCGGCCCGCTGAATATGTAAAGCCGAACAGGGCGGGGCGCTGCCCC
>NZ_DAMBZJ010000043.1:0-5697 GCF_032060045.1 Oscillibacter sp.
GTGGAGGATGGGGCTGCCTTCGCCCTGATGGATACGGTAGTGAGTTTCCCCCTGTCCCAGTGCGTAGGAGACGAGCTGCGGATTTTCACCGACTTTGCCCTGTACTGGCTGGAAAACGGCGCGGAAAAGCAAAAGGCCGCCGCCATGCGCCTTTTACGCCACCTGCTGGAGGCCCTGCCGGAGGGCGCGGCAGCGCGGACACATATCCGCGCTGCCGTGGCAGAGGCAGATTGCGGCGTGAGTGCGCCCCTTCTGTTCTTGCAAAGCCAGCTGGGTCGCCGTCTGGGACTGGACACAGCGGAACAGAACGGCTTTTTGAGCCGACAAAGCGCCGTCAGCGGCGTATTTCTGGATAATCTGAAAACTGCCACACCGTGGATATTAAAGGCCGTGGGCGTGGAATATCTGCTGGAGCAGGTGGAGCTGGGCAACCACCAGAATGTGCTTCACATCGCCACGCATTTTTCAAACCTCATGAAGGTCAGCGAAAACATGGTGGTCCGGCAGGCAGCAGGCGCTTCTCTTTTAAGCCTTGCCCCTGTGCTGACGCCTGCGAGGCGGAATGAAATCGCCGTGGAGCTTTCCAAATCTTTGGAAACCGAGGATGCCGACAGCTCGAAATACATCCCCGAATATCTGGGCCGTTTTTCGCTCTGGCTTCCTCCGGGAGAGCTGGACGAGCTGGTGAGTCAGATGGAATTTCTGCTCTCCACACCCTTGGCGGGAGTTGTGTCAGCGGCGCTGCGAACCATCGGCTCCATGCTGGAATATTACGCGGTATACCAGCAGCGCTTCAGCGAGGATGAATACGCCGTCTCCGCCCGGCGGGACCGGCTGGCAGGCCTGCTGCTGCGGGGGCTTGCATCCTGTCGGGAGTCCGTCCGCCAGACCACCCTTCACATTTTGGGAGACGGGCTGTTTGCCTCCAATTCCTTGGACTATGAGGACAAGAAAGCCCTGTTTATCCTGATGTCCAAAAAAATTCTCTTCCTGATGAACGAAATTCAAGAGCGGGAGCTGACGTTTTTTTACGCCGCGGCCACTCTCTCTCATATATACCGCTTCATTCTGACCCACGAGCTGGACGATGGACCCTTCCGCTTTTCTCCCCCGCCTGCGGCTGCGTTTTTCCCCGGCACCTTTGATCCCTTTTCCCTGTCCCATAAGGGGATCGTGCAGGCCATCCGGGATATGGGCTTTGAAGTCTATCTTGCCATTGACGAGTTCTCCTGGTCGAAAAAAGCGCAGCCATCTCTGGTTCGGCGGCAAATTGTGTCCATGTCCGTGGCGGATCAGTTTGGCGTGTATCTCTTTCCCCACGACATTCCCGTCAATCTGGCCGATCCCCAAAGCCTGAACTGTCTCCGGGAGGTATTTTCCGGCCGGGAGCTGTATCTGGCCGTGGGGTCCGACGTGGTGGCCAATGCCTCGTCCTACCGGGCAGCCCCCGTGGAAGGGTCCGTACAGCATCTCAACCACATTGTCTTCCGCCGCTCCAGCGACGCGGATGGGGTGGAAATTGATCCGGATCTGGGCTGCATTCAGGGCAAGGTGCTTCAATTGGAGCTGCCCACTCAACTGGAGGACATCAGCTCCACCCGTATCCGGGAAAACATCGACCTTGGCCGGGACATCTCCAATTTGGTAGATCCCACCGTGCAGGATTATATCTACCGCAACAGTTTATATCTCCGAGAGCCGCAGTATAAGCACGTTCTTCGGGCCAGTGATTTGGATTTCTCCTTCGCGGAGCGGCCTGACCGCGACCTGCTGGAAGAGCTGTACGCCGCCGTGGGGGACGAAACACACCTATTCACCCATCCAGAGCGGGGCGATTCCCTCATGATCCTTCGCTTGCAGGGCCCACGGCCCCGCGTGCTGGGCTTTTTGACTCTGCGGACGGTGAACACCGCCACCTTGTACGACGCGCTGGGAGACGCGGGCCTTGCCGACTATGTGCGCAAGCGGACCGCCGGGCGCATCGCCCTTTTGACGGGATTGTATATCGCAAAATCCTGCGGAGCGGCCTACGATGTGGGCCAATTGCTATTGACCGAGGCGCTGAGCCGGGCAATGGTATCCGACTGCGGATACGCCGTGTGGCGGCCCGCCTCAGGAAAAATTGACCCCGTGACGCTGGATCTTCTGCAGCGGCAGGGCTTTGTTCTGGCCCCCCAGAGCGACGCAGGCCCGCTGCTGCTGACGGATATGCGCTCCCCTTCCGTGCTGATTCAGAACATTCCCACCACCCTGAAAGAGCCGTTTGCCTCCAACCCACAAGTACTCTCCGCCGTGCGCAAGGCCCATGAGAATTTTCAGCGGGCCATCTGCAATCTGTATCCCGGCGTGCTGGTGCTGTCCTTAAACGCGGAGGTCATCTACCACCGGTTGGTGGGCCGCATTGTGGAGCTAAACGGCGTTCCCTCAGAACCTACCCATCCCCGGGTGCTGGGAGAAAATATGTGCGTCCCCTTCGGAAAAATTCTCCGAGGCAACGCCATCCCCAACACCGTCACAAAAACCATTCACACGGACAAGGTGTTCGCGCAAGATTTAAGCTCTTTCACCATTGCCCCCTTCCCCCGGTACGCGCCGCTGGAAAGTCAAATTCGCACCGTCAAGGCGTTTCACCGCCCCGTGATTCTGGTGGACGACCTGCTTCACACCGGCAACCGCATCAATGCGCTGGACCCGTTGTTCCGCGCGGAAAATCTGGAGATCGACCGAGTGCTGGTGGGCCTTTTGTCGGGCCGGGGTCGGGATTTGATCCTGTCCAAGGGGCGGAACATCGACTGCGTATATTTCGTGCCCAACATGCGCTCCTGGTTTGTGGAGTCCACCATGTATCCCTTCATCGGCGGGGACACCGTGGCCCAAAACGGCGAGGACCAGCCCCAGCTCACTCCGTCCATCAACATGATTCTACCCTATGTCTATCCCCGGTTTTACCGGGGCTGCGCACAGGCGGCTGTGTTCAATTTCTCCCGCGTCTGCCTTGAAAACGCACGGGACATTCTGCTGACGCTGGAGGGCGAATACCGTCGCACCTATGCCCGGAATCTGACCCTTTCCAGGCTCAACGAGGCGGTGATTCTTCCTCTTGCCCCGGACAAGGGGCGCTGCCTGCACTACGACATGAACCTCTCCGCTTCCCAATGTCTTGAAACTGATTTGGGACTGCTGCTACGGATGGAAGAGATGGAGCGGAGGCCACAGCCGTGAGGTAGAAACGGACGGCGGCATTTTTACTGCTGGCGGTAATCCTCACCGCCGGGCTATGGGTCTTTCGGGACAGCAGCCTGCATTACCGACTTAGAAACTCCCAGCGCACGGAGGGTGTGGAATTTATTCCGAATTATCTAACCACGCAGACGTTTGCCTCCGGCTTCGACTGGGATGGAGTGTCACCGGAAATTTCAGTGGTCATTCCCAACACCATGGAATTTTATAACTCCTCCAGAACCTTCCATGTTACAAAGTTGGGCGGCTTTTATGGTAGAGATGTTCCCTGCGCGTTCAGCCCCATGCTGCCGGTGGGAAGCGGGGCAGGGCAGGTGATTTTCTCTGAGCCCAATGAGCTGGCATCGGCGCGGGAGCGGTATCCAGACGCACCCGTACGGAATTTGACCGCACATCTTATTGTGGGGCAGTATCTCTCCGACGTTCCGCTGCCTGCCGCTTCCCTGCTCTATCGGGAACAGGAAGGCGACGGCGCCATCTGGCGCGTGGCCTATGGGGTAGACTGCGACAAAAACAACCAGACCTTTTATTCCGAAAACGGCAGGCTGTATCTCCGGGCGAACGACACGCCCGTGGCACAGCTTCGCTATGGGGAGGATGGATAACGAATGGTTTACTACTATACCTATCAGGGCAAAAAATACGCATCCTTGGAAAGTCTGGCCCTCCTCGCCTGCGGCGAGCCCCGGGAGGAGGAGGACGTGACATTTCTCATCAACCGCCCGCCGGAGCACCGCCGGGCAGGCTTTCTCGTCACGGACCCCCGCCAGCTCACCGCCAAGGCAGACGGCGTGGAGTGGCTGGACAGCCGTCGCATCGACGCCCCCGTCCCCGACCTTCCCAAGGGCATTTCCCGGCGGCTGTGGGCCGGAGAGCTTCAAGCCGCCAACTTCCGCCATCCCCGCTGGGAGCAGGCGGCGAACCGGACGGAAAAGCGTCAGCGTAACCGCCGGCGGGTGCACCTGCTGGCAGTGGGCGATGTGGGGAGCACGTTGCTCACGGCGCTGAAGCTTTTGGGCGGCGACTGCATCGGTACCATCGGCATCTGCGATTTAAATGAAAACACCGTCGCCCGATGGGTTTCGGAAATGGGCCAGATATCCTGGCCGTGGGACTATGAGGCCCTACCCAAGGTGGAGGCCGTACAGCCCAAGCATCTGTTTGACTGCGACGTGTTTTTATTCGCGGCGGCAAAAGCCATCCCCCCAGTGGGCAGCCAGGTGCAGGACGTGCGAATGGCCCAGTTTGCCGCCAACCGCCCCTTGGTGGAATCCTTTGCCCGGCAGGCGCGGGAAGCCCGGTTTGATGGGTTGTTCGCCGTTCTTTCCGACCCCGTGGATCCATTGTGCAAGGCGGCGTATCTGGCCTCCAACACCAATCCCGGCGGACAATGGGATGGAATGGGACTTTTGGCCGAGCAGGTGCAGGGCTACGGGCTTGGCGTGATGAACGCCCGCGCTGCCGCGCTGGCTCAGAGCGACCTGCGCTTCCTCTCCTTCCTGTCCGACGGGCGCAGCTTCGGTCCTCATGGGGAGGGGCTTGTAATTGCAAATTCCCTGAAAAAGTACGATGACGAAATCTCCCGGGAGCTGACGGAGTTGGTAAAAACCGCCAACCTCCGCATCCGGGATTTGGGCTTTAAGCCCTTTGTGGCCCCAGCCGTGTCCTCCGGAGCCATGCAGCTTTTGCTGACCTTGCGAGGGCAGTGGCACTGCGGGTCCGTGTGTCTTGGGGGCGTGTGGTTCGGCGTGCGCAACCGGTTCACCTCCAAAGGACTGGAAACAGAATCCGTCAACCTGCCGGACGCGCTGTTCGCCCGCCTTAAAGAAACAGAGGCCACGCTGAAGGCGATCCTATGAGTATGCTGACATTGATTTGCCCCGGTCAAACCGCGTCCCACCGGTATGCTTCGGCCCTGCGGGAGGGCCTGCGGGACATTCCCTGTCAGGTTGTAACCTCACTTTCCGGCCCGCCCCCAACCCAGCGGCTTCTCTTCGCCGTTCCGCTGGACGAAAGCGGCGTAAACCACGAATACTATGATCTGCTGGCTTTTCTACGAACTCATCCGGGAATTCTTGCGGGGTGCGTAGGCGGAGTTTTGGCGGACGGCGTGGGAGACCTCTATACCAAAGCCGCCGCTCGGGAACTGACGCTGGCGGCAAACAGTGCGGGCTGCGCTTTTCCCGGCCGCCCGCTGGTGGAAGCGGTGGGCTCCCTTTCAAACTTTACCGTGCAGGCCAAAAATGCGGGCTGCAATCTGGAAGCGGCCTACCGTCTGGCCGTTCGGGATTTGGCGGAGCGGATTCTGCACTTCTCCCCTCCGAAATTGGAAAAACCCAAGCTGCTGGCGCTCCATGCTTCCAGCCATCGCACGTCCAACACGCTGGACCTTTGGCGAAGCGTGCAAAAGCGCCTGGGAGACGCCTGCACCGTCACGGAAATCGGCCTACGCAATGG
>NZ_DAMBZJ010000043.1:5707-18514 GCF_032060045.1 Oscillibacter sp.
CCGAGGCTGCCCCTACCCCGCCTGTCTTCACTTTGGAGAGCGGGGAGAGTGCTTTTATGGCGGCGTGATTGTGAAGGAGGTATATCCCGCAGTCCGGGAGGCGGATGCGGTGATTTTCCTATGCCCCAACTACAACGACGCCCTCTCCGCCAATCTTACCGCCGCCGTGAATCGGCTGACGGCTCTGTACCGCATCACCTCTTTTGCCAACAAGGCAATTTTTGGCATCGTGGTGTCAGGGTATTCCGGCGGGGACCTTGTGGCGCGGCAGTTGGTGTCCGCCCTGTGCATGAACAAGGGCTTTTACTTGCCGCCGCATTTCTGCCTGTTGGAAACAGCCAACGACGCGGGCACGGCGATGAAACTGCCGGGGATTGAGGATCGGCTGGACGGTTTTGCGGCAAATATTCTAAACTGCCTGACTCAATAAAGAACCCAGAGGGAGCACTTTCTGTTCTCCCCAAAGGATGCTAATAAAAGTTTCGCTTCAATTGATCCTCCTTGTAAAAGGACACACGGGTTGGAATTCCAACCTGTGTGTCCTTTCACATTTTTGCTTTATCTGCTTTTTCTTGCACTGTTTTCATCAGCCTCATAGCGCCGCTGAGAATCATCAACGAAGCAAAGCGCCACAATACTGCCGAAGTCTCGGCGCGTGTGTCCGTTCCCTGCGGATTATAAAAGTTGTTGTCCTTACATATTGAATGATACCCGCCATCTGAATACGATGCACGGAAGGAGCCGCCCACGCACCAATTTTAGCATCATCCGCAAAGACGTTCTGCGCGTCATAGAGCCGTTGGGACTGAAGGTGGTGGCGCTGGTTCCGGTCATCAGTCCACGATTTGCAACAAAGAGAATCTCCTCCTTTGCCCAATGACCATTGATGTCTGCAACGTTGAAACCGGACTTATAGGCTACTCCGTAAGTGGAAAAATGATCGGTAGAAAACACCCCCGTCTCACTCATTGCATCATAGCTGGAATCGGGGAGATCGGTAACTTCGCCCTTTGCCTATCGATTAATTTCCGTCACCGCCGCGAGGTTGATACCGAGGGTAAGATCGGGGCGATCAATGACAAGCTGAACGCTGGCAATCTTGTTTTCGACGCACCGCTGCGTATTGCTTTACCGCAATGGGAATCACCTTGCCAGAGCATACTGTAAAGCTATCTTTGGCAAAGCGCTCCACCGGGCGCAGATTAACCACAAATGAAGTATGACACTGTAAAAAATGCCTTCAAGCGGTAACAACACCTGCGCCGCCGGAAATCCGGCGGCGCAGGTGTTAAAGGCAATCTCACGGGGTGGTTTTGGCCGCGGCCTCCGTATCTGCGGAAATGTTCAGCAGAAGCCTGCCGTCCTCGCTGAGATAGGGCTTCAAAAAGTCCCAGTCAAGGACAAAGGCCTGTTCTCCCGCAGCATAGCTGGCCATTCCATAAGCGGAAAAGACCACCATCATGCCATCGTCGGAAAATGTCACGGCATAATCGGGCCACTGGGCGGCGATACCCTGATAATCCTCCCAATACATATCCGTAGGCGATTCAAAGCCGTTCTCGGCAGCCCGGGCATCGGCCTGCCGGATAATTTCCTCTGCCACCGCTGCCTGAAACTTTTCAGAGTCCTCCCCCAGCGCCGTCGGGTGAAGAAAACGGCCAGTCTGCAAATCAAAGTTCCAGCCCAAGAAAACGGAATTGGGGTGCGCACCGCCGGTAAAACTGTAATAGGCTCCGCCAATGCTGATCAGCCGGTCTGTCCGCCAGGAGGTATAGGTGAAATCCTCCTCATAAAACCAGTCCGCGTTGCTTTCCATTCGGCGGGCGTAATCTTCTTCTGCCCTGTCAAGCACACTGGAAAAATCTGTGCTCTTTAGCCAATCCTCAAAATTGCTGTTGAATGCGGCGGCCACGTCCACCGCGGCCTTCTGCGCCGCTGTGGCGGCAGAGTCCATAATCTGGCCATCCTCCGTCATTACCCGGAGCACGGGAATCTCATAGTTGTATGCGGCCAGCGTGGTGCCGTCCTCCGCAACACGCGTATCACTCTTCTTCTCGCTCTCCAGCACAAAATCCAGCGTCTCTGACGCGGAGGACAGCACGCTGGCCGCCCCCATGGCACCAAAGGACTCATCGGCCGGTGCGGATGTCGGGCCGCTTGGGGCCGCGTTGGCACAGCCTGCCAGCAGCGCCAGGGACAGCCCCAGCGCGGACAAAATTTGTTTTCGCATAGAAAATCTCCTTTTCAGAGGATGGCCGGCCCTTCTCTCCATTCCCGTCCGCCGGGAGGAATGTGGGGCAGGCACAGCCCGTACAAATCGGTACAGCGGGCTTCCAGTTCAAGGCTCCGGCGGCAATCTTCCTCCAGCCGCCGCGCATGAGCCGTTTTCGTTAAAACAGGCAAAATGGCGGTTTCTCTCATCTTACGCAGCAAAACCCGCCCCCGTTCCCCCGCCGCCAGCACCCGCAGGTAGGGCGGTATGTTTGGGCGGTCCTGCGCTCGCAGGCCCAAAAACGCCCACAGGGCCAACCGTCGCAGCCGGGCGTGGGTATAGCGCTTCGTCTTTGCAAGCTCGTAAAATTCCTCAAGAGACAGGGCCTGCCGCCCCGCCCGAACCAGACGATCAGGAAGTCCCTCACTCAAGGCGCTATCGGGAAGCTCCGCCCAATCCGCCGCCGTCATGGTCCGCAGACGTGAAAGAAATGCCCGCTCCACCGAATTGGAAAGCGGCGGAAGCGCCAGTTGGGCGCTTTGCAAAAGCTCCCGTTCTCCCGGAACCAAATAGGGCGCGGCCCGTTCCCATTCACCCCCCGCGATCCATCGGCGGGCCTGCGTGGCAGAGATAAATGGACTACCTTGTGGGGAGGCGGCTTCGTGATAGCCTGCGCCTTCCCGCCGCACGGTCATGGGCTGCAGATCTGCGCCCAGGCGGAGAGCCGCCCGCAGATATTCGATTCCCAAATTGTTGTTGGGCGTAGCCAACAGTGCGCCCGATTCCGCACCTGCCAGCTCCGTCACCGCCGCCTGACGGCAGACGGCAAACGGCAACCCCCGGTCCAGAAAACGGCGAAGCTCTGCCTCATACTCTCTTGAATTCAAACACTTGGCCACGGCTTGCAGGCCCTCAATCTCCCCGCATTCGCTTCCGAAGGACAGGTGCTTCACCACGCCCGTGGCCATCAGCAGGCTCACGCCGCCCAGCGCAAACGTCTCCGCTGAGGATACCGCCCACATGGTGGGCAGTTCCAAAACCAGATCGGCCCCGCCCATCACCGCCAGCCGCGCCCGCAGCCATTTGTCGGCAATAGCGGGCGCCGCGCTCTGCACCCAGCAGCCACTCATGCAGCAAACAATCGCCGCATCCTCCCCCAGCGCGCGCCGGGTCTGGTCAATCTGCCAGATATGCCCGGAATGAACCGGATTATACTCTACAATAATACCAGCGGTTTCCACAGATTTCACCTCGAACCCGTTACAAATAAGTGACAATTCGGTTAAATTGGCAGTTGTATCCTGAGATTTTTTTGTTATACTAAAGAGGTAGTGTGCCATTTTATGAAAAAAGGCAAACCCATTTTACATGATTTTAGGGCCGTCTGCAAGGGCTGCCCGCGGAAAGAGGAGTTACCATGAATGTTCTCGTGATTAACGCAGGAAGTTCTTCCCTGAAATACCAGCTAATGAACCCGGATACCGGTGTGGTTCTGGCCAAAGGCCTTTGCGAGCGTATCGGACTTGACGGAAAGTTCACCTATAAGCCCCAAATTGAGGGCAAAGAAACCCTGAAGGCCGTTGACGTGGCCATGCCCACTCACTCCGAGGCCATTGCGGCCGTGCTGGACGCGCTGGTGGACGGGAAAAACGGCGTCATCGGATCCATGCAGGAGATTCAGGCGGTGGGCCATCGCGTGGTTCATGGCGGCGAAGCTTTCAACAAGTCCGTGGTGATCACCGAGGAGGTCATGAAGGCCGTGGAGGATTGCATTCCCCTGGCCCCGCTCCACAATCCTGCCAATATCACCGGCATCCGCGCCTGCGAAAAGGCGATGCCCGGCGTGCCCATGGCCGCCGTGTTTGACACCGCTTTCCACCAGACCATGCCCCCTAAGGCGTTCACCTATGCCCTGCCCTATGACTATTATAAAACGGACAAGGTCCGGCGGTATGGATTCCACGGAACCTCCCACATGTATGTTTCCGCCCGCGTCGCGGAAATGCTGGGTAAGCCCGCTGGTGAGCTGAAAATCATTACCTGCCACCTTGGCAACGGTTCCTCCGTCGCCGCCGTGGACGGAGGGAAGAGTGTGGATACCTCCATGGGCTTCACTCCCGTGGCGGGCCTCCCCATGGGCACCCGGGTGGGCGATATTGACGCGGGCATCCTCCAGTACCTGATGAACAAGTACAAGCTGAGTATCGACGAAATGCTGGACATTCTCAACAAGAAGTCCGGCGTGATGGGCGTATCCGGCGTGTCCTCCGACTTCCGTGATTTGGAGGAGGCCGCAGAAAAGGGCAACGCACAAGCGGCCCTTGCCATCGATATGTTTAACTACGGCGTGAAAAAGCTGATCGGCGCATATGCAGCCGCCATGGGCGGAGTGGATGCCATTGTGTTTACCGCAGGTGTGGGTGAAAACTCTCCCGCGCAGCGGTTGGAAATTGGCTCCAATCTGGAGTTCATGGGTGTGAAGATGGATGCCGAGGCAAACAAATGCCGGGGCAAGGAGCAGGTGATCTCTGCTGCCGATTCCCGCGTGAAGGTGCTGCTGATCCCCACAGACGAAGAGCTGATGATTGCGCGGGACACTGCCGCCCTGTGTAAATAACTCTCGTCACATTTATTTTCGAAATTTCGCCGCCCGTCAGGCCTGTACGCAGGCTTTGGCGGGCGGTTTTACGTGTTAGTGCCCACATTCGTCAAATATATTGCTTCTGCTGGTCGTATATGATAAAATAATGAAAAAATTTACAATTTCCGTGATGGTGGAATTTATTTGACGAAGCCGGATTGAAAGGCAGTGAGGGTATGAAGAACCGTTTCCTTTGCATGGTGTTGGTTGCCCTTTGCGCGCTCTTTCTAAGCACGGAATGGTCCAGCCCCTGTCTTGCCACGGAAGACGCAGGAAGCGGACTTCCCGCTCTAAAGGTGGCGTTCTATCCTCTGGACGGCTTTTTTGAATACGACGCCCGCGGGAATGAGACGGGCTACGGCGTGGAGCTTTTGGACAAGCTTTCCCAGTACACCGGAATGAGTTTCACCTATGTGGCGGCGGATAGCTGGGAGAGCACGCGGAACATGCTGGCGGAGGGGAAGGCCGATATCCGGATGCCGGTGTCCATGCCTCTGGTTCCCGCTCTCACTTCTGGCATGAGCTCCTGCGCAATTTTGAACACCTATCACGCACTGATGACCCTGCGTTCCAAGCAGGGGCTGTACTATTGCGATTACGGCGCCTTCGGGGCGTTGCGGGTGGCAGTTTCGGCTGAACTGCTGAGCCGCGATGTGATTTCCTCAAGGCTTTCGGAATTTGGAATCCGCGAGGATCAGCTTCTGGTCTGCGACGACTATGGCGAGGCTCGCGCAATGCTGGATTCAGGTACGGCGGACGCGGTGATCTCCAATGTAATGGACCTGACGGACGACATGAAAGTTCTTGCCCGGTTTGACAACACCACGAACCACATTTGCATGCGGCAGGACGATCCCGCTCTTTTGCTTCTGGACAGTGCCATGGGGCGGCTGCAAATGAACGATCCGCTGTTTCTTCCCGACCTTTATAAAAAATGGTTCCCGGAACGCGTCTGTGTTCCTCTGACCCGCGCGGAAGTGGAATACGTGGCGGGGATCGGTCACCTCCGTTTTGCATTTGCCGAGAACGAGGGCTATCTCTCCCGGCTGGAGGACGGTGTGTTTAAGGGCTTTTTTCCCTCTTTGGCGGAACTTCTGTGTGAACGACTTGGCGTGGAGTACGAGGCAGTTTCCCGAAATGCATCGACATCCGGCACGTACGAGGAACCCCTGATTTTTCCCGGCTACTCCAATGATCTACTTCACGCGGCGAAAAACGGCGTCAGCGTCACCGATCCGTTTTTTACCGCCAACTACTGCTGGGTCCAGCAAGAGGACGCGGATGTAAACAGTGCGGACTGCACGGTGGCTGTGGTGGACGGTCCTGACTCTCCAGCCCGATTTCTTCTGAAGGATTTCTCTTCGGAGCAGCTTCTCTATTTTGAAGACTGGGGCGCCTGTATCCGGGCAGTTTCCTTCGGAAAAGCGGACGTCACCATTTTGAACAACTACATCGCCGACTATTATCTCAGTGTGTATCACCATGGGAACCTGATTTCTGTTTTCACGGATAATTACAGCCATGGCGTCAGCTTCGGCGTCACCCAAAGAAACAGCGTCCTCAGCTCCATTATCAGTAAAACGCTGGGCAGTGTCTCCGCCGAAGAAATCGATCAGTTGATTATCCGCGCCCAGACGGACAAGCCCCAACATAGCGGCCCGCTGGACCTGTTTCGTAGCCATCCGACGCAAACCCTGTCTGTGCTTGCGGCGCTTGCCTGTCTGCTGGGGACGATGGTGGTGCTGGCGGCATTTATCCGCCGGATCAGCCGGCAGAATCTGGCCCTTCAAAGCGCCAACACGGCGAAAACGGATTTTCTCTCTCGCATGAGCCATGACATGCGCACCCCCATGAACGGCATTTTGGGGATGACTGCGTTGACCATGGATCTTCCCGACCTCTCGCAGGAGGCCCGGGCAAATCTCTCCGCTATACGAGATTCCAGCAATTATCTTTTAAGTCTAATTAACGACACGCTGGATATGAGCCGGATTGAGGGGCAGAAAATTGAGCTGCACAAAGAGCCGGTGCTAGCCTCCGAGTTGATTGAGCACACGCTCTCGGGAATTTACCCATCCGCGCAATTCAAGGCTATTCAAATTAGCACAAAATTTGTGGGCTTTCAAAATGAATACATTTTGGCGGACCGCGTGCGCATGCGGCAGATTTTCACAAATCTTTTGTCCAACGCCGTAAAATTCACCCAAGAGCATGGCAAAATTGAAATTCATTTTGAATGTATGAAACAACAGCATGGAATTTCTCTCAGCCGGATTACCGTCAGCGACAACGGCGTGGGTATGAGCGAGGAATTCCAGAAGCATGCCTTCGAGCCGTTTTCTCAAGAGCCCAACTCCCAGAGCAACCGTTATGCCGGAAGCGGGTTGGGGCTTCCCATCGTGCAGAATCTGGTGCATCTGATGGGCGGAACCATTTCGATCCGCAGCAAGCTGAGCGAGGGCACATCCATCACGGTGGACCTGCCCATCGAAGTGTTGGAGCACTATCAGCCCCCGCCCCCCGGAGAAACCAGCATGTTTCTGGAACTGCGGGGCAAGCGTGTCTTGCTGTGCGAAGACCATCCGCTCAACGCTACCATTGCCAAAAAACTATTGACCAAGATGGGTGTGCTGGTTGAGTGGGCGGAGGACGGGCAACAGGGCGTGGACCTGTTTATGCAGCGGGACTGGGACTATTACGACGCAATCCTGATGGACATTCGGATGCCCGTAATGGACGGGCTGAGCGCCGCGCGGGTCATCCGCAATCTTCGCAGGGGTGACGCAAAAACGGTTCCCATCATCGCCATGACTGCCAACGCCTTTGACTTTGACGTAAAGGCCAGCTTCTCCGCCGGGATGGACCATCATCTGGATAAGCCTGTGGAGCCGGAGAAGCTGTATCGGGTACTAGCAGAGCAAATCTGCCTGCGCAGCGGCGGCAAAAGCAAGCGCAGATGATAAATGCGGCCAAACGACGAGGATTTGGCTTCGTCTTGTATCCGGAGGTATGAGCAGCCGCCGCCTGTTTTCGGGTAAAGAGCGCAGCCAAGTTAAATACAGACCGGGCGGAAGGAACGTTCCTTCCGCCCGGTTTCATTATATCGCTGGGCACGGCTCTCCACATCGCGCGTAATAGAAAAGATACTGCTGCATCACCCCGGCAAAGCCCTTATAACGGTACAGCGGGAACCGGCCCCGGTAGTGCTCCCGCACCACGCGGTTAATCCATACATCCCGGGGAAAGGCAGCAATCCGGTGATAGCCGAATAGCGCAACGCAGCTTGCCACCTTCACGCCCACGCCTGGAACGGTCATCAGTGTTTCCGGCAACGCCTCATCGTCCAGTTCCGCCAGCGCCGCAAGGTTCAGCGTTCCCGCTTCCACCAGCCGCGCGGCAGCCAGAATATAGCCCGCACGATAACCAAGGGCGCAGGCACGCAGGCCCTCTTCCCCCGCTGCAGCCAAAGCCTCCGCACTGGGAAAGCCATACTCCGGGCCAAGAACTTCCCCATACCGCCGACACAGCGTTTCAACGCAGGCGCGGATGGCCGGGATATTCTTTCGCTGAGAGATGATAAAAGTCACCAGCATCTCCCACGGGTCCTGCCGCAAAATGCGGATACCCGACCCAAAAGCTGTCGCTGCCGTAAGATACGCGTCCTTCTCTGGGACGGCGGCACGAAATGCAGCATAATCCGTATCCAAATCAAAATAGCCGCGCCAAAAGCCGTCAAACTCCTCCTTCGAGCAATCCAGCGCCCATGCGTCGGGCTGCTCCTGAAGCTCTATCCACCGGTTCCCCGCGACGGCCCGAAAACGCCCCTCCTCCAGCCGTTTCAGCCGAAAGCACTGGCCGCTGTCCGCGATTTTCCCAATGTCAAATTCCTCTTTTAAAGCAACGATCATCTCAGCACTCCGCAGGCCACAAAATATCGTGGGCAACCGGCGTGTAAAATAGGCGCTGAATTTCTGCCATGTCCCGGGTCTGCCCCAGAATCCACATCAGCTTCGCGGTCACCGCCTCGGTGGTCATGTCAAACGCCTCCAGTACCCCGGGAACACCCTTGAGGCGATGGCCCACATGGTAGATCCCAAGATCGCTGCCCTCGTTTTGCACCTGTGTGGTGAGCACCACCAGCTTGCCCCGCTCCGTCCAGCGGCAAAGACTTCCGCAGAAATCTGAACCCTCATAATCCGGCAGTCCGCCCACACCGAAGGACTCGATCATCAGCGCGTCGCAGCGCTCCAGCAGATAGTCAAGCAGCGCCTGCTCCGTGCCGGGAATCAACTTCAAAAGCCCCACCTTTGTGTCCAGTTGATCATAAAATACCGGCCCACCCTCGCAATTTTCATGGAGGTAGCGCAGCAGTACTCCATCCCGTAAGACCCCGAGAAACGGATAGTTGATGCTGGAAAAAGCCTCAAAGCTCTTGGAGCGGATTTTCTGCGCTCGGGTTCCCAAAATCACCTTCCCGTTGAACACGAGGGATACGCCCGGCAAATCGGATGACGCGGTGCGGAACGCATCCGTCAGATTCATTTTAGAGTCCGTCACGTCAAAGCCAATGGGCTTTTGCGCTCCGGTGAACACAATGGGCTTGGGGCTTTTCTGAATAAGATAGCTCAGCGCTGCGGCAGAGTAGGCCATGGTATCCGTCCCGTGGGTGAGCACGAAACCATCATAGTCGTCATAGTGTTCCCGAATGCAGCGCACCATCTCCAGCCAGTGGATTGGCGCAATGTTGGTGCTGTCCAAATTCAACAGCTGTAAGCTTTCCACATGGCAAATGCCGGATATGGCGGGAATATGGGCCAAAAGCTGCCCGCTGGTAAGCTCCGGAGCCAGCCCGTTTTCCGTCACCTGCGATGCAATCGTGCCACCCGTGCCGATCATTAAAATCTTTTTCATTCGATGTCCTTAAATAGCTATAACTTTATAAAATATCCCTGTGGTCCAGCGCCGCAAGGCCGAACCGCACGGCGCGGCTGACGCGCTCTCGCTCTTCCTCGTCCCCGGCGTCATACCGCTGGCGCAGACGACGGAGAAATTCTCCACGAAGGGAGTCCTCTCCCGCTCTGGCCCAAACATCCTGACGGACGCGGGTTTCGTCCCGCAGCTCCAGCGCGTAAAACCGGCCTGAAAGCACCGTCTCCAGCGCCGTCAGATCAATTCCCCGCTCATCCGTCTCCCCGGTGAAGAGAATACGGTATAAATCATAGGTGGTCCACTTTGGCAGGGCGGCTTCCACCGCCTCCCGGGGATCCCGGTCGGTCACATCCACAGTCAGAATTTCATAGCGGTGTCGGGCAAAGGGCACAAATTCCAGCGTCACCGCCCCCTCGTCGGACACGGTGCCAAAATAAAACCCCTTGTCTCCCAGCTCGTCAAAGCCCCGGCCCTCCGGACAGCCGGGATAGGCCCACAGGGTCTTTCCACTTTTCTGCGGGTTGGAGGCGGCGTGTACATGTCCCAGCGCCAGATACGCAAGACTGCTGGCGGCAATTTCCGCCTTCGTAACAGGGTTGTAGCGCAGGGCTGACGGCTCCACGTCTCCGTGGAGCGCCATCAGGTGAATCCGCCCGTCCTGCGGGGCGGTAAACCCGGTTAATAGTCCCGCGGTCTGCTCCGGGGCGGTGAAGGCCGCGCCGTGGACTGTACAGTTCAAATCCGGCAGATCCACGCTCTCTATCTCCCCAGACTTGAATATGTACACGTTCTCCGGCCACTGAACGGTTGCATAAGGGCTGTCGGCGGAGTAAAAGTCGTGGTTTCCTGGCGCAATGAACACACTGATTCCCGCGCGGCCCAAACCTTGGGCCAGCTCTTCCGGCGTCTCGCGGAAGCTGTTTGTGCCGTCGAAAAGGTCGCCGGAGAGAAGCATCAAATCCGCGCCCCGGCGGAGGGCCTCCTCCGCCAGCCGCGCGCCAAGCTCCCGGCTCTCTCGCCGCCGCTCCGCCGCCCGCTGGGGTGACAGAGCGTGAAACGCGCTGTCCAAATGAAAGTCAGCCGCATGAATAAATCGAAGCATAGGCTCTTACTGCTCGTCGGGCCGCCAGCCCTTGCACACGTCCACCCATGTCCCGCCGGAGTATTTCTCCAACTCGTCACAGGTCATTTCAATGGCGCTGTTGCTGCTGCCGGCCGCAGGAAAAACCGTGTCAAAACGGTGCATAGAAGCATCCAGATAAATCTCCACGCCCTCCTTCACGGCAAAGGGGCACACCCCGCCCACGGCATGGCCCACCAGTATGGAGGCCTCATCGTGGCTCAGCATGGAGGCCTTGCCACCGAAACGGTCCTTATAACGCCGGTTGTCCACCTTGGCGTCTCCCGCGCAGACCACCAGCAACACCCGCTCCCCCAGCTTGAAGCTGAGGGTTTTGGCAATCCGCGCGCCCTCCACGCCCACAGCTTGGGCCGCCAGCTCTACGGTGGCGGAGGATACATCGAACTCCCGGATGCGATCCTCAATGCCCTGTGTTTGAAAATAGGCTTTTACTTTTTCAATTGACATGAATCCGTTCCCCTTTATCTGTACGTGATTACAATCATCGGATGTCCACCCGCTCCACCCCGACGCACAAGCCGGTGGCGCTGTCCAGCGTAAAAACGGCCCCCTGAAGTTTTACCGGGCCCTCGGGCGCCCGGAACCGGCCTGGAAGGCCACCCAGAAACATCTCTACTGACTGCTCCGGTTTCACCCCCAGCACGGATTCCACCGCGCCAGTCATACCCAAATCCGTGATATATCCGGTCCCGTTAGGGTATACCCGCTCGTCGGCGGTGGGCACGTGGGTGTGGGTCCCCCACAGAGCAGAGACTCGCCCGTCCAGAAAATAACCCATGGCCAGCTTTTCACTGGTGGCTTGCGCGTGAAAATCAATCAACGTGAAGTCCGTCTTTTCACCAGTCAAAAGCTGGTCGACAACGGTAAAGGGGTTGTCTGCCCCCCAGTTCAGGTTACAGCGTCCGATCAGATTCACCACCCGGATGCGGATGCCATTTAAGTCGTAAATCCCCCAGCCTCGGCCGGGCGCACGTCGTGTGTAGTTGGCGGGGCGGAGAATATAGGAGTGCTCGTCCAAAAAATCCACAATCTGGGGCTTGTCAAAGCTGTGGTTGCCCAACGTAATGACGTCCGCACCCGCGTCATAAATACGCTCCGCCTGCTCCGGCGTCAGCCCCACCGCGGCAGCATTTTCACCGTTCACCACGGTAAAGGCAATGTTCTTCAATTTTTTCAAGGGCCGTAGTGTCTTTTCCAGGTGAGCAAGCCCCGGCTCACTCACCACATCGCCCACAGCCAAAACATGATACAGCATATAGCACCTAATTCCCTCAAGCAGTTTATTCGTTTTATTATATCCAAAAGCAACACGAATTGCAAGAGCCGCACCACCTATCTTAGATGCAGCGAGGTACTCGCATTCATACGGTCTGCGAAATTTACTATGGTTTGTTACAATCGGAACTGCCATAGGATATCATCCTTAAAAAAGAAGAAGCCGTGCATCACACGGCTTCTTTCTATCATTTCAACAGCTTAAACTGACCCAGCAACGGAACTTCCTTTTCCTCGCCGTTAATGGCACCGATGAAGCCAATTACCGCGCAGACAAAGCAAAAGATGCCCCAAATCCATCCAATAAAAGGGATTACACTGAGCAATCCGGCCATCCAAATCACGAGCGCCTGATTGAGGTGAAACTTTGCACCCTCCCGATCTCCAACAATTAACGCGATCAGCAATCCGACCCACGTCAGATACGCAACAATTCCCGTGGTTTTACGATCCATAACATGGCCTCCATTCTTAAATATATTGTGAAGTTTATATGTTTTTAGTATTTTAACACGATAAGTCCGTAAATGCAAGCGTATACAAAAAGGATAGTCAAACCTGAGTATAAAAAAGCAGAGCGGACAGTCAAATGACTGTCCGCTCTGTGTT
>NZ_DAMBZJ010000044.1:0-17006 GCF_032060045.1 Oscillibacter sp.
CAGCCGCCCCGGGCGGTGTTAATCAGAAAGGCGGTGGGCATCATCATAGCCAGCGCGTCAAAGCCCGCGCCGTGACGGACGATGACCTTGAGATTTGGATTGGCGTCGATGACCTCGCGGGTAATTTGGGTGATGCGGACGATCATGGCGTCCGGCTGATGTTCCTTCATGTCCGCCAAAACGTCCGCTGTCTCAAAACCGCGTCCGTCGATGATGGTGTGACCGGCGTTCTGCAGCAGAGCGCGGCCCTCGGACATGATCTCCTGAGGAAGAAGAATTTTCCATGCATGATAATTTACTCCTGATTCTCTCATCTTTTTACGTGATAGATGTCATCCATGATCTCGAATTCTTTATCTTCCAGCAGTTTATCGACCGAGCCACGTTTAGCTGTGCCATTCTTTGCAGCTTCCAGCGTGACCACGTCTGCCGCCTGAAAGACTTTAGCGTTCTCCAACACCTTGGCGGCGTCCTTGCGGGGAATGGTAACCACACCGTCAGGGTCACCCGGAATGATGTCTCCGGGATTGATGCTTACGTTGCCGCAGGCAATAAAAATACGTTTGCCAACAGGCATTAAAATTTCCTCCTCAGTATGTTCTTTTGCTTGCTTTTGTTATTACTTGCTCATTACAAGAAAAAATGCGGGCAAACGATGGCTTTTTAACCCGCGTTTCAATAGAACCAAATCACATTTGTGTATCTGCTACTGATTTTATAACATTAACCGTTCTGCTCAGCTGCTTCACGGGCCAGCATGTCCACCATTTCCTGGCGTTTGCCCTCCAGCATACGCCGCCAAGCGCCGGTATCAACAAACACATTACCAGTGCCATCGTTTTTCTCTGCCAGTGAATAAAAATCATATCCGTATGGCTTGGCATGACCTACGTGACTGGGAATCAACACATCCACGTGGGCATCTAGCACCCGATCAATGCTCTGGAGATAAATCTGGCGGGTTTCCATCGGCAGGTGCATCTTTGCCATCTCTGTTTTACTCAACACTAGTGCACCCAAGCCGCCATGCATAGCACAAACAACGGGTTTACCCTCGTGCTGCACGGTGATGAACAGGCTAGTAGTACCAGGGGTATGGCCTGGACAATGCACCGGTTTGATCTGAACATCGCCAAAATTCAGAGAACTGTTATAATCATAATAGTGGTCTATTTTAAAAGTGGGCACACTTTCTTCGTGGGAAATTAGATCACGGCGCTCCTTAAAGAAAAACGCATCGTCTTGGCCAATCCAAGTTTCGCAATCGCTCATTTCCTGAACATAGCGGGCTGCACCACAGTGATCAAAATAGCCGTGGCTCAGAAGCAGATATTTGATTTCATGGGGGTCAAAGCCCAGTGCACGAATATTGTCCACAAGCTGATAACATGTCTCCCTCATGGCACAGTCAATCAGCACGAGACCTTTCGCTGTCTTGAGCAGAAACACGGAAACCCAGCTGGTACCGACAAAGTAGAGATTCTCCATCACATGGAAGGGCTTCTGTGTGAGTTCCCACGGATTTTGCAGCCAACCCTCAATCCTTTCTAATTCTGACATTTTGTATTCCTCCTTAGACCGCAGTCTTGATTTGTTTATGTGCCTTCACCTGGCGAATAATTGTATTAACGATTAAAATAAAGGACAGCAGTAGAAACACGCAGCTAAAAGGATGGGTGAAGAATGGCCCAAAGCTGCCACGGCTGAGCTGCAAGGCTCGGCGCAAGTTGGTTTCGATCTGGTTGCCCAGTACAAAGCCCATGATAAACGGTGTACGGGGCAGATTAAACTTGGCCATCAGGAATCCGAATATACCAAACGCCAACAAACACCACACATCAAACATGCTACGGTTATTGGCAAATGCTGCCACGGCGCAGATGACTAGAACGATGGGGTACAGCATTTCACGCGGTACCTCGATGATTTTAGAGAATACAGGAATGCCAAAATATTCAATCACAATCATAACCACTGAGGAAACCAACATGGCTGCAAAAATCAAGTTAACAAGGTTGCCGCTTGTTTTAAACAGCAGCGGACCAGAAACCAATCCGTGAATGGTGAAGGCGCTTAGCAGCATGGCGGTTGGGCCATCGCCGGGGATGCCCAGAGCCAGCAGGGGAATCATCGCACCACCAATGGAAGCGTTGTTGGAGGTTTCGGAAGCAACAATACCATCCATAATACCGGTTCCAAACTTTTCGGGGGTCTTGGAACTCTTTTGCACGGCCACATAAGCAACCTGGTTAGCCAGAGAGCCGCCCATGCCGGGCAGGAATCCAATGAACAGACCGATGACAGAAGACATGAGAAAGTTTTTCGTTTGACCAAACAGCTCCGCAATAGAAAACCCAAAGCCCTTAATCTTCTCACGCTTGCGCTGCGTCAGTTCGTTAGGCAGAATAGGCTTCACTACGTTTAGCAAAATTTCAGTGGTGGCAAACATGCCCACAGCTGCCGAGGTCAGTGGAATGCCCTGCAGTAGACTGGTCACGCCAAAATCATAGCGGATTGCTCCATCAACAGGTGCCATACCAACCATGCAGAATGCCAGTCCAAGAAACGCAGAAGCCAATCCACCAAACACATCCTTGCTGCCTACGCTGGCAACCAGTACCAGCGCGAAGAAGGTCAAGGCGAAGTACTCGAAGGGTCCGAGTTTGACAGCCACAGAAGCCAGAGAGGGAGCTGCAAAAATCATGATAACCACGCTGAAAAGTGTGCCTAGGCAGCTGAAAACCACACCAATGCCCAGCGCGCGCTGTGCATGGCCGCTGGTTGCCATTGGGTTGCCATCGTAGCAAGTGGCAATGGACATGGCTGAACCAGGTATATTAATCAGAATGGCCGAAATCAGGCCACCGGAAACTCCGCCGATATACAAAGCAACCATAGTGACAAAAGCTTCATTGACATTCATGCCAAATGTCATGGGTAAAAACAAGCAGATTGCCATGGTGGCGCTCAGACCGGGGATGGCACCAAAAATAATGCCGATTGCAACGCCGACAAAGGTCAGCAGAAGCAGTTTGGGCGTAAAGAGCGCAATAAAGCCGCTGAGTAATGCCGCCATTAGTTCAGAACTCCTTTCAAAATGCCATCTGGCAGATGGACATAGACAAACTGACGAAAAATAAAATAGCAACCCACGGCTACCAAAATAGCAGCAATCACATAAGCCACAGGTTTCCACCCCTCTTTAGCGCTCATGAAAAACATGCTTGCAATCATGTAGATAATGGCGGCAGGGATAAACCCAATGGGTTCCATGAGCGCAATAAAAATCGTGATGCTAACTAGCGCGACAAAACCGCGTTCAAAACCCTGCACGGCGTCTGCCAGATCCTGACCAGTGGGTATGGTTTCACGGTTTTGCTTTGCATCCTTAAACCCGCGTAGTATCATAATGATGCCGATGGGAATCAGGGTTCCGAACACCAGTTGCGGGAAGAAACGGGCGGTATCCAGATTGGACACCGGTTCCTTCATAATTTTAATATTAAATGAAATGTAAAACAGGTATGCAGAAACAACACTCAAAAAAACTCCCAGCCAAACATTTTTATAGACGTAGTAGGCCCGAATGAATCTTTCTGAAAAAGAGTCGATTTTTTGTTTCATGATTTCCTCCAAAGGCTCTTATCGAGCACACTTTCACCAGAAAATATATACGAGGGCCCTACACCCCGCCTTGGGCGAAATGCAGGGCCTTGCTCGTGCCTTTTAAATATGCATAAACAAATTACTTGATGTAAGGAGCCAATTCTTCCGCGTATTGCTGAGCAATCGTCGTGGATTCCGAAACGGAGGGCATAGCATAAACAATGGCGTTCAACCCACGCATATCCTCCTTAAAGTTTGGATCAGCCCAAATCTTAGCCAAAATGGCGTTCATTGCTTCACAGGTATCCTCGGAGGTACCCTTAGGAGCCAACCAGATAGTCGGCTGCGAAACGAAGCAGAAATCCACGCCCTGCTCCTTGAAGGTCGGTACATCGGGAGCCAGTTCATAACGCTCGTTTCCGTCAATTGCGATGAAGCGGAAGTCTCCGGAATCCACATAAGCCTGTGCAGCTGTGGTATTTGTAATAATATAGTCAACTTGACCGCCCAGCAGAGCTGCATTGCGCTCACTGGTGTTGCCAACGTCCACATAGTACAGGTCGATGCCGGTCTTGGCAGCCAGAGCCTTTGCAAACAAGTAGGGCTGCCCGCTCATAGTAACGCCACCGGTCACTTTGGAATCAGGTGCTTTGGCGGCATCCAGCAAATCGTTGATAGTCTGATAGGGGGAATCGGCCTCAACGGCGATAACGGTGTTGTAGTTGCCCTCTATAAAGGCGACCATCGCATAGTCGGACCAGTCGTAGCTTAACGTACCGTCCTCTTTAGAGGTTAAGATCGTGGTGGTTCCATCGATGAAGTTGTAGCCGTCGGTATTGGCCTGGTGGGTCTGCTCATAGCCCGCAATACCTGTTTGGTTGGTAATGACGAAGGTCTGACCAGTCAGTTTGGTAAAATACTCGTTAACCAGACGAACCATGATGTCCGTGCCGCCGCCAGCAGCAGCAGCAGGGACCATGATATTTACAGGCTGTTTAGGCCAATCGAGATTAGTTGTGCTACTAGTGGAAGCTTGCGCGGAACTGCCAGAGGGAGTCTGAGCGGGACTGCCGGCAGAGGAAGTACTTCCAGAGTTGCCACAGCCAGCCAACGAAGCGGCTATTGCGGCGGCCATGATGAGACTTGCAAGTTTCTTCATTTTCATAATGTTTTCCCTTCCTTTTTTAAATGCATTGAGTTCTTTAAACCCACCTGAAGGCAAGTTCAAATTCGTTTTTATATCTCTTCAAAAAGTTCTATTAAAAGCTGATATCCCGATAGACGATCTCGCCGTTTTTTACAGTGAGAACAGGCCTCAGAGAAAGCTTCCCTGAACGGATTACACCATCTTTTTCGTAAAAAGGCCGATCACCGAAAGTATTGTTGCTATTCTCGGGCCGAAAAACCGCTACATCGGCTGCCGCGCCGGGTGTCAAAGTACCGATTTCACCAAGGCAGCCCATCCGTTTCGCAGGATTCAGGGTACAGCGGGTGATGACTTCTTCAAGGCTCAAACCCAGATACATATATTTGTTCAGCTGCATTGCTAGACTGAACGAAGTGGGACGCTGATACATACTGAGCACCGTCAGATCAGTGGCGATGATGTCGGGTAGAAACCCTTCCTTAATGGAAGGCTCGCTCACTTCAAAGGAGAAATGGGCGCGTGCATCAGCAGCCTCGAATACAACGCCCTTTTCTCGAGCGGACTTAGCTGCCGCGGACACATGACCACTCTCATCAAGAATCGTGGGACCAATATTCTGGTACATATGGGTAAGCACATCGCCGGGCCGTAAAATATCCAACAGCTCTTCCATAGGGCCTGGCGGATTGGTACAGTGCACCATAACCGGCACACCCAGAGAATTAGCCAACTTGACTGTTTCCCGTAGGGGCTCATAACCCAGTTCTCTGACGATATTTTTGCTGGTGCGGAGCTTTAAGCCCATCAGGCGATCCCCATACTTTTCAAAGCACGCGGCAATACGAGTTGGGTTGTAGTTGGCTGGATTCACATCCTCAACGATAGGCAAGCTTGCCAAACCAGAAGTGCAAACATTCAGCCAGCAAAAGATATTCAGTTTGCTGGTTTCCAGAAAGCTACGATGGAGCGGATAGGTGGAGCAGCCGGTGCTGCCAGCATCCACCACCGTGGTGACGCCTGCGGCAAAAGACACCGCCTCGGCTGGAATGCCGTTAGGTATAAGGGGATACAGGTGTACGTGGTGATCAATCAGGCCGGGCGTCACAATACAGTCAGTTGCATCCACTGTGAACTGAACATCACCTGAAAATTCTTTCGGTGAAAGAATTTTCCCGTTTTCAATAGCCACATCCTCCACCCGATCAATTCGGTTGGCGGGATCCAGAACCCTGCCGCCTTTAATAAGCAATACACCCATAAAATAAAACTCCCACCTTTCAACTGTTCTTTGGCTTAAACAATATGCAAAAACGTAACGGGTTTTATATATATGAAAATTTTTGTAACTAATTACATACCAAGATTACACCAAGTCTTTTTTTTGTAATACTTTGTTTAAGTTTTGTTATCAGCCACAATGAAGCGCTTAAAATTTATGCAACATTTACATATTTCTTTTTTATAAGTGTTGCTTCCACCTTAAATATTTTTTAAAAGGGTGTGTTTTTTAGAGCTGCTTTCTGGTATAGTAGTAGCATATTTTTCAGGAGGAGTTTTCACATAATGGATACGAGTTTAGCAGCATACGTACAACTGACCGCCATGCGGAAGCGGCTGCGCAACGTACAAATATTATTTATCACACTTCTTGTTATTGCCAGCTTTATGCTTTTCGTCAGTTATGCATTTTCCGCTTTTATGTATGCTATTGCTTTGGCGTTTTACTATTTCTATCTACGTCCCCATCTCAAAGAGTATGGTCTACGCTTCGCGGCGGAGCGCACCCGCTTTGGACTTTGTCCTTCTTTGGCGCATTATCGTGATACGCCAAAAGGCCTCTGGTCTGAGGACGATATTGCCAGCTTGAAGCTGCTCCCAATTCGGCGTGAACGTCAAGGATTGGTTTGCCGTCATGGTTTCAGCGGTGAAGTTGATCAAATGCAGGTGCAGGGTTCCGAGGTCACATTTCACTATGCACTCCACAATACCAAAGGTAACCCTACCTATCGCTTTCTTTCGGGTATGATTGTTGCTGTGCGCCGACAGCAGCCTGGAAGTGGCGACTGGCTTCTGCTCCAAAACGATCTGGTAGAGGAACCAGCGCTAAGCGAATTCTTGCAGGATGCGGGTTATGTGCCCGTGGAAGATGACCTGGGCATTTTATCCGATACCTGCCGGCTCTATAGCTGTGACACCGATTTTGCCATTGGAAAAGCACTGGTCAAGCGGATTAATGCGCTGCTAACTGTCGCTCCCAGTACGGGAGCAATTCGCTTTACACCACAAGAAACCATCGTCTTTTTATCCAAGCGCTTTTTTGCCTATACTATTGGCACCCGCATAGTGATAACGGAGGAAATGCTTAGGTCTAATCCATTGCCTGAGTTTGAGTCGATTCTGGCGCTTGCCGCTTATCATGATTAAGTCGATGTTTATTGCTGAATCTTAAAACGTTAAATAATAATTACTGTTGCTAAATGTATTGCAACAGTAATTTTATTCACGGCAAAGTGACTGTACGCCAATCATTATCTTTTAACACACCGGACTCGGACTCTGGCGTGCTAGTTAAAGCACCACGCATATGCGTGGTGCTTTAACTGTTGAACCTGTACCTTATAGGTTGGTTTTTTCTAGTGATGTAGCGTATTTTTTTAGGACTATTTTAAGAACTTTTCAACAGTGACTACAATTTAGGTATTTGTAAGAGTAAGTAAGAACAAAAGAAAAGCGCTCAAAAATCACTAAAGCAGTGATTTTTGAGCGTTTTTGAGTGGTCTGGTAATTGTAGATGTGAGCTTATCAGCATTCGTAAAGTCAATTATATGCGGATTTATAACAGGTATATTCAGCCGATTTTGCCCTGATTTCATGGAAATCAGGGCAAAAAGCAAACAGGATAGCCTTTTACTTTCGTAAAAAACAATCCTGTCCTGTCTGGTCCGAGTGTTTTTACGGCATTTATTCAAGAAAACCAGCAATATCAATGGCTTACGGTCAGTTATGAAGCAGTATTTACACTTGAATTTAATGGCTTTAGCCGCTGAAAAAGATATATGAAGAATTTACTGGTATTTTCAATGAGTAACTATTGACATTTATTACGTATAGTGATATATTACAGTAAACGTATTAATGTGGGTGGTGGTTCAAATTAGGGATAATATAAAAGGCGGCGCTTTGACGGAAACAACATTTCTTGTCCTGTTGGCTGCATATAGACCTAATCATGGATATGGGATTATGCAGTTTATTGAAAAGGAAACGAATGGACGGGTTGTTTTAGGGGCTGGCACTTTGTACGGCGCGATCAATGCCTTGATAAAGAAAAAATGGATTGCCCCTTTTGGCAATGAAGCTGATAGCAGAAAGAAAGAGTATATTATAACCGATACCGGAAGGCAGAAAGCGCAAGAAGAGTTAACGCGTATGGGCAAAGTATGTGAATTGGCCTCGACAATTATTAAGGGGGAGAAAAGCAAATGAGTAAAACAGTATTTCGATACTTTTTTGATTTTTTGGATGGACAGAAAAAATGGTTGAACAGCATGGCTGAGCAAGGTTACCGCTTAAAGAAATCTGGAAGGATGACCTATACTTTTGACGATTGTAATCCAAACGAATATGAATATACCGTAGAGTTTATTGCGGAGAAATCATATTCCAAAGGAAAGGATTACCGCGGGTATCTGGAAAGCATGGGGTTTCGCACTTTTACTAAAAACATCAACCTAAATTTTTCTTATGGCAAAATAAAATGGCGCCCCTACGCAAAAGGCATGGGGCAGATTGCGACCTCTCCCGGCGGGTTCAACAAAGAGCTTTTGATTTTAGAAAAAAAGCGAGACGGAAAACCCTTTGAATTACACACAGATGTGCGCGATAAGTTGGACACTTACAAGACGGCTAGACGTGCCTATGTATGGGCTGTCCTCTTGATGTTTGGCTTAACTGCCATAACATTTGTTCCCGATAGTTCTTCGGTGTCCATTCCCATGACATGGGTTATTAGAACTGTTATACTATTCTTTGGAATTCTGTTTGCTATCCCAACGGTGAAATATTCATCATTAGTTAACCAGTTAAAAGAAGAAAGTAAAACCTTTGAATAAACAAGACAGCAATATGTATCCATACTTTGAAAAAACAGAAATTCAATACTGGTTCATCAAGAAACCTAACTTAGACAGTTCACTAGGCAATCCTATAAGATTTAATTCACATGCGAGTGTTCTTACAGCATCTATGATCTGTGAACCCATAAATACAGACAAAACGAAGGACCGACGATTCAAAATCGTCGGTCCTTCGATGGCGGAGAAGGAGGGATTTGAACCCTCGCTGTGTTTATCCGCACTACTCCCTTAGCAGGGAGCGTTTTCCAATTGTGCCGCAATGGATTGCGACGTTTTTTACTTTACCGTGTCCTTTATAGAACAGCCTTTTTTAGGATTGTATAGGACTTTATTGAGCCGCCCTTTGTCCGCTATTATGACATCGTGCGCTACCGTTTTTTTCTGATCCTTGGACTTAAACTTTACACCGCCCGTGGGATAGCCAAAATGACCAGCCAGGATGTTGTAAGTTAAATGTAAAATGTTAAAATTAACATAGAAATTTTATTATCCGCCTCCACTACGGCTGGAGGGATATCTCTCCAAGTGATTTAGCAAAAAAATTGTAAAATTTAGGTGAATTGGTTCTGTTTGCAGGGATCCCTCCATTGGACAGGGTTAAAAAATTATATTGCGTTTTTTATCGCTTTGGATATAATTATATAAAGGGATAGTTTACATAGAAAAGGGCTTCTATAAGAAAGAGAGTGCGACAATGTTTAAAAAATTCATTTCAAGTTTGCAGGTAAGACTCAGCATTATAATTCTACTGTTTTCATTGTGCCCTCTAATTTTGGTTTCTGCAATTTTTATTAATTCCACGGCACAAACCATCTTATCTGAGCAGAAAAGCGCATCAAATCGGCAACTCGAAATGTTCAATAATAGCATTGATTCAATTTTTGCGGATCTGTTAAATAATGTTAGTGAATTTGCAAATGAGGCCATCGTGAAACAGGCCGATAGCACTTTGACAAGTTATGTAAACAGCAATGGAAATATTAAAATGGCTCCAAGCCAAAATGGCGATGTGGAAAAAGCAATCTATCAGCGCTTTAAAGAATTTGGAGAAACACACCTTAATTATCAATATGTCTATATGGGCACTGAATCAGGGGGATACATACAATATCCAGAGGGGAATATGGATGGTCCCTATGATCCCAGACAGAGGTCATGGTATCCGAATGCAATGAAAAATCCGGATAAAGCAGTATTGGGGGCGCCTTACTATTTTGCAACCGATGATATTGTTATTATAGGTGGCTCTCAGGCTCTGAAAGACCAAAGTGGAAAGATAATCGGCGTTGTTGCTTTGGATATGAGCTTGGATAAGATCACACAACTGGTAAAACAAGCAGGAACAGATGTAAAAGGGTATTTTACCATTATTGATGACAGCGGAACCATTATTGCGGATCCTAGTAATGACGCGAATAACTTTAAAAGTGTTGAAGAGGTATACGGAATCGGTGTCAGCACACTTATTTCATCTGGCGCAGATTATAATGAAACTGAAATAAACAACAAAACTTACCTGATTAAATCTATAAAAAGTGAAGATACAGGCTGGAGTTATGTAGCATTGCTGGATAAAGGCAGCCTATTAACCCCCGTTAGGAACTTAATCAGTCTGGCAATTACTATCATATCGATTATCTCAATATCTGCCGTTCTAATTGGTGTTTTTATCAGCAGAAAAATCTCAAAGCCAATTAAGGAAGTATCTCAGGTTGCGCTTAAAGTTGCAAACGGGGATTTTTATGTAAATATAAAAACCAAGGCAAGCGGCGAAGTAGGCGAGTTGATCGATGCTTTTAAGCGAATTGGAATTACATTGGTTGAATATAAGGAGTATATTCAAGAAATATCACAGATTCTCAATAGTATTGCAGATGGTAAAATGTATTTTGAATTAAAGCAAAAATACATTGGTGAGTTTTCAAAAATTAAGGATTCCTTGCTGAACATATCGGATAATCTTTCTGCTACCATTCAAAATGTTAAGTCCTCGTCCGTACAAATTGCATTGGCATCGAACCAGGTTTCTGCGGGCGCGCAGGCACTTGCCCAAGGAGCTACTGAGCAGGCGAGCAGTATTGAAGAACTTTCTGCGTCTATTATTGAAATTTCAACACGCATAAACAATACTGCAAATAATGCCGAACTTGCACATACAGAGGCTATATCTACAGATGAAGCAGTAATCGATAGCAATAACCAAATGGAAAAAATGAAAACTGCTATGAATAACATCAATGCGAAATCAGCAGAAATCGGCAGAATTATTAAAACAATTGATGATATTGCTTTCCAGACAAATATCCTCGCGCTAAATGCAGCAGTTGAAGCTGCGCGGGCAGGCAGCGCTGGGAAAGGATTTGCTGTTGTTGCGGATGAAGTTAGAAACTTGGCGCAGAAGTCAGCAGAGGCTGCAAAGACGACAAGCGATCTCATTGAAGAAACCGTACAAGCCGTTGAACAGGGTGCAAAAATTGTAGATGGAAACGCACAATCTATGAAAAACGTGGTAGAAGGTTCCAAAAAAGTTCAGGCTTTTGTAAAAGAAATAGCGCAAGCTTCTAAAGAACAATCAGAAGCTGTGTCACAGATTACAATAGGTGTTGATCAAATTTCCTCGGTCATTCAAAACAACAGTGCAACGGCTGAAGAAAGTGCAGCGGCAAGCGAAGAGCTTAGCAGTCAGGCTAAAATGCTGCAGGACCATATGGAACAGTTCCAATTGCGGAAAGGCCAAATAGATCATTTGTCTGAGTCCATGAGGGAAGACATTATAGATTCAAGTAAGAATCCCGCGAGCGCAGGAAATAAATACTAAAATATACGATATACGTTGCTCCGCCTAGTTATTGGAAGTCAGGGAGGATGCTTCAGGAAATTCGGTTTCAAGATCGATAGAGTCGAGCAAGTTCTCTTTTTAATAGCAAGGTGCGTCCGATTATGTGTGGTGTGTTTCCGCTCACCATTGTAGAGGTGCCAGCGGGTACAAAAAAACAACTGCCTTCACTGCAACCTTACAGTATAATCAAGTGATTCCACCTTTTCTGAACCGATTAATTCCCATAGCTGTGTTGGAAAAGCCACGTATGCCGTTGCTGTCGAAACGGGCATCGCAATCGGGACGGTAACACATGGCACCGCCAACGGGATTCCCGGCGAAACCATAACACTCAACATCTTTACTATTTCACCATGCCCAATGCCGCCGTCCCCATCAGCGCGGCGTTTGGAAAAATCCATACCGTTACTTTTAATCAAAACGGAGGAAGAACATCCGCAAGTGCAGTGAGCACAACGGCGATTGTCGGCGGCACAGCCGCGTTGCCGACGACGAACCCCCACCCGCACTGGGTATACCTTTGCGGGCTGGAACACGACGGCGAAGTAAGCGTGAGATGGACAAAAAATAAACAATGCAAAAGGAAGGGCCGGCGTCTGCCGGCCCTTCCTTTTGCTCCGTCTCCTTCAGATAGCTGCCATAGTTGAATTCATTTTCCAAGGCCGGGGTCAAGCAAGATAAATCCATATCGTTTTACCTGAACTTGTACTTTACAGATTGGTCCTTTCTAGTTCTGTAGAGTGTTTTTAAGGACTTTCTTTAGATTTTTTCAATAATGGCTGCTGGTTCCTTTATCGGCAGAATTATTGTATAATAAAAAACAGTGATGCGTTTTTGGCTGCTTTTACTTTTTTCAATATGAATGCTACGGCAGGAAAAATCGCCTTTGTTCAATTGAGTATAAATAATAGAAAAGTGACTTGAAAAATTGAGGTGATGGCGTGAAAAACTTGCCGATCAGAATTGGGGCGTGCGTTCTTGTACTAATAGCGATTCTACCTGCTGTTTGTTTTGCTTCTCCAAAATCAAAAAGTGAAACAACCGGAGGTATAAGCTTTTCCTATTTTGAGGACACCAAGGGACAACTGAGCATAAGCGATATTGAAAACGTTGATCTGACAGGTGAATTTACACAAATAGATGGTACAAATTTTGCATTTGGAAGAAGTCACTCAACCTATTGGATCAAAATTCCAACAGACGACCCACAGTATCTGAAAGAATATACTGCCCTTTTCTGCCCCAATATTCAGAATGTACAGCTATACACACCCTCGGAAAACGGCTATGAAGTACGTTATTCGGGTTGGGCAAACAGTTCTGTAAGAAATGACGAACGTCTGGCATATCCGGTGTTTCGATTGGATCCACATACCCTTGGCGAGAAACCCATTTATATGAGAATTGAATCCTGCTATTCACATAACTATACGCTGGAGTTTTATACACAAAAGGAATTGAACCAGGTCAGGATCATAGAGTTTTGTTTGTACAGCTTTTTCTTTGGGATGCTGATTTCGGTTGTTCTTATGAATTCAATTGCATATTTTAGAATGAAAAATAAGATCTTTATGGCATTTTCAATTTGTATCTTACTGCTTACCATTCATCAAAGCATTAATTATGGAATGCATAATATTCTAATGCCGGAACATTCCTATGTGTTCATGAGCTTATCGATTGAAATTGGACTGCTGTTTATTGTTTCAATCATCGTTTTTTTTGGGATTTTTTCCGATGTTAAAGCTTACAGCAAGCGGTATTATAAGTGCTTATTGATCTTTATTGCAGCCTGCCTTCTGGATTACCCTGTTTGCTTTATGGACAAGGTGGCGGCAAACTTTTATGGACATTGCCTGACAATTATTGTTCCAATAGTTATTTTGTATTTTTCTTTTAGGATGCAAAGAGCGGGTCATAAGGAACAGCGCTTGTTTATGCTCGGATGGGGATTGACAATCCTGTTGTATACGGCGTCCATGCTTGTTTGCGAAGGCATGATTCAGATTGGTTTTTTATCGTTTCATCTCCCCATCGAGCTGATTGTTATGCTAGCCGTTTCCGTAGTTTTTACCATTGCCATAGCTGAGCATGTCAGACAGATGCAATTGGAAAGTCAGCAAATTCGTCAGCAGTATCAGACTGTAACTGAGCAAGTGAAGATGACGGAAGTGGCACTGATGCAGACGCAGATTAAACCACATTTCCTTTATAACACGCTAACTGCTATTGAGCAGCTTTGCGAAGTAGACAGTCAAAAGGCGCAAACGGCAATCGCTGACTTCGCGAATTATCTTCGGACCAACATTGATTTTTCAACCGAGACGCGATTGATTCTTATTGAGAAAGAACTGGAGAACGTAAAGCAGTACCTATCGCTGGAGCAAATACGTTTTGAAGATCGGCTGAATGTTACATACGACATAAAAGCCGGCGGGTTTATGGTGCCGCCTTTGGTGATACAGCCAATCGTTGAAAACGCGGTGCGGCACGGTGTGACGAAAAAGCCGGAGGGCGGCACGGTGAGTATTTCGGTTGAAGAAACCGAAACAGCCTATACAATCACTGTATCGGATAACGGGATGGGGTTTGCCCCGGAAAGCATCGATCAAAATGGCAGAGGCCATATCGGGATCTGCAATGTAAGAGAGCGCCTTGCCCGGATGTGCCACGGGACGCTGGAAATTAGCAGCCAATTAGGAGCTAATACAACCGTTGTAATCATGATACCAAAGGAGACTGAAAATGAACCTAATTGAGGTTGATGATGAAAGGCTCGCGTTGAAAAATTTATTTCCAAATTGAAAAAAGTTCAGCCGCAGGCTGAAATCAGAGGATTTACGAGCCCCATGACAGCTTTGACTGAAATTCAAAACGGATTTCAGCCTGACATAGCCTTTCTTGATATCGAGATGTCTGGCATGAACGGAATTGAACTGGTTTGTGTGCTGCCATAAATTTCGCAAGCCTCCCTACTTATAATGAAAAAATAGAATCACAGTTTACACCAAAAAATGATGGTAATTAAGTGTTCTGACTCTTTTTATGAATCGGAGATTTTTTGTTTTGCATACAAGCAATCACAAAATATGTGAGAGGGGTGATACATTAGCTCAACTAAAATTCAAAAACGCAAACAGATTAAAATATGTCTTGAATTTTGACTTCGCCATTACAATATCCAGCGTGTACATTGTGATTTAATATTCTCATACCGCCGGAAAAACGCAATCTTTATATAACCCCATAAAAAGCGGACAGCAGTGTAAACTGCTGTCCGCTCTGCCCCTGTACTACTTACTTTTAATAAATATGGTGTCTAAATATACAGGAAATCTGAACCACCCGTGGCAAACTTTTAGAGAAGAGGGCTGTTTTTTAAACGACGACTTCTATAAACCGGTTCAAAATTGTCGCGACCTCCGCACGCGTCGCGGTATCTTTCGGCGCAAAGCTTCCGTCGGTTCGCCCGACGATGATACCGTTCTGACGGCAGTACTTCACCGCATCAATTGCCCATGCGTGAACATCGTCCAAATCCGAATAGGTTAGCTCCGTGGCCGAAGCCTCACCGGAAACTCTCATGAACTCCGCAAAGCGGTACAGGATCGCCGCCATCTCCTCTCGGGTAATTTTACGGTTCGGCGCAAACTGATTTTGTTTAATACCTAAAATGATACCGTTTTTCTGGGCCCAGAGCACGTACGGCTTATAATACTTGCCGTCTGGGACATCCGCAAATGTCTCTCCAGTTACCGTAATCGGACCGTAGCTTCGTTCGTAAAGACGACCGATGACTGCGGCGAACATAGCGCGCGTCATGCCGCTGTCCGGTGAGAAAGTATTTGCATCCGTCCCCACAAATAGTTCGCGCTGGGTGACGAAATCAATATAGGATTTTGCCCAGTGGCCTGACGTGTCGGTAAAGTTCTTCGGATTCGGTGTAAAGAGTACCGCCTTGCCCTTTGGCGCGATATAGTTCATCTTGCCAGATGCATCCGATGCAAATCCAACGAACACTTTGCTGCCGCTATTGTCAAGATAGTACGGCAGTCCCTCCGCCTTTACGAAAACGGCGCGGATCGTATGCGCTGTATCCATCTTTTTAAAAGTATAGCTGCTCACTGCGCCAACACTTTTCCCGTCGATCAGAACATCCGAAATCGCATAGCCTTCATCCGGAGTAAATGTAAAGGTCTTATCGGCGCCCTTTTCGATGCGGACACTGCCGGACGGACTTATACGGCCGCCTTTGCCGGTCGAAACCGTGACGGAATAGCTCTGTCCGGAGTCTGAATCGGAACCCGAATTGGAGCTAGGACTGGGTGTACCTCCCTCCGTATATCCGATGGCATAAGCGCTGAAGAATTTTGCGTGCAGGGTCAAATAGGTCTTGTCCGCACTGACTTCAATATATTCGACTGCATTTGCCGTTGTTGTAATCGCTTCCGTCTTTTTCGTGCCGTCGTAATCATGGATGCGGTATACCACATAATTACTCTTGCCCTGAAGCTCCTCCGGAAGCGGTATTATAAGTGTGATCGGATTTTGAAGTTTAGTAATCGGGGTCTTTCCTTTAATTGCTCCGCTACTATCCGTGACCGTCTTCTCCATGGCTACGTCGAGGACGATTCCGGATTTGTATCCGTCCGAACTCATCTCCGCGACCACGGTATTCCGGTCCTCCGAACTGTCGTCCTTTTGCACGGTCAATTTTATTTTTACCGTGCCGCCTTTAACAACGGCTTCCTCATCGTCATCGTTATAGGCCATTTTGTCTTTTTCAAAAAGATCGTTGAGCCCTTTTTCCACCACGTCTGGTGTGCCCGTCCCTACTATATCAACCTCAGAACTCTTATTTCCCATAGGCAGGGTAATCTGGCCGGCGTATTTATAATCGCCGCTGACCGAGATGTACAGCGTGACCGTCTGGTTATCCTTTGTAACCACGATGTTATAGTTGCCAGCGGGTACGCCTGTTATGGTGAATTTGCCCTTATCATCCGTCAGGACGGCTGCACCGAACTGTGTATTTCCCATCATCATCTTCACCGTGGCGCCTTTTACAGCCTTGGAGTCCTCATCCCCCACGATGCCGCTCACGCTGTATGTATCCTGCACCCACTTTGCATACAGTGTCATATCTCCGGTGATGGTGTCGAGGCTGAAATTCCACGTATTCATACATGTGATTTCCTGATACCAACCGACAAAAATATAACCGCTTCTTTGGGGTGCTGTGGGGGCCGCTGTCCCTTTGCCCGTGTTAACACTTTGC
>NZ_DAMBZJ010000044.1:17016-18414 GCF_032060045.1 Oscillibacter sp.
GTTCTATCGTCTTGCCGTCATTCCAGCTATAGGTGACCGTATAGGTTGTTGGTTTCGCATTCGTTTTAAACGTCACACTGTCGCTTGCCGCGGAAGCATTGTGTGTGCCTGTTTCTTTGACCCGCTGATAAATGTCGTAGCTTGTACCTGACTCCAAGCCTGTAAATGTATTGCTGCTCTGCCATGTCCCGGTGGAAATATCCGCGTTATGGGCAACAAGGATATACTCATACCCATCGATCGCGGTGACAGTGACGCTGCTATCCGTGTTGGACAAAATGATCGGATTCGATGCGGATTCTTCGCAATCCAACTTGGAAACCGCATCAGTGGGTGTACTGGTCACCGTACCCACCTGATCGCTACTTGTTATTTTCACCACCATTTTTTTGCCGATGTCATCCGCGGTCAGCGTATATGTGCCATTGGTGGCACCGGCGATGTCCTCGCCCCCCCGCGTCCACTGGTAAGACAGCGTACCTGAATTGTTGCTGCCTGTAAGTTCTGCTGTCAGTGTGTTACCGACCACCGTGTCGCCTGCAATCGTCGCCGTCCCGGTGAGTGCGGAAATCTTATTCACCGTTATACCGAGGCTTGTTGTACTGCCGGTCTCCCCGCCCTTGGAAAGCGCGACATCGTACTTTCCGGTCTCGTCGTTGTAGGAGACAACCGCCGTCACGCCGGAGGCGTGGGGAGTTTTTTCTAATAGATGATCCACATAGCTCTGTACCGCCGACGTTTTATCCTCCTGCGACGCGCCCTCAACCACATTAACAGAATCCGAAACGTCTTTCAGCACATTCTCCGCAGCTGCCACTGCCTGAGCGTTCGCCACACCGGAATAGGCCGTCGCCGCGATCTCAGCCGTTATGTTATTGGTAGTTTTGCTCCCCTCGATGTCGGATACGGTGACGGTAAATGTATAGCTGCCGTTCGTCCCGTCGGGGTCTGCGGAGGTGCCTGCCACCGGCGCGGTATAACTGACCGTGTTGACCGTAACGGTGACTTCGCTGTTATCCACCGCTGTTTCGGCAATGGTCTTTACCGCCGCCTGTACCGCGCTTTCATCGGCTGCGTCGGCCTGGGTAATCCCGCTGTAGGCCGCGTTTTTCGCCTCATCTACTACGCTCATAATAGGGCCTACCGCGTCGCTGGTAAACGTACCGTTACTGTTTGTGATTTTCACCGCCACATTTTTGCCGATGTCGTCCCAGGTCAGCGTGTATGTGTCGCTGGTGGCATCGGCGATGTCCTTCCCGTCTCGCGTCCACTGGTAGGAGGTCGGATCGCTGCCGCCCGTAAGCAAAGCCGTCAGCATCTGTCTGCATACTGCCTTGCCGGAAATCGTCGCCGTCTCGGTGGGAGTGCTTTTCGTGGTAAAGGTATGGGTATTATCGG
>NZ_DAMBZJ010000045.1:0-4400 GCF_032060045.1 Oscillibacter sp.
TACAAATCGAAAAACCCCTTAGGCTTATTCTGCGCGCTCCAACTCCGGTTCCCAAAGTGAAACGCCGCCCCGATGAGCCCGCTTGGCTCGGTAAAGGGCCGCATCGGCCCGGTTCATAAGGGTCTGCGGGTCTTCACCGGGGGCGCAGGCTGTCAGCCCGATGCTGATACCCGAGGGAATGGGGCCCGCATCTGCCTCTACAACCTGAAGAAAGTCGGTTTGAATTTGGTTGCACAAAGAAGCCGCGTCCTCAAGGTTCCGGGTTTGAAGGATGGCGCAAAACTCATCGCCGCCAAAGCGGAAGGAGCGGAAAGAATTGTCCTCATAGCGCAGAAGAATCCGCCCCAGAGACTGCAAATAGGAATCCCCCCGTATATGCCCCAGCTTGTCATTTACGGTTTTAAACTGGTCCACATCCATCATGGCGAAAAACCACTGGGAACGACTCTTGCGGGTGACTTCGGAGAGGGCGGTTTGCAGGGCTCTGCGGTTTCCGACGCCGGTAAGGCTGTCGGTCCTCGTTTTTTCCCGCAGCCGGTGCTGCTCCAAAACTGCGTTGACGCTGAAGTCAATCTGCCGCCGGCAGAGCCGCACCAAGAGGCTCGAAATCAGGCAGCAGGTGGCCAGCACGGAAAGGGAAATTAACTGATTTAAAACCTCGGGTCCGCTCAGTTGGAAGGGAGGAACGTCGGCAAACCAACTCAGGAAAAGATCGGAAAAAACCTTTCCCGAAATACAAAGCGCGCCCACCATCCTGGTCAGACGAATTCGCCCGTATAGAATCGTCAAAATCACCGGCAGCATGAGAGCCATGTCCATGGCGGGAAAGAAACGGTGTACCGTGTAAAGTACAATCCCGATCCCCGCCCCGCAGAGAGAAATGATCACAATGCGCGAATCTTCGCTTATCTTTTTGCTGCGCTGGGCCAGCAGAGAGGCAGACAGCAGCACAAGATTTACAATTAAAGGAAGCATGATAAACCGGAACATATATCGCTCGGTGGATGCGATGGGGAGCCGAAAAAAGTCGGCCGCGAAAAGGACCAGACTCTCCAACACCACGGCAATAAAAACAGCGGTGGACATAATCAGTAAGTGAAGCTTCATCCAAGCGCTGGAAATGTCTCCGGGCGTTTCTTCCGCGCTCTGATGCTCAGTCGAAGGTTGTTCCAATGTCCTGCGCCCCCGTTTCTAGAATGCAAACCTGACCCGCTTTACGGATACCTGATTACTCAGTTAAATAGTAGGCTTTATTATAGCAGGCGGACTTTTATTTGTCATCAGCTTTTTCTGAAATTTCCCTAATTTTCCAATTTGTACAAAAATATTCCATAAATATATAGACAGTCTCCGACGAAGGGACGAGAATGAATGGCTTGCTTTTTCTTGCGTTTTAACAGCGGGTATGCTAAAGTAAGGAAGCTGCTGTTCTCCGCCGTTTCGGCGAATCCAAAGGCGGCAAAGGAATTGAAGAACTTGAACAATCAGGATATGTATGAGGCCCTGGGCGTGAGCCGGGCCGTGTATGAAGTTGGTGAGACCGTGTTGACCACCCTGCGGGAGCGGTTTGCAGAGATAGATGCGGCGGCGGAATACAATCAGGGCAAGGTGCTGCTGGCTATGCAGAAAAACAGAGTCAGCGCCGCCCATTTTGCCGCCACCACCGGCTATGGCTACAACGACGAGGGACGGGACAATCTGGAGCGGATTTACGCCGATGTGTTTCACACTGAGGCGGCGTTGGTACGCCCGCAGATCACCTGTGGAACCCACGCGCTGGCGGTGGCATTATCCGCCAACCTGCTGCCGGGAGATGAGTTGCTTTCTCCCGTGGGCGCGCCCTATGATACGCTGGAGGAGGTCATCGGTATCCGGGAGAGCAAGTGCTCTTTAAAGGAGTACGGCGTGACCTATGCCCAGGCCGACTTAAAAGAAGACGGAAGCTTTGATTACGATGCCATCAGAGCCGCAATCAATGACCGCACAAAGCTTATCACCATTCAGCGCTCTAAGGGGTACGCCACCCGTCCCAGCTTTTCCGTCTCCCAGATCGGGGAGCTGATCGCCTTTTGTAAGTCGGTGAAGCCGGACGTAAAATGCATGGTGGACAACTGCTACGGCGAGTTTGTGGAACTGGCGGAGCCTTCCGACGTGGGGGCAGACATGGTGGTGGGCAGCCTGATTAAAAACCCAGGCGGCGGTCTTGCGCCTGTGGGCGGGTATATCTGCGGCACGAAGGAATGCGTGGAGCGGTGCGCCTACCGGCTCTCTGCCCCCGGACTGGGGCAGGAGGTGGGTGCGAACCTGGGCCTGATGCCCGCGTTATATCAGGGCTTGTTTTTGTCTCCCACGGTGGTGTCTGGTGCGCTCAAGGGTGCCATTTTTGCCGCCAATATTTATGAAAGGTTGGGCTTTGCCTGCGTCCCCGGCGGGGCGGAGGATCGCAATGACATTATTCAGGCGGTCACCTTGGGAAGCCGCGAGGCCATAGTGGCCTTTTGCAAAGGCATCCAGTCCGCGGCCCCAGTGGATAGCTACGTTACTCCGGAGCCATGGGCCATGCCCGGTTACGAGTCTGATGTGATTATGGCGGCCGGGGCCTTTGTGCAGGGCAGTTCGATCGAACTGTCCGCGGACGGGCCGATCCGAGAGCCCTATGCTGTGTATTTTCAGGGTGGCTTGACGTGGTATCACGCGAAGCTTGGCATCCTTATGAGCCTGCAAAAGCTGGTCGAGGCCGGCATTGTGAGGCTATAACATGTCTACACCCAATCACTTTTTCAGGAGGAGGCCGCCTCCAACCCAAAACCGATAAACCTCAATTATTTTAATTTAGGAGATTTATCTACATGTGGTTTTGGCTTTCTATGATTACCCTGCTCTGCTGGAGCGGGTCGGACCTTTTTTCCAAAATTGGCTGCCGTGATCAGGACAAATATGCTCACCTGAAAATGGTGATGGCCGTGGGCCTTGTGATGGGACTTCATGCCGCCTATGAAATTTTTATCGGCGAGGCGGAGATTTCCGTCTCCATCCTGTTGACGTATCTTCCTGTCTCCGCGCTATATATTCTTTCCATGACCATTGGCTATGTGGGCCTGCGGTACATCGAACTGTCCATTTCCTCGCCCATCTGCAATTCTTCCGGGGCGCTTGTGGCGGTGCTGATTCTGGTTACCGGCGGCGCGGGTGACGTCAATGGCTGGCAACTTGCCGCCGTGGCGCTGGTGTGTGCAGGCGTTGTGGGCCTTGGCATTGTGGAGGCCCACGAGGATGATGACCTGCGCGCTCTGCGGCAGGAGGCATCCAATTACAAATACGCAAAATCCGCATTGGCCTTGGTTCTGCCCATTCTCTACTGTTTGCTGGACGCGCTGGGGACCTTTGCAGACTCTCTGGTGCTGCGCACGCTGAACGAGGACTCCGCCAACGTTGCCTACGAGCTGACGTTTTTCGTCTGCGCTGTGGTGTGCTTTATCTATGTGGTGCTGGTGAAAAAGCAACCGCTGGTTCCCAAGCAAGAAGCGCCTAAATACGTGGGCGCCCTGTGCGAGACGGCTGGTCAGTTCGCCTATATTTACGCCATCGGAGACGAAGAGCATGTGATGCTGGCCGCGCCCATCATCTCGGCCTACTGCGTGGCATCCGTGGTGTGGAGCCGCATTTTCCTGAAAGAAAAGCTTTCCGTACGGCACTACACGGCGATTGCCACTGTGATCGTGGGTATTGTAATTCTGGGTGTGTTCGACGCATAAACGCCCAGCATAAACGTTTAAAAAAGAGCCCTCTTCCCGCGGGAAGAGGGCTCTTTTTTAGACAAAATCACAGTCGGTCCGCCTTGCTTCCGGCGTACCAGAAATTGTAGGTCTGCCGCCAGACTTTGGCGGCGCCCTCCGTGTGGCAGACAATCCGCACGCTTCGTGGCGTTTCATTTTCGTAAAGAAAGTCCATGATTGTCCGCAGGGCCACTGTGGCAGCCTGCGTTGCAGGATAACCGGTGGAGATGCAAGGGAAATCTACGGATTCGATCCCGTGCTCCTTGGCAAGATACAGACAGGCACGGTAGCAGGAAGCAAGCTGCACCGCCTCGCCAGATTGCCCGCCCTGCCAAACCGGGCCGGGCGTGTGGAGCACATACCGGGCCTTCAGCCGATACCCCCTTGTCAATTTCGCCTGCCCCGTCGGGCAGCCGCCAAGCGTGCGGCACTCCTCTAAAAGCTCCGGGCCGGCAGCAGCGTGAATGGCTCCATCCACGCCGCTGCCGCCAAGAAGCGATTCGTTGGCGGCGTTGACAATGGCCTCCGCATCTGATTGGGTAATATCTCCCACAAGAATGGAAAATCGGTTCATAACGGTACCTCCTTCTGCAATTTAGTTTATATTCTTTGAATTATACGCGG
>NZ_DAMBZJ010000045.1:4410-16218 GCF_032060045.1 Oscillibacter sp.
GGGATCGTATGCTCTGTAACGGCTGTCCCGCAGCGGTTTTCCATTTAATCGGGCGGTATTTGCCGCACTTGCCTTCGCAGGGCTGCGCCGTTTGCGCTGTGCCTGTCAGTCTGCTCCGAGGATGGGCCTTTTACGACGCTTTTACTTGCGTTTACAACGGTAAAGTGATAAAATACATGCTATAATATTTGTTTTCTAATTGTATCGCAAAAGGAGGTCATCCATGCCCAAACACATGCCTACTTATACCGGGACGCTGCGCAGTCACACGCTTGCGCTGCCCCAATGCGTCAGCGAGTGCGGAGGCATCCGCATCTTTGGCCGGCGCATCAAGTCGCTGGCCTTTTCCACAGACGTGGCCATTGTAAAAAATATTAACGCCGACGCCATTATCGCTGTCTATCCTTTTACGCCCCAGCCAGTAATTTCGCAGGCCATCATCAACGTGTCGGACGTACCGGTGTTCGTGGGGGTGGGCGGTGGCATCACAACAGGCGCCCGGGCCGTTCGTCTGGCGATACAGGCCGAGCACCAAGGGGCCTATGGCGTGGTGCTGAACGCACCAACGGACAACGCCATCATTCGCCAAATCAAAGAGGAGGTGGACATTCCGGTGATTATCACCGTGGTGTCCGAGCGGACGGACATCCGTGCGCGGATCGATGCCGGAGCCGATTTTCTCAACGTATCCGGCGCGGCCAGAACTCCTGAAATTGTGGCTCACATCCGAAATCAATTCCCCGAGGTGCCCATCATCGCCACCGGCGGCCCCACGGAGGAATCAGTCCTCAAGACCATCCGGGCGGGGGCCAATGCCATTACTTACACACCCCCCAGCACCGGTGAACTGTTTGCCAGAATAATGGACAAGTACCGGGATACTCTCTAAGAACAGGCGCTCCTCCAACGTCGGGGGAGCGCCTGTTGATTGCCTTAGGCCCGGGCCAAATACGCCCTGCAAACTCGCCGGGCCTCGGCTGCCACGGCGTCCTCGTCCACGGTGACCAGCCGACCGTTCCGGACCACTATTTTTCCTCCCACTACCGTCATGTCCACCGGGCCGCGCAGGCCCATGGTGGCGAGGACGGCGGCGGGGTCGTATTCGCCGCCCACCAGCTCTAGTCGGCGGGAGTCCACCAAAAAGAAATCCGCGCAGTTACCAACCTCCAGAGAACCGATGTCCGTTCTGCCAAGCAGGCGGGCGCTGCCTCGGGTGGCCAGTTTTAAAACCTCATATCCCGAGGGGGCGGCGGCGCTGGAGCTGAGCCGGTGGAGTAAAAATGCCACCCGCAGCTCCTCCATCAAGGACGAGCCGTCGTTGCTGGCGGAGCCGTCCACCGCCAGACCCACGGGAACACCCAGCTTCAGCATTTCAGGAATCCTGGCAATGCCGGAGCTGAGCTTCATGTTGGAAATGGGGCAGTGGGCCACGCCCGTGCCGGTGCAGGCAAGCTCTTGCAGTTCCTCAGTGCTAAAATGGATGCCGTGGGCATACCACACGTCTGGTCCCACCCAGCCGAGAGAAGCCATGTATTCAAGGGGACGCTTTTGGAAACGCTCTAAGGTATAGCGCTCCTCGTCCTTTGTCTCCGCCAGATGGGTTTGCAGCCGCACGCCGTACTGCCGGGCCAGCATCGCGCTCTGGCGCAGCAGCTCGGGCGAGACGGAGAAGGGCGAGCAGGGGGCCAGCGCCACCTGACGCATGGAGCCAAACGACCCATCGTGATATGTTTCGATGCACCGGGCGGAGTCGCGCATAATTTCATCCACCGTCTGCACCACGCTGTCCGGCGGAAGGCCCCCGTCCTTTTTGGACAAATCCATGCTGCCCCGGGAGGCATGGAACCGCACGCCCAGTTCCGCGGCAGCTGCAAACTGCACCCCCATCAAATCGCCCGCTCCAGCGGGGAAGACGTAGTGGTGGTCGAACACAGTGGTGCAGCCGTGCTTCAAAAGTTCGCCGCAGCCCGTCAGGGTGCTCAGTCGGACCGCTTCGCCGTCCAGCCCCTTCCAAATTTCGTATAGGGCGGTGAGCCAGTCGAACAGCTCCAAATTCTGCACCTGAGGCAGGTTCCTCGAAAAGGTCTGGTACAGGTGGTGATGGGTGTTTACAAGCCCAGGATAGCACCAGAAATGAGACCCGTCCAAAACTTCGTCGGCAGACTGGGGCAGCGCTGTTCCCATGGCGCGTAAAACGCCGTTTTCGCAGTAAAGATTGATATTTTTCAAAACCCGGTCATTGTCATCACAAGTCACCACGGCGGACAGATTTTTTATCAGTAGAGAGGACATGGCGCAGCTCCTTTCAACATTAAAGCAGGTTACATCGTTTTTTACGACTATTCTAACAGATGTATCAAAAAAATCAACTTGAAACCTAATAAAATTTGTGATAAGCTAATAAAAAGTTTTGAAACAGAGAAGGGAGGAGCCTTATGCTGGATATTTTTGATATCCTAGGTCCCGTTATGGTGGGGCCGTCCAGCTCTCACACGGCTGGGGCGGTGCGGATTGGCAACATGGCCCGGTCGCTGCTGGGCGACGAGCCGAAAAAGGCAAATATTGGGCTACACGGCTCTTTTGCGGAGACGGGACCGGGACACGGCACGGACCGGGCGTTGGTGGCGGGGCTTTTGGGAATGCGGCCGGACGATCTTCGCATTCCCCGCAGCTTTCAACTGGCGGAAAAAGAGGGACTGGAGGTATCCTTTCAAAAGGTGGAGCTGAAGGAAGCCCATCCCAACACGGCAGTGCTCTGCGTCTCCGACGGAAACGGGCGGACGTTGGAGCTTCAGGCCGCTTCCACCGGCGGCGGACGTATCCGGGTGGACGCATTAGACGGCATTCATGTCAATTTCACCGGTATTTTCAATACGCTGATTATTCGCTCCATCGACGTTCCGGGTAAGTTGGCGGAGGTGACATGGATTCTGGAGCACGGAAACGTGAACATCGCCAATATGAATCTTTGGCGGGCAAAGCGGGGTGGCAGCGTGCTGATGGTCATTGAAACAGACGAGAAGGTGTCCCCCAAGGTGCGGACGCTGATTGGAGAGCTGGAGAATGTGACCGGCGTGACGTACTATGAGAGGGAGGACGTATAATGGCACTGGATTCCATGCAGGAGATTTTTGACGCCGCCGATGCGGGCGGCAGGGAGTTTTGGGAAGTGGTGCTGGATACCGACATAGAGGAGCGGAGTGTGACGGCGGAAGCTTCCATGGAAAAAATGCGGATTGCATGGCGGGCCATGCTGGAAGCGGTGGACACCTATCGGGGTGACCGGCTCTCCGCCAGCGGACTGGTGGGCGGCGACGGGAAGAGAATGCGCAACTACGCGGCGGAGATGAACACCCTTTCGGGGCCTTATCTTGCGGCAGTCATCGCTTCCGCACTTTGTACCGGCGAGTCCAACGCCTGCATGCGTCGGATTGTGGCGGCGCCCACGGCCGGCGCCAGTGGTGTGCTGCCGGCTGTGCTGATTCCCCTCTATCATCGGGGTGACATTGATGAAGACGCTGCCGTCCGCGGGCTGTACGTGGCGGCAGGTATTGGCGCGGTGGTAGGCAGCCGGGCTTGTATTTCCGGGGCCTCCGGCGGGTGTCAGGCGGAAATCGGAACCGCCTCCGCTATGGCGGCGGGGACGCTGACGGCCCTGCGGGGCGGCTCCTGTCAGCAGATCGGCCATGCGGTGGCCATGGCGCTGAAAAACCTGCTGGGCCTTGTGTGCGACCCTGTGGCAGGCCTTGTGGAGGTCCCCTGCGTCAAGCGAAACGTGGTGGGTGCGGTCAATGCCGTGAGCTGTGCGGACATGGCCCTTGCGGGAGTGGAGAGTCGGGTCCCCGTGGATCAGGTGATCGACTGCATGGGCGAGGTAGGCCGCAAAATGTCCGAGGAGTTCCGGGAGACGGCGCTGGGCGGTCTTGCGGATTCCCCCTTTGGCCGAGAGGTCAAGGAACGGATGAAAAACGGGGTATAAATAAAAGATCTGGCCATTGAGCCGCTCTGATAAAGCTGATTTTAGGGCATCACCGTTTTATTTACGGTGATGCCCTTGTTTTGCAATGTAATTGCCAAGTTATTCAACTTCCTTTAGCAAATCTTCCGCTGAGATACCGTACAGATTTGCAAGGGCTAGAAGATTTGAAGTGCTTGGATCAGAAGTGCCGCTTTCCCATTTTGATACGGCTTGCCGACTGACGCCGATACTTTCCGCAACAAATTCCTGTGTCATTTTGCAGCGGGTACGGTTTGCCCTCAGTGCTTCACCAAGCGATCTTGTTACCCTTTCTTTTTCTTTCCGCACGCTGTCGGAGCGGATATACTTCAGAAGCGCCTTAATTACCATTATAATAAGGACAATGACAACTGCCGCAATAGTGAGATAAATTACGAAACCTCCAAGCAAAAACGAAAAGCTGATATTCATTGCATATTCCTCCTTTTGTATTGGCTTCATTTTAACAAAAGTGGTTGCATGACACGACCAACTTTCACGCAACTTTAGGTTGAATTTCGGTTGCATCAACGAATATAAGCCTCTTTAGCAAGATTATATAAAGCATCAACCCTATTTCTATAGTTCTATTATAACAGCGGTAGTTTTGAAAAAGGGGTGGGGCCTGTCCAGTGTGCGTGAATGCCAAGAGGGAAGCGATTCATGTATCTTCCAATGAAGAAAGAAGATGTGTCAGTTGTCCCACTTCACGCCTGCGGCCTTCGCCGCCGCGTCGATCACGTGCCCCGCCAGCACGGTGGAGGTCACCGTGCCCACGCCGCCGGGAACCGGCGTGATGGCAGAGACCACCGGCTCCACGCTTGCAAAGTCTGCGTCGCCGTGCATAGAGCCATCGTCGTCTACGTGAATTCCCACGTCAATGACCGTCTGGCCTGGGGCCACGCATCCGCCGTCCACCGCTCCGGCTTTTCCGGCGGCAACAATTAAAACCTCCGCCCGGCGGCATTCCTCTGCCAGGTCTTTCGTGTGGGTGTGGCAGGTGGTGACCGTGGCGTTTCGGGCCAGCAGCAGCATGGCCACGGGTTTTCCGATGACAAGGCTTCGCCCGACTACCGTCACGCGCTTTCCGTCCAAATTGCAGCCATAGTAATCCAAAAGCTCCATGCAGGCCTGTGCGGTGCAGGGGGGATAGCCCGCGCCCTTTCCGGTAAACACCCGGGCAAGAGACCCGCCAGTGATGCAGTCCACGTCCTTTTCGGGAAGCAGAGCTTCACAGGCCGCCTGTTCGTTCAGCGTTTTGGGCAGGGGGCGCAGCATCAAAAGGCCGTGGATATCCGCAGCGGCGTTGACGCTCTGGATGGCCTCCATCAGCTCCGCCTGGGTGCAATCGCCGGAAAGAGTCAGCTTTTTGACTGCCACGCCAAGCTTTTCGCAGCGCTTCACCGCGCCCCGCTCATAGGCCAGATCATCGGGCCGCTCGCCAACCCGCAAAATGGCCAGCGTGGGCTTCACGCCTTTTTCTTCCAGCGTCCGCACCCGCTCCGCAAGGCGAAGGCTCAGCGCCTCGGCCACATCTTTTCCACTTAAAATTCTTGCCATATGCGCTCTCCTCTCACTTTCCCCGAAGCTGGACCCGCACCGCGTCCGCCACGGCGGTGGCCCGCGCGCCGTATTCTTGCAGCAGCGCGTCGGTCCGGTGCTCCAGTGCTGTCGCCGTCACGCGGTTGTTCATGGTCTTCGTGTTGATAAACACATTCAGCGCGGCGCATTCCATGGCCGCCCGACAGCAGATCGCCCCGCAGCCCACGTCGGAAATCAGCATTACGCTGCTCTTTTCCAGCAGTTCCTCCAGCAGCTCCACCGCCTTGGCGCACTGTTCCAGCGTTTCCATCGGCGCGGCGCAGGCCCGCTTGGTGGCCTCCTCCAAAACCGCGTCCCGGGTGGGGTCGTCCTTGGGGATGGAATAAGCGCGGGACAGTGGCTCAAAGGCCGCCGCGTCCGCGTCCACCAGCTCTAAAAGGCGCTTTTGAATTTCTGCTCCCTTTTCAAGCAGGATGCGGAGGTCCTCCTCCACGGCGGCGTACTTTTTCCGCCCCAGAGTCATGTTCCCCGCCATGGATCCTAATGCGGATCCCAGCGCGCCCACCAGAGCGGAGGCGCCGCCGCCTCCGGGCACCGGGACTTTGGCCGCGAGGAGGGAGGTAAACTCCCGGCAGGTTCGATCAATCAACTTTTCGGGCATTGGCAAATCCTCCGTTTTTCGTTATCAATATTTTGAACTTTTCCTGCAAAGTAGTATACCCCCATCCCAATAAAATTGCAACGCTGATGCAAGCTGCACAAAACACGGGTAAAAGCTGCAAGGGCGCAGTAAAAATTGAATATTCGGCGCTACGGGACGATGAAAAGCGCCCTCCGAGACTTCGGAGGGCGCTTTTGAGAAAATGAGTCCTTTATTTCACCCGGACGACGCAGGTCAGGCTGTTTCCATCGTAGGACATGGTGACGGTTGCCATACCGGTGGACACTCCAGTGACGGTTCCGTTTCCGCTGACGGTAGCCACGCTGGGATTGCTGCTGGACCAGGTTTGGGCGGTGGTGATTCCGGTGTTTTTAAGCTGGAAGCTCTCACCTATGCCCAAGGTGAAGTCCTCTCGGTTCAGCTTCACGTCGCCGCCGGAGGGTGTGACGGTGTTCCCGGAGCTGCCGGAAGAACCAGAGCCTGCGCGCACACGCACGATGCAAAGACCCTTTCCGGTGCCATCGGTGGCATAGACATTGATGATTCCGGCAGAAATGGCCGTCACCGTGCCGTTCTCGTCCACGGATGCAATCCCGTCGTCCTCGCTGAACCAGGTATAGCTCCCGCTGCCGCCGGAAACGGTCAATTTTACCGCCGGGTCTCCTACCGGGAGGGTAAAGTCCGTCTTGGAGAGGGTCAGGGTGTCGGGTAGAGACGCCACCTGCTCCACCGTCAACCCGGAGGGGTCCGTTTCCGTTCCGCGTCCCGGCTCCTCGCCAGAGGAGGAAGAAGAATCCCCGGAGGAATCTCCGATTCCCGGCAGGCTGGTATCTCCGGAGGAACCGCCGCTTTGAGATGGATCGACTTGGGAGGAGGAGACACCCGGTTCTGTGCCGCCACCCAACTTTTCCTTGATGCTGTCACCGAAGAACAGCCAGCCCAGCGTCACCGCCAGCACCAGAATTACCACAACCAGCACGGGCGTCAGGATGCTGGGTTCCTTCCGGCAGGCGGAGCGCCGCGCGCCCTTGCGGCGGAAGGGCCGCTCCTCAGAAAGCGCGGCCTCCTCCTCGCAGAAGGGACAGCACTTATATGTATCGGAATACTTTTCCCCGCAGTCGGGGCAGCGTTTCATGGCCATGAATATCCTCCTTTGGAGCGGTGGGTGTTTTTATGATCAATTGACATAATATCGGGTTTTTCCTGCACAGTCAAGGCCATGAAGACGAATTTTGTGGAATTCCGCTTTTTTCCTTGGTTTCCACTTGCATTTGGGGGGCTCCGTCTCTATAATATTCTGAGGTTCTTCCTCTACGTTTCTTGCGGGGAATTGCCAATGGCGGGCGGCACGTGCCCCCGCGGAGAGGAGGAAAAGCCCGATGGATATTATTTTAATCGGCGTGGCGGGGGGCACCGGCTCCGGCAAAACCACCCTGACCCGGCGACTGAAGGCGCATTTCGGGGACGACGTCACCGTGGTGGGCCACGATAGCTATTATAAACTGCAGGAGGGCGTCTCCTTAGAGGAACGGATACGCCAGAATTACGACCATCCCAGCGCCTTTGACACAGACCTTCTGATTGAGCACCTGCGGGCGCTGAAACGGGGGGAGCCTATTGCGTGTCCCGTGTATTCCTTTACGGACTTTAACCGCACCGAACAAACCGTGACAATTTTCCCTGCCAAGGTCATCATTGTGGAGGGGGTTCTGATTTTTCAGAATCCCGTCCTGCGGGAAATGTTCGACATTAAAATTTTCGTCGAGACAGACGCGGACGAGCGCATTTTGCGCCGCGCCATGCGGGACGTGGAGGACCGGGGGAGAAGTCTTCAGTCCGTTGTCAAGCAATATCTCACCACCGTGAAGCCCATGCACGAGCAGTATGTGGAGCCATCCCGGAAATATGCCGACATCATTGTGCTGGGGGGCGGGCGCAATCTGGTGGCGCTGGAAATGATGATTCAGCGCATACAAGCTCACATCGACAAGAATTAAGAGACGAGGGACCCGCCAGTAAGCGGGCCCCTTTTTTGCAGGTATTGGACTGGAATTGGGCCTTTAAAACGCTTCACCGAAAAAATTAACAAAGATTGTATTTACAATTACCATCAGTTGTCCTTATAATGATAACAATTCAAGAGGCAGGAAATCGAAAAAGAAGCAAGGCCGCCCGGGTTTACGTCCAAAAGGTCGGGCCGCGGGGCGGAAGGCATAAACTCAAGCGTAGTCGCAAAAAAGTCCCAAACGCAAAGGAGGAGGCGTCATGTCGGTAAAGCTGGAACTGTATCGGGTATTTAAGGAGGTGGCGGAGGCGGGGAACATCTCCGTGGCCGCAAAAAATCTCTATATTTCCCAGTCGGCGGTGAGCCAGTCCATCAAGCAGTTGGAAACAGCCTTGCAGGCGCGGCTGTTTTCCCGCAGCCCCCGGGGCGTGGCACTGACAGGGGAGGGACAGCTGCTCTATGATTATGTTCGCTCTGCGCTGGGGCTTTTGGCCACGGGGGAAGATAAGCTCTCTCAGGCTCAGCAGCTCATGCTGGGTACACTGGTGATTGGTGCCAGCGACACGGTGACGGGCCAGTTTTTGACCCCATATCTGGAGTCGTTTCACCGACTTCACCCCGGTATCCGCCTGAAAATTATCAGCGGACGGAGCGCCAAGGTTTTAAGCCTGCTGCGCTCCGGCTCTGTGGACATCGCCTTTGCTTCCACCCCGGCAGAACGGGAGCGGCTGGAGGCGTGGCCCTGCTTTTCCACACACAGCGTGTTTGTGGCGGGCAGCGGCTATGGCTGCGATTTCGACCATGTTTACACCCGGGAGGAGATTGCGGCTTTTCCTCTGATATTGTTGGAACGCAAGGCCAGCTCCCGTGGTTTTTTAGAGCAGGATTTTCTCCGCTGCGGCGTGACGCTGACTCCGGAGATCGAGCTGAGCTCCCGAAGCCTTCTGGTGACGCTGGCAAAAATCGGTCTGGGCGTGGCGGGAGTGACGCTGGAATTTGTGCAGGATGCGCTGAATGCGGGGGAGATTCGGCTTTTGAAAACCGATTTCACCATCCCTGCTCGCAGTGTGGAGATGTGCACGCTGGTAGACGTGGCCCCCACGGCGGCGGCGGGCGCGTTTATGGAAATGGTGAAGGCAGGGGCGGAGAAAGAAATCCCCCACCAAGAGGAGACGGAGAAATAATCTCCTGGAGAAATGAAAAGAATCGTCGCCCGAAACGGCGCGCAAACGGAGTGGAGGCAAAAAGTCCTCCACTCCGTTTGCATTGTGTTAATCAATCAATTCGCCAAGAAAGGCCGCCGCTTTTCATAAAAAAGCGGCGGTTATGTGTCGTTCGCAGAGGTTACAAAATGAATGGCGGAGAGAAGCGTTCGTTCGTCTCCCACAATATAGAGAATATCTCCGCTCAGCAGGGAAGAATAGGGACCGGGGGAGAGAATGATCTGCTCCCCGCGCTCAATGGCAATGATGGTGGCCCCCGTCTTGTGCCAGAAGTTCAGGCCGCTGATGCTCTTACCTGCAACTTGAGAATTATCGGGCACAGCAATCTCGTAAGGCACAAAGGGCGTGTTCTTCGCTGTACGGCCCGCCATATTGAGGACAAACAGCAGCTTTTCCATGGCGGCAGAGGTTTCGGCAATCTGGCGCTCCATCCATGAGAGCAACTCGCCCTTTACGTCGGCAGCACCTTGCATCTCCTGGGTTTCCTGAATGAACTCCACGGCCTTTTGCGAAGAGAGAATCCACACGCCGCTGTTTTTCTTGACGTGGAGAATCTCCACATCCTCCAGAAGATGAACCGCTTTGCGAATCGTCTCCGGAGAAACCCCGTACTGAGAGGAAAGCACCGTGCGCCCGGACAGCTTCTGCCCCTCCACATATTTGCCGCCCACAATATCCTGAGCGATGGTGACCGCAATCTTGCGGTAAACAGGCAGGGTAATCCCCATGCTTCTTGCCATAATGATTTCACCGTAATTCCGTTATAGTATTTATTGTGTCACAATACTGCCAGTCTAGCACAAAGTATAGATTTCGTCAAAGCAAATTGCTCGTTGTGAATATTTGAGGAGAAGACGAAAAAAATGGGCATAGTCGAACACGAGGTTTTGATTGGTATTACAGACAAATATGTGAAGAAAGTCTCCAAAAAATACCAGTATTTTTCCGACAACTTATACAAAAATAAAGATGCCAGTTTGACAAAGTGACAACTTGTTGATATAATATCGAATGTCAGTATTATGACATATAAGAAAGGGGTCAGATAATTTATGAAGAAAACGATCCGAATTACAGGATTGCTTTTAGCAATGATTGTATTGGCAGGCAGCCTTGTGGGCTGTGGGGCAGGGGACCAGAAGCAAACGAAAACGCTGCGTTTTGCCGACGTTGGCTGGGATTCCATCCTGTTCCATAACGCCGTGGCGGGAACCGTGGCTGAAACAGTGTTCGGCTATAATTGGACGGAGGTTTCCGGCAGCACTCCCATCACCCATGAAGCGGTGAAGAAGGGCGAGATTGACGTACACATGGAGATGTGGACCGACAACCTGGCAAACTATGACGAAGACATCGCCGCGGGTGCGCTCAAAGAGGTGGGTGTAAACTTTGACGACAATGCGCAGGGATTGTATGTGCCGCGCTATGTCATCGAGGGGGACCCGGAGCGGGGGATTGAGCCCATGGCGCCCAACTTGAAGACCGTGGCAGACCTGAAGGATTATGCGTCCCTGTTTAAGGACCCGGAAGATTCCTCCAAGGGAATCATCTACGGCGGAATTGCTGGCTGGGAGATTACGCAGATTATCCATCAGAAATACTTGTATTACGGGCTGGACAAAACCTATAACTATATTGAGCCGGGCACCGATGCAGCCACCAGCGCCGTGCTGGTCTCCGCGTATGACCGGGGAGAGCCGGTGGTAGCCTATTATTGGGAGCCTACCTGGCTGCTGGGGAAATACGACTTTGTCCTGCTGGAGGATGAGCCTTATGACCCGGAGCTGTTCCTTGAGGGAAAGACAGCGTGCCCCTCTGTGCGGGTCACCATCTGCACCAGCAACGATTTCTATGACAGCGACCCGGAGTATGTGGCGTTTTTATCCAAGTACCACACCACCTCCGCGCTGACCAGCGAGGCACTTGCTTATATTGAAGAAAGCGGCTCGGACTATAAGACGGCGGCAAAGTGGTTTTTAAATGAGCACCGTGACATGGTTGAAACCTGGCTCACCGCAGAGCAGGCCGATACACTGTATGCGGCCATTGGATAAGGAGGGTGCATGAATTGGTTGTTTAATTTTCCCTTTACAATCAACGTTGACACAAACGCCATCGACAATGCCGTGCGCGGCTTTGCCGCATCCCACTCCGTGTTTTTTGACGGAATTAAGTCCGGGCTGACCGGCTTTGTGGGAGGCATCAACTGGATTTTAGGCTACATTCCTTGGTTTGTCCTGATTGCGCTGGTATTTTTCCTTGGCTGGAAGGGGCATAAGAGCCTGCGCTCCGGCATTACCTACGCAGCATTGTTGTGCGTCATCGGAATGTTGGGACTGTGGGATTTGATGAACCTAACCCTTTCCATCGTTTTGGCAGG
>NZ_DAMBZJ010000046.1:0-1310 GCF_032060045.1 Oscillibacter sp.
CTTAATGTTTCAGGACTTTTGTTTTGTTTATTCTTGAAATGTGGCCGCAACGTGGTCGGAATAGCTGCCGATAGTTGCCCTGATGGAGCTTATTAATATGGGCTTGTATATAGATGTCACTGGTAACGTCAAAATCAGCGTGGCCAAGTATTTTGGATAGAGTGTCATTATCTATACCCAGACTATGTCCCCTCGTTGCCAGCGTATAGCGGCAGCTATGTGGATTCATCCGGCGCTGCGCTGTGCGGATGCCCAGACGCTCCAGCGTCGGGTAATAGTCCCGCCTGCGGAAGTTATTGCCATTAATATTGCCGTCATACCCGGAGAGGAATAAGTCACCGTTTGCCTGAGAATGGAAATACTCCACAAAAGGTCGTATCACATTCAGAATGGGGACAATACGGTTCTTTCCAGCCTCCGTTTTCTCGCCGCCGGTGAAGACCCAGCGCTGCGTATCTACGCCGCTCAGAGGCATGTCCAGCAGCTCCTGCAGGCGGAATCCGGTATATAAAAAGATCGCAATGATTTTTGATGTCTCACTGGTGGCAGCGTCAGCTAATACCAGATTGATTTCTTCCTCCGTGAATACATCACGCTGCACTGCTTTTTGCTCTGACAGAGACAAAAATTGAGCATAATTCCGATCGATTATATCCAACTCCATAGCCCGCTGACAAAGGAGACTATATAGGCTGCGTATCTTTTCTTGGGTTGATCTGGAGCGCGCCTTAGAGACTTCCACATCAACCAATGCTTGGATTGTGGCGGTGCTGATGTCTCTCATTTTTTTAGGCTTGACGTCTTCAAACTTCCCCCATGCAAGATCGTACATCTCCTTGCTTTTTGCTGATAGTTTGGGATAGTCTTTATCTTTCCAGATGTCATAAACATCCTGCAGGGTGAGGTTGATCGTATCTGCAAGTCGGCGCTTGCTGTTGAGCCTATCTAAAAACTGCTGAGCGGACTCCATGGACGGAAAGTCCCCAATCCGCTTCCCACCCTTCTCCACGCGGTAAGGTTTCCTACGGGACTGGTCTGTCATTTTGCGGATGCACCCAGTTCCATTAGGGCGCTTCCGTCGCTTGCGCTCCTTGCGAATGAGCACCTTGCCGCAGTAGCAGCACAGCACCGCATCATCCGGTATATCCTTTTTGCATTTTGGACAGTGCATAGTTCCTCCTATGGCAAGCGCCGCCCCGTTGGGGCGGCGCTTTTGATTACTGGGCTTTTCATCGTGTCCGATTCGGACACATTTTATTTATTTCGCCATCCGGCGATGGGTTAAAAAAATAATTCTGCCGCCATGTTGC
>NZ_DAMBZJ010000046.1:1320-15412 GCF_032060045.1 Oscillibacter sp.
TCTGTGACGTCGAAGTATTCCGCAAGGGACCAGATATCTGTATACCCTTCAGCCACAGCCTTGTCCAGTTCATTCACAGGGATCAGCCGCATGACTGCCCACCGATCCGCCTGGTGCTCATGCTTCTGCCTGACATCCAGCGAGGCCTCTTCACAATAAAAACTTCCAGTTTCGCAGTGACCCAACTCATGGGCCATGCGCACGGTTTCGAGAGGAATACTGTCCATTTTCCATGGATCTACTGCGATGCAATAAGTACCGTCCTTCATGTCCAGGGAAAGTGAGGACGCGCGTTGCAACGGTATCCAATCCACATCAATGCCACGTTGCTCCGCAAACTTGTACAAGTCCAGCGGATCATTCATGCTTCTGCTTCCTCCGTTGCTCCAGCTTATAACGCATATAGTCTCTGGCATCGTCCCAGAGCATGTCCATCTCTTCTTTGCTCAGGTCTTCCGCGCCTTCAAAAAACGCCGCTCTGATATGTTCTGTTTTTATTGCGTCCCCTCCGGCTGCGGATGGGGGTGCTTTTACTTTTGGCCCTTCGCCAGTGAGTAGGTACTCCGTGGTGGTGTTCAGAATCTCGGCTATTTGGGGAATGTACTTAGTATAGGATTTGCTCTTGCCATTTTTCCAATCCGTAATTGTTTGAGGAATAACACCTATGGATTTTGCGAAGCTCTTTTGTTCAATATCAAGATCTGAAAGCAAGTCGAAAATTCTATCTGGGCAGTCCAAATAAATCACCTCCTTAAAATCAGATAAATTCTTGCTAAAAAATTGTGCAAAGCAACAATAATTAGAAAATATCTTTACAATCAGAATTTTACTTATTATATTATAGCCACAGACTAAAACACAACAGGCTAACGAATGACCCCATTATCTTATTAGTTTTAACTGATAGGTAATTTTATCACGGAAGTACAGATGTTTCAAGACCTTAAGAAGGGAGGAAATACCATGAACAATATCAAGCGGTTTCGGGAGGAGCGCGGCATGAGCCAGACCGACCTTGCCGACCGGCTGGGCATTAAGCCCCCGTCCGTCTGGAAACTGGAAAGGGGGTTGGCAAACCCCGCTTATCCTACGCTGGCCAAGCTGGCGGACATCTTTGGCTGCACCATGGACGAAGTAATGGACCGCGAAATTGCCAGTGCGTAACCTGCGCCCCATATCTCCAGCATACCCCAAAGAAAGGAAATGCGCCATGCCAGAAGGTGGCAGGAATTTTTACAAAATCTACCGGGAGCAGGCAGGATACACGCAGGAACGTGCCGCCGAACTGCTGCCATGCTCCGTCCGGGCACTGGCCCGGTATGAAAGTGGCGAGTGCGGCGTACCGGGGGATCTGGCCTATCGGATGGTACAGCTTTACAACCGCCAGTTTCTGGCCGTGGAGCACCTGCGTAACGAATCCCGGCTGGCAGCGTCCATTATCCCGGCTGTGGATGAGTGCACGCTGCAAACGGCGGCAATCCCGCTAGTTAACCGCGTGCTGCGCTTTGCCGAGGACCACCGGGACCGGCAACTGATGCAGATTATTGAGGACGGTGTGATCACCGGCGACGAGCGCCCGCTAATGGACGATATCATGGCGGATATTACGGAGATTGTACGGGCCTGCACAGAGGTCCGAATTGCAACAAAAGGAGAATGAACATGCAAAAGACCATTGAAACGATGACCCTTAATCAGGTTACACAGCGCCTACGGAAGCTCGGTGTCAAGACCTCAGAGACGCGCGTCGGAACGGCCATACAAAATGGACAATATCCGTGGGCGATTTGTATTCCCGGTCAGAAAAATCTTTGCTACGAAATTTACACCAAACTCTTTGAGGAGTGGGTGGATGAAAGAGCTACCCATGTCTCAGCGGATGCAACAGCATGAAACTGACAAAAAAAGAACCGCCCCGGGTAGCAGCCCGAAGCGGTTCTGTCCAAGGACTTGCGCCCAAGAACGATTGCAGGATTATTATATCACATTTGCTCGAAAGCGCAAGCCCCAATTTTACCGGGGAGGAGGCGCTTTTGACATGAGCATTTGGGTGCTTGGGCTGATCACCATCGGAATTGGCTGGCTGGTTGGCCGGTTGTTTCTGGCTGGTACAAATCATTGATAAAAGAGAGGAGCGGGGTTGAGATGCCGAGCATTACAGAAGATAGGCTGGCAGAGCTGGCCGACAACTGGAACGCGGAGACGAGCGCCCCAGATATGCAGGAGTGGCGGGACGATCTGACGCCGGAGGAAGCAAAGATTATCGACGGATGGGACGGGGTATACGCCGTCGGCGTACATAACATTTGCCGGGATATCATTGCCCAGTGTCGGGAGGGTGAGCGCCATGGCTGAGAGCGTCGTTCGCTTTAAGCGCGGCCGGGGCTTTACCACGATTTACAATTCCGTGGCGCAGGACGAGCGACTCACGTTGGCAACGCGCGGCCTGTTTTCTTTGATGGCCTCGCTCCCACAGGACTGGGATTACAGTGTCTCGGGGCTTGCGGTCAAGGCAAAAACAAGTCGGTATGAAATCCGCAAGTGCCTTGATAATCTGCAAGATGTGGGCTATCTGGAGCGGGAGCAGAGCCACGATACCAGCGGAAAATTTGCGGGTAATGTATACGTTTTGCAGGAGGAAGCGCCCCCCGTTCAGGACGCGCCATCCACCGTTGTTCCAAATTGCCGCAACGGTGAAAACCGTCAGCGGAGTTTGCCGTTGTCGGTGAATTTGACACAACAAAAGAAAGACTTAAACAAAGCAAAGACAGACAAAGCCCCCATACCCCCGGTGGGGGTGGACATGCAGTCGGAACTGTTTGAGCGCTTTTGGAATACATACCCTCGCCACGATGGCAAGACTCCGGCCCGGAAGGCGTGGATGCGGCTGAAGCCGGATATCCAGCTTTGCCGCACAATGGCTGCGGCGCTGAAGCAGCAAAAACAATCCGAGAGCTGGCAGCGGGATAACGGCAGGTACATCCCCATGCCCGCAACATGGCTCAACCAACGCCGATGGGAGGACGAACTGCCGCAGTCTGCACCCGAAGGCGTGGCAGTTGTGAAAAGCGAGGGGGTCCGGTTCGTATGAAAACCAGTCCGTCGGAGCTTCTGAATGCGCAGGTGTCTTTGCTCGGCTCCATGCTGCTGGACGAGACTGTCATTGCCCCCATACTGGCGCTGGTGGCGGACTCGGATTTCATCGAGCCGCGCTACCGGATGATCTATCTGGCGATCAAGCGGCTTTTCTCCAATTCTGGAAAAGTGGACGCCGTGACGGTCAACGGTGCGCTTGGAAATACATACGGCGATCTGCTGTGCCAGATCATGGAGGTCACGCCTACCGCCGCCAACTGGGAGGCGTATGCCGAGCAACTGAAAAGTCAGGCGCTGCTGTACCACCTGCAGGAGATCGGAAATCAGCTCGCGGTTGCGGTCGATCCGGACGGCGGGCGGGACCTGATCGACAAGGCAAACAAACTGCTGGTAGGTCGTACCGGCATCAAGCGCATGACGATGAAGGAGGGCTTTGCAAATTTCTTCGATCGGCATGACGGCAGCACGCCCCCGGTGTTCATCCGCTGGGGCATGAGCTTTCTGGACCAGCGCATCTATGCGGAGCGGGGCGACATGATTGTTCTGGCGTTGCTGCTGGGTCTCATGATGGAGCGCATGGGCGCGGAGCTGCCGTGGCGGTGTCCAATTTGGACACAAGCCATCCTGTGCGGCCTTACTATCACGGCGGCGGAATTTCTGGCCGGGTGCGTCCTGAACCTCTGGTTGGGGTGGCGTGTCTGGGACTACTCCGGAATGCCGGGGAATCTGCTGGGGCAGGTCTACCCGGAGTTTGCGGCCTTGTGGTGCCTCGTCAGCGGACCGGTGATCGTGGGGCTGGACTGGATGCGGTACGCCGTCCGAGGCGGCCAGAGGCCGCGATACTATTTGCGAGGGAGTTAATATGGAGGGCTTTGACGTTAGAGTGGCGAAGATTGATTAGATGTTAAAGCCCAATGCTCACCCACTGGATGATCTGGAGGAAAAAGTGGGTGCCCAAGGAAAATGTACTTTAAATATAAAAATTCCGCCCCGAAGTGGGGCGGAATAGGTTACTTATGATCGGAATTTTCGGGAAGCTCCTTGCCGCACAAAAACCAGTCTCTACAGGTAAGTCCCTCGCTCTGTGGATCAGTCTGGCGAGAAATCAGAGCGTTATAAGTTTGAGGTGGAGGGACTAGAACAGGCTGTCCGGGTTGCCAGTTTGCTGGCGTAACTACATGGTATTGGTCACTGGTTTGCAAAGCTGTGACCAGACGAAGAATTTCGGGTATACTCCTGCCATTTGTAAGGGGATAGATCAAAATAGCGCGGATTTTCTGATCGGGGTCGATAATAAACACATTACGTACGGTTTCTTGCTTGCTGACGTCTGGGGCAATCATCCCATACATTCGAGCAACATCTCCCATGCGGTCGGCCACAACCGGGAAAGGAATCTGAACACCAGTGGTCAGGTATATCGCGTACACCCAGGCAAGATGAGATGGATTGCTGTCGATACTCAATCCCAAAAGTTGAGTGTTCTTATCTGCAAACTCCTGTTGTGCTTGTGAAAAAGCAATGAATTCAGTGGTACAAACTGGCGTAAAGTCGCCGGGATGTGAGAAAAAAACCACCCATTTACCCTTGAAGTCAGACATTTTTATAGGGCCAAACGTTGTGACCGCGGTGAAGTCAGGCGCTTGCATGCCTATGGAAAGATGATCCATTAATGCACCTCCTCTATACAATTTATGCTGGAAAAGAGTGGATGCTACTTGGTGGTGAGCCGATGACAGGACGAAAAGCCGTTGGCGCGATTATCTTGCTGGACTGGATGCGGTACGCCGTCAGAGGTGGCGAGAGGCCCAGATATACGTGGAAGTGAGGACGGAGAATGTACATCAACGCGGAGACAATCAATGATTTGGCACGACTGCTTGGCTCCCTAATGATGATTGGCGGTGCAGTGCTGTCGATCTACAAGTTTATCGAGCGCGACCGGACGCAAAGCAAGACCATCCGGGCCATCCAGACGGAGCAGACGCTGCTGTGCTATGGCATCAAGGCGTGCTTGCAGGGGCTTTGCGGAGCAGGGCTGTAACGGCCCCGTGCATGACGCGCTGGACAAGCTGGAAGGTATAGGCCAAGGCCGCCGTGGTGCGGGGAATCAAGACCGTGGCGCAGACAGCGGTGGCAACCATCGGGACGGCTGCGGTGCTGGGCGCGGTGAACTGGACGATGGTGGTATCCGCGTCCGTGCTGGCGGGGGTGCTGTCCGTGCTGACGAGCGTGGCGGGACTGCCGGAGGTGAAGGCGTGAGCATCACGCAGGCCGGGACGCTGGCCCCGGAGCTGCTGGCCAGCGTCCGCCTTTACATCAATACCAAGCAATACAAGGAGCGGGATGCATGGAAGATTCTCGACGAGACCGGCGGCGACTTCCTGATCGGCGGGCCGATTTATCTAAAGGACAAGCGGGGCCTGCCGACCGGGCCGTGCTGTCACATCAAAGCAGACGGGGATGTGCTGTGCAAGCCGACCTACACCGCCTATGGCATTGCGTGGGACAAGCCTTTGGACTGGGCTATGGAATCGCTGCCGGGCAGCACAAAGGCCAACTATGTGATGTGTGTCCCGCTGATCGTCCATGGTGTGCCTGTTGCAAAACCCAACTATCAGCCGGATATGGCGTACCGCTGTGCAAGGCAGGCCGTCGGCCGCAAGCAGGGCAGGGTGGCGTGGTATGCCTCCAGGGACAAGCTGACGCCGGAGGAACTGCGGGACCGGCTGGCGGCCTACGGTTGGGAGGAGGCGGTCATGCTGGACGGCGGCGGTAGCACCATATTCTTTAGCCGGGACGGCGGCAACTGGTACTGCGACGGCGGCCGGGTGTTGTACAGCTACATCGTCTTCACGCTGGCCAAAAAGGCGGAGGTGCACCCTACGTCCATCGGCGTGGCCGGGCTGGCGCTCATCAAGCAGTTTGAGGGCTGCCGTCTAAAGGCGTACAAACCGTTCAGCTATGAGAAATACTGGACGATCGGCTGGGGCCACTACGGAGCGGACGTCGCCCAGAGGCAGACGATCACTCAGGTACAGGCGGATGCCATGCTGGTGGCTGACCTGAAGAAGTATGAGAAGTACGTGCTGGACAAGGCGTACTGTCCCATCACCGACCGTCTGACGCAGAACCAGTTTGACGCGCTGGTGAGCTTCACGTACAACTGCGGAGGCGGGTGCCTGAAGACGTTGTGCAAAAGTCGCACGGCGGCGCAGATTGCGGCGAAGCTGCCGCTCTATAACAAGAGCGGGGGCAGGGCCATCAAGGGACTGACGAGGAGAAGGATGGCGGAGCAGGCGCTGTTTAATAAGTGATGTGTCCGAATCGGACACAAAGAGAAGGACCCCCGGAGAGCGATGCTCGCCGGGGGCTTTCGGTGTAAACGTACTGCGTAGCTCCAATTAAAAGGCAGTCTCCTCGTCTTGCAATTGATAAATTGAATTTTAGTCCAATTGATTAAGATATTGTTTTGCTTCAAGTAAGTTCATTTGGGTTTGTTCGCGAATTTTCTTAACGGCTTCGACAGATTTTCCGTCCCGTTTTAACTGAATTATTTGCTTTTTTACTTCATCAGTAACATAACAAGAGGATAAGAAATCGCAACCTGCTAGTATGGCTAATTGGTTTAATCGTTTTTCTTGGTCTCGAATTTTCCTTTTCAATGCTGAAATTTCATTATATGCCAGCAGCCCGGAAATGCATACTAATGCGATAGCGGAATATTCCATTCGTCATTTTCCTTTACATATTATTATGTTGCTCTGTTTTTCTGTTTGCAAGCCAAAGGGGCACCCCCTTAGCTTGTCCATTGTAAACACACTGCGAAATTCAAACTCTCTAAGAACTTGCCAAGTTTGCTTATAATTTTATTCTAGGTTATCCTTGAGAAACTCATTAATATAGTTTTCTACCTCGTCATAGTTAGACCAATATAGGTAATGTTCCGAATCATTGACGGTTATTTGCTTACTGCTTTCAGACCATGACGCAAGCTGCATTTGAACATCATTCCATGCGTTTCCATTGTCAGAGGAAAGAACAAGTATTGGTATCTGCCCTAATGACGGTCCGGCAAGAACTTTCGTAGCATTTTCATTGATAAGCTTAAGGGTATTGAGTGAAGAGGAATTTCCTGTAAACCGATAGTACATTGCTTTGTCTAAGCTCTTCAGATTATCCGGCAGTTGTCGATTTCTAATATTCTCGCCATATATCGGCAAGAGAAGCCCTAGCTCTCCAAACAGACGATTAATGCCAACTGTTCTGATAAAGGCTGATCCGCGGTTCATTGTTTTGGCAAGAAGCTCTGAATCTGCACTATAAAACTCTGGGCATCCCGAATCCAAAAATATGATCCCGGCTACTCTTTCGGGGTGCGCCTGTGCATAACCGATAGCTTCTAAAGAGCCTAGGGAATGGCAAAGCAAATAAATTGGTTTATTGGGAGCAACAGTGTTTATTAAAACAGAAAGCTCATTAACAAGATTTTCAATCGTGCGAGCAGTTTCTGTATCCGTGCTCCAACCGCTTCCTGCATGGTCAAATGTAATAGTCTGCCCCATAGTTGACAACTTGTTTTGAAGCGCATAAAAATCTGTGTAGGCACAAGGTGTCCCCGAACCCGTTATAAAAACAAATGCAACTTCACCATCACCTTTTGAATAGTAATGTGCTTGATATGTTTCCAGATCAGCATATTCACCGATTGCAGAGTATGTGTTTCTTTCGATATGTATCATAACAGATTGCCAAATTACTCCTAAAACGAGAATCACGACTAGCAGAACTAATATAATAGGCCTTTTTGATTTTGTTTTCCGTTTCATTAGTACTCCAAATGTAGATTATTTAAATTATAAATTTTTCTTCCATAGTGCATCATAAACATTACGGGAAACTCACAGAGAAAATTTAATCATTTTAACAAGCATTTAGACATAGCCGAAAGCTTTCTGCAGTCTTTTACTCTAACAAGTTCGTCTTGCATACCAAGTCGCATCGTCACTTGAATATATGTTTTAATTATGGTTAAGTCCCAATAGTTGCAGACCATTTATCCAAGTCGGCTTCTGCTTCAGTCAAGTGAGAAAGTAAATGAGTTTTGTTAAGGCAATAGATGAAGCACAGAATATCCTTAGCAGTACGCTGCTTTTCACTTGATGATAGGTGACTGAAGAAACTCGTCTCTGGAGCACCCTGCATACCTTCCTCTGCGTGACTTTCAGTATTAAGTACTAACCTATACATAAGATTTCGATAGTATGTTTTAGACGTTTGATTCGGAAGTAGATTGATTACCTTGTCATCAAGGCTGACATCAATAATACCTTTTTTGTATGAAAATGACGCAAATGCTTCCAATACTCTACGCATTACATTACCAATCACCAAATCTAATTCATCATTTTCATTTAATGCATATTGGTACATCATATGTAGCAGTTGCGAATATTCATTGTGACTCTTATGACTAAAATCTAATAGCAACTTGTTTTTAAGTTGAAATACTCTAAATTGGGCATAAGTTGATATCTTTTCACAATGCTTTGAAATTTCCTCAAGAGCTTTTTCCAAATCAAAGATGACACTTACATCATGCGTCATCAGCAAGACTTTTGTAGTTGTGCAACCATCTAGAACTTGCTCTAACTTCCATCTTAGGAACGACAGTATTCCTATTCGGTTTTCTACATCAAAGCTTGATATTGGGTCGTCAATGACCAAAAGTAGCTCGTCAGTATACTTTGCTTTTGCATCCATATCTTTGGCAATCTCAGCGAAGTAATAGCATAGAGCGATGGCATTCCGCTCTCCACAGGATACATTGCTAGGATTTACTGTGACACCATTTGATTTCAAGTGGTATAATTGATCATTCCCCAACTCTATTGTAAGGCGCTTGTCCGAAAAGAAAATGTATTTAAGTGATTCATTTATCTCATCTGCGGCAATGAGATAATTCTTACGTTTCATATCCAACATTGCCTTATTGGTTTCAAGTATAGTCTGCTGCGCTAACAACTGTTGCCTTTTTTCGTCTGCATAATTTTTTACATCTTGCTGTGCTTGAAAAGTCGCAAAATCCTTTTCTATCATTAAATGAGCGATGCTGTCGTTAATTATTAATAGCGATTTTTGTGTCTTTGACTTATCGTTGACCATCTGATTAAAATCATCGATTTCAATCTTTAGCTTTTTGAATGCCGTTGAAAGCGAGTTGGCTATGGCTGTTAAGCCAATGGATTGAGAATAGCTGTGAGGTGAAAAAGGATTATCAAATTTTTCTTGAATCGCAGCATTGTGAGTATGAACAGATTTGTTGTAGCTGTCTATTTCAGTGCAAAGAGCTTCGAACGACGGCAAATTGCTGTAAATACGAAATGCTTCCGCTGGTATTTCTGAAACTTGCAGTTTCATTAATCCAGACTTGAATTCTTCAATCTCCCGATTTAAAATGCCATCGATTTCTTGCAATGTCTCTGCTCTATATTCGTCACTGATAGTCTGTAGGCACTTGTCGCAAATGTTATTTTTCATATCTGCAAGGAAAGTTCTTACTTCTGTTATCTGCTGCAGGCCGAAGAGATTTAATATTTCCTGTTCTCTGTGAGTCAGCTGGGGCTTTTCTATTGTTTTGGAAAGCATAGATATTACGCTGCTCTCAATGGTCGTTGTATCTGGCAAGCAAAATGAATTCTGCGGTAAAAGTGCGGTATTTGCATCAATCGCCGAAAAGCGTGTAAAAAGAGATTTAAAATCCTTTTTTAGCTCGTCAATTGGTTTATCCGGTTTAAGACCCGCAATTCTTAATATTTCCGTTTGATTTACTGCTAATTTTACTTTCTGTCCTTTTATTCTTGAACCGATGTCAGCCCACCCATCTGTCTCTTTCAATGTATCGCACATTTTTGAAAGCCAATGCTTGGGTGACGTTACATCATTGTTATTTTCATATCTAAGGCATTCGGCTTCTTGTGCAGATACCTCTTCTTTTTTCTTTTTTAATTGAACTTCGATTTTATCAATTTTCTCATCAAGGGATACCTGTTCCCCCAACAACACTATTGCATTTAAACCGGAATCTCTGATTTTAACTCGGGAAGAAATGTAGTCCTCGTCAAATATATAGAATTTTTCAGGTTTTCCAGTAGGCGTAATCTTAATACTGGCCGAGTTGGCAAGCGGAGTCAACGTTACTGTTCGAGGATTGATCGAATCTCTGTATTCACGGAATCCTTGAGCAATTGTACTTTTTCCACTCCCATTTTTCCCGTATAATAGAGCCACACGGTTGGATTTAGATGGCTTTGGATGCTTGGGGAATAGCTCTAGTATTGCCGGGGAAGAAAAATAAGATGATGAAACATTTATCCCGGTCATACTTTCAATTGCTGTTGCCATGCTTTTTACTTCCTCTCATTATCTATACTTATCTTGCTAAAAAACGATTTTTATCTTGGATTGTTTTAATATTCACCAATACATTTGGTAAAAATACTTTGGTAGGATTAGTTTACTGCTTTTTTGTATGTTACATTCTCTGCATAATATTTGAAAATTAGTAGCATCATTTGTCCCTGCCTGTTCGAGAGGAATTATATGATCATATTGAAGTAATGCATCGTCGTTAATTGCTAGTAATCCAGATAAATCCTTACCGCAATGCTGACATCTTCCATTATCTCGATAAAAAACAGCTCTCTTTAGCCATTCCGGCAAATATTGGCACCGTTTAATATGCTTTTGGTCATCAAAATAATGTTCGGGTAAGAATATACTATTAACGTAATTAGAGAGAAATTTATTAAACTTAAATAAAAACCCTTTGTTATCATAAAGTAAATAAAACGTTGCCTCAATTATGTTTGACTCTATTAAGTCGAAGTTTTGAAACATATCATCATAAAGCGCCCTGATATTTTCTTCGTATTCATAGTCCGACAAATCTGCATCTATATTTTTTTCATCAAAATCCTTAATGATAGTTCTATAGTCACATATAGGAACACCATATTCCGCTAATATTCTTGCTGTTTTATCGATATAGTCGATAATGAAATCTGCTTCAAGGTCAGAACAAATTTCATCTAGGAAATAATAGCGCTCATTATATAAATAATGATACAAATATTGCTCACAAAAATGATGTAATAATGTAAATTGTGTTGGCTTCAATGCATTAGACTCGCCATCATTAAAAATAGTACTAATTATTGTATCTGCGTCCATACACTGCATATGACCCAACTTATTCAATTCGGCTTGGATGTCATCAGAGTTAAAGCAATTTATTATTTCAGCTGCCATTTTGTAATTGAATCCCATGTTTATTGGTTTAATTTTTCCATATTCCATAGAGTTTACCTTCAACATAAAATTTGACATAGACGTCGAATGCTTAAGTGAATATTGCTTTCAAAATTAGCTATCTTGAATTTCGCAGCATTACTAAAACATGCCGTTGGACGAGCTTCGCAGTATTGCTATGATGTGACACTGTCCGAGCTTTGAATCTTTGCGATTTTCTGTTGGCAAGCCCAAGGGAGTACCCCTTGGGCTTGTTCTATTAAACATAATTACACGTTTGTCTGTATCGTGTTATGATACTCATGCTGCAATTTATCTGACTTATTTCGGCTTTTATCTTCATACATCAGATTATCTATATGCTTGATAAATTGCTGAATTGTCATGCTGGACTTACAATTTAATATGTCAAAGCCTACGCTGAAGTTTATAGAATAGGGGAGACCGCTGTTTTGGTTAAACTTCTTGACATTTGTTTTGAGTCTTTCGACCATGTTAGATAATTCAACTTTTCCATCAACCTTTACAACGACGACAAATTCGTCCCCTCCGTAGCGGCAAATTATGTCTTCTTTTCTAAAACTGTTTTTAAGTATTCTTCCAGCTTCCACAAGTGCCGCATCCCCGGCAATATGTCCCCACAAATCGTTTATCTTCTTAAATGAATCCAGATCGCTCATAATGATTCCAAGCATGACACCCTTGTCACAACTCCTGAAACATTCCTGCATATAATTATCAAACTGCCTACGGTTGTATAACCCAGTCAAGGAATCTGTATATAGTTGACTGTTTTGAATATTAATAAAAATAATAAAAATTGAAATTGTTGTGCAGTTCCAAACAATTGAAATTCCATAAAATAGAGATTGTATGATTCCGCCAATAAAAGGTGGTAATGCAAATAGCAGCAGTGGAATATATGCTTTGTATTCAACAGATTTTCTTTTATTAATAATGTAAATTAAGGAATAAAAAAGGTAAAAATAACAGATTGAAGCCATTAAATAAAAAAGAGGCCCTCTGCTGTAAATGTTATTCTGGTCTATAACGAACAAAAAACCAAAAAGAGCACTAAGCAATGCTAGGACTAAATTGATAAACAAGGGAATTGCCAGAGGTATAAACAACTTTTTAATGTGACTTTCATCTCTGTTTATTTGATAATCTGCATACACGCTCCACAAAAAGCACGAAACTGGAGTCATTGCACTGTATACCACCGCTATAATGATGGATACGACTCTTAGGGCTGCGCCCGGCTTGCCATTTAAAATCCATTGTAAAGAATCTAAAATAAGTAAAACAGCATTTGCCTCTAGCATTAGTAAAAATATTTTTTGGTCATATAGATATTTTTTGTCTTTATTATGAATGTTAACGTAACAAAGAATGAGAAATACCAAAGAAAAAACATTAAGTTCCACATATGATAGGGCGCTCATTTTTTCACCTCACCTGTGATTAAATAATAACCATTACATTAATCGACTTGCCGGGTATTTTCATAATAATATTCATCGCTGAGACCGTCAATAGGTTCTCGGCATTCGGCCTCAACGACCGATACCCTTACGTTTTTTCCAGTCTGCCGTGCGCTTTGCCGAGGCGGCTCGAGCCTTTTTCACTCTAAGAATATAATTGAGACGGCTAAAACATTGATTGCAGTCAACGCTAAGAAAACAGCGTCACAGCCAAGATCCCCCCGTTGTAGCAGTCAGTTTCAACAAATTCTTTTGCATATGACACCACAGTGAGAGAATGCCGACAGGTACCTTTTTCTTCACTGGCAAATTCCCCTCACGCCATAAACCGTTTCAACTTAAATGAATAATCAGAACTCATTTTAGTTGCCCATCATTGCTGTGACATGTAGTTGGACGAGCTTCGTGTACTTGCTATTAAGCGCTCTTCCAAAAGATTATACCAGAATTTAACAAACTTCAACTGTTTTTTTCAATAACCGATGATGTGCCCTAATTGGGCACAAAAAGTCCCCCGACGAACGTGATGCTCGCCGGGGGGCTTTATAATAGGGCGGGATCGCCAGTTCCTGAGGTGTCTGAAGGCTCCAATACAGCAGATCGGGGGCTACGCTGCCATGTGACTCCAGTAGGACAGGGGCCTTGGTGGGGGGATATACGGCACCGGGCGTAAACTGATAGCGTCCACACACTGTAGGCACCTGCTTTCGGTTCAAATAAGTTTTCTATACCGGATATAGTATAGCGTATTTTCTGATACGCCTATTCTGCTAACAATAACTCCCACTTGCATAATGGAACCTTTGTTCTATATAATATAAGCAGTGGAGGTGATGACATGGCGCGCAGCATTTTACACGTCGATCAAAATTGCTTTTATGCATCCGTAGAAATGCAGCGGCATCCAGAGCTGCGAAACAGACCCCTCGCGGTCTGCGGCAGTCAGGAAGCGCGGCACGGCATTGTGCTGACGGCAAATTATCTGGCAAAGCCCTTCGGCGTGAAAACGGGCATGGCCATCTGGCAAGCAAAACAGAAATGCCCGGATCTAATTGTGCTGCCTCCGGATATGGCGGAGTATATCCGTTTTAGTAGGATGGCGCGGGAAATTTATGCGGATTACACGGATCAGATCGAGCCCTTCGGGTTGGATGAAGCATGGGTGCGCCCGTAAGTCGCAGTAATGCGGCGCGGGTAGAATG
>NZ_DAMBZJ010000047.1:0-15051 GCF_032060045.1 Oscillibacter sp.
GGGAGAAACTCGAAATCCACGTCGATTCCCGTAAAACCCTTTTCCTGAAGCAGGGCACCTATTTCGGAAATTAGGCGGTTCTGTGCGGACATGTCCGTGAGGACCAGCGTTGCGCGGTCAGCGTCGAACTGGTCCTCCTCTGTGTAAGAGGAAAGATGAAGCACAGGCCGGGCCCCGTGAGTCCGGGCCGAGAGCAGCAACGCGTCGTCATTCAGCGGGAGAAGACCTCCCTCTGCTGTGATGCCATAAGTAAAAGGGGTGAGAAAGGTAAGGTACGGCGTTTGTGCATCCAACTGAAGCGTTTCAGTAAAAGGGTATGCATAGCCGTTAAAAATGGCGGAGTCAGTGGGTGGGTCCTGATAAGAGATGACCAGCTCCATCCCTTCCTCCAGCCCGGAAAGGCCACCCAGACTCCAATTGTTCTGATAGAGTTTTCGGACGCTCACGCCATATTCCGCTGCAATGGAGGTCAGCGTATCCCCGAGACGGACGGCGTGGACCAGCTCCGGAAACCGGACAACCAGAGTTTGTCCCACGGCCAGAGCTCCGGAGGCTCCCACCTCGTTATCCGCTGCCAGCCGAAAGGGATCGACCCCGTAAGCGGCGGCAATGGAGTCAACGGTTTCATCGACAGTGACCACATGAATCGTCATTTCAGCATTCCCCCTTGTTGGGAAAGCGTATGCGCGGACGAAGGGGAATATGCGAGGAAAAGAGCAGCTAAGAAAGACAGCAATCCTTGGCACGGAGAAAGCCAGACTGGTAGATTACTAATTCCAAATACCGGAAAAAAGTCCGGACAAGCTGATAATTCAGGCGAAAAACGGATTTATGAACAGACACAAAAAAATCTTGCATTTCAAAAATAAATACGATAACATAATGAAGGATATTAGAGAATGTCTTATTTGTACTAAGAAACATGAAAGGGCGGCATAGCGTGTGAACATAAAAAAATACGAGGCATTCGTCCGTGCCGTAGAGCTGGGAAGCCTGTCGAAAGCGTCCGAAGAGCTTGGATATACGCAGTCGGGCATCAGTCACATGATGCAGTCTCTGGAAGATGAGGTGGGCTTTTCCCTGATGATTCGAACCTCATCGGGGATTCTCCCCAACTCCGAGGGGGAAATGCTGCTGCCCATTATCCGCCAGCTCTTGAGAACCAACGAAAGCTTAGAACAAAACATTGCGAAGATCAAAGGCGCGGATACGGGGCATATTCGGATTGCATCCTTTTCCAGCATGGCAATTTACTGGCTCCCCAACATCATCAGCGCTTTTCAAAAGGATTATCCCAATGTGGAGATTCAGATCATTGAAGGAGGCGCCGACCGCATCAACGCCATGATGGACGCCCACGAAGCGGATTTGTGTCTGTACACCGGGGGAGAGAGCCGCTCCTTTGACTGGCTTCCCCTTTGCAAGGACGAGATGTTGGCGTTGCTGCCGCCGGGACACCCTTTGACAGAGGGGGACTCTGTGCCTGTGGAAGCGTTTAAAAACGAGCAATTTATTATGCCTATGGCAGGTTATGACTACGAGGTACATCATGTGCTGGACCGGTTGGAGCACTATCCTCACATTCGCTTTTCCGCCTGCAACGACCATGCAATCGTCAATTTGGTGACGGCGGGACTGGGAGTGGCCATCTTGCCGGAGCTGCTTTTGCGCAACTATCGCAATGACGCGGTGGCGATGTCGCTGGACCCGCCGCAGTATCGCATTCTGGGAATGGGTGTGCCGCAGCTGAAATCCGTATCCCCCGTGACACGGAATTTTATAAGGTATGTGCAGGAATACGCGAAGGGGCGGACGGGCGCAGACAAACTCCCGTGATAAGATGGCGGGGAATTTAACCGAGAGGGGGCGGCGGCTTGCTGATTCTGCTGTTTGGACTGTGGATTTTTTTGTCGGGGAAGCTGGACATGGAGGTCTGCATCATCGGGGGCGCTGTTTCCGCAGGACTGTATCTATTGGCCTGCAAAACGCTGGGATACAGTCCCAGGGGAGACTGGAAGGCTTTGAAAAAAACAGGGAGTGCGATCCGATATCTAATTTACCTGACGAAGGAACTGCTTTTGGCGGGACTAGTGGTCATGCGGCTTATTTACACCAAGGGACGAAACATGGAGCCAAGACTTATCTGGTTTCGGACGGATTTGACACACCAGAGCGCCCGGGCGGCCCTCAGCGATGCGATTACGCTGACGGCGGGGACCATTGTTGTGTCGCAGGAGGGGAATCTGCTGTGCGTCCACACGCTGGACACGTCTCTTGCCGAGGGGTTGGAGCACGGCGAGCTTGAACGAAAGCTGCAAGGGCTGGAGAGAAACGTATGACCGATGTGAAAAATGCGGCACTGACGACGGCGATTGTTTTACTGGCCGTGCTGATGCTGGCCACACTGGTGCGGGCGGTGATTGGTCCGCGGTTTACCGACCGGATTGTGGCCGTGAACATGATCAACACCATGGCGGTGGCAGTGATTGCCATTTTATCAGTGCGAATGGGTGAGGCCTTTTTGGTGGATGTGGCACTGGTTTACGCCCTTTTAAGTTTTTTGACCGTGATAGTGATGGCTCGAATGGGGCTGATTCGCCACTGGCGCAAGGAAAAGGGCACCAAGACCGCACCGGAGAAAAAGGAGACGGCTGAGCATGGGGAGTGACATACTGACCGGACTGGGGCTGGTATTTCTGGCCTTTGGAGTCTTTACGTTTTTTACGGCGGTACTTGGACTTTATCGATTTGACCGGGCGCTGAACCGGATGCACGCCGCCGCTGTGGGAGATGCGCTGGGGATTTTCTGCATTTTGGTGGGTATTGTTTTATTTCATGTACCCACCCTTGCATCTTTGAAATCACTGTTGATTCTGGTGTTTTTGTGGATTACCAGCCCCGTGGCGAGCCACCTGATTGCACAGGTGGAGACGGTTACCAATCCCAATCTGAAGGCTGAATGTAAGGTGGAGATACGATGACACTATTGGAAAATATTTTGCTGGTTGGACTGATTGTTTGCGCAGCGGCGGTTCCGCTTTGTAAGCGGCTGCTGGCGTCGGTCATTGTATATCTCTCCTTTTCGGTGATGCTGGCGGTGCTGTGGAGCGTGCTGGAAAGTCCGGACTTGGCCATGACGGAGGCGGCGGTTGGCGCAGGCGTCAGCGGGATCCTCTTCTTTTTGACGCTGAAGAAAATCAATGCGCTGAAAGGAACACGGGATGAGTGAGCGGGGTGGATGGAAGCGGTTTGCCGAATGGGTGAACGGCGAGGCGGAAGCCGGAGATCCCACCACCCAATATGTAATGGACCGGCGCCCGGTACGGCCACAGGAAACGCACGAGCTGCACGAGGCGCGGGAGAGACTGCGGCTGCAAAAATTTCTGGGACTGTACCCGCTGGCGGCAGGACTTTTATGCATAATGCTAATTTTCATTCTACTGTCCACAGTGATTTACATTCCGCCCTTCGGGCAGCCGGGAAACCCCACCAACAACGAAGTGTCTCGGCACTATCTGGAGAATACCGTGGAGGAGACGGGCGCCAGTAACGCCGTGACGGGCATGATTTTGTGCTATCGCGGCTTTGACACGCTGGGAGAGAGCTGCGTTTTGTTTTTGGCGGTGAGCAGCGTGATGATTCTGCTGCAAAGGGACAAAAACAACACCGGAGAGCGGGCGCAGCTCAGGCTGAAACGGGAGGACGCTGCGGAACGGGCCCATGAGGACAACATTCTGCAAAAGTCCGCCAAGCTTCTGATCCCGTTTGTCTTCCTATTTGCCGCGTATGTGCTGTTGAACGGAGAATCGTCCCCGGGAGGGGGCTTTTCCGGAGGCGCGATTCTCAGCGGAGGGCTGATTTTGTATTCGGTGGCCTTCGGGCCGGAGCGACTGAGCAGACTGCTGACCCGCAGCTTATACAGCGGCGTGCGGGTGGTGGGGTTGATGGCTTATACACTGACCTACGGCGTGTATATCTTTGCAGGGGCGAATGGTCTATCCATCGACATGGAGTGGATGATGACGGTGATTGAGCTGGCGGTGGGACTAGTGGTGGCCTGCGCCATCTATGGATTTTATGCGATGTTTCAAAGGGGGAAGATCTGATGCCGGAATTGGTTGCCCAGAACCGCTTTGCCGTAGTGGCGGTAATTTTATTCGGAATTGGACTTCTGAACATGATGCTTCAGCAGAATCTGGTGAAAAAAGTCATCGGGCTGAGCATCATGGATTCCGCCATTTTTATGTTGCTGGCATCCCTTGGGTACATCGAGGGACACGGTGCCCCCATTATAGCGGAAGGGGCTGCCAATGCCTCGCTGTACATTAACCCAATTCCCAGCGGCTTAGTGCTGACGGGGATCGTGGTATCCGTCAGTGTGACCGCGTTTTCTCTGGCGCTGGTGCAGCGCATTTACCAGCGGTATGGAACTGTTGAACTGCCCGAGCTGCTGGAGCGAGCCAAGAAGGAGGAGGATTGATGCGCCCTTTTTATGAAAACCTCCCCTTTTTTAGCATGTTTGTCGCCATTTTGTGCGGCGTGCTGTCCTCGGTGATTCGGGACGGGCGGAGGGCCTATGTACTGGCGCTGGCCATGACGGCAATTACGACCGTGCTGTCGGTGGTGCTGCTGTACTACGTGTACACGCGAAATGTGAGTTTTGTATACGCCATGGGGCGGTTTGCCGCGCCTTATGGAAACGCCATTAAGGCGGGACCGTTGCAGGCGCTGTTGGCGGCGGCTTTTTCCATTGTGATGGGCCTGTCGCTACTGGGAGGCGGACGGAGCTTGTCGCATGACATTCTGCCAGAGAAACAGGGACTGTATTTTGTGATGGCAGACCTGATGCTGGCGGGTGTTTTAGCGCTGATTTACACCAACGACATGTTTACCGCCTATGTATTTATCGAGATTACCACCATCGCGGCCTGCGCCATGGTGATGGCAAAGGATACGGGACCGAATCTCATCGCCACCATCCGCTATCTGTTTATGAGCCTGTTAGGCTCGGGTCTATTTCTGATCGGTCTTGCTCTGCTGGATAGCATTGGCGGGTATCTTTTGATGGAGCCCTTGGCAAGGGCAGTGGAGATTTTGGCGGAGCTGGGACAGTATCATAGGCCCCTTATTGTGTCCATCGGCTTGATGGTGGTGGGACTTGGCATCAAGAGCGCCATGTTTCCCTTTCACCTGTGGCTGCCGGACGCACACGGCGGAGCCACCTCGTCTTCCTCGGCAATTTTATCGGGCATTGTGCTGAAGGGCTATGTAGTGCTGATCATTACGCTGATGACGCGGGTGTTTGGACTGGAACTGATGCGCGAGGTAGGCGTGACCCGTATTTTGCTGGTTGCAGGGATGCTGGGAATGATTTTCGGGTCTCTGGCGGCCATGCGGGAATATCACGTGAAGCGGATGCTGGCCAACTCCTCGGTGGCACAGATTGGGTATATTTTTATGGGGCTGGGGCTTGGAACGGAGTTCGGCGTGGCGGCGGCGTGCTTTCATATGCTAGTCCACGCGGCCTGCAAGCCGCTGCTGTTTCTCTGCGCTGGGCGGCTCTCCGACGTCAGCGGGCATCACCGGTCCCTGAAAAACTTGCGGGGCAGCGCGTACCGGGATTTTGGCGCGGGAGTGGGGTTTACCGTGGGCGCGCTGAGCATGATCGGGATTCCCCTGCTGGGAGGGTTTGTTTCCAAGCTCTATCTTTCGGAAGCGGCGCTGGCGACGCCCTATGTGGCGGTGGTGCTGCTGACCATCGCGGCTTCCACGGTGCTGAACGCGCTGTACTATGTGCCGGCGACGCTGGCCATCTGGGTGCGGCCCCCGTGGGAGGAAATCAGGGAGGTTATGCGTGACGTGAAGCCGGAAGACACGCGCTTCGACCGCTCTTTCTTCACAGCGACCGCGCTGTTTATCTGCCTGATTTTCCTTTTGGGCATTGTCTACCTTCCCGTGATGAATGTGATTTATGCAGGCATTCGGCTGAATTGAGCGCGGGACCGGCGAAGAGAGCCGAATTTTTTGCGAGGGGAGAACCGCTTTGCTGTTACTACCGATTTTGCTGCCGATATTCGGAGGCGTGTTCGTCTTCCGGGAGAGGGAGGAGAAGACACGCAACCGGCTGACGCTGTGGCTGACCGTGCTGACGGCGGCGGCGGCGGGGATTTTGTGCGTGCTGCCGGAGCAGTCGCTAAGGCTGATGACTATTGAAGGGTCCTTATATCTGGAGCTGCAAAGCGACTCTCTTGGAAAGTTTTTCATGGTGCTGACTTCGGCAATCTGGCTGCCGGTGGCGATATTTGCCGAGCCATATCTCCGACACGGTGGGAAGGGCCAGCAGTTTCAGGGCTTTTACACCATGACACTGGGAACACTGATGGGGCTTGCCCTTGCGGACAACTTTGTGACACTGTACATGTTTTTCGAGCTGATGACGCTTTTGACGGCTCCACTGGTGCTGCACGGCGGTACGCCCGCTGCGCGGCGGGCGGGGCTGAAGTATCTGGGGTATTCCGTATTTGGTGCGGGAATGGCGCTGGCGGGATATTTCTTTTTATCCCACTTTTTGACCAACCAGAGCTTTACCTGCGGCGGCGCGCTGAATCTGCCGTTGGCGGCGGCCCACAGGCCCCTGCTATTGATTGTGTTTTTTGTGATGACCATTGGTTTTGGCGCCAAGGCGGGTATGATGCCCATGCAGGCGTGGCTTCCCACGGCCCATCCCGTGGCCCCGGCGCCGGCTTCCGCCGTGCTATCCGGTGTGATTACCAAGGGCGGTGTGCTGGCCATTCTCCGGGTGACGTATTACCTGTTCGGCGCGGAGTTTTTGCGGGGGAGCTGGGCGCAGTACGCGTTGATTGGTCTTACGCTATGCACAGTGTTTACGGGGTCCATGCTGGCACTGAAGGAGAAGATTCTCAAGAAGCGGCTGGCCTATTCCACGGTGAGTCAGGTGTCCTATGTGCTGTTCGGGCTGCTGCTGCTCTCTCCAGAGGGCGTGCGAGGTGCGCTGTTGCAGATGACCTTCCACGCGCTGGCGAAGGATACCCTGTTTCTGGCGGCGGGCGCCATTATTGTGGCCACCAATTTCATCCATGTAGATCAATTGGTGGGCATCGGCAAGCGGATGCCAAGGACCATGGTCTGCTTTTCCGTTGCGGCGTTTTCCATTATCGGGATTCCACCCATGAGCGGGTTTATCAGTAAGTGGTACCTTGCCTCCGCCGCACTGAATTTTGAAGAGCGGGCGATGGGGTATCTGGGAGTGGCAATGTTGATATTATCGGCGTTGATGACCGCCGGATACCTGCTGCCCATTGTGGTGCGCGGCTTTTTCCCGGGACAGGACGTGCTGGTGGAGCGCAGGGAGGTTGGGCCGCGGATGACGACGCCCATGCTGGTGATGAGCATTGCGGTTCTGGTGCTGGGACTGTTTCCAAACGGTTTGCAGGCGTGGATTTCCACACTGCTGCCGCAGATATTCTGATTAGACTGAAGGAAAAGGAGGCGTGCGGATGCAATGGCTTCAGGCGCTGCCCATCTTGATTTCCGTGGCACTGGGTATTGGGCTGACAATTTTACAGCCCGGAGAGCGCAAGGTGCGCAACGCCTATATTATGGGCGCTGTACTTTTGACGGCGGGGCTTTCGTTTGCCGCCATTATTGCGGCAGGGCTGGCGGACACGGCTCCAGCCTGCACACTGGTGCGGTTTTCCAGCGAATTCTCTATTTCTTTGCGAATTGATGGATGTTCGATGGTGTATGGAGCCATCGTATCGGCTCTATGGCCGCTGATTACGCTGTACAGTCTGGATTACATGTCCCACGAGGGACACGAAAGCCGGTTTTTCGGATTCTGGATTGCAAGCTTTGGTGTGGTGCTGGGGATTGCGTTTGCAGAGGATTTTCTCACCCTGTATCTGTTTTACGAGCTGCTGACGCTGGCGACATTGCCGCTGGTGATGCACTTTATGGACGAGAAAGCCCGGTATGCAGGGAGAAAATACTTGGTGTATTCCCTGTCGGGAGCGGCGTTTGCCTTTATCGGCATCGTGTTTTTACTGCGCTATGGAACAACGCTGGACTTTACTTACGGCGGCGTGCTGGACCTTGTAAGGGCGGCGGGGAACGAGACGACGCTGTGGGCAGTGTTCGTTTTGGCGTTTTTCGGCTTCGGCGTAAAGGCGGCAGTATTTCCCTTTGGCGCGTGGCTGCCGGACGCGTCCGTGGCGCCCACGCCGGTATCTGCCCTGCTCCATGCGGTGGCAGTGGTGAAGGCGGGGGCTTTTGCGGTGCTGCGGTTGATTTACTTCGGATTCGGCGCGGATTTTCTACGGGGAAGCTGGGCCCAGTACGTGGTGATGACGGCGGCGATCCTGACCATCATCTACGGTGCAGCCCGGGCGTTACGCACACCCCACCTGAAGCGGCGGTTGGCTTTTTCCACGGTGAGCAACCTGAGCTACATTCTTTTTTCCCTGACGCTGATGGTGCCTGCGGGGTTGGTGGGCGCGCTGACGCATATGGTCTATCATGCGGTGGTGAAAATCACCATGTTTTGCTGCGCCGGGTCCATTATTCAAAAGAGTGGGCGGGAGTATATCTATGAATTTGAGGGATTGGGGCGGCGGATGCCGGTGGTATTCGCGACATTTACCGTATCAGCCTTTGCTCTGATCGGCGTGCCGCCTTTGGGAGGCTTTGTGGGAAAGTGGATGATCTGCACGGCGGCGGTGCTTTCGGAGGACCCTTGGGCCTATTTCGGAATCGGGGCGCTGATTTTGTCCACGTTGCTGACGACGCTGTACATGATGACTATTTTCGTTAGGGCATGGTTCCCGGTAGGCGCGGTGGACCATGAGGCGCTTTCCAAAATCCACGACCCGGGTCTGGCGATGACCGTTCCACTGGTGGTGCTGGCGGCGGCGGGTGTGGCATTGGCGCTGTTTTCTGCGCCGCTGATTGAATTTTTGCAGGCGGTGGGTCTGAACACGCTATGAAAGGGGGAGACGCTGGATGAGTTCGTTTTTACTGCTGTTTTTGGTGTTTTTTCCGTTTCTGGCGGCGTATTTTGTATACCCCATGCGAAGAAGAGGGCGCGAATACCGCAATCTGTATGTCCGCATTATTCCGGCGGTGGAGATTTTTGCGGCGCTGCTGCTCCTGCTCGGGCCGGGAACGGCAGTACTCCCTCAGTTGTGTGGGCTGGGGCTGCGGTTTGAGGCGGGGAGCCTCCACACGACCATGGCCGTTCTGGCGGCGTTCTTATGGCTGATGACGGCGCTGCCAAGCAAGGAGTATTTTGCGGAACGGGAGGGCGTGAACCGGTACTACTGCGCATGGATGGTTACGCTGGGGGCTCTGATGGGCGTGTTTCTGGCGGCGGATTTTTTCACGCTATTTATATTTTTTGAGATTATGTCCTTCGCCTCCTATGTCTGGGTGGCACAGAATGAAAACCCCGATGCGCTGCGGGCCGGGCAAACGTATCTGGCGGTGGCGGTGTTTGGGGGAATGCTTCTGCTGGTGGGACTTTTGATGCTGAATCATCTGCTGGGATCTCTGGTATTTCAGGAACTGCCTGCACTGGTGGCGGCGCTGGAGGACGGGCGGCGGGGAGAACTGCTGGTGGCGGGACTGTTCTGCCTGACGGGCTTTGGCGCGAAGGCGGGCATGGTTCCTCTGCACATCTGGCTTCCCAAGGCCCATCCCGTGGCGCCGGCGCCGGCTTCCGCGCTGTTGAGCGGAATTCTTACCAAGAGCGGAATTTTCGGAATTTTAATAATTTCCCGGTATCTGCTTTTTTTCAGCACGGAATGGAATGGAGTGCTGCTCTTATCCGGGACTGTTACGATGATGCTGGGGGCGGTGTTGGCACTATTCTCCGTCAATCTAAAAAGGGCGCTGGCCTGTTCTTCTATGTCTCAGATCGGGTTTATCCTGATCGGCGTAGCCATGCAGGGGTATCTGGGAGAAGACAATGTTTTGGCGGCATGGGGAACCGTGCTGCACATGATGAATCACGGGCTGATTAAGCTGGTGCTGTTTGTATCGGCAGGCGTGATTTATCTGGGGACCCACTCGCTGGATTTAAACGAGCTGCGGGGCTGGGGACGGAACACGCCTGCGCTGAAAGCGATCTTTTTTGTGGGTGCGGCGGCGATTGTGGGCGTGCCGGGAACCTCGGGGTATATCAGCAAAACGCTGCTGCATGAGAGCATTGTGGAGTACATCCACCACCTTGATCACATCGGAAACACAGCGGTGGGCTTTCGGGTTGTGGAGTGGCTGTTTTTAATTTCCGGAGGACTGACGGCAGCGTATATGACGAAGCTGTTTGCGGCGATTTTTATTGAAAAGCGGGCGGAGAAGCAAAGATTCAGCGCCCGGGAGTACATGACCCCGGCTACCGGGATGGCGATCGGGTTGACGGCATGTTTGCTGGTGGTCTTTGGGCTGACACCGTGGGTTTCCATGCAGGTGATTGCAGAGCGATCCTCTGTTTTTCTGAAGGCCGGGGAAAGTCACGGGATGTTCCACTATTTTTCATGGGTGAATCTGCAAGGGGCTCTGATTTCTCTGGGGATCGGCGCGGCGGTATATCTTCTGATTGTGCGGCTGGCGCTGTGCAGGCGAACCGCGGAGGGAACCGTATATCTGGAGCGGTGGCCCAGAGGCTTGGATTTGGAAGAGCTGATTTACCGTCCTGCCGTGAGGGGACTTGCGTTTTTTGGGGCAATGTGCGCTCGGACGGCGGCCGGATTGGGCGATCTTTTAGTAGTGGTGGGAGAAAAACTGCTGTATCTAAAAGCGCCTGGTATCTTTGTACCCAAAAAGAACGAAAATTTTGGCGTATACGCGCGCAGGCCCAAGCGGTTTTTGATTGGCGAAACCTTTGCCTTCGATTTGACGCTGGCGGGAATCGGACTGGTAGGCGCGCTGACTTATATCTTTTTTACCGGGTAGTTCTCGGACTGAAACAGAATAAAAACGGGCGGGAAGCGGTTTGCTTCCCGCCCGTTTTTTTAATTGACGCGGCGTAGCCACCCCTGCAGTGAGAGGGTGGATTTTTTTTATAAATTTTTAAAGATGTACGCGGGCGTGCAAATTTGGGGGAAAGGGAGGACGGATATAGAAGAGCGAGGTGATTGGATGGAGAAAAAACTGACGGGAGCGGAGCGGGATCGATTTTGCCGGGAATTTCTGCTCTCTATGGACCCCAATCGGGCGGCAAAAAGTATCGGAAGGGTCGACGGCTACGCGCTGCTGCGAAAAAGCGAGGTATCCGAGCGGCTGAAATGGATGCGCAAAATGGAACTGCCCACCCGGCAGGACATCTTACGGCGATTGGGGCAGATGGCATTTGGCCGAGTGTCCAGTGCGGCCAAGCTGGCAAGCAGGGAACTGATGGAAGCGGGAGAGTTGGATTTATCCGATGTTGCGGAACTGAAAATTACGGACAAAGGGACGGAGATGAAGCTCATTAACCGGGTGCAGGCGCTGGAGACGCTGTGGGGCCTTTTGGAGGAAGGCGGCGAAGACGGCATGGAGCGGTTTTTGCAGGCGCTGAAGACCGAAGACGAGAAGGAGGGGCCCGAGGGTGGAGGCGGTGCGGTTCTCTGAAAAGCAGCGGCGGGCGCTTCGGTGGTGGCAGACGGATGGAGAAAAGTATGACGCAATCATCTGCGACGGGGCGGTTCGCAGCGGAAAGACCTTTTCCATGGGGCTTTCTTTTTTTCTATGGGCACAGAGCAGCTTTGACCGGCAGCAATTTGGCGTGTGCGGAAAGACCATTCTCTCACTGCGCAGGAACGTGCTGGGGGAGATTGTGCCGGAGTTACGGAAGCTTGGAATGCAGTGTATTGAAAAGCGGTCGGAAAATCTGCTGGAGGTGCGCAGCGGGAAGCGGCACAATTGTTTTTACCTGTTTGGCGGAAAGGATGAATCCAGCGCGGCGCTGATTCAGGGGAGCACCTTTGCGGGGGTATTGCTGGACGAGGCGGCGTTGATGCCCCGCTCTTTTGTGGAGCAGGCTTGCGCCCGGTGTTCCATTGCAGGAAGCAAGCTGTGGCTGGATTGCAACCCAGAAGGCCCGCAGCACTGGTTTTACAGGGAGTGGATTTGCAAGGCGAAGGAAAAGCGGGCGCTGTATCTCCACTTTACCATGGAAGACAATCCGGCGCTGTCGGCGGAGGTCAAGCGGCGATATCGGAGTTGTTACAGCGGGATTTTCTACCGGCGGTTTGTGCTGGGGGAATGGGCTGCGGCGCAGGGGCTGGTGTACGACTTCTTTGATCGGGAGACATTTTGTCGCGACGCGCCGGAGGGAGAGCCGGAGCGATGGCGCATATCTGTGGATTACGGGACGGCAAACCCAGCGTCTTTTGGATTGTGGGGACTCTGGGATGGTGTGTGGTTTCGGGTGAAGGAATACTACTACAATTCCCGGGCGGAGGGACGGCAGAAGACCGATGCGGAGTATGTGGAGGATTTGAAGAAGCTGGGGGGAAAGCGGCGGATCGAGATGGTGGTGGTTGACCCGTCGGCGGCCAGTTTTATCGCGGCGCTGCGGCAGGCAGAATACAACGTTGAGAAGGCAAACAACGATGTACTGGACGGCATTCGCACCACGGCAGATGCGCTGAGGAGCGGAAGAATCATGATTTGTGGAAGTTGCGAGGATTGCCTGAGGGAGATGGAGTCCTATTGCTGGGAGCCGGGGGGGAAAGACGCTCCCAAAAAGGAAAACGACCACGCCATGGATGACCTACGTTATTTTGCCATGAGTTTGACAGGGGGCCGTGGCGGAGGCTTTGCAGCAACGTGGGTGGAGCGGAAAGCGTAAAAATGGGGGAGGAGCGAGAATGAGATTCGGGAAGAAGAAACAAACGCCGGAGAAAACGGCAGCTGTGGTACAACTTAGAAACGCGGAGCGGCATCCCTTTGGCGTTCTGGATGGGTATGTGCCTTTACGAAGCGGGGAGCTACGGCTGTATCGGGCGATCCGGGAAGGTGTTCCGGTGGTGGATGCGGCGGTTTACAAGCTGATTCGGATGACTGGGGGCGTGGATGTAACATGCACGGACGCTGCGGCGCAGCGGGAACTGCGGGAGTTTTTGAGGACGGTACCCACCGGGCGGGGACAGCGAGGGATGAACGCGTTTTTGGAGTGCTATCTGGATTCGCTTTTGACCTGTGGCCGGGCTATTGGTGAAATTGTGACGACGGGAAACGGACGGGAAATTGGGGCACTGCTGTGCGGTCGGACAGAGGACCTTGAGATTTACGAGGGAGAGAACCCGTTGGATTTTCAGCTCTGCGGAGCGGATGAGCACGGGAAAATAGGGCCAATGCCAAGGCAGGAGCTGCTGTTGTTCACCCCGTTTAATCCGGAGGCGGAGCATCCCTACGGCGTATCCCTTTTGCGGTCCATGCCATTTTTGACGGATATTCTCATGAAAATTTACCACACGATAGGAGTCAATTGGGAACGGTGCGGCAATGTGCGGTTTGCCGTGACCTGTAAGCCCGGAGAAGACGGGCGGGGACAGGCTGAAGAGCGCAGCCGACAATTGGCGGAGGAGTGGTCCGCCGCCATGCAGGACGCGAAAAATGGGCGTGTGCGTGATTTTGTGGCGGTTGGCGACGTTGAAATTAAGGCCATCGGCGCCGACGAGCAGATTTTAGACAGCAATGTGCCAGTGCGTCAGATTTTGGAGCAGATCGTGGCCAAGACGGGGATTCCTCCGTTTATGCTGGGACTGAGCTGGAATTCCACCGAGCGAATGAGTGCCCAGCAGGCCGATATGCTAACCACCGAAGTTGCCGCCATTCGGCGGACGCTAAATCCCGCCGTGGAGCGAATTTGCAGTTTATGGCTGCGGATGCACGGATATGGGTGTGGCTTTGAGACCGTTTGGGAGGACGTGAATTTGCAGGACGAGGTGGAAGACGCACGGGCATCGCTGTATCTGGAGCAGGCTCGGAAGCTGAGAATCGAGAACGACGCAGCAGAAAAAAAGGTGTGATGCGGCGGAGGTTGCGTTTTCATAATAAGTAGAGAGGGGCGAGGAAATGGACGTGCGAAAGGATGCGGGAACGGCGGAGCGGTGGGCGGCCGGAGAGGACGACATGGGGCTGATTAACCGCTTTTCCAAGGGAACACTGACGGCGGAGCAGGTATACACCTTTGCGGTGCGGCTGTGTGACAACGAGGTGGATCGGGATTTCGAGCGGTTTGATGAGGCGGCACTAAACATACTGGGAGATTTGTTCGTGGGGAAAAGTGGCGTGTTTGACCATCAATGGTCCGCGCTGGGGCAGACGGCCCGAATTTATCGGACGGAGTTGGTGCATGAAGCGGGACGCAGCACGGCGGCGGGAGACGGATACTGCTATCTCAAGGCGTGGGCCTATCTAATGAAGACGGAAAAAAATGCGGATTTGATTGCCGAAATTGAGGGAGGCATCAAAAAGGAGGTATCCGTTGGGTGCGCGGTGGGACGAAGCGTTTGCTCTGTGTGCGGCGAGGAGAGCGGGAGCTGCCGACACCAGAAGGGGCAGAACTATGGCGGGAAGCTGTGTTACGTGGAACTGCGGGAGCCGAAAGATGCCTATGAGTGGTCTTTTGTGGCGGTTCCTGCCCAGAGAGAGGCGGGCGTAATGAAGCGCTTCGGCGGTCAGTCGGGCGCGGAGTTGGAGCAATATGTGGGACAGCGGAAGGAATTCCGGGAAGCCTGGGACGCGCTGCGCAAGCAGGCGGAGCTGGGGCGGAATTATCTTTCCGGGCTGCGCCGGGAGGTAGTACGGCTGGCGCTGGTGAGCAACGAAGCTTTGGACGGGTCGGTGTTTCAGTCCATCGCGGACAAGCTGGATGAGGCAGAGCTGCTGGAGCTGAAAAAAGCTTATGAGGCCAGGGCTGAAAAAGTGTTTTCCGTGCAGCTTCGCCGGGCGGACCGGAGCGCGGAGCGGGAAGACGGGGAGCTGTTTCGGGTGTGACGCAATCCCCCCTGGATAAGGGAAAGGGCTGGGAAGCGATGGCCGCGACGA
>NZ_DAMBZJ010000048.1:0-2401 GCF_032060045.1 Oscillibacter sp.
CCCACCTCCGCACTGGACCCGGAGATGGTGGGCGAGGTGCTGGACGTGATGAAGGACCTGGCCAGGGAGGGAATGACCATGCTGGTGGTAACCCACGAGATGGCCTTCGCCCGGGATGTGAGCAGCCGGGTGGTGTATATGAATCAGGGCGTTATCTACGAGGAAGGCACGCCGGAAGAGCTTTTTGGCAATCCCCATATGCAGGAAACTCGGGATTTTCTCTCCCGCTTCCGCAGCGTGTAAGCGGCAGGAAATATCTCTGGCACTCGCCTGCGCGCCTTTTCAAACAACAAAAGAGCTTGAGGACATAAAATCCTCAAGCTCTTTTTTAACTATGAAAACCGCTCCGGCGTGTGTACCGCCACGGTGACGCCGGTATAGTAATGGGTGATGATCTCCTTCCAATCCTTGCCGTCCTTTGCCATCTGCTGGGCGCCATACTGGCTCATGCCCACGCCGTGGCCATACCCGGTGACGAAGAAGACGATTTTTCCATCCGCCACCTCCGCTTCAAAGGTGGAGGAGCGCAGGGAAAAAATGGTGCGCAGCTTCGTACCCCGAACGCTGATGCCGCCCACGGTGACAGATTCCACATTTCTATCATCGCCGATGACCCAAGCCTTCATCCAGCCGGAGACAGGACCGGACAGGTCCGCCTCGGGATACGCTTGCAAAAACATTTTTTTAAACTCTGCAAAGGTAAACTCCGCACGGCTGTAATAATTGGGTACGCCCTCTCCCTCCGGGCTTTCCACACTCTGGAGATAGGGCAGATCGTTGGTCCACACCTCTCCTGCCCGCTTTGTGGTTCTGGCGGAGGAGGAGTGAAACACCGCCAGAATCGGCTGGCCGCCGTAAAGAATTGTCTGCCCATCCGTAAGGGCGACGGCGTTTTCCACCTTCGCTTCATAGGCTTGGGCGTTGTCCCCCCAGTTGGACATGGCGGTTTCCTTATCCAGATATGCCTGACAACAGGTGTGATCGCCACAGATATCCGCCGTGTTGCCGTGGTTCCCGCCGGAAGACATCTTATACATCGTATAGGTCCGTGCCGCCACCGCCTGGGCACACAGGGCCTGCTGCTCGAAGGAGGCGGGCATCTCCGCCCGTACCACGCCTTGAAGATACTCTCCCATGGTCATGGTCTTCACCTCGTCCCCCAGCAGAACGCGGATGGTATAGGACCCGTCCGTCTCTCCTTGGGGCAGCAGCTCTATTTCCGGCTCTACCAGTTTCACCTCCCGCTTCGTCCCCACGCCCGTTTCCCGCAGAACTACATGGGTCGTCACGGTAATCAGCGGAAGCAAAAAAAGCAGGCCCAGCAGCACCACCGATATGCCCAGATACCGTCTCATCTCGTTTCCTTTCCCGCCGGTTCAAGAAATACTCCTCTTGAACAGCCTGTACACTTTCCTTAAATCCATCGGATTGGACCTGCAATCCGCCGCTTCTCCAACATATGCGCGGAAGACGCAAAACAGTCCTACGCAAAAATTGTTGAATTTTGCGGCGTTTGATTATAGCATGGATTGTCCGAAACGGCAACCGTGGGTAGGGGTAGGTTTTCCCCCGGCACGGTGTGGACAAACCACCGCCGCTGGCGTATAATGTCCCCAGTATTTGCCCCTCGGCGGCATTGACAACTGCGCATGCGCGCAACTCCTCTTCCGGAGGAACACAACGCCCCGGACAAAGGGGATCCGCCGATTGCGAAGGCATGGTAAACCGGACGGACGAAAACGTAATTTATTATTTGTGCCGGGCTCTATGCCCCGGCTTTTAAGGAGGACCCAGATGAAACACTCTACGGCTATGGCTGTTCTGACGACAGCGGGGGGCACGGCAGCCTTTTTTCTGCGGCTGGCGCAGACGCGCACCGGCTTTAATCCGGAAACGGGACTGAGCGTTACCGGAAATTTCTATGGGCGCCTTTTGTGGGTTTTGCTGGCTCTCATAGGGGTAGCTCTGTTTTTGCTGGTTCACCGCCTGCCTGACCGCCGTCCCGATCCCCGTACGTTTCAGGATGTCTTTTCCGCACAAGGAACCGTGCCCCTGCTGATATCCGGGCTTTTCCTGCTGATCCTATCCGGGATGGCGGAGATACACGTTGCCCTTTCGTCCCCCATGTACTTTTCCGGCGATGGAGCTCCTCCGGCGGGAGTTGCATTGGCCTGTGGCTGCCTGACGGCGCTGTCCGCTCTGTGTTTGCTGCCCACCGTTTTTTCCGCGGCGACGGGGCGCCGCTCTCGCCGCCGCAGGGCTGTACCGTCGGTTTTGTTGTTGCCCGCCCCGGTGGCACTGGTGTTTCATCTAGTGTTGGACTATCGCGCTCGCGCCGCAAACCCTGCATTGGAATCCTATGCGCCGGAGCTGCTGGCGCTGGGTTTTGCCGCGCTGGCCT
>NZ_DAMBZJ010000048.1:2411-14283 GCF_032060045.1 Oscillibacter sp.
TTTCCTTTTTTGCCGGGGGCAGCGTTATTCTCTGCGCTGCCTCATTGGCGGGCAATCGAACCCTTTCGGAAAATGCGCTGCTTGGCGGTTGCGCCCTCTTTTTTCTGGGGCTTCTCCTCTCCCTGCGGCCCGGTTCCGTCCACAGACACGTGCGCGATTCGAAAGAAGGGGAAATTCCATGACTTTCTGTGGACTGCAAACGCTGTCTTTGGTGGACTTTCCCGGTAAGGTAGCAGCCACGGTCTTCACCGGCGGGTGCAACCTCTGCTGCCCCTATTGCCACAACGCCCGGCTGGTCACCGCTCCCCCCGAATTGCGGGAGCACCATGAGGAAGAAGAAGTTCTGGAGTTTCTCTCCTCCCGAAAGGGCCTGCTGGACGGGGTGGCGCTCTCCGGCGGAGAGCCGCTGCTTCACGCAGGACTTTCTGACTTTGCCGCCCGAATAAAGGCCATGGGGTTTGCCGTGAAGCTGGACACCAACGGCTGCGATCCCCAACGCCTTCAGGCCATACTGGAGACTGGAAACATTGACTACGTGGCTATGGATATCAAAAACAGCCTGCCCAAATACCCGCCGACTGTGGGCGTTTTGGGCTTTGACGCCGCCCCGGTGGCGGAGAGTGCCGCACTTTTGATGGAGGGCGCCACGGACTATGAGTTCCGCACCACGCTGGTACGAGAACTTCACACCCGGGCAGATTTGCTGGACATTGCCCGCTGGCTAACGGGCGCACGGCGCTATTTTCTTCAGAACTTTATTGATTCCGGAGAACTGATCGGCTCCGGCCTGCATGGCTTTTCCCCCGATGAAATGCGCACCTTTGCCGAAACGGTCCGTTCCTTCTACGGAGAAGTTTCTCTTCGCGGTGTGGACTGAGCCAACGCAAGGTTCTCCCGGAAGTCTCTTTTTTCGACAGATAGGGACTTTGTTCGCGGCTTTGCCTTTTTTGGGTTTTACTAAATCTGGTTGATAATTGGCAATTATTATGAAATAATCCACAAGATATAGAAGTATTTCTAATTGACATCCCCCCACGACGCCGATAGAATAAGAACGGAAGGGTGCTTTGGCACCTTTCCGTTCTGATGGTATATGGACCTATCTTTGGTACGCTGGCGGCGAAAGGGCAGTTTGTCCCCCGCCGCAAGGCGGAAATACTTTAAGAGAGTGTGGGAGCGGTATGTATCGAGTTTTGAAGCGAGACGGCAAAGTCGTGGACTTTGCCCTGTCCAAAATCAGCGTGGCCATCACCAAGGCGTTTGACGCCGTGGGAAAGGACTACAACCCTGACATTATTGATCTTTTAGCGCTGAAGGTCACGGCAGATTATCAGGACAACATCAAAGACGGCTCCATCTCCGTGGAGCAGATTCAGGACAGCGTGGAAAACATCCTCATTAAGGCCGGATACAGCGACGTGGCCAAGGCCTACATCCTGTACCGCAAGCAGCGGGAAAAAATCCGGAATTTAGGTTCCACTGTGCTGGACTACAAGGATTTGGTGAACAACTATCTGCACATCAACGACTGGCGGGTGAAGGAAAACTCCACCGTCACTTACTCTGTGGGCGGGCTGATCCTGTCCAACTCCGGCGCCATCACCGCCAACTACTGGCTCAGCGAGATTTACGACGCAGAGGTGGCGCAAGCCCACAAAAGCGGCGACCTCCATATTCACGATTTATCCATGCTCACCGGCTACTGCGCCGGGTGGAGCCTGAAGCAGTTGATTCAGGAGGGTCTTGGCGGCATTCCCGGCAAGATCACTTCCTCTCCCGCAAGCCACCTGTCCACGCTTTGCAACCAGATGGTAAATTTCCTCGGCATTATGCAGAACGAGTGGGCCGGGGCACAGGCCTTTTCTTCCTTTGACACGTATCTGGCCCCCTTCGTGCGGATGGACAACCTCTCCCAAAAAGAGGTGAAGCAGTGCATCCAGTCTTTTGTGTACGGGGTGAACACCCCGTCTCGCTGGGGGACGCAGGCTCCGTTTTCCAACATCACGCTGGACTGGACCGTCCCCACCGACCTGGCGGGCCAGCCCGCCATCGTGGGCGGCAGGGAGATGGACTTTACTTATGGAGACTGCAAAAAAGAGATGGATATGGTGAACCGCGCGTTCATCGAAATCATGGTGGAGGGCGATGCGGACGGTCGGGGCTTTCAATACCCCATCCCCACCTACTCCATCACGAAGGACTTTGACTGGAGCGACACGGAGAACAATCAGCTTCTCTTTGAGATGACGGCAAAATACGGCACACCCTATTTCTCCAACTACATCAACTCCGACATGGAACCATCGGACGTGCGCAGCATGTGCTGCCGCCTTCGGCTGGATTTGCGGGAGCTGCGGAAAAAGTCCGGCGGCTATTTCGGTTCCGGTGAATCCACCGGGTCCGTGGGCGTTGTGACCGTGAACCTGCCCCGCATCGCATATCTTGCCAAGAACGAAGCGGACTTTTATCAGCGGCTGGACAAGCTGATGGACCGCCCGCAGTCTGAACACCAAGCGCACAGTCATCACCAAGCTACTGGACGCGGGGCTGTATCCCTACACCCAGCGGTATCTGGGAAGCTTTGGAAATCACTTCTCCACCATCGGCCTTGTGGGCATGAATGAGGCGGCGCTGAACGCCGCGTGGCTGCGCAAAGACTTGACAACCTTGGAGGCCCAGTCCTTTTCCAAGGACGTGCTGAATCATATGCGGGAGCGGCTCAGCGACTATCAGGAGCAGTACGGCGACCTTTACAATCTGGAAGCCACCCCTGCCGAGTCCACCTCCTACCGACTGGCAAAGCACGATACAGAGCGGTTTGGCGACATTATCACCGCCGCCAAGCCCGGCGACGTGCCCTACTACACCAATTCCTCCCACCTGCCCGTGGGATACACCTCAGACCTGTTCGATGCGCTGACGGTGCAGGATGACTTGCAGACTCTTTATACTTCCGGCACCGTGTTCCACGCGTTTTTAGGTGAAAAACTGCCTGACTGGAAAGCCGCCGCCGCGCTGGTGCGAAAAATTGCGGAGAACTTCAAGCTGCCCTATTACACCCTCTCCCCCACCTATTCCGTCTGCGCCCAGCACGGGTATCTCACCGGAGAGCATTTTGCCTGCCCCCACTGCGGAAAACCCGCCGAGGTTTACAGCCGCATTACTGGCTATTACCGCCCCGTGCAGAACTGGAACAATGGCAAGACACAGGAGTATAAAGACCGCAAGCTTTATGCGTTGGGAACCGCTTTTAAACCCCACGCGCCAAGCACCTCCGCCCAAGCAGCCCGCCTCATGCCCGGTTTTGCCGCCGCCCCTTCTGCCCAGCCGTCCGACCCAGAGCAAGTCTCCACGGTTCGGGCCATGCGCGACGCGGTGAACGAGTTGTTTCTGTTCACCACGAAAACCTGTCCCAACTGCAAAATCGCCAAAGAGGGCCTTGAACAGGCGGGACTTGCCTACACGCTGCTGGACGTGAGCGAGCATCTGGACCTTGCCCGGAAATACCGTATCATGCAAGCCCCCACTCTGCTGGTGCGGCGGGGAGACAAGATGGAAGCGGTTGCCGGCGCACCCGACATCTGCAAGCTTGCCGCCGCGCTTTGAATGGCAGTTCGCAGAATCTAATGTTCTTCTATAAAAGGTCCCCCGCCGCAATGCGGCGAGGGACCTTTTTGTAAACGCCTAAGGTACTTTCAAAGGCTTGGGGCAGTTTGCGGGTTTTTGCCATAAGCGCCTTCATTTCCTTTGCAGAACCTTCAGCGCCTGAATCACCAGCATGCTGGCAAAAGCCAGCCCCACAATCGCCCACAGATTTGCCGCCGACAAAACCGCCACGTCAAACAGCGGCTTCAGCACTGGGACGGTCAAGACGCTTGCCAGCAGCGCCGCACCCAACAAAAACGCAAGCAGAAGATACCGGTTGTTGAAGAGTTTTTTGGAAAATAGCACGGGCCGCTGGGACTTGCAGTTGAACCCGTGGAACAATCGGCTGAGGCAAAGAGTGGCAAAAGCCATGGTGGTCCCCACAGGCGTTCCCCCGGCACTCAGGCCCATGTGGAACGCAACGGAGGTGGCAATGGCGATCACCATACCCTCCAACCCCACGTCCGCAAGGAATGATCGGGTTAAAATCCCCTCGTTTCGGGGACGAGGCTTTTGCAGCATCACGTCCTCACTTCTGGGCTCCAGCCCCAGCGCGATGGCGGGTAGGCTATCCGTCAATAGATTGATAAACAGCAGATGCACTGCTGCGAAGGGCGCGGGCAGGCCCACGAGGGATGCATACAGCACCGCCAGGATGCCCGCCGCGTTGCCCGAAAGCAGGAACTGAATGGCCCGCTTGATGTTGGCATACACGCCCCGTCCATTTTCCACGGCCCGGACAATGGTGGCAAAGTTGTCGTCCGTCAAAATCATGCCCGCCGCGTCCTTGGCCACCTCCGTACCAGTGACACCCATGGCCACGCCAATATCGGCCTGCTTTAATGCCGGTGCATCGTTCACGCCGTCGCCAGTCATGGCCACCAGATTTCCCCGCTCCTGCCAGGCCCGGACGATGCGGATTTTATGCTCCGGAGACACCCGGGCGTACACGCTGATTTTGGGTACAAACTCCCGCAGCTCCGCGTCGCTCATGGCATCAATGGCAGCCCCGTCCACCGCCTCGGTACCCTCGGTGAGGATGCCGATTTTTTTTGCGATGGCGGCGGCGGTGATGCGGTGGTCTCCGGTGATCATCACCGGACGGATTCCGGCCGAGATGCACTCGGCCACCGCCACGGCGGATTCTTCCCGTGGCGGGTCCATCATGGCGATCAGCCCCAGAAAGTCCAGTTCGTTTTCATCTGATAGATTTACCGCTGGCGCGTCCAGATGCCGGCAGGCAAAGGCCAGCACCCGCAATCCTTCACGGGAAAACTGTTCGTTGACGGCTTCAATCTCGGTCCGCTGTGCCGGCGTAAGCAGGGTGCGATCCAGCAGCACGTCGGTAGCTCCCTTGGTAATCATCAGCAGCCCGCCGGACAGGCTGTGAACCGTGGACATCAGCTTGCGATCCGAGTCAAAGGGAATCTCCGTCAGCCGGGGATACTTTTCCCGGACCTCCTCTTCGTCAAAGCGGAACCGCTCCCCCAGGCGCACCAGCGCCGTTTCCGTGGGGTCGCCTACCTCTCTGCCCTCGTTCACTGTGGCGTCGCTGCACAGCAGCGCCGCCCGCAGCAACGGCTCCTGCATGGCATCGGAAAAGTCGGCGTCCTCTACGGAAATGACTTTTCCGGCGGTATAAAGCTTTTGAACGGTCATTTTATTTTGAGTCAGGGTACCGGTTTTGTCGGAGCAGATGACCGACACGCTTCCAAGGCCCTCCACCGCCTGCAATTTCCGGATAATGGCATTCTCCCGGGCCATGGTGCGGGTGCCGAAGGAGAGGACGATGGTGACGATGGAACTCAACGCCTCGGGAATGGCCGCCACCGCTAGCGCCACAGCGAACAAAAATGCATTCATCATGGGTTCGTGCCGCAAAAACACGCTCACCATAAACAAAAGCGCGCACAGAATCAAGATGCCTATCGAAAGCTTTTTTCCAAACTGGTCCAGACTTTCCTGCAAGGGGGTCTTTTTCTCCCCCGCCGCCTTCAAAAGCGCCGCAATGCGGCCCATCTCCGTGTCCATGGCCGTTCCGGTGACAAGAAACCTTCCACGGCCATAGGTGATGAAGCTGCCGGAGTAAACCATGTTTTTCCGGTCACCCAGAGGAACGTCTCCTTCAATCTCCGCCGTGTCTTTTTCAACAGGCAAGCTCTCGCCGGTGAGGGCGCTTTCGTCCGCCTTTAAAGCGGCGCATTCCAGCAGCCGTCCGTCGGCGCACACCGCGTCTCCCGCATCCAGACACACCACATCGCCAACAACGACCTCACGCCCCGGAATCTCCCGGATCACGCCGCCGCGCAGCACCTTCGCTGTGGGGGCGGACATTTTTTTCAGGCTCTCCAGCGACGATGCGGCCTTCACGGTTTGAACCGTTCCCAAAATCGCGTTCATGGTGATCACCGCCAAAATGACCACCGTACTCTCCGCATCTTTCAAAGCGATGGATACCGCCGCCGCTGCAATCAGCACAATCACCAGAAAATCTGCAAACTGCTCCAAAAAAATCCGGGCCGTGGACTTCCGCGCCTCGGCTAAAAGCTCGTTCGGCCCGTTTTGTTTCAGCCGCAGCCCGGCCTCCTCCTCCGTCAGACCCTGCTCGCCGCAGCTGAGGTCCCGAAACAGCTCCACCCTTGCCTTTTGCCATACTTTCCGTTTTTCCGCCATCATTCTCTTCCTTTCCTGCATCCATTGCGCAAAAAAAACGAGACTTTTGCGCCAACGCCGCAGCGTTTGCTCAAAAGTCTCGCCATTTCGATCCGAAGCGGGGCAGAAATTCTGCCCGACCTGACGCCAGCGGATGCACATTTCTGTGCCGGCTACTCCCTCATGATTGGACGTATCATATCCGATTTTTCGGCGGCTGTCAAGAAGTATTTCCCGAAACGCCTGTAAAAATTCTCGCGGCCCTTAAAGGCCCCGCCATTCTTCCGGCCGAAGCAGGGACATATCCGCCGCCGCACGGTCAATCGCCGCCAGCATAGCGGCCTTGTCGCCGTTGAGCGTCCCTCGCAAAGCCAGATAATTGCTGGCGTGGTTCATGCGGAACACGCTGCCGGGGCTGTCCAGTCTCTCCACCAAAAGACGGGTTTCCCGCAGGTCCTCCGCCGGGGTCAGCAGCCGGAAAGAGCCATCCTGCACCCAGTCATACAGCGGCGTGCCGGGCTCCACCATCAGCGTCAGCATCCCGATATACTCCGGATTCATGGCATTGAAGGCGGCGGCGGTTTCCGCCGCGTGCTGCTCCAAAAGCGCCGGGCCGCCAAGGCCCGTGATGGCGGTGACGGACAGAGCAATGCCGTTTCTGCGGACCTTGCGGCCCATTTCCACAATAAACGCCGAATCGTGGCCCTTGCGCATCAACTCCAACACCGCGTCACATCCGGACTCAAGGCCCATGTAAACCATGGTCAAGCCCTTTTCCCGCAAAATCTTCAGCTCTTCATCGGAGCGGATGTTGATGCTGTCCGGCGAGGCATAGCTGGTCACGCGGATGCACTCGGGAAAAAGCGTCCGTATGGTGTCCAGAATCGTTTCCAGCTCCCCAGCCTTGCGGACCAGCGCGTCTCCGTCGGCCAGAAAGATTTTCTCCACATGGGGGTAAAGTCTGCGAGCCTCCCGAAAGTCCGACAAGACTTCCTCCAGCGGGCGGACTGCAAAGCGCTTTTCCTTGTACATGCTGCAAAAGGCGCAGGTGTTGTGGCTGCACCCGTAGGTCACCTGAACGATGAGGCTCCGGGCCTCGGAGGGGGGGCGGTATACGCTTCCGTAGTAGTTCATTTCAAAATTTTCTCCAATGCGGCTAGTTTCAGTGAGGTGCACAGCACCTCCATGGCAGCTTCCAATTCCTCCAGCGGGGGCAGGGACGGGGCAATGCGGATATTGCTGTCCTCCGGGTCCTTTCCGTAGGGGAACGCGGCACCCGCCCCGGTCATGGCAACCCCGGCTGCTTTACATAGGTCCAGCGTCCGCCGCGCCGTTCCGGGCATGGCGCTCAAAGAGACGAAATACCCTCCCTTGGGGCTGCGCCACGAGGCGATGCCAAGGGGGCCAATCTCCCGCTCCAGCGCGTCGGTGACGCAGTGGAACTTGGGGCCGAGAACGCCCGCATGGCGGCGCATCAGCGCCAGTGTGTTTTCCTTATTCTTTAAGTACAGCACGTGGCGCTGCTGATTCACTTTGTCAAAGCTGATGGCCTGCACGTCGATCAGCTTCACCAGATACTCCATATTTGTTTCCGAGCAAGCAAAGCAGGCCACACCCGCGCCGGGCAGCGTAATTTTAGAGGTAGACGCAAACTCAAACACCATGTCCGGGTTTCCGACCTCTGCGCACAATGACAGGATATCCAAAAATGGTGCAAACTCCCCTTCCAGTTCGTGGACGCAGTAGGCATTGTCCCACATCAGCAGGAAATCCGGGGCGGCGGGCTTCAAAGCGGCCATGCGCCGCACGGTTTCCTCAGAATAAACGATGCCGTCGGGATTGGAGTATTTGGGCACATTCCACATGCCCTTCACCAGCGGATCCTCCACGGCGGCTTCCACCGCGTTCATATCCGGGCCGTCCTCTGTCATGGGGATGCTTACCAGTTCAAAGCCAAAGGACTCCGTGATTTTAAAATGCCGGTCATATCCGGGGACGGGGCAAAGCCATTTCACCGTCTCCTCCCGGCACCAAGGGCGCGGGCTGTGTAAAAGTCCGTGGGTATAGGCTTTAGAAACGATGTCATACATTAACTGGAGACTGGAGTTGCCTCCCGCAAACACCTGCTCTGCCTGACAGCCCAGGATCTCTGCAAACAGGCGCCGGGCGGCAGGCAAACCTTTCGTCTCTCCATAGTTCCGGCAGTCGATTCCGTCGGACACATAGTCCTCCGGCCCCTTGAAAATGTTCAGAAGGTCCCCGCTGACCAGATCCAATTGGGCCTTCCCCGGTTTGCCACGGGCCATATTCAGTTTCAGCTTCCGGTCCCGGAGCTTTTCAAACCTCTCGCAGACCAGCTCCTGCTCCATCAAAAGCTCCTGCTTATTTCTGTCGGCATACGCGGTCATATGTGCCATCCTTTCCCGGGTGGAGCGCTCCGCCCGGTTTCTTTATAAGGTTCTATACTATATTTAGTATACCCGCTTCCCGTGGTTCTGACAATATGGATTTCGCCAGTTTTTTGAGCAGCCTTCTTGAAATACGTTTGCAGATCGGGGGACATTTCCCCTTTTCAGGCCGTTTGTGGTCTGCTCTTGCGCTTTTTTCGCCGCTGTGGTATCTTAGCGGTATGGAAGCTTATACACTGATTCGCTCCCGCCGGCGGACGCTGGCGCTGGAAATTACAAAGGACTGCAACCTGCTGGTGCGTGCACCTCTGCGGTGCTCTGAAGAAACCGTTCGGGCTTTTATTGCCCGGAATCAGGGCTGGATTGCGCGCAACACGGACAAAGTGCGTCAAAGGGCCGCCGAGGCAGGCCCACCCCCCACAGAGGAAGAGCTTGCGGCGCTGAAGGCGTTGGCCCGCAATCTCCTACCGGGAAAGGTTGCGCGGTATGCCACCGCCATGGGGCTTTCCCCTACCGGAATCAAAATTACATCAGCCCAGAAGCGGTATGGAAGCTGCAGCGCGAAAAACAGCCTGTGCTTTTCCTGCTATTTGATGCGCTCGCCGGATGAGGCCATTGACGCAGTTGTGGTGCACGAACTAGCCCACATCCGCCACAAGAATCACGGTCCGCAGTTTTACGCGCTGGTGGAACGCTACCTCCCGGATTATCGGGCGCGGAAAAAGCTGCTGAAATAGCGCAAAGGGCAGAAGGCATAGCCTCCCGCCCTTCTCCGTATGTTTTCTTATCTCCGGCGCGCCCGCTCATAGAGAGGCTCGCCCCGTTGGAAGCTCTGGGGCAGGTAAGTAACAGAAGAAATCCGCTTGCCCGACACCCCGTACTTGGGATGATAGCCGAAAAGGTTTTCATATTCCAGAAGGTCGTCCCGCTCTTCGGCCATAGCCCACAGCAGGGCGGCCGCTGCCCGGGCGTCGTCCACAGCCCGGTGGCTGTTTTTCACCGCGTCCCCCAGCCCATAGGCGGCGATGGCGTCCTTCAGCTTGTGGGGATAATCCCGCCGGTCCTTATAAACTGTGAGTGCGTCCAGAAATTTTAGACTTCTGAGGCAGGATGCGCGCCCCTGCTCGTGAAGGAAGTAGTAAATAAAATTCAGATCAAATTGGGCATTGTAGGCCACCAGCAGTGTATTTTCGCGGGTGAGAAGTCTGCTGAATTCCTCCGCTGCATCCGCCTTCTCCACGCCGTCCCGTTCAAGCTGCTCCGCCGTAATCCCGGTCAGAGATGTAATAAAGGGCGGCAGTGTCTTTCCCTCGGAAAGGCGCACCAGTGCGTTGAAACTGCCATCCTCCACTCCGTTCGTCAAGCTGACGGCCCCGATTTCAATAATCTGCTCTTCCGCAGGGTCGATGCCCGTTGTCTCCGTGTCAAACAGGACCAGATGGGCAAACCGGTCCTCCAATGCGCTGTGTATTCCCATAAACGTTCTCCGTCTCTATCCCACGCCGCTGCGATAGGCTTCTTCTTTTTATAAGTTTTTCGACCAAAATGCAAAATTTCTGCAAATTTGTCGATACTAAATGCGCTTGCTTTTCTGCATTATAGCTTTTTGTCGAAAAAAAGGCAATCCCCAGTCGGATTTTTGGCGCACGCGGTGCGGTCAGACTGTCTTGCCCACTTTCGGAAAATTGACACTTGACTTTTTCCAGAATTGTGCTATTGTACTTCTGTATTAAATATATGATACAATTTCTTGATTTGCCCTTGACATTTGTAGTCGCTTGTCCTATACTAACTGTACTAGTACGGATCATACAGCAGCCGCCAGTTTTTTCGGCGCCACTGCGCCAAACGTATTTACACTAGCGAACGCGCCTTTTTCATTTCATGTTCTACGAATTGTCCCACGGGCCATTTCGAGCAGGCCCGCGTGCCAAATACGCTTTTCCGCGTTGGAAAGGATGGTTTCCCTTATGAAAGTCCTGATTACCTCCGATTGGTATGCCCCCACCGTCAACGGGGTGGTGACCTCGGTATTGAATCTTCAGCGCGAGCTGGTGGCCCAGGGCCACGAGGTTCGTGTGCTGACCTTATCCGAGTCCCGGCACACGCTGGTGCGGGACGGCGTGACCTATGTGGGTGCTATGAGTGCCGGGGTCATCTATCCCGGTGCGCGGCTGCGCACGGCCCTTGCCACCCGGCAGGTCCAGTCTCTGATTCGCTGGCGGCCCGACGTAATTCACACGCAATGTGAATTTTCCACGTTCCTGCTGGCCCGGAAAATCAGTGACCGCACCGGTGCGCCCATTATTCATACCTATCACACAGTTTACGAGGACTATACACACTACTTCTCTCCCAGCCGCGCCTGGGGTCGTCGCATGGTTGCCTTTTTCTCCCGGCACGTAGTCACGCAGACCGCTTGCGTCATCGTTCCCACGGAGAAAGTGCGCAGCCTTTTGAAGAACTACGGCGTCCGCAAGCCGGTATATGTGATTCCCTCCGGTATTGATCTTCGCCGGTTTTCCAGCCCCGTCGACAAAGAGCATCTTTCCTGCATGAAAGAGGAGTTGGGCATTCCCAAAGACAATTTCGTGCTGACCTATGTGGGCCGCCTTGCCAAGGAAAAGAACGTGGAGGAACTGTTTGCAAGTCTTGCGGGTCTGGAGCGGAAGGATGTTACCCTCCTCGTGGTGGGTGACGGCCCCTACCGCCAGGCGCTGGAGGCCGCGGTCCAGGAGTTGAATCTTGAAGACCGCGTGATTTTTACCGGAATGGTGAAGCCCGACCGGGTAGCCGATTACTATCGTCTGGGAGATTTGTTTGTCAGCGCCTCCACCAGTGAGACGCAGGGCCTTACCTACATCGAAGCACTGGCCTCCGGGCTTCCCGCCCTGTGCCGGAAGGACGCGTGTCTGGACGGCGTGATTGAAGAGGGCGTCAACGGCTGGCAGTTTGAAAACAGCGAGGAATTTCTTGCCCACCTCCGGGAATTTCTTACGAATGAAGAACTTCGCGCCTCCATGCGGGCCGCCGCTTCGGACCACATCCAAAAAGCCTTTTCGGCGGAGCGCTTTGCGCGCCGTGCGGCAGCGGTCTACGCGGCTGCTGTCAGCGGCAATGCGCTGTTAGAAACCACCGCCTAAGCATACTTGAACGCGCCAGTCCCG
>NZ_DAMBZJ010000049.1:0-14010 GCF_032060045.1 Oscillibacter sp.
AGGCATACTCCGCGCCGAAGCATTCCCGGTTCGCCTCCCGGTAGGCGGTATCCACCGCATCGTCCGAGGTTCCCTTCAGATGCTTTTTGAGACAGTATCTTGATAAACTTCCACTGTGCCCAGCGCGTTTTTTTGAATTCCGTTCAAAATCGCCTTGGCCTCCCGTACCTTCTCCCGCTTTTGCCCATCCGTCAGCGTCTCGCTGGATTCAATTTTTCGGATTTTACCATAGATATCGCTGTACGCGGAAATCTTCCAATACACTCGGAAAGCTATAAAATGGCAATTGCATAATTTCAAATAGTTCAGCAATACTAGCTCTAACTGCAAGTACAACGATAACTGCGGATTCGGCAACAGAGCTCGATGCAAGACTTTTAAAAAATAATTAGCATATTGAGGTGTTTCAATGTCATATGTAAGTCCGAAATTGAACAAACAATTTGAATCCTTGTCTGTTAATCTAAAAAACGAGATTCTTTCCCGCAATGTTCAACTTAATAATCTATACGATCTTATTGCAGTGCTTCAGCAGATCGTAGATGAAGGAGAATCCGCCCCTTAATCAGGGCGGTTCCTTTTTTCTCCCTAGGTTGCGCTACATGATTTTATTCTTTTGTGGCACCCTATCGCAGAGGTGATATTGATGGCCAAAGCAGGTATGCGCCGTCCTGACCCTAAGGAGCCGCATGGCACAGAGAGCAACCATATCTCGCATTTCCCCAAAAATGAAGTCCCCCCCGTTCCGCAAATCCAAGGCAAAGCGAAGCATGGACACGAAAAAGCCCGCCCGATCATTGAGGATGGAAGCGATTATCCCAACAAGGTCTTCCACGAGCTCAAGGGAGACGGTTCCGTGGGAGATGCAACGCCGTGAGAGAAGCCGCCTTTCGAGGCGGTTTTTCTTTTCTGCCTCCATTAGCTGCCGGAGCCACGCAAATCCCTCTTTCCTCCCGTTGCGATTTGGTGTCATTTCCACTTTCTTTTCATAAGATATCAAGGGGTGATATGGCAGTGCATATCATAAATTACAATCAATCACCAACTGCTTGTGCACAAATAAACGGAAGCATGACGCATCCCGAAATTCGCGGAATTGTCCGGTTTTATCAGACAAAATCTGGGGTTCTTGTCGCAGCAGAAGTAACAGGATTACCGTGTGAGAACGGTCCCTGTGGAGATGGGGTCTTCGGCTTCCATATCCACGAGGGCGCCGTATGTGCCGGGAATGCCACAGACCCGTTTGCCGATACGGGCGGGCACTACAATCCGAGGAACTGTTTGCACCCGGACCACGCAGGCGATCTTCCTCCGCTTTTCGGAAATCAGGGCTTTGCGTTCATGACGGTCTTTACAAACAGATTTTTTGTAGACGAAATTGTAGGAAAAACCGTAGTAATCCATAGGAATCGGGATGATTTCACGACGCAGCCATCTGGAGATTCAGGCCCTAAGATTGCCTGTGGGCAAATTTATAAAAACATAATCTCATGTTGCCGTTGAGTAGCTATGCCGTCCCCGGTCTTGTACACCGGGGCGGTGCTTTTTTTCGCATAATTCCATGACCGCTCCCTACTGCCGTCTTTTTATCGTTTTCAAGGTTTGCCATGCTCCCGATCCGTTTTTCCGGCACGGTGCATCTCCTACGCTGCTTCATCCTCAATTTTTGAATTTGACGCTTTCACCGGCGCGGGTTCCATGTAAGCCCGGAATATGTAATGCCATAGGCCGGGTCCCCCGGCTGTTTGTTGCAGGTGTCCGAGGTGTACCATGTCACCGTGCAGTCCTCAATCACATTGGCGCATTCCAGCAAAGCCGCTTCAATCTTTTCGTTCTCAAAGTCCTCCTGCGCCACCGCCACAATGGGAATAGATTCAATAGGAGACTCCCCCACCGATGCGGCGTCCGCTTTCACCTTGAGTGTCAGGCACAGGGACAGTACCAGCGCAATCATGGCCAGCCATGCCGTGCAGCGCCACCGGTCCGCGCGCCGTGCTTCCCGCCTTGCCCGGTTGGCAGCATTACGGCGCAGCTCCCAAATGCCCGCAGTCTCGCCCAAAACGTCCGTCATGGTTGTTTCCAGTCGGTCCAGCCTGCGGCCCATGTCGCGGGCGTATTTTTCTGATTTCTGGCTCATAAAACGTTCCCTCCATCAAATTCTGCCACCGGAAGCCACCAGATGTCATAGTGCTTTTTCATTCCCCCAACATCATCCACGCCCCGGTCACCATGCCACCACAGCTTGCGGCTGTCGCTCCGCTCGTCTCTTTTAAACGTGCCAACGTCGTATCTCACCCTGCCTAAATAGGCGGCGCGTCCACGGCTCGGAATCAGCCTGAGCGCCGTCAGGCAACCAACTTTCGGATGCCCGTCCGCCCTGCTCATGTCCAGGCGCTTCCATTTCGGCATATCCTTGCCCCCTCACAAATAATTTCTTCCGAACTCCCGAATAAAGTCCTCTGTGGTCCAGTCGTTTTCCGCCATGGCCTTTCGCTGTCCGTATTCGTGAAGCTGTTGCATGGTTTCCGGGTTGCGGTGCGCGGCCTCCGGCCCGTTCTCGTGGCAGCGGTTGTTGCACAGGTAAACCACCAGCCCGTACTGCTCCGACTTCTTCCGCAGTGCCCCACCGAAAATGTGGTGCTTGTCCAGCGGGTCCGCGCAGCCGTTCCGGCCGCACCGCCAGCACACGCGGGGAACGTCTGCTTTGCGCTTGGTTTTCTTCACCGCGCTCTTCCGCGCGGACACGCTTTTGGGGTACATCACGCCGTTCCCTCCTTTGTTTTTTACATTAGGCCTCGTCTCATCAGTTCCTTACACTTTGCCACAATGGCATCCTGCCGCCGCCGTCTGGCCTCCTCCGTCATACAGGGATCATGCACCGTCACATGAGCAACACCGTTTTTCGGCCCGAAGTCCACCGTATATTCCGTTGTAATAAAAGCCTTTTCCATGCAACGTCACCTCCCTGCATCCTATTGATACTCCGGGTTGTCCTATGCGTTACGTCCGAGTGGTCTTCCGCTCGTCCTTCTGGCGCAGTTCCCGCCGCCGAATCGCGCGCTCCAGCATCTGCTGCACCTTGCGCTTTCCCTCTGGCGTGGCTTCCCGATACTGCCGCAAAAGCTCCAGCTCCCGTGATGAAAGCTCCGTCATGCGCCCACCCCCCGATTCTCCAGCGCAGCCCGCGCCGCTTCCCGCTCCTCGGGCGATGCCGCACGGAACTTTTCAATCAGTTCCTTTTCCTGCGCCAGCTCCAGTCCTGTCCCCAAAATGATCGCGTCCGTTGTGCAGCCCAGCACCTCTGCAAACACTGCCACCTGTGCGGCGCTGGGGATTTTCACGCCGTTTTCCATGGCGCTGATATGCGCCGGGGTCACATCAATGCTTTCTGCAAGCATCTTCTGCGTCACGCCCCGGCGGCTCCGCAGGGCTTTCAAATTTTCTCCTAACATTTTTTGGTACCTCCTCTTGACGGCTGTCGTTTTTCCGTGTAATCTTGGGTTATGTTGTATCCTGTTATTGATATCATATATTCCTAAAGTGAGTTTTTCAAGTATAAAAATCATTTTAGGAAGTTTTCAGCGCATTATACAAAAATAGCAATACCTAGTTGGCAATGCTATACATATATTGAGATGTTTTTATTGCGTTACTCTTCGCTCGGAGAGTACAAGGCAAGTGATTCGATTATTTTCAAATTCCAAAAGTGTGTTTATTCAGGAGGCTTTATGTTTTATGATATCGTTTTAAATCTCTGTGCTATGCAAGGTAAAAAGATTACCAATGTGGTTGATGAATTGGGAATCAGCGCTGGAAGTCCTTCCAAATGGAAGGCTGGTGGAGAACCCAAGGCTGACACATTGCGGAAACTTTCTGATTACTTCCACGTCTCTGTGGATTACTTACTAAATCGCCAAACTCCCAGCATTTCTTCTCTCGCTCCCGAGGAACAGGATTTAATAGCCCGCTTCCGCAGCGCTACCCCAAAAGAAAAGGAGGATGTATTTTACATCCTCCGCGAGTATAAAGCCGTTACCCCCACAATATCCGGCGAGTCGGCCGGATGATCTACATAGATTTCCCGCCTATCGCAGAAGATGAATAACCATGAGTGGATGTGATTTCTTGACACCCTCTGAATTCCGCCAGCACGCCATGAACAGCGCAGAAACCTATTATCATTATCTGGATGAAAACGGAAAAGGTGTAGCCACTATTGCTGTTCAATCCATCCAACAAAAAGGCCCCTTCTTCCATTTGCAGCTTTTTACGAAACTTTCCTCCGGTCTGGACCCATCTGAACTAATGTTTGATTTTTTCGGAAAACGCTACTCTTCTTTTGAAATTCGCCCGGTTGATTATGGGGAAAAAACAGCCGTTCTGAAAGTGCGGCCACTTGATACGTTAGCCGCCGCCTTTGCTTCGCTCTCTCCAGAGCAGCTCCTTGTCATATCTGACCTGAAATTTTTAGTAAAACGTGTGGGCTTATGGTATCAGCAGTTTGGTGATCAGATTGGTCCGTGCAAATTCTCCCCTACTGTCTTTCCCTCCTTTGTCTCGCATGAAAGGGATCTTTCAAATGAACAGCGAGATGCCGTGAATGGAGCGCTCAGTCACCCATTTACTTATATCTGGGGTGCACCCGGCACAGGAAAAACCAGTTGCGTTTTGGCAAACTGCGTTCTTTCCTACCTTCTGGACAGCCCAGATCGAAAGGTTCTCCTTCTGGCCCCCACGAATAACGCGCTGGATCAGATGCTGTGCGGCGTTCTTCCGGCTTTAATTGAGCAGCAAATTCCCACAAATAAAGTTCTCCGTCTCGGAATTCCATCCGCGCAATTTTATTTAGAGTATCCCGAAATCTGCGAGTTTATCGATACGGAGCGTAAAATTGCGGAGTTGACAAAACAGCAGGACATTTTGAAAAAATGCCTGCTGTTTCGGCGCTATACCGCAGATTTTGCTTGTGCATCTTCAGAGATCACAACCCGAATCGGTGAGATTTTTGAACTTGTGAATTTAATATATCAATACCATGCTTCCGCCGAAGACCTTAACAGGAATTCTGCTTCAACCCGTGCCAGATTGGCTATTATTCAGGACAATATTAACCGGCTTTTAGATTCAACCGCTCACCGAAAAGAAGTTATAGCAAACTCTCTCACCTTCCGCTTAAAAAAACTTTTTCAGGTATCCTCATCTAATGAATATATCGCTTTGCTTTCCAATGAAGAAGCAAAGCTGAGAGAATTGATTGAATCCGAAAAAGGGCTGAAAGCAGAATTGTCCGGTATGGATCAGGCTAGATTTGCCGCTCTTGAAAAAGAACAATCTGCATACGATCAAATATGTGATAAAAAGAGGGATATCTCCTCTTTGGCTTCTTTCTGGCCAAGCTTCCAGAAAGCCATTGATAATTTGGACTTTTCTGATAGTTCAGAATGCCTCGCAAAATTTGAAGAGGTTTATTATTTTTTTCAAGCGCAACTCCGTGTTAAGGGCGAGCCGTACCTTGGGTATCAGAACTTGACGGATGTGGCTGTTCAGGAGGAATATGATGCTTGCACAGAGAAGCTTTCCGCTCTCGATGAAAACAGCACAGACACCCGTTTAGAAACGGTGCAGGTAGTGGCCTGCACCATTGACCGCTTTCTTGCTGCTTTTTCTCCTGATGGCCTTGGTTCTTTTTCCCCCGAGCAGGCTTTCATGGATGAGGCAGGTTATGCGTCTCTGATTAAAGCCATGCCCATTTTCTCTCTCGGTGTCCCGGTAACTTTTATCGGTGATCATATGCAGCTTCCGCCTGTATGTGAGATGAACAATCAGCATTTCAAGTCAGAAGGCCGAGAGAGTGTATTTCTCTGGGCGCAGTCAGCGCTCTATGCGGAAACTGTATTTTCTGCGGGCAATCTCCAGCAACTTCTTACTGACTATTTGGAAACTGTTCCGCCGCCATTTCTTACAATGCAAAAATATAATCTCACTGCCACTTTTAGGTTTGGAAATTCACTGGCTTCACTTTTGGCTTCCTATGTTTATGCTCCTAATTTTCACAGTGCATCTGATGATGGCACATCTATTTATTGTCTGGACGCGCCCGCACAGTCAACTGACACACCCCGAAGCAGCCAAGCCGAGGTGAATGCCGTAAAGCGTTTCCTGTCACTCAACCAAATTTCAGATTACGCGATTCTCTCGCCCTATCGCAGGCAGATTTCTCTTCTTTCCGCCGCTCTCCCCAAAGAAAAGAAATCCGGGAGAATATTGACTGTCCATGCATCCCAAGGGCGAGAATGGGATACGCTGTTCCTTAGTGTTGTTGATACAAATAATAAGTGGTTTACCGATACGGTACGGTCTGCAACCCAAGGTAAAATGGTGATCAACACTGCTGTAAGCCGCGCCCGAAAGACACTTATTCTCGTTTGTGATGCTTCGTATTGGTCCAGCCATCCGGAGCAATTGATTGGCCAACTTGTTCTGGCCTCTAAGCCGCTGTATATCAATTCTTAGGAGGTAGGATATGATTACATCCCAAAAGGCAATGCAAATTATGTTCGAGCCTGATGCTGAAAAGCGTAATTCCATAATAGACGCGCTTTCAGAGCAGAGTGCAAAGGACCTTTTGAAAATATGCCTGAAAATGGTTTCCGAACAGTTGCGCGGAAACCCGGAGAAATAGAGGTGCACCATGAAACGCGAAACCCTTGACGAATATAAGCGTACGGGCCGATATGTCCGCACCGCTATGTACTTGCGAAAATCCCGCGAAGAGCAAGGCATGAATACAGAAGAGACGCTGCGCAAGCACCGCACTCTTCTGGATGCTTACGCCGAGAAAGCCGGTCTTCAAATCGGCCCCGATGACATTTATCAGGAAGTTGTCTCCGGAGAGAGTCTGTTTGCCCGCCCGCAGATGTTATCGCTGCTGGAAGCTGTCTCCAACGGGCGCTATGAAGCCGTTCTCTGCATTGATATGCAACGTCTCGGCCGTGGCGGTATGTACGATCAGGGGCTAATTTTAGATACCTTTAAATTTTCCGAGACACTGATCATTACCCCGGAGCGTCTCTACGACCTCACAAAAGAGCTTGACGAGCAGTCGGCCGAAATGGAAACTTTTCTTTCCAGGGGCGAGTACCGACTTATCACAAAGCGCCTCCGCCGCGGTCTGATGCAAGTAATCAACAGCGGCGCCTATGCGGCAAATACCCCTTATGGATACGAGCGTTGCAGAATTGACAAGCTCCCAAGTCTGAAGATTATTCCCAAGGAAGCAGAAATTGTCCGTCAGATTTTTGAGATGTACGCAAGCGGCATGGGCTGTACCATCATAGAGCAGAGGGTTAATGCTCTGGGCGCACACGGTCGGCGCGGGGCACGATTTAACCGAAACACCATCCGCATCATTCTGGACAATCCGGTCTACATTGGGAAAATTCGATGGAACCGAACCTCCACTGTTAAATCCGGCGTCGGCCCAAGTCGCAAAAAAAAGGTAGTCTATAACTCCAGTGACCAATGGATACTTATCGACGGCCGCCATCCTCCCATTATCTCTCAGGAGCTGTGGGACGCAGTACGCGCAGAGCGTGAGAAAAACTATTTTTATGTAGACAATAAGGTTGTCGCCAGTCCTCTGGCCAGTTTGGTTTTCTGCTCTAACTGCGGGCGCAAAATGAACATGATGGGACAACGCAAAGGCGTCGCCTATCTTCTCTGCCCCACTCCGGGCTGTTGCGCCGGAGCGAAATTCGACTATGTAGAGCAAGCAGTCCTGCGCCAGCTCGTGGAACTCTCTCACAATCTGGAGATTCGCGTGTCCAGTCAGGTACCTCCAGACACTTCCCACCTTGAGCAGATTCTTACAAAGTCCAAAGAGCAGCTTCCCCGAATAGAGGATCGCCGCAACCGTCTGTATTCTTTATTGGAAGATGGAACCTATTCCCGTGCCGTTTTTTCTGAGCGTATGCAGGTTCTTGCGCAAGAGGAAGACCAACTGAAAGCTTCCATTGCCTCTCTCGAAGAGGAAATTCACATTACCCAGTCCAGAAACGAAGAAAAGCAACTCTCTCAACTGAAGACTGTTCTGGAGCGCTATCAAAGCGCCTCAGTCTCCGGCAAAAAAGAATTGCTGCATTCTGTAATCTCTCAAGTTATTTACACGAAGAAGAAAAAGACGAAGCCCGCAGACTTCCACCTTGATATCACTCTTTGTGATTTCTTTTAATTGATTTCTTCAAAACTGCTCATTGTCTCTCTTTGCACGAGTCAAAAATTTTCTTGGTGTGAATGCAAACCGCCTCGCGGATGCAGCGAGAGTCATCCACAGGTCCGGGCATGATCTTTTCAGGCATTGCAATACCTCCTATTTAAGTAGCTATGAAAGAAAATTTCTTTCAGTCCAGTCTATGCTTCCCGTAAAAAAAAGTGAGCGCACCGGAAACCGTCCCGGCGCACTTAAAAAGGAAAGATTCAAACTCAAAATAAGCACGGCGTCAGGAAAAGCTCCTGACGCCGTGCGCTTATCGCTATAAAACTGTTTTCCGCGAAGAAATCAGCCCTTCACCATGGAAGCAATTTCGTCGGCAAAGTTCTCCTGCTTCTTCTCAATGCCTTCGCCCTTTTCAAAACGGGCGGCGGAGACAAACGTGATGGAGCCGCCCAGAGCCTTTGCGGATGCGGCGATATAGCTCTCCACGGTCATGCTGCCGTCCTTCACAAATTCCTGCTGCAGCAGGCAATTTTCCTCGTAGAACTTGTTCAGCTTACCGGAGGCAATTTTCTCCTTCACCGCGTCGGGCTTGGAAGCCATCTTGGGATCGTTTGCCATCTGGGCAACGAGAATCTTCATCTCCTCGTCCAGAATCTCCTGAGAAACCTCGGACTTGTCCCAAAAACGGGGATTCAGCGCGGCAATCTGCATAGCCACGTCCTTACCCACTGCCTCCACTTTTTCGGCGGGCAGGTCAGTCTTGAAGTTCACCAGCACGCCGATCTTGCCACCTGCGTGGACATAGGGAACGGAGATGCCCTCGGCAAAGCGAATGAACCGACGGACCTTGATGTTCTCGCCGATAACCAGCACCATCTCCTGTTGCTGCTGGGTGACGGTAAGATCGCTGCCATCGTACTTGCACTCCATCAGCGCGTCCAGATCAGCGGGATTCTGCTTTGCCACCGTGGCGGCAACACCCTTGACGAAGTCCACAAACTTCTCGTTCTTGCCCACGAAGTCCGTCTCGGCATTGACCTCTACCAGAGCGCCCACGCCGTCAATTACCTCCGCCAGAGCAACGCCCTCGGCGGCGATACGGCCAGCCTTCTTCGCAGAAGCAGCCATGCCCTTTTCACGCAGCCATTCAACCGCCTTGTCAATGTCGCCGTCGGTGGCAGCCAGAGCCTTTTTGCAGTCCATCATGCCCACGCCGGTCATTTCGCGCAGGTTCTTTACGTCAGTAGCTGTAATAGCCATCTTCGATTTTCCTCCAATTTTGATGATTAGATTTACCCGTGCCCGGAAGTCGTCTTACTGGGCGGACTCGGGCGCAGAAGCCTCGACGGCAGCGTCTTCCATCTGCTCGCCCTGACGGCCTTCCAGCATGGCGTTGGCCATAATGGAGGAGATCAGCTTAATGGCGCGGATGGCATCGTCGTTGCCGGGGATGACGTAATCAATCTCATCGGGATCGCAGTTGGTATCGGCAATCGCCACCACGGGGATGCCCAGCTTGTGGGCCTCGGCAATGGCATTGCGCTCCTTGCGGGTATCCACAATAAACAGCGCGCCGGGAAGAGTCTTCATGTTCTCCACGCCGCCCAGATACTTCTCAAGCTTCGCGATTTCACCCAGGTGCTTCATGACTTCCTTCTTGGGTAGCATATCGAAGGTGCCGTCCTCCTGCATGGACTTGAGCTGATGCAGACGGTCCACGCGGGTGCGCATGGTCTTGAAGTTGGTCATCATGCCGCCCAGCCAGCGGGCATTCACATAATACTGGCCGCAGCGCAGGGCCTCCTCGCGGATGGCGTCCTGGGCCTGCTTCTTGGTGCCCACAAACAGCAGGTTCTTGCCGCTGGCGGAGAGATCACGGACAAAGTTGTACGCCTCTTCCAGCTTGCGGACGGTCTTCTGCAGGTCCACGATATAAATGCCGTTGCGCTCGGTATAAATATAAGGAGCCATCTTGGGGTTCCACCGACGGGTCTGATGCCCGAAGTGGACGCCTGCCTCCAGCAGGGATTTCATGGATACAATGCTAGAATTTGCCATGGTTGTGTTCCTCCAAAATATAAATTTAGTTTACCCTCTGGCGCTTCATCCCATCCGCCAGTTTCCAACGGAAACACAGACGGACAGTCCACCACCATGTGTAATGCTGTAATATGATACCACAGGATTCTTCGCAGCGCAAGGGCTTTTTATGAAAACAGGAAGAAAAACCCCGGGATTCCCCGGGATTTTTCCGTTTCTTTGTATTTTGCGGCCGTTTCTCTTCCAAAACTCAATATTTGGAAGCCGCGCCGCCTGCCAAGGACTCACTCTGGGCCAGACGGACAGGGCGCTCTTCCGCCGGAGCGGGTGATTGCTCTCCATCGATAAATTTGAACTGTCCCACCAGCTCCTTGAGCATCTGCGCCTGCGCAGACATCTCCTCGCTGGCGGCGGCACTTTCCTCGCTGGTTGCGGAGTTATTCTGCACCACGGAGGAAATCTGCTCCACCCCCAGAGACACCTGCTCCAAAGAAGCGGATTGCTGTGCGGAGGCAGAGGAAATCTTCTGGACGATGTCCGCCACAGCAGCGGAGTTTTCCCGCAGTCGCTCCATGGCTTTCGCAGTGGAGTTCATGGCCTGCGTCCCCTTTTCGACGGAGGAAACGGCGGCGGAAATCAGCTCCGAAGTGCTTCGGGACGCCTCGGCAGATTTACCCGCCAGATTCCGCACCTCGTCGGCCACCACCGCAAAGCCCTTGCCCGCTTCACCGGCCCGGGCCGCCTCCACAGCAGCGTTGAGGGCCAGAATATTGGTTTGAAACGCGATATCCTCAATAGTCTTGATAATTTTTCCAATCTCACTGGAATTCTGATTGATTTCGCCCATGGAATCCTCCATGCCCCGCATCTGCGCGTCACACTCTTTCATCAGACCATAGGCCTGTTGCACCCGCTCACTGGCGGTGACGGTATGATCTGCGGTGTTCCGCACATTGGCGGAAATCTCCTGAAGAGATGCGGCCAGCTCTTCTACGGAAGACGCCTGCTCCGTCGTCCCTTGCGACAAAATTTGGGCCCCGGAGGAAATTTGGTCCGCGCCATCGGAAACCTGATCCGCCGCCAGCACAATTCTGCCAAGGGTCTGTCCCTGCAAGCGGCGCAGATCTTCCACCGCTTTCAACAGCGGAGTATAATCCCCGGCGTACAGCTCGGAAGCTTTGCTTTGACCCGTGAAATCGCCCGAGGCGATTTTCTCCAGCACCGTTTCCAGATCGCGGATGATGCCTGAAACCGAGTTTGTGATGGTGGCGGTGGCGGCGGCAAGACGGCCTGTCTCATCCCGCCGGACAACCTTTGGCACATCGCTGCTCAAATCGCCCTGAGCAAGCTGCTCCAGGCGCTGGGTGCAGGCGGTGATAGCGCCGCCAATGCTTCCAGACGTCCGGTTGGATACCAGAACTACCGCCACGGCGGCCAGTACCAGCAGCCCCACACACAGCAGCATAGTTCCATAAGTCGTGCTCATAAAATCCTTTACAACCGCGCACACGCCAAGGCTCCATCCGTCGGTTCCGCTCACCGGAGCATAAGCCAGATATTTGGTCACCCCGCCGTAGGTATACCGTCCAAAGCCGCTTTTTCCCTGGGTCATGTCCGTTTCCATAGCGGCCAGAGCACGCAGGCTGGAGTAGGTCTGCGCATCCCGGATGGTACTCTCGGCATTTAAAACCGTGTCCATGTCCGGGTCGGCAATCGTAAATCCGTCTTTATTCAGCATATAGGTGGTGGCACCTTCGCTGATTTTGATTTCGGCCATAATGTCGTTGAGGAATGTCTGCTGCGTTTTTAGAAACACCACGCCGGAAATCCCACCGTCACTCCGACGAACGGGAGCGGCCGCATAAATCGTCAAGCTGCCTGCGGCCTGATTCAGCTCCGGGTCGGAAATGTACGTCTCCCCGGCCAGCGCCCGCTTAAAAAACTCCCGGTCAGCATAGCTGCCACCTCCGGTGCGGCTTTGTCCGCTGGCATCCAGCAGATCGCCCCCCTCAAGGTCGTATGCATTCACGCATTGGGTAATGACGGCGGCATAAACCGCTGGGTCCGCTGTTTCGTCGCTCAGCTCCGTCCGATAGCCAAGGTCGGTGGCGATATTTTTCACAGCCGTCAGCTTTTGTCCCACCAGTTCTGCACTGGTTTGCGACAGCTCCTTCATCATGTGCTCCACCGTTTGATTCACGCCAATGTAACTCACATAGCCTGGCAAGGCTGCCATCAGCAGCAGAGGAATCAGCGCCAGCAGCAGCATCTTTGAAAACAGATCCCTGCGAATTGAAACACTTCCTCTTTTCTCTTTTTTGCGAAGCTTACGGTCTGTTTTTCTTATCATCTGTTTTCTGTCCTTTCTCTTTCGTAACCCGCAATACGGTTTTCCAAGGTTTTATTTTTTGAAATTTGTGAAAATTTTTCCATTTAATTATGGGTTACTTCAACAAAAATTGCAAGTGGTGAATAAACCAAATATTTTTCATGCTGCACATTCCAAAGTTTCAGCATCGCCGCCGTTTGCGCTCCATAGCCGGGTCCCGCCGCTGAAAGGGCTTGTCGATGAGAATGATATCGTCCCCGATTCGCTGGATACACTCCCAAGGAATGTAGTATTCCTCGCCCCTGCCGAATAGTCCGAAAAAGCGGTACGGTCCGAATACGATGATGGCGCACACCTGTCCTTCCGGCAATTTGATTTCCACATCCCCTACAAAGCCCAGCCGGCAACCGTCGCAGATATTGATGACTTCTTTTCGCCGTATATCCCTGATTCTGCATCCCATAGCGCACGCCTCCTCCCTGAATTAAAACATATGCTAAACCGGGAATGTCCTATGCGACGCAGTCCTTCTCCCCCGTCTCGACAAAACCTTCCAGTATAGGAAAATCCACCACCGGAAATACTGATTCACGAAGATAAATCAGGTAACGAGGTGGCTTTCATGCAGGGAAAAGTCGAAATTTGCGGCGTAAACACATCCAAGCTGAAGGTCCTTAAGAATGAGGAAACCATGGAACTCCTTCGCCGGACAAAAGTGGGTGACCGGGAGGCGCGACAGGCTCTCATCGAGGGAAATCTCCGGCTGGTGCTCTCCGTCATCCAAAAGTTCTCCAACCGGGGCGAAAACCCGGACGATCTGTTTCAGGTGGGCTGTGTGGGTCTGATTAAGGCCATTGATAATTTTGATATCTCCCAACCGGTGCGCTTCTCCACCTACGGAGTTCCTATGATCGTGGGCGAAATACGCCGGTATTTGCGGGATAACAGCGCGATCCGGGTGTCCCGAAGTATGCGAGACACAGCCTACCGGGTCCTTCAAATGCGGGACAAGCTGGTGGGGGAAAACCAGCGAGAGCCCACTGTGGAACAGCTTGCAAAAGCGCTGGACATCCCCCGTGAGGAGGTGGTCTTCGCCATGGACGCCATCACGGACCCCGTCTCTCTCTACGACCCGGTGTACTCCGATGGTGGCGATGCTCTGTGCGTGATGGATCAGGTTCGAGACAAAAAAAACACCGACGAAAGCTGGGTGGACCACATTGCTCTGAAGGAGGCTCTCCATCGGCTGAACGACCGGGAACGGCGGATTCTGGCCCTGCGATTTTACGAAGGGAAAACCCAAATGGAGGTTTCCGCTGAGGTGGGCATTTCGCAGGCGCAGGTTTCCCGGCTTGAGAAAGGGGCCATTGATACCATTCGTAAGAATTTGTAACACGATGAAACACGGCCCGCAGTCTGGTAGACT
>NZ_DAMBZJ010000050.1:0-13864 GCF_032060045.1 Oscillibacter sp.
CCAGTTCCAGCTCTGTGCGAGATAACTGTATCATCACTATTTTCTTAAACTGCGCTTTACGACTTTCTGAATTGGCAGCGCTTAATGTCGAACAAGTTAATAGCGATGTGCTGACTGTCATCGGAAAGGGCAATAAAGAACGGAAAATCTATATGACGCCGGCAGTGAAACAAGCGCTTTCAAAATGGCTCCCTATTCGTCAGTTAATGAGCGTAGATACTAACGCACTATTCATTTCTCGGAACCATCAGCGACTCACTACGCGGTCAATTCAAAATGTCGTAAAGAATCACATTGTGGCTTCAGGCATCAACCCAGAAGGCTTGTCCACACACAAGCTCCGTCACACATTTGCAACTCTTATGTACAAGTATGGGCATGTGGATATTAGATTACTGCAGCAAATTCTCGGGCATGAAAGCATTGCCGCAACAGAAATCTATACCCATGTCGATGACAACCAGCTCCATGCTGCCGTCAACGCTAATCCCTTAGCCATGATGTTCAATTGAACATCATGGCTATTAAACATAATGCGCAATCCAACTTCACGATTTAGATACATTTATAAACTGCAATTGGAACTGGACCGCGTCCGTCATCTTTCATCATTTCATATTTCTCTGGAAAATTAGCAATCAAATCAGAGAGTTTTGAAAATCCATAAGCTTGTGGGTTGAAATTAGATATTTCTTTTTTTATATAAGTTCCAACTGGCGCAATATTTGCAAACCCATCCTCTCTTTTATAACGTTCAAATGCCGCTTTTAAAAGAACATGAATTTCATTTAAGTCAGCTTTTTTTATGGGAATTCTTTTAAACAAAGGGCTTTTCGCCTGACGCTCTTCTGTTATCTTGCGCTTTATAGCATAACAAACATTCTGTAAATCGGGCATTAATCTAAATGCGTTTATTCCAATGGTATCTAAGTATTTTAGCATTTCATCACGTATGTCTTTTTGAATCTAAATTACATTTGTATTTTTTTTAATAACTCTAATATGATTATCGGGGGTTAAGTCATATGGGAACATAAATAAACCCTGTTGCATAATAATTCTTTGATTGCATTGGTTCGCACTCACAAAAAGAATTCTTTGATTTTCAAATTTAGTGATTTCTTCGTTAAGGTATTTTCTAAAGCTAGGAACATCAACCGCACATTCTTCAGGATGGTCCTCACAATAAATTTTTTTAAAATAGTTTATAATAGCTTTTTCACCAGCTTGGTTTTCGTCCACTTCTTCACCCAGGCCACGGATAATCCTTTTGAGTAGAAATATCATCCTACTGCTTTGAGTTGTGAAAGAGTTCGATTGAAATATAGTATCATCAAAATATGGTAATGTCCTAATGTGTATTTGGTCATTACTCGCTCTGCTTTCCATATCCACGGAAGATATTATTTTTGTTTACAGCTAATTGAGTGAGATAAGATATTAATTTATCTGAATCAGTAAATATTTCTTCTGTAACAAGATTATCAATTGGCACCTTATTCCTTCCCATTGACCTGAAACCCTTAAAATTTTCGCTCATTAATATGAATTACTGGCTAACCAGAATAGCCCATGAAATTCATTTTGTGAATAAAGCCTTACAGTTCTAATATCAAACCTTTGGATGGGTGTGACGCCTTCTTAAAGGCATTCTTAATTGTTCGAGCTTCAAGTTCGCCTTCACTTGCAATTTCACGAATAATATCATTACTAGTACTTAATCTGCTCGTTGAGAAATTCATTTTTATTGCTGTACCTTTGAAGTGCGTTTTACCAGAGTCTATCTTGCCGTCTTGGCATATATTCAGAAAGCTATTGCCTGAGGCTATGCAGAAAGAACCTTGGAGTTTTTTGCAAATTTCACTCGCCATGTATAGACCATATCCAGAATTTGACCACTCATTATATGACTTGTTGCCACGTGAGGGATTAAATGCCTGCGATATTCCTGCTTTAATCGAGCAACGTAAGGCAGTTTCATTATCGACAACGTACTGCCTGTGGACAGCGTTTTTCTGGAGGCTTTGTCTTATTCCTATTCCTTCATCTACTATCGCAATTTCAGCAGTATGGTCACTCCAATATTGGCCGCAGATCCATGCATTAGAACTATTTGAATGTTCGGGTATGTTACGAAGTATCTCCCTGATAAGATAAGTCATAAGGGCCAGCATCTCAGCATCGTTTCTACTTATTATTTTGGCAAGTTCAGAAGATTTCCTTTCAATTGTATCCCCGATAGTTCCGTGGATACCGGCAGCCATATCATCTGCATGAAGCTTGTAAAGATTTAATTCTGTAATTGGCAAATAATTATCGTTACCCATTGCTTCTCCTGGACTGTTTCCAACAGGTATGGATTCTGAAATAGCTTTAAAAAAGCCCATATGTCCCGCATAAGAAATGCCATCTCTATTTATTGAACAATGCATATGGAAAGGTACATCTGGATAGCTATTTCGTAACTGCTTTATTGCATTCGAAGCTAATAACATTCCAAATGGCCGTACCCATTTCATATTTGCAATGAAAGTCATTTGGTCTATATCAGAAAAATCTATGGTATTAATATCAGCAGAAAATTGAAGTGCTTTTGATGTACTCAATTCAGGGATAATATATTCCATCCAACTTTCTCCTTAAGCAAATAATTCCCGTCTGTTCAAGAATTAACTTCGTCTAATTGCCACAACTAGCTTGTCCGTCATAAATAATCATAAATGAATTAGGGAATCTTTAAAATGGTAAGTCGTCATCTATCTCAGCAAAAACCCGAGGTGCTTGTCCTTCAATGATGTATTTGGCCCTTTCATATAATTCATCATATGTCACAATCTCCGGGTTGTGTATCTCGCCGCGGAAACGCTCAAAAGAATTGCGCTTATTCCAATCATTTAACTCGACTGTATTCCCGATAATAACGATTCCTTTGGGTAATACAGTATTAATTCCTGCTAAATGCTCTCGATTTTGTTCTGTTCGTGCTCCGTATATTTCCCATTGAGAGCAGTTAACTTGAATCTGTGAAATAGCACCTGACAATTCGCCGCTGGCTCCCCATACGCCATTTCTATATGCTGTTCTCTGAACAAGGGGGCTGGTTGGCTTTTTGATTTCGACAAGGCAAGTGAACTTAGTTTCAGCCTCTGTTGCAGTCAGAAAATCGCCGCGCTGGCCACCTGTCCCAGTAATATTTCTACCGCCATAGTCAGGTTGATTTTGTACATTACGCAATATCTGATAACGTAGTCCATATCCGAATATCCACGTATTATTTTCAAAAAATCCTTGCCAGTCGCTTTCTGAAAGATCTCTATCTTCTAACTTGTGCTTAAACTCGTGAAGCACGGAAGTTCTATCTTCATGCAATTTGGAGTAGGCTAGTCTGGTTGCAATATCTGGATTATCCTGAACAAGTTGCTGCCATACTTCCTCTCCGAGATCCGCTTCTAGTAATTTTCGAATTATACCCGCTTTATTCTGTTCGTTAATAATTAAGGCATTAGCATCAGCAATTGTAAAGCTATGCTCTCCGTAACGGATGCCTTGCTCCTCGAGCACTAGTCTTAATTCCTCTAAGCTCTGATAAAGTTTGCGGGTTGCTTCGGTGGGTAACGTAATTTTAATTCCCTCATCCTCATGAAGAGAGTTGAAATTAACTGGTACAAGCTCTTCACAATCTCCGTTGGCATCTTTTCGCGATATCGTATAATATCCCCACGGATTCCGCCTGAGTGCATTGCCGCCTTAAACACGGTTTTTGTCCTTGGTGTTTCATCAAGAAAGAATTCCTGATTAACTTCCACAAATCCATACCCTCTACTCTGAGTAGTTATCGTCTCCATAATGCCCCTCACTATCTATCATCAATAATATCCAAATATTACTATTAATTGCACATTATTGGTATAAACTTACCGCTGGGAGAACTGCGTATAATTGCTATGACATGCCGCGGGCCGAACTTCGCATTTTGCTACAATCGCTTGTCCCGCCTATAAGTATAATAGAGGGCCTAGATTATAATTTATATAGTCCTTGAATCTTCCAGGGAATTAAAATCCATTCACCCTCACCGCGCCAGGGTAATGCGGGATGACCACTCTTATCTTGATATACACATCCAAATTCCAATGGTTCAGAAAACATCTTTTCTTTGACCTTCCATTGCACTTGTGCCAATGTTCTCGTTAGGGCGCAGGCTCTTTCTTCAATTTCTTTTATTTCAAACGATATAAATTCCTTTGAAGCGAACATTTCTCTGCATTCTCCTGCTCGCTTTCCGTCCGAAATACCGTGCGAAAAAATGTTTTGAAATTTTGAAGATAGTTCTCCATAATTTTTGTTATTCCACGCATTGAACCCTTGAATAAGGGGAATAAGATAGGGGTATTCAGAACATTCGTCAATGCACGGCGCTGGGGGTATATTAACGCCAACTATTACATTTCGCTTTTGCCACTTCTCAATCTCTTTTCGGTCAATAGCATTTTGCTTCATCTTTTTTATCGATTCGACTATTGGGGGCGGATTCAATGCTTTATCATACTGGGCTCTTCTTTGTTCCTCGCTATCTTTAAGACTCATCCAATCTGCTAATGCGAACATGAGGGCAACACACTTACACGATACATACTCGTTTCCGTAGTTAAGATCACGCCCATGTAATATTCCGTTTCTATATGGCAATTTTATTTCTTCTATAGTTGTTTTGTTTCTGCCTTTATTAAATATATCCTTTAATTTGGTAACGCCATCACTACATCCGACTAAGCAGTCCCAAGCAGTAACATCGGTATCCTCAGCAAAGAACCCCTTGCTTTTAGTATAATCGTTAACAGCCCCATCGATTATTATAAGAAATAATGGGACACTGGCATAATAGCGTTCTGCAAAATGGTCATTAAACGCCTTTTGAATTAGCAAATAGCGCTGCATAAATGCCTTTGATTTATTCTTAAGCCAATGTATGATATCCTTTACATCAGTTTTATAATATTCGATGAGCACCCTTTCTCCGGCTTCAATTCCATCAGATTTGTATGCTTTTATCGCTTTCTCCATCAATGTCATATTCATAGAATCATAGGAGCACCATCCAGCATCAGAAAAAATTTGGTTAAACGAGTCAACGAGATATGTCATATGCGAAAGTTGTTCCTCTATTTCTTTCATTTCGGCACGCTGCTTTTGGGGCAATAACCATGAAAATACTTTGGCCGTTTTTATATCAGATTGCAATTTGTTTATACTATGAAGATTCTCATCAGCCATGCTTTTCTCCCTACATATTAGCATCATCATTTAAAACATATAGATAAATTACCGAACTTCCTATAATTGCTATCATCTGTATGTACTTGCTTACCCCTGTCAATACTTCGCATAGGGGTGATAATATGCAGTCCAATAAAACTTGTCCCATTCTGGAGCAATACCTGGCTTATCTCCTTACAATCAAGGGGCGCAGTCAAAATACAATTCTCGAGTACAGAATGGATTTGCTTCAATTCTTTCGGTATGTTGCAGTTCAAAGGGGTATTACTGGCGCCTGTTGTCAGTTCGCGGATGCGGATTTTATTCAATCCATCCAATTAAAAGACATGTACGGCTTCATTGCATATCATCAGGAAATACTCCATAATTCGCCTGGCACACGATGCAGAAAGATCGTCTCAATCCGGCAATTTTGGAAGTATCTTAAATTCAAGGCACATATCATAGATACTAACATTGCCGAAGAATTGGAAACACCAAAGCTACCCAAGCGCATCGTTCGCTGTATGACTTTAGAAGAGTCGGTGCGACTATTGATTGAGTCCAGTTCCAGCTCTGTGCGAGATAACTGTATCATCACTATTTTCTTAAACTGCGCTTTACGACTTTCTGAATTGGCAGCGCTTAATGTCGAACAAGTTAATAGCGATGTGCTGACTGTCATCGGAAAGGGCAATAAAGAACGGAAAATCTATATGACGCCGGCAGTGAAACAAGCGCTTTCAAAATGGCTCCCTATTCGTCAGTTAATGAGCGTAGATACTAACGCACTATTCATTTCTCGGAACCATCAGCGACTCACTACGCGGTCAATTCAAAATGTCGTAAAGAATCACATTGTGGCTTCAGGCATCAACCCAGAAGGCTTGTCCACACACAAGCTCCGTCACACATTTGCAACTCTTATGTACAAGTATGGGCATGTGGATATTAGATCACTGCAGCAAATTCTCGGGCACGAAAGCATTGCCACAACAGAAATTTATACCCACATCGATGACAGCCAGCTTCATGCTGCCGTCAACGCCAACCCCTTAGCCATGATGTTCAACTAAACATCATGGCTATTAAACATAACTAGCAGTTCATAGTAAGTGATATCAATAATAAAAAACATTTTACGAATTCCAATTTTTTAACTCATAATGGTCGTCTAACTGTTTCTCCTTTTCATTTGCCGCATCAATCAAATCGCATCTTCTTTTTTCCAAAATATCATTTAAAGATTTTGATGACAACTGAATTTTTTCCGCTGTGCTTTTTACAATTACGTTTGTTAATTGCATTCGAGGTGGATTTTTATCGTACAAAACCCTTATCCCCATTTCAAACATGTCGCGATCTTTTTGCAGTTCTTCTTGTCTGATTGATTCTTCTATAAATTTTCTTGTTCTATAATGCAATGTCAATGCCAGTTCGCATAAGTTTTTAATCACCATGTCGCTTTCTAACAGGGGATAAATATGTTCAAAAATAGAAGCCTTTTCAAATAGGTTCAAAATTCCAGCGTCACCATCTTGATTGTACTCTAAGGCTTCAATAAAATTAGCAATTTTGATATATGCCGCTTCTTTTTCATCGTTGCAACAAGAATCAAAATATTTATCCCAAAGAGCTTTATTTGTTTGAGTTTGAGTAGACGAAACTTTAATTAACCAAGAGAAGGCACGTTCTCTCTTACGTGGATTGGGCAAAAGACTATTCCATATTTCACTACTTGATTTAGTAAATCGACGCTCATAATTATACTCACAATCTATAAACTCTCTCAAAGCAATTTCAAAAGATTGATTAAGTATGTCTTCCCTTAAAACTTCCCCAATAACCGCATCCCAAACTTTAATGTTACTGTGATGATACCCATTCCAACATAATGGCTGTGGATATCCGCAGTAAACATTTAAGCAGTATTCTAAAAGATGAAAATCTCGTAATATTTTTACAAATTCACTTATCGATTTACAAAATATATTGTCCTTAAATATCCAATTTTGAATTTCTACAGGAACAGATCTACGAGTTAATACTACCGCTGTAATCCAAATCAAATCATAGCGGTTGGATGAAAATAATTCATTGACTTTTTGCTTTTCACGCTGTGTAGTGCATTCCCAATTGTCAATTACATATTTAATATGAGAAGTAATGATGCTTGTATTTTCAATTGTCAGCATTTCACAAAACAACTGTTCCCGTCCAATTGACATTGCTGGGATATATTTAAGTAGGTATTCCATCACACACATCCCATAATCATTAGGGCATCGGCATTTATTGAGCCAAGTATTCCACGCAGAAAACAAATTCAATAAAAGGCCTTGGTCTTGATCATTAATGTATTTTACGACTTGCCCCATTGTATGTTGCATGTGTGCTTCATCCATATTTATATATTGAGGAGGAAACTTCAATAAGAACTTGGTAAATACGACACACCACACCTTCCAGAGTTCATTAGTTTGCTCCTCAGTATAGTTCTTCCAGTTTAGGCTTTGAGCATGATAACTGTCCCCAAATGTTTCCAAAAAACGCTTTGCGTGCATTGCTACTGAGACTCTTTGCAAATGTAATAGGAAATAGTCCATAATTATATGTCTATCTTGTTTTGTATAAGTAAACCAAGATTCTAATGCTCCTCTAAATAACGCAAAAATAACATTGCAATTGTCAAAGTCACTCAAGTATTTACTACTTATATTATTCACGTGATCTCCGTAATTCTTAAAAATTAAATATATTGCTTTTTCTCTAATAATGCTTTCATCATACATCAGTGAAATATTTAAAAAACCAAGTGGTAAATCATCTGCGATCTTAGAATTTAATACCTCATATACTAATTGAGGTGACGTTTGCTGTTTACTCTTAATCTTTTTAATTTCTTCGATACCAATTGAGCATTCCGTTCCAAATATGGATTCAAAGCTCCATTCTAATTCTATTTGATCGTTTTGATTTATAAATGGTTCATTATTATTCCAGAGAAGATATTTGTCGAATTTGTAATCTTTGATGGCTTTTACCAAAATATCTTGCTGTTCAGAGTGTAGCTCTTGAAAACACTTTTCCAATAAAATAACGGCTTTGTCTTTAGTTGCTGGAAATATAGAATTCAAAGAATTCAGTATGATTGACAAAATATTTTCCTGGTAATTACATTTGTTTTCAACACAATACCAAAGCATATCTAGTGCACACAGATTTACATTTTTGTTTAATGCACCTATAGCATGCGTTCCCAGCAATATTGCTTCATCACATTCCCATTGATTCTTTAATTCATCTAAAAGTAATAGTTTGCTCGCAAAGCAAAAAATTGGATGAGCGAAATAAATTTCCTTTGATAATTTATTTCTAAAAATATATCCTTGCTTTTCAAATTGTTGCAACCATCTTAATATATTTGGATCAATCTTATACTTTTGGATATATTGAGGAAAACGAGGAACTGTAGTGATTCCACCTCCCGTAGAAATACATCTTACAGAATCCTTTCTTCGCTGTATAAGGGCAGGGGTTTCTTTATCACTAGAGAGCACATATGATAAATCGTCAAGAAACACAGATTTTATTGTATTACAGCAAAATCCTAAAGACAAAAATGCTTTTACTGAATCGGCCCCACCCATTTTCACTTTATCCATAATAATTTTTGAGCTTATACGCGCATTGATAATTACTATATCAATACTTAGCTTTTTTAATTCATCGATAGATGGATGTAACTTTTTTAGATTACTAATTTCTCCTATTTCTAAAAAGACTCCGGCTTCTTTTGCTTCTATCCAATTTTTAATTTTTTCAAAATATTTTGAACTTTCTATTTCACATCCATACAATTTGTTCCAAAAAGCATGTGCAAAATCAATATTATTAATTGTTAGATCAATCCAACGGTTATTATCTATAGAGCAATCATCAACTGTCATCACGTCAAAAGCAGCTAAAAGAATATCCTTTCTTGTTGTTATAATAATTTTTCTGTCAAAAGATATTTTTTCCATAATTAACTTACGGATTTTCTGCACGCATTCAACTTTATCCTGTTTTAATTGCACTGAACCAAAGGGGTCTTCCAATATCATCAGCCGTTTATCATCAGTATAGCTATTAAGAAAAGACAGGGCCCCATTATCTCCGTCCAATTCGCTAGTTTGCTTTACTTCATAACCTTGCTGAGCAAAGCTTTGAGCTATTGCCTTAGCAAGAGAAGTTTTCCCGCTAAAGGGGACGCCGGTCAATAACAAAGCATTGTTTTTCTTTAAGAGTGATTCATATTTTTTTTGGTTTGGAACTTCAATATAGTCCAAACTGTCTGGCAGAATTTTCTGCGAAAAGTTACTGAGTATCGCTCTAATGCCAGGAACAATGTCTTTACTTGTATCTCTGCCTTTTCTTACGCATTCATCTAATAGTTTAATAACATGATTAATTGATACTGCTCTCACAACAAATTTTTTGTTGAGAAGTTCAGCAGTTTTATACCGCAAAGTATCAAACGATATTTGTTCTGATAAGCAAACCTTATTCAGCAAAGATTTTATATGGTAATTTGAATAAGCCTCTAGAAAATTATCGATACATTTCTTTCTTTCAGCGCTTAGAGAGGTATCATCTTTATATTGATTTGAAAGGAAATACTTGAAATCCTCTACATACTGACTATTAAAGGAACTATTGTTTCCAGACTCAAAGTCCTGATTGCAAATAAACTTTGATGCCTTATCTTCACATCGACCATTAGAAAAAAACACTGCATAGCAATTCTCTTCAGCAACCCGTGATAATAAAAAATTATTTGATTGATGTTCTCCGAAATGTCCTAGCCATAAGCACACATCCTCAAAAGAAATGCTCGCATTATGTTTTTTGGCTTGAATATATAGTTTTATTTTGCTGCCATCCTCTTGAAAATTAACTTTTGCATCTTCAGTATCTTCAACATAGATTTCTACCGATTCCTTGTCAATATATAAGAGAGAAATGTATACGGTTGCCATATACTGGTATTCATATCCCTTTACTCCTTCAATCTCTACTGACATTTTGATGCCCTCCACTTTTATATCGAATTGCTCATTATTGCTATTATACACTATTGACACTGCTAAAAAAATCCAAGCGCTTTATTTATATAGCATACCACAATTTACCAAACAATCAACAATTTCGACTTTTATTGTATGTGTTATCCCTCCTCGTTTCCCCTGCGGTCAAAGTCAAAAAATCAAAAACCAAGGCGGTATTCCCTTTTTGTATTAGGGAATACCGCCTTGGTTTATTTATTTGTACGTAGAATTGGTCAATTTATAGGTTATTCCAGATTCAGCAGTCTGCCTTAACCCTTGAAATCCTTGATAGCATTTGCATCCTGCTGCCGCTTTTCCTCCAGCGCCTCCTTCAGGATCATATCCTTCACCTTCATGAGACGGATGGTGGTGGCGCGGTCGTTTTCATCCAGCTTCATATTAATAAACCGGATGGTTTCCTGCGTATTGGGAATCATCACGTACTCCAGCGCGTTGACGCGGCGGCGGGTTTTCTCAATTTCTTCCGCCATGAGCTGGGCGGATTTTTCAATCTGCGCCAGTTTCAGCATCTTGCGGAATACCCGTCCCAGCGCATCCACGGCTGTGTCCAGCTCTCCGGAGGTTCCGGCAAAGCCGTAAGGGTAAATGTCGCTGTCCAACTGGGTTTTTGTCTTGAAGTCGTAGACCGGCACATTGACGGACATGACGTTCTGAAAGCCCATGGTCAATTCCACGCTCTGCTTAGGATACAGCAACGCCTGCTCCATCGCCTCGGAGGACATGAGCGCCGACGCCACGGTAAACGAAGCGTGGACGGTCATCAGCTCCTCTTCCACCTCTGCCCGAAGGGCACGCACCTCCCGGACCGTTTCCAGAAACTGTTTCATCAGCTCATCCCGCTTATCCTTGAGAAGCTTGTGGCCCCGTTGGGCGGTACGGAGTTTTCCCTTCAGCCGGGTCAGCTCCATGCGGGTGGGGTTCACATTGAGCTTTGGCATGGTCCCCCCTCCTTACTGTTCGTCCTTTTTGGGCCAATATTTGTCAATCAGCTCTGGCTTAATCCGCTTCAGCTCGCTTTTGGGCAGGATACTCAACAGTTCCCATCCCAGATCCAACGTTTCTTCTATGGAGCGGTTTTCGTCATAGCCCTGATTCACGTACCGCCGTTCAAATTCGTCCGCAAATTTTGCATACAGCAAATCTGTGGGCGTCAGGGCGGCCTCGCCCAGAATGCTCATCAGCTCTTTGTTGTCTTTGCCGGTAGAATAGGCAGCAAAAAGCTGGTTCATGGTGCTGGCGTGGTCTTCCCGGGTTTTCCCCTCGCCGATACCCTTGTCCTTCAGACGGGAAAGCGAGGGCAACACGTCCACAGGAGGATGGATGTTCTTGCGGTACAGCTCCCGGGCCAGAATGATCTGCCCCTCGGTGATATACCCCGTCAGGTCAGGGATGGGGTGGGTCTTGTCGTCTTCGGGCATGGTCAAAATGGGGATCAGCGTGATAGAGCCCTTCTTTCCCAATTGACGACCGGCCCGCTCGTACATGGTTGCAAGGTCGGTGTACAGATAGCCGGGGAAACCCCGGCGGCCGGGAACCTCCTTCTTTGCGGCGGAAACTTCGCGCAGCGCCTCTGCATAGTTGGTGATATCCGTCAGGATGACCAGCACGTGCATATCCTTTTCAAAGGCCAGATACTCCGCGGCGGTCAGGGCCATACGGGGCGTAGAAATACGCTCCACAGCAGGGTCGTTTGCAAGGTTTGAAAACAGCACCGTCCGGTCAATGGCGCCGGTGCGCTTAAACTCACTGACAAAGAACTCCGACTCCTCAAAGGTGATGCCGATGGCGGCAAACACCACCGCGAAGTTGGAAGCCTCGTCGCCCCGCACTCTTGCCTGACGGGCAATCTGCGCCGCCAGATTCGCGTGGGGCAGGCCGGAGCCGGAGAAAATGGGCAGTTTCTGCCCGCGGACCAGCGTGTTTAGTCCGTCGATAGTGGACACACCGGTCTGAATAAATTCGTTGGGATAGTCCCGAGCAGCGGGGTTCATGGGCAGGCCGTTGATATCACGGTACTCCTCCGCCAGAATGGCGGGGCCGCCGTCGATGGGCTCACCCATACCGTTGAACACACGGCCCAGCATGTCGGCAGAAACGCCCAGACGCAGCGGGTGGCCCAGAAAGCGGACCTTGGATTGCGCCAGATTGATACCCGCAGCAGAGTCGAACAGCTGAACCACCGCGGTATCGCCGTTGACTTCCAGCACCTTCCCCTGGCGGACAGAGCCGTTTTGCAGCTCCACCTCCACCAGCTCGTCATAGGTGACGCCCTCTACCTGCCGAACCATCATCAGGGGGCTGACAATCTGTTCTACGGTGCGGTATTCCTTAATCATCAGTCCTCACCTCCCTGGGCGGCAATCGCCGCGATTTCCTGTGTCATGGCCTCTTCCATGGCAGCGTATGTCGCCTCGTATTCCTCTGCAGGCACACTCTTGGCGCGGCCAATGCTCTCTCTGGACGGGATGGTAAACAGATCCGCTGCATCCGCTCCGCCCGCAATTGCCTCACGGCAGAGCTGATCGTACCGCAAGATGATATACAACAGTTTCTTCTGCCGGTCGTAGCTGGAATAGCCGTCGATATCTGTAAAAGCGTTTTGCTGCAAAAAGTCTTCCCGGATCATACGGGCCGTCTCCAGCGTCAACTGGTCGTTGGCAGACAGGGCGTCCTTGCCCACCAACTGGACAATTTCGTTCAGACTGGCCTCGCTTTGCAGAATGCTCATGACCTGACCTCGGTCCTTCATGAAGCCCTCGCCCAAATTTTCATCAAACCATGGTTTCAGGGAATCCAAATACAGCGAGTAAGAGTTCAGCCAGTTAATGGCTGGGAAATGACGTTTGTAGGCCAAAGACGAATCCAATGCCCAGAAGACCTTGACAATCCGCATGGTAGCCTGCGACACCGGCTCGGACAGGTCGCCGCCCGGAGGCGACACCGCGCCTACGGCGGTAAGGCTGCCCCGGCGCTCGCTGGAGCCAATGCACTCCACGCTGCCTGCCCGCTCGTAGAACTGGGCCAGACGGGAGCTCAGATATGCAGGATAGCCCTCCTCGCCGGGCATCTCCTCCAGACGTCCGGACATCTCGCGCAGCGCCTCGGCCCAGCGGGAGGTGGAATCAGCGATGACCGCCACGTCGTAGCCCATGTCGCGGAAATACTCGGCAATGGTGATACCGGTGTAAACCGACGCCTCTCGGGCTGCCACGGGCATATCGGAGGTATTGGCAATCAGAACTGTGCGCTTCATCAGGGATTCGCCGGTGCGGGGGTCGTTTAGCTCAGGAAATTCCCGCAGCACGTCGGTCATCTCGTTGCCCCGCTCGCCGCAGCCGATGTAAACCACAATGTCCACGTCGGACCACTTGGCCAACTGATGCTGCACCACCGTTTTGCCAGAGCCAAAAGGACCCGGAACAGCGGCGGTGCCGCCCTTGGCAATGGGGAACAGAGTATCAATGACCCGCTGGCCGGAGCTAAGAGGCCGGGTGGGG
>NZ_DAMBZJ010000051.1:0-12643 GCF_032060045.1 Oscillibacter sp.
GCATACTGATTGGATTAGGGATCGATAAAAAAGTTTCTTAGGGAAGTATTAAATCACCCCTTTAAGTCACAGTCAGGGACGGAGCAATGCTCCGCCCCTGGCCTTTTGTAAATTGTGATTAAGTTACAGCTTCCTAGTCACGCATTAGCCGTAAGCAAGGCGGGTATGTCCGCACTCTGCTTTTGCTTGTTGGGGGAGCCTCCCCAATGCGGAAGTTCTGGATATGATGACCAGAACTTTTGGCAGGTAGTATTACGAAGTGGACCCAAAGCCGATGATCCCACGTCACCGGGGGCACGAAAAGAGCAGGCCAATGCAGTAAGTATTAAAATATAAAAGGCAATCCCAATGCATACGTTTATTAAAGTAAATAAAAAGCCTGCTATATCCATCTACTTAACCTGTGGGAACTGCAGGATACTGAAACGAGGTGAATTAACCGCTTGAAAAAAACAAACGCTGTCAAACTGTTTATTTCCGGACTTGTGCTGATTTTAGCAAGCCCCTTTTATTCCAGTCTTATCATGCGAATAATCTACTTTAGCATTCTCAATGAAGCAAATTTTCTAGAGCAGCGCTTTGCATATTTCCAGCAGACACTTCAATTATGCGGAGTGTGCCTGTGCTTTGCTGGACTGGCTGCTTACATATGTAATATTTTACAGACTAGAAAGGATAAGGATGATGAAAAAACTTAGTTCGATGATGCTGGCTGTGGCAATGGTGTTTTCCGCTTTGTTTGTTCCCGCGCAAGCAACCCTTGTCTCTGTTTCCGAAAATCCAGACGACATCCAGATAAGTGACATCCAAGTTAGTGATATCATGACTTTTGAAGAAATGGTGGAACGATATGCACAAGTAGGCGAAATTTCATATGAGGAGGCGCTCAAAGCTTTTCCGGCTCGCGGCGCATTCCAATTATATGGATACGACTCCTATCGCACGGTATCTGTTTCGGTTGATGTCTCGAGTATATACCGGCCAACACTGGAATTTTATTGCCAGATATCCGTTGGTGATGGGGTTTGGGGCATTACGTCTATTTATTCCGTTCAGATGAACAGGATGTACAACGGTATGTCTAAGCAATTCAGCGGGGATGTACAAGTATGGCTGCGGGGGCCGCTGTCAATTGAGTATGTCGTAAATGGAGACTTCTATCAAAACGGAACTACAACATCAACAGGGGGTGCCAATTTGGATCTTGGGATCGACGATGTTGCAACCGTCAAGTTTGAAGCCTCCAGCACGGTCAGCTCAAATCATTATAAGTATTGCTATCAGCATGCGACTGCTCGCTTCTATTGATAACTCCATTTCTCGATTAGTTTGATTTTGAGCATTTTGCCTGTCTACGGGAGGCGGGAACCATCGTCAGATATTGAGGATGGTTCCTGCTAAATACATTAGCGACTATGGAGGATACCGTGAAGAAAAGAACCGTAAAAAGCACGGCAATTGTGGTGGTCATAATATTTTTATGCCTATCCTTGATGCTCCTGTTTCGCACTGCTATAGTTATGAAGTGGCAATGGCTATGGGTTATGACTTATGATGTGAAGGGTTAAGCATGAAAAAAAGCAAAGTAAGATATTCCTATTCACATTGCTAATTACACACAGCATTACTCTTTGCAGAAAGCACCACTATTGGACAGGCAATCCAACTTTATACTGGGACTACATCAAAAGAAACGTGCAGTTAGTACCACGATACCGCTGCCGAAGCCGGAAAACTCAAAAGCATATAACAGACGAAAGGCACAGAAATGGAGTGATGACTCCGGTTCTGTGCCTTTTGTTATCTCGGTGCGCCGTTCATCCGCCGCCGTATTCTTTGATAACAGCCCCGCAGATTTTGAACGCTTACCTTGGCGATTTCTTCGAATGTCCAGAGTTGCCCCTCGTCCGAGCGGGAAGAAAACGCGGAATCGAGAATATTGTGCACCCATACACTTAGATGTTTTTTCACGACGATATTGGAAAAGTGTGATAGAATGATAAAAAGGGCGGTGATGTCAGTGATGAACTATATTGCGAATATACTGACCGCCTCGCGGTTTCTGTTTGCTGTGGGAATGGTGCTGGCAGCCCCGTTTACTCCCGTGTTCTGGGTCTGTTATCTGGGCGGCGGGGTCAGCGATTTATTGGACGGCCCGGTTGCCCGCGCCCTGCACATTCAGAGCGATGTCGGCGCGACGCTGGACAGTGCCGCCGATCTGGTCTTTGCGGTGGCAATTGCCGTTGTGGTTTTGCGAAATGTTCAGCTTCCCGCATGGCTCTGGGTATGCGCCGGGTGCATTGCGGCGGTGCGGCTTGCAGGGTATGTCGTGGGCTTTCTAAAATACCGCACGTTTTCCGCCCTGCACACTTATGCGAATAAGGCGACAGGTGCGCTGATCTTTGCATTCCCGATTTTGTACGCGGCGCTGGGGCTGACCGCGTCCGGCGTGATTTTATGTGTGGCGGCGCTTTTCTCCTCCGTGGAGGAGTTTGCGATCACCGTCAGCTCACCCATGTTGAATCGGAATTGCAAAGGGTTCTATCAAAAGGCAGACTTTTTGGCAGCACAAAAGGAGCGATGAATAATGGTATGTGAAATCATGAGAGATGAGGACTTTTTGAAGCAGGTCTCGGAGCCTGCGACACAAGCGGACATTCCGGTGGCGGACGACCTGCTGGAGACACTGATCGCCCACAAGGACGGCTGCGTGGGCATGGCGGCGAATATGATCGGCATTTCAAAGCGCATCATCGCCATTGACAATGACGGTGAATACATGGTGATGTTCAATCCTGAAATCATCAAAAAAAACCAACCTTATGACGCCGAGGAGGGCTGCCTGTCGCTAATCGGCACACGCAAGGCGCGGCGCTGGAAGTCCATCAAGGTACGCTGGCAGAACCGGGATTTTCAGTTTCGCATCAAGACCTTCACCGGCTGGACAGCTCAGATTATTCAGCATGAAATCGACCACTGCGAGGGGGTTATCATATGAAACCATGGTTCACCATCGACCAGATTGATGAAAAGACGCACATCATCAGCGAATACCGCCACTGGGAGGAGACCCATTGCTATCTTCTAGAGGGCGATGACCGGGCACTGCTCATTGACACAGGACTTGGCATCTGCGACATTTCAGCGGAGGTAAAAAAGCTGACGGACAAGCCGGTGACGGCGGTCGCCACACACATCCACTGGGATCATATCGGTGGCCACAAATATTACTCCGACTTCTACGCCCATGAAGCGGAGTTGAACTGGCTTTCCGGCGAGTTTCCCCTGAGCATGGAGACAATTCACGACATGGTGGTTGACCGCTGTGACCTGCCGAATGGCTACGATGTGGCGACTTACCAGTTCTTTCAGGGAACGCCGACGCGGGTTCTGCACGACGGCGATACCATCGACCTCGGCGGAAGGGAAATCACGGTGCTCCACACGCCGGGGCACTCCCCGGGGCACATGTGCTTCTGGGAAGACGCGACAGGGTATCTGTTCACCGGTGACCTGGTGTATAAGGACACGCTCTTTGCCTACTATCCCTCCACCGACCCGCAGGCGTATCTTAAAAGCCTTGAAAAAATCGCGGCACTGCCGGTGAAACAGGTGTTTCCCGCCCACCACGCGCTGGATATCCAGCCCGAGATTTTGATTCGTATGCGGGACGCATTCCGCGAGCTTGACGCTGAGGGCAAGCTGCATCACGGCAGCGGCACGTTTGACTACGGCGACTGGGCGGTCTGGCTGTAAGCGCAGGAGGTTCACCATGGCAATGTGGAATCCGTGGCGGGGCTGCCACAAATACAGCGAGGGCTGTCGGTTTTGTTATATCCACAAGGGGGACGCCCGGCGGGGCGTGGACACGAATGTGGTGACGAAAGTGGACAACTTCTTTGCGCCCATCGAGCGGTATAAGCGGGGCGAAAAGAAGGGCGAATACAAGATGAAAAGCGGAGAAACGGTCTATCTCTGCTTTTCATCCGATTTCCTGCTGCCAGACACCGACCAGTGGCGCAGCGACTGCTGGCGCATAATGCGTGAGCGGCACGATCTGAACTTTCTATTTCTGACGAAACGCATTGAGCGGTTTGTGGACTGCGTCCCACCCGACTGGGGCGACGGCTACGAGAATGTGACCGTGGGCTGCACCGTGGAAAACCAGGCGGAGGCGTATAGACGGCTGCCCCTCTTTGATACGCTTCCCATTGTTCATAAAAACATCATTCTTCAGCCCATGCTGGGGAAGATGAACATTGAGCGGCATCTGGACGGCGTGGAGCTTGTGGTGGTAGGCGGCGAGTCCGACCGAAATGCAAGACCACTGGATTATGCTTGGGTCTTAGATGTGCGGGAACAGTGCCTGCGGCAGGGTGTGAAGTTTGAATTTCGTCAGTGCGGCAGCAATTTCGTGAAGGACGGAAAGCTGTATCAGCTTCCTGTCCGCCAACTGATGTCACAGGCCAGAAAAGCAAACATCAATACATGATTAAGAACCACTTGTGATGGAATTTTAGGATGCAAATCTTCAACACTTTCAGCGATGATTGTAAGGATAGTTAGAATGTTTGACGACAATCTTAAAGATTTTAGGCTTATCAGGTAGTCTATAGCGGCTTCTTCTTTGTTTACAGCCCCGCAGTTTTGAGCGCTCTACCTGGCGGATAATCCTTGCATAACCTCGGCCGCAGAGTTACAATTCGACCGACCAGAAGAGAAATCCAAAACGCAGTTTTCAACGCATAGCAGATGGCGAAGACGATGAATTATCCGCGGAAACACAAGCTGCTGGAGATAAAAGCCGCCTACCCGGAATATCGGCAGGCCCGCGATGATATGCGGGAGTTGCTCACCATCCAGTCTAACGTGGACAAAATTTTCGACACTGGCATGCGTGGGCCGAGAAAGAAAAAGAACAAGAGTGGTGTTGACCGCTTCTGTTCTCAAGCATCTGAAGGATGCGCTGCCAGCTCCGGAATGGAGCTGTTCAAGGGGGATTGGGGGCTCGCCCTCAACAAGCAAATGGGGCCTGTGTTATGACACAGGCCCCATTTGCTTGCCAGTTAGCGAAAATCTTTTTCTACTACTTTTTGCAATAGCTTAAATTGGTTTCTATAAAAGTCAATCAAGCCGTCCCGCTTCATCCATGCAAGCTCTCTTGATAAGGCGCTGCGGTCTACATCTAGATATTCGGCCATTGCTTCTCTATTAAAAGGAATAGTAAAAGTTTCTGTTCCAGTTTCGAGCATAACTCTTGCTAAGTAAGTTAAGACCTTATCCCGAATAGTCGGCATAATCAGACAATCATTTCGGTCATGCAGTTCTAACGCTCGTTCTGCAACACTATCAAAAAGATTTTCAAGTAATTGTTCGTGTGCCATACAAAACTTCGTACAACGACTCAATATACTTTTGATAGGAATAAACAAAACCTCAAGAGGATCTATTGCCTGTACTGACATAGGGCATCTTCTTCCACGGCTAGCCGCTGTTAAAACAGCGGTATATCCGCCCGAGAAAGAAAATTTAATAAAAGCAAGAAATTAGCTTTTAGCATCAACAGTTATTAAAAATCTGCAAATCAGAAAGTTTGAGGCTTATTACTGTGATAACGCCATAGAAGCTGTAGAAAAGGCACTATCATTTATTCCGGAACATTCTTCGGTATCATGGGGGGGGCAGTTACGCTTGAGGAAATCGGGCTTCTTAATCGAGTACGTCAAGGCAGCTATATAATCACTGATCGTGATAAAGCGCAAACAATGGAGGAACGTTATGACCTCATGCGCCAATCTCTTTTGTGCAACACCTACCATACCTCTGCGTACGGATTAGGGGGTGTTCGTGGTTGAGCTATTTATCTTCTTTCTATGCTGCGGATGTCCCGCACCGCGCCGTAGTGGTATACCGGTATCTGAAAGACCGGGCAAACAAGGACGGAATCTGTTACCTTGCCATTGGTACTATCGCCAAGGACTTGAAGCTCTCCCGCCGCACTGTGCAGAGAGCTATCACTGACCTTGAAAAGACCGGCTATCTTCAAAAGGAACAGCGCTGGCGGGAAAACGGAGGCAAGAGCAGTTTACTATTTACGGTGAGATGAAAAAACACATACCCTGCCGCCAAGGGAGCAATGCGTCCTGTCGGCGGCATATGGTATGTGTCATCATGGCCTATGCAGTGAACTTTTCACTCTAAGAATTTCTTAAACACAGAGAAAGAACAATATATATCTCTCTGACATGAAGAAAATCCATCCTCGAAGATAGAAGATGGGTTTTGCTTATCTGGCATCCAATAGAGCCTTGACTGTTGCAGCGGCTATTTTGATTTCTTTTTGGCCGCACAGCTGAATCATGTGCAAGAGCTGTTCTTTTTCTCTGTCTGTATGTTGAATTTCCGGATAAAAAATCGTATCGGCTGATATTTTCAAGGTGCGGATGATCTTAAGCAGCACCGGCATTCTTGTGTGTTTATTTTCATTTTCAATGGCCATTATGCATCTTGGCGTGACTCCGGCTTGTTCCGCAAGGGCATCCTGTGTCATGTCTGCGGCAATGCGGGCGTCCTTTATGGTCTGGCCAAATAAGTTCAGCAAGTCCTCCACTGTTAGTTCACCTCCTCACCCAATTTTGCAGTACATGTTGAGAATTGCGAACGAACCAACGATGATTATAAGCACGAACATATATCTTCCAAGTGGAATGTTGATTTTATTCGTTTAAACGTATATAATATAAGAAACATACGTTGCGGAGGAATACAAATGCTTGATTATATATCCGTAGAGCAAGCTTCTGAAAAATGGGGAATTTCCAAGCGAAGGATTCAGAAGCTATGTGAGGAAAAGAGAATTGATGGCGTCATCCGATTTGGCCGTTCATGGGCAATTCCAAGGGATGCGAAAAAACCAGCGGATGCAAGAAAAAAGAGAATAGATGTGGGAGGAGAAAATGAAAAATAGAGTTTTAATCATAGACGATGATACAGAGCTTTGCGCATTGATGAAAAAATGTGTTACACAAGAAGAATTAGAAGCAGATATTGCCCACACGGGCAGGGCCGGATTGGAAGAAATTGCAGAAAAAAGCGACGCATACTGTCTTGTAATTTTGGACGTTATGCTGCCTGGTATAAATGGCTTTCAGGTGTTATCCGAATTAAGAAAAAGTAGTACGGTTCCTGTTCTTATGCTGACAGCGAAAAGCACGGAAGTAGATAAAGTGACAGGTCTGCGTCTTGGTGCGGACGATTACCTGACAAAGCCATTTAGCATTAATGAACTGATGGCGCGTATGGAATCCCTGATACGGCGGTACACGACTTTTAATCAAGCTGCGCCGATGGATGTGCTTACTTTTGAAAACATGGTGATTGACAAGGAAAATCGAACTGTGCGCATAAATGAAGAATCGGTTGACCTGACTGGCAAGGAATTTGATTTGTTGGCATTTCTGGCTTCCAATAAAGGGCGTGTGTTTACCAAAAAACAAATCTATACGCAGGTATGGGAGGACGAGTACGCATTTGATGATAACAATATCATGTCCTTTATCAGCAAGCTAAGAAAAAAGATTGAGCCGGATGCGGAACATCCTTTTTATATCCTGACTGTACACGGCGTCGGCTATCGCTTTAACAAGGAGGCATAGCGCATGAATTGGACACTGATTTTCTTTTTCACTACCCTTTTATGTATCTGTGTGATTGCCTATCTTGCAACAAAGCTCTACCGTGTCAAGGAACAGCTATCCATTATTAAGGATGCGCTGGAAGATATAAAAAAAGGGAATCTTAATCGCCGTATTCTTACGAGAAAAAGCGATCTGACAAAGACGATATGCTACAATATCAATGAAATCGCCATCAACAACCAGGCGCAGCTTGTCAGGCTGAAACAATCGGAGCAAGCCTATAAGCGCCTTATGACGAGCCTTTCCCATGATGTTAAAACACCTTTGACCTCTTTAGTCGGTTATTTGGAGGCCATACAGGAAAAAATCGTAACCGGAGACGAAAAAGACGAATACATCGGTGTGGCTTTGAACAAAGCCCATCACTTGAAAGACTTTGTGGAATCCCTGTTCGAGTGGGTCAAACTGGATGCAAAGGAACAAATATTTCAATTTGAAATCTGTGACTTGAATGAGATTTCCCGTGATATTTTAGCGGATTGGATACCCGCATTGGAAGATAAACAGTTTGCTTACGAAATTGATATTCCCGAAACAGAATATAGCATTCGGTTAGACCGCAACGCCTATATGCGTATCCTCAACAACCTGCTTCAAAACGTTCTCTTACACAGTGAAGGCAATAAAGTATGGATTCAGATTTCCGAGAATGAAAAGCAAGCAAATATCATTGTAGCGGACAACGGCAAAGGGATACCCGAAAAGGATTTGCCCCGTATTTTTGAACGACTGTATCAGGGGGATGAATCTCGTGGGGGCATCGGAAACGGCCTTGGGCTATCCATTGTTCAGGAGCTTGTCACTGTACATGGTGGTACGATCCGCACGGAAAGCCCACCGCATGGCGGTATAACATTGACCATAACACTTCCGAAAGCCCTGTGACAATACAGGGCTTTCCTATTTTAAAACAAGAAACAAGCAAGAAACCGGCAAGGTTTCGGCAAGGTTACTGCGATATACTGAAAAGCAGAAAGGAGAAAACCTATGTGGACGATTATTCAAACTGAAATATCGAAACTGAAACGCAAAAGAATGATGCTGGGCATCTTTGCTTTAACAACGCTGCTTGCTATCTTTGCGATTGAACGCGCTTGCAGCATTTCCAGAAGCAGCAGCTATATGGACAGCTTCGGGGATTTATATACGATGGCTTTCAAAAACCTTGCAACGGTTTTTCTTCCCATTGTGCTTGGTATGTTTGCAACCTCATTTTTTTTTGACGAGCATATAAATGATGCGCTGAAAGAACTGTTGATTACTCCTATTTCCAAAGGACAACTCTATTTTTCTAAAACCATCACAATGTTTTTGCTGTCCCTGGCGCTGTGCCTGTATACCTATATACTTACTATATTGGGCGGATTTATCGCAGGAGGTTTTCCAGACCTGAATATGCAAACCATCCGGCAGGCGTTCATTTTATTTGCAGAGGGCGGGATTCTTGTTTCCCTCGCCATACTACCCATCGTTTTTTTAGCTGTGCTGGGAAAAAGCTATCTCCTGCCGATTGGCGCAGCCCTGCTGTATCTACTTCCCGTCATTATCCTGCCCGCCTCTTTCATGGGGATTCATCCTTTACCAAGCGCATTATGCGTTTACAGCTTTTCCTCTCCGATGGCGGCAGATATGGTGTACAGCTAAGCAGACGAAATCCGTACAGACCATTCAGGATTCTTGGGACGAAGCCGTAACAAAGGCCGGAGGATTGCCGGAGGACAGCGAGCCGGAAGTGTCCTGCTGTCGCCCGGAGCATACGGAGCAAATACGGGTAGAGTTTGTAATTCCCTGTGAAAAAGAAGATTTTAAGGTGTTTATTAATTACGACAGCAGCGGGAATTTATACAATTACGTTGTCTGGAAAAACAGTTAGGAAAGGAAATGAAAATGAATAATATGATGATTGAAACCCGGCAGTTGACAAAAGTATATGGGGAGCAAACTGCCGTAAATAAAGTGAATCTCCATGTGCAGAAAGGCCGTATTTACGGATTGCTTGGACGCAACGGAGCGGGCAAAACCACAATTATGAAAATGATTTTAGGGCTTACTGACCTTACCTCCGGTGAAGCCTTTGTTTTCGGACAAAACATTAAGGGTAACGAAAAGCGCATTTATCCCCGCATTGGGGCGATTATCGAAACACCCGGGTTTTATCCCAATCTAACGGGAACGGAAAACCTTGAGATTTTTGCGAAGCTGCGCGGAACCTCGAAACCAAACGCTGTGAAAGAAGCACTTGAGGTTGTCGGGTTGCCTTATAAGGACAAAAAGGTGTTCAGCAAGTATTCCCTTGGCATGAAGCAGCGTCTTGGAATCGCTAATGCCATCTTGCATGACCCTGAACTTCTCATACTGGATGAACCAACAAACGGACTTGACCCTATCGGTATTGCCGAAGTCAAAAATTTCATCCGGGATTTATGTGTGGAGCGCGGAAAAACGGTTTTAATTTCCAGCCATATTCTTTCTGAAATTTCCTTACTGGCAGACGACATCGGGATTATCCATAACGGAGTTTTGCTGGAAGAAAACAGCTTGGCAGACCTTCAAAAGAAAAATGGCAAGTATATCCTGCTGCAAGTTTCCGATACGGCAAAGGCCGCTTTGGTATTGGAACGCAGGTTTAATGTAAAAGTCTACTCGGTGCAGGATGACCACACCCTGCGGCTTTACGATACAGCCCTTGACATGGCTGAAATCAACAAAACGCTGATGCTTGAAAATATCTCTGTAACCAGCTCACAGCTTTGCAATGATACTCTGGAGGACTATTTCAAAAAGGTCACGGGAGGAGAAGGCATTGCTTAACTTAATTCAAACGGAGTTCCTAAAGCTCCGCCGCAGAAAATTTATTTGGCTCATGCTACTTGCCGCATTGCTTATGCCCCTTGTCGCCATATTCTATTTTGGCACTACAAATACAGCCGGGGTTACGCCCATGCAGTTTTACAAGTGGACGGCCTTATCGTATACACCTTGGATTGTTCTTCCCCTTGTACTGGGGATGCTCTGCACCATGCTTATGTACGATGAAAACCAAAATGATATGCTAAAGCAGCTTTGGATTGTTCCTATCAGCAGGCTGGGGTACTTTTTCAGCAAATTCGTGATGATATTATTCTATTCCGTTTGCTTTATGCTGCCAACTGCCATTAGCTCTATTTTGGCGGGTATTGTACCGGGGATGATTGCATTTACAAGCGACAGCGTTTCTTTTTTGTTTATCAAGTGCTTAGAAATCGGGATTTTAACGCCTTTTGCCATGATACCCGTACTTGCCGTGGCCGCTTCACAAAAAAGCTATATCTTGCCGGTATGTGTGACCATTGTTTATACGTTTCTTGGCTTTATTCTGCTCATGGTGAACATGTACGTCCATCCTCTTTCCAGTGCGACAGCCATTCTCATGAGAAACATTGAGGGCGTCGTTATGAAAGAGCCTGTTCACATAGGAAAAGCCTTTCTATGTATTAGCATATGGGGAACGACCTCAACGATTTTGGCGAGGGTTGCACGTGGTAAAAGAAAGTAGGTGGATTAAAATGAAAACCCTTTTATGGGCAGAACGATTAAAACTGAAACGCTCAAAAATTATATGGATTGCTATTTTTTCTGCTATCATGGTGGCATTTATCGTATTTGTGCAAGGGCAGTTTCAATATTATGGACAGCGTTATGTTGACGGAGCTACATGGTACATGACTGCGACACAATCCCTGGGGAGCTTGTACGTGTTCCCTGCCATCATTGCCCTGATGGGCAGCTACATGATTTGCAGGGAGGATCAGGACGATACCATGAAATCCCTCGCCCTTATTCCTGTAAGTGTTTCCCAATTAGTAGGGGCAAAGCTGATTGTCACGGCAGTTTTGTCTATTGTCCTATATGCTTTCCTGTTTGTGGTTACATTGACGGTAGAAATGGTACTTCATATCTCTCTGCTGGACTTGGGTGTGGTATTGGGGTTCGCTAAAATGTATCTCTTAGAAGGGGGTGGCTTATTCCTCGCTGTATCTCCTATCATAGCTATTGTGTATAGGCTGAAAAAGGGATACTGGCTTGCTCTGATATTTGCTGAAATTTATTCATTCCTCGGCCTTTTTTTAGGAATGCAAAGCACAATGCGTTCCATTTATCCGATTACGGCAGCCTTTTGTGTGGCAGGTTATTATGAGACAACGCCAGTGCAGTTTGCTATCAGCCTGTTCAGCCTGCTGGTCTGCGGTGGCTTATCATTGATAATTTTACATGGACTGAATAAAAAACTCGATAACCATTAAATATGTAAAAATAAAAGAGGTACCCGCCAAATAAAAAAACGGCGCTTTGGCGGGTCATTCTTCATGCCTGAATATCTAAAGCACCCCCCAAAACCCGTAAAGTTTGGAGGGTTGCTTTATGTGTTGGTCTTTACAGACTACACCGCTGCGCATTTGCTGTAGCGACATTAGGCTATCTGCATAACTGATTTTTACATAGGTGACTTATTAAAAAAAGCCTGTATTTTTCAGTGGATAACTATGCCTACCAATACGAACCACTAGAGCATGTAGAACATGAAATAAAACATAAGAGCGCACTTGTGGACGACCATGTCCACAGGTACGCTCTTTTTTTATTGCACAAAAGCTGTCCTTATCCTTGTGGTATAACACTGATTTGACAAAAAGGAGGAATGCGAAATGCATATTTACAAGGGCAATATGTTCTACGCAGATTTAACGCCGGTTGTAGGCTGCGAACAGGGCGGGATAAGGCCAATTCTGGTCGTTCAAAACGATATCGGAAACCGTTACAGTCCTACCATTATCGTGGCCGCCATCACCAGTCGCATGAAAAAAAGTCATCTGCCTACCCATATCCGGTTGTGCAGCCAGCAGTACGGCCTGCGGCAGAATTCCCTTGTGCTGCTGGAGCAGGTGCGAACCATTGACCGTTCCTGC
>NZ_DAMBZJ010000052.1:0-1428 GCF_032060045.1 Oscillibacter sp.
AAGGGAAATCAAGATAGATGACGGTGAGCTGTATCTCAGCTTTTGGGATAGCAGCGACCGCTTCTTTATTAAGCCGGAGGATGAGTTGAAAGGCAGCCAGTCCTTTGGTTTCGGCATGACGATGGGAGTAATGCAGTAATGCCAAACCATGTAACCAATATTGTAAGAGTATCCGGTGATCCGGAAAAGGTCAAGGCGATGTTCGAGGATATCAAAGATGATAAGATCGGCCTCGGCAGCATTGACTTCAACAAGGTCATTCCGATGCCTGAGCATATCTTCCGTGGCAACCTTGGTATGGCTGAACGTGAGAAGTACGGCAAAGACAACTGGTATGATTGGTCGATTGCTCATTGGGGAACCAAGTGGAACAGCTATGGCTACGATGGCGCATATACCCCGCAGGATTTTGACGGTGAGCATATCGAGTTCCAGACCGCATGGAGCCGTCCGGAAAGTGTCATTGCTGCACTGGCAGCAAAATATCCTGATCTATCCTTTGAACACAAATGGGCTGACGAGGACTTCGGATATAATGTCGGGCATTTGGAATACGAAGATGGTGAAGAAATGTTCTGTGATATCCCTCCCGGAGGTTCCAAAGAAGCGCTGGAGATGGCGGCTGAGATTCACGATGTGGATCTGGCCGATGAGGGCTACCTATACAATGAGAAAACCGGCGAATACGAGTACCATAATCCAGATGAGTCGATGTCACTGAAAATATAGTGATTATCGGCTCTTTTTTCTTTCCAGAGGGAGGTGATGGAATATCAATAGCTTTATCAGCTGGGTGGGCGGCAAGAAAGCCCTCCGCAATATCATTTACCGGCTCTTCCCCAAGGACTTCGGCAGATACATCGAAGTCTTTGGCGGCGGGGGCTGGGTGTTGTTCGGCAGGCCTCCGGACTGCAAAGGAATGGAGGTCTACAACGACTTTAACGGTAACTTGACCAGCCTGTTCTACTGTGTGAAAAACAGGACGCTGGCATTCCTCAAGCAGCTGGGTTTCCTGCCACTCAACTCCCGACATGAATTTAATGTCCTGCGCCGCTTTTTTGAAAAGGATGAATTCGATACCGAATACCTAAAAGAAGAACTGGAGCTGGCACAGCAGAACCTCCCGCCGCCTGAGTTTGAGGAAATCAAAGCCATTCTGCTGGAGCAGACCGAGCCAAGCAATGTGTGGCGAGCAGCTGCTTTTTTCAAGCTCATCCGCTACAGCTACGGCAGCGGCTGCACCTCCTACGGCTGCCAGCCCTTTGACATCCGAAAGGTCTTTGCCGTGATATGGGAGGCATCAAGGCGGCTTGCTAATACGGTTGTGGAAAATAAGGACTTTGAGGCATTGATCCGGCAGTACGACCGGGCCGATGCCTTTTTTTATTGCGATCCGCCCTATTACATGACCGAGGGTCACTATGCGGT
>NZ_DAMBZJ010000052.1:1438-11818 GCF_032060045.1 Oscillibacter sp.
GGCAGACTGTAAGGGAAAATGGATGGTCAGCTACAACGACTGCGAATTCATTCGGGAGCTGTATCAGGAGTACACCATAACCCCGGTCACCCGCCTGAGCAATCTGGCACAGAGGTATGACGGCGGATGCGAATACCCGGAGGTCATCATTACCAACTATGATCCCAAGGAACGGGAAAGGGATACATTTCAATTAAATCTATTTGACTTCGGAGGTGAATACGAAGAATGACCGGACTTGAAAAAATCCGCTGGGCAAAAGCACTGATTGAGGAAGAAAGCGGCGGCAGATATCAGTTTGTGGTGGGCAATGTTCACGATGACCTGTATCTGCGCTGCGGGGATAAAGCCAATGTGGGGCTGTATCTGACCGTGCAGCAGAATGGAAAAACCGGCAGCTATGACTGTATTTTTAAGGGATATACCCGCATCAGCAGCGGCTACCACAACGCCAATGGAATGCAGAAGCTGGCTGGCGAGTACAAGCAGGCAGCATATTTTCTCAAAGAAATGGAGATCGCCAACATCTCTCTGACCGAAGATGAGCTTCGCACCTTTGTGTCGGAGCTGAAATCGGCAGAGGAACAACAAATCAATGCCCCGCAGATGGGGATGTAAAAGGAGGCTTGCACTATGAAAATCATTGAAACGAAAGGCCAAATTGCCGATAACGGCAGCATCATCCTGCCGCCCGGTGTGCTGGATACCATGTGCGTCACTGCCGGGGATACCGTGCATCTGGCGTATCTGTCCCATCACCCGGTGAAGCAGATCAACAGCTACGGCGAGTTTTTCCTCACCAAGGACGGCATCGACCATGTGAACGAGCCGGTGGAAGCACCGGAATCCGCAGAGCTGTCGGTGCCTCATGCACTTTTGGAGGCGGCGGGGATTCCGCTGGATGATGATCTGGATATTCACTGCGAGGATGGCGCCATCATCATCGGCAGTGCTGATTTGGTCAGGCAGCTGCCGCCCCAGCTCATGGAGCTGTTCGACAGCCTCGGCGTGAGCCATGATACCATCCGCTGTGTGCTGGAGGGAGGTGCGGAGGATGAAGAATAAGCCCATTTACAAGCTGATGGACAGCAAAGGCCGGGTACTGATTCCCAAGGAGCTGCGCACCGCCAGCGGCATGGATTACGGCGATATTGTGCGCCTCGGTGTATCCAACGGTATGGTCAGTGTGCAAAAGGTGGACATTATCGAAATCGGCGACCAGTCCCCGGAGGCGGTGGAGGCCTATGTCCGTGCGGCGTTCAAGACCATGCCGGATGATACAAGGCTTTCTCTCATTTCCGACCTGACCGCCCTGCTGCAGCAGAAAAAGGAGGGCTGACGGATGGAACGAAATACATGCTACACCGCCAAAGACTGTTCGGCAACCGGCTTGGGCTGCAATATTCAGGGAAAGGTTGTCGTAATCGGTCAGGACAATCCGGAAAGGCAGCTGTACTTCTGCCTCTGCGGAAACGGAGCCGGTGCAAACCCCAGCGGCTCCGCTGTCTTTTTGGTATCCCTGCGCACTGGGGAGTTTGCCCTGAAAAACCGCAGTGAGGTCATTGGCATAGTAAAGCTGGAGCTTTTGCCGGATGGTGCCAAGCTGCAGCTCTCCCAAATCAGGCCGGTGGGCGCATTGGATTTGAAGAATCATGAGCCGAAATACAGCGGCTACAGCTTTCTGCCCGATGGCCGCTATGCCTCCGGCGTGTGGCTCTGTACCGAGCAGGAAGCGCTCAGTTATGTGGAGATGCAGAAGCCTTACCAGCACCGGATCATGCTCTGCGACCGGGATGATTTCTGTGTGCTGGAAATGGAAAACGGCAGGCTCCTCCATCCCTCTGGGGAGGAAATGGAAGCTCTCCAGAATCCTGAGAACGGAGGCCTGACTATGACATAAAGGAGGCAAGCTCATGAAAAATATCCGTATGGAAAAAGATATTATCCTGTACTACGGCAACCCTGCCGGTTATGTCAGCGGCGGCAAGGCGGTGGTCGATCCTCTGTTTGAATCGGAGGAACTGAATGCCTTTATCAGCCGCCAAAAGGATATCGGCGAGGTGAAGTGGACGGACGGTGTGTATGACCGTCTTGTCAATGGGCAGCGAGATACCCAAGAACTCACTCTGCTGAAAAACTGCCGTGTGTGGCAGCTAAAGCCCGAATCGGATCTCCGGATGCGCTTCATCAGCCTTGCGGATTTCTGCAAGGAGTTCGGCAACCCCCAAATATCCGATTACCAAACTGTTTATGACGGCGAGGTGGAAACCAACAATCTGGAAGCCCTGTACACCAAATTCAATGGGGATCATCCTCCCGGCTATGCGGGGCATTCCCTGTCTATGTCGGATGTGCTGGAGTTATACGATGAAAGCGGCAGCAGCTTCTTCTACTGCGACCGCTTCGGCTTTCAGGAAATCGGCTTCACACCACCAGCGCAGAACCAGACCATGCAGCTCTGATAGGGGCTGTTTTTTTATTGCCAAAATGCGAAAGGAGAAAAATATCATGCCTGATGTAGAAGTGAAAATCAATTCCATGTACCCACCCGGAGCCAGCGGCGGCATTCGTGCCTACGCTTCGGCAACGGTGGACGGCTGCCTCGGTATCCGGGGCATCAAGGTGGTGGAGGGAGGTCGTGACGGTCTCTTTGTATCCATGCCCAGCCGCAAAACGGAGAACGGCTACAAGGAAATCTGCTTCCCGGTGACCAAGGAGTTCCGGGAGCAGCTCCACAAGGCCGTGCTGGACAGCTACCAGCAGGCCGTAGCCATGAACCAAGCTCCGGTACAGCCACAGGAAGCCGCACCAGAGCAGTCCCAGCCGCCCATGCAGATGGGCGGGATGTAAGAATTCTATCAACCCAACAAAAAAATTGGAGGTAAATCACCATGAAAAAAATCATGAACAAGGTAACCCATAAGGCCAATATGCTGGCAATCAAAGCAAGAATGGCGCTCACCAACAACCACGCCGAGGGCTTTGTGGATACAGCCATTAAAATTTTAATGGCTGTAGTCATCGGCGCTTTGGTGCTGGCCGGTCTGTATATGCTCTTCGACAAAACGGTGCTGCCTACCCTCGTTCAGCGCATTAAGGATATGTTCAACTATGCCGGATAAGCTGGCCGTCTTTCAGGCGGTCTTTTTTATTGCCCTGCTGTGTGCGGCATCGGTAACGGACTTGACAAAATGCATTGTTCCAAACTGGCTTTGCCTTGGAATTGCAGGTGTTTCCATAATAGGGTTTACACCGGTCAAGCTGCTGGGAATTCTGATTGCCCTGCCATTTCTGCTGGCCGCTGTCTTTTTCGGCGGCATGGGCGGCGGCGACATCAAGCTGATGGCAGCCTGCGGTCTGGTGCTGGGGCTGTCCAAAGGACTGCTTGCAGCTATGTCCGGACTCAGCCTGCTGCTTCTTTATGCAGCCTTATACCGGATTGTTTGCAGGGTGCAAAGGCGGGAGGTGAAAAAAGCCTTCCCCCTTGCGCCCTTTTTATCGGCGGGCTGTCTGCTCGCCTATTTCATTTTGTGAAAGGATGGATGATATGAGAAATCAAAATAAGCGAACTGTTCTGAAGCTGTTGTGTGTGGTACTGCCGCTTGCAGCTGCGGCTGTCGGCATTCCACACGTTATCCGCAGATATAAGATCAAAAAATGTGCTGCGCAGTAATCATCTTTTATCAATCAAAGGAGGACTTAAGCTATGAGCTTTTTTAAGAATAGAACGGTTATCGGCGTGATCTGCATCGTACTGTCGCTTCTGATCTGCTTTGCAATCACGCCGCTGTTCAACCAAAGCATCAGCCAGAAAACCGAAATTGTGCGAGTGACCAAGTCCATCAAAATCGGAGAGGCCATTACTAAGGACATGGTGCAGACCGTGGAGGTGGGCGGTTACAATCTACCGGAGGATGTGGTTAGGCAGATGGATACCGTCATCGGGAAATTTGCCTCCGCAGACTTAGCACCGGGAGATTATATCATCGCCTCCAAAATCGCTGATGCCCCTGCTGCGGAGAACGCCTATCTCTACAATCTGACCGGAGAAAAACAGGCCATTTCCGTGTCGGTCAAGAGCTTTGCCGCTGGACTGTCCGGCAAGCTGATTTCCGGGGATATCGTGTCTATCGTTGCCCCGGACTACAAAAAACAGGGTGTGACGGTGATCCCGCCGGAGTTGCAGTATGTAGAAGTGATCGCTGTCACCGCAGGCAGCGGCTATGATGCAAACACCGGTGAACAGAAAGAAGCCGAAGCTGAGGATGAAAAAGAGCTGCCTGCCACCGTTACTTTGCTGGTTACACCGGAGCAGAGCAAAATTCTTGCCGAGCTGGAAGCTGACGGTACCCTTCATGTGTCCCTCGTTTACCGTGGCAGCAAGGAAAATGCGGCGAAGTTTACCGAGGCGCAGGACTCGGTGCTTTCCCAGCTGTACCCAGAGGAAACGGAATCTCAGGAAAGCGAGGATCAAAGCCAGCCGGAAACGCCTGCGGACACACCGTCAGAAAGTGAGGCTGAGTAAATGCTGAACTTCAAAAAGGGCGGCCTGTTCAGCCGCAAAAACGATCCTGAACCGCAGGAAATGGAACCCGACAATGGCGCACAGATACTGGCGGTTTGGGGCAGCCCCGGCTGCGGCAAGACCACCGTGGCGGTGAAGCTGGCAAAATATCTGGCAGACAGAAAAAAGAATGTGGTGCTGCTACTCTGCGACTGCACCACGCCCATGCTTCCCTGCATCTGTCCGTCCGGTGAGCTGGAGGGGGATCATTCCCTCCGCAGTATTCTGGCCGCCAATTCCATTACGGAGTCCTTGGTGAAAAACAACTGCAACACCCATAAGCGGATGAGCCATCTGGCGGTCATCGGCCTGCAAAAGGGAGAAAACGAGAACTGCTATCCTCCTGTGAATGAGAAGCTACTCCGGGAGTTGATGGGCGTGCTGCGTGATATGGACAGTCATATCATCATCGACTGCGGCAGCTCCATTTATTTTGACGAGCTGTCCACCATTGCCATTCTGGAAGCCGATGCAGTGCTGCGGCTCATAAACTGCGACCTCAAATCGGTGAGCTACCTGTCCAGCCAGCAGGAATATCTGCGGATGGCAGGGTTTGACTCTGACAAGCTGTACAAGGCGGTCAGCAATGTGAAATCCAATGAAGCCAGCCAGAACATGGAGCAGGTGTTAGGCAGCGCTGTGTTTACTCTGCCTCACTCTGCGGAGCTGGAGGCTCAGGTGCTGGCCGGAAATCTGTTCGCCGATTTATCCTTGAAAGACAGCCGGGGCTTCCGCAGGGAAATCGAAAAAATCGCAAAGGAGGTGTTCGAGGTATGAGCAGGCATAACTTGTTTTTCGCCCCGGAACAGGAAACCGGGGATTTTCACGGTGTGCTGCAGCAGGTGCAGGAATATATCGCTGGTCAGCACAGCGAGCTGCTGTCGGACGGCAATGCCGCTGAAGCCAAGGCCAACATCAAGCGCTACATCGCCAAGTTTGTGCAGGACAGCCGTGTGGCGGTCAAAGGCATGACACCCCAGCAATTAGTGGATGCTCTGTTCACGGAGATGGCTGAATACTCCTTTCTCACCAAGTATATCTTTAGCGATGGCATCGAAGAAATCGACATCAACAGCTGGCGGGATATTGAAATCCAGTATGCCGGTGGGCGCTGCGAAAAGCTGCGGGAACACTTTGACAGCCCTGAACACTGCATCAATGTGCTGCGCCGGATGCTTCATGTGTCCGGCACGATTTTAGATGACCAATCCCCTCTGGTAGTGGGTACCCTTGCGGAAAACATCCGGATTGCCGTCATGAAAAGCCCCATTGTGGATGCCAATGTTGGCGCTGCGGCCTCCATTCGTATCGTCAATCCCAACCACATGGAAAAGGAGGATTTCATAGACGGAGGCACGGCAACTGGAGAAATGCTGGATTTGCTCTCAGAGTTCATCCGCTACGGCATTTCGGTGTGTATTGCAGGGGCTACCAGCAGCGGTAAAACCACGGTGGCCGGATGGTTACTCACTACCATCCCCGATAACAAGCGCATCTTCACCATTGAAAACGGCAGCCGGGAGCTTTCCCTCATCCGGGAACAGAATGGCAGGGTTACCAATTCCGTGGTGCATACCCTCACCCGCAACAGCGAGAACGAGCTGTACCGGATTGAGCAGATCGACCTTGTGGACATCTCCCTGCGCTTCAACCCGGACATTATCGTGGTTGGGGAAATGCGTGGAGAGGAAGCCAATGCCGCTCAAGAGGTAGCCAGAACCGGCGTGGCGGTGGTCACCACCATTCACTCCAACTCCTGCGAATCCACCTACCGCCGCATGGTTTCCCTGTGCAAGCGAGCCGTGGATATGTCAGATGAAACCCTCATGGGCTATGTGACCGAGGCCTATCCCATTGTCGTGTTCTGCAAGCAGCTGGAAAACAAGCAGCGGAGGCTCATGGAAATCATGGAGTGCGAAATCCTGCCGGACAACAGCCGGAATTACCGCACCCTGTTCCGGTATGAGATTACCGAAAACCGTTATGAGAACAATCAGTTTTTCATTACCGGACACCATGTAACGGTCAATCCCATCTCCGACAGCCTGTGCAAACGGCTGCTGGAAAACGGGATGCCGCAGGAGCGTATTAATTTTCTGAAGAAAGGAGGGCAAATATCCGTATGACAACCATTCAACTATTGGCCTGTGTCGGAATGATTACAGGCTTTTTTCTTTTACTCGGCCTAAAGCCGATGGAATTCACCGATGGGCTGTTTTCCTTTCTCACCAGAGAAAAGAAGTCCATCAAGGACGAAATCAAGGCGGCACAGCACCGCCAAAAGCCGGGATTTCTGAAACGGCAAATCATTATGGCGCAGGAGGTGCTGGCCATGACCGGCAGAAGCAACCACTTCTCTCTGGTTTGCGCCTGCTCCCTGCTGCTGTTCGCCATCGGTGCTTCCATCGCCATTGTGCTGGGCAATTTCTTTCTGGCTCCGGTGATGGCGGCAGGCTTTATGATGCTGCCCTTTTGGTATGTGCAGCTCACCGCCAGCCATTTCAAAAAGGACATTGCTGCCGAGCTGGAAACGGCGCTCTCCATCGTAACCACAGCCTACCTGAGAAGTGAGAATATCCTCACGGCTGTGGAGGAAAACCTCCACTATCTGAACCCGCCCGTGCATCAGGTGTTCAAGGATTTTGTCCTGCGGGCGAAACTGATTGATCCGGATGTGCTGGAGGCCATCAAGGTGCTGCGCACCAAAATCGACAACGAGGTGTTCCGGGAATGGTGCGATGCCCTGTGCGACTGCCAGCACGACCGCAGCCTGAAAGTCACCCTGACACCTATCGTCAGCAAGCTCAGTGATATGCGGATTGTCAACGGAGAACTGGAATACCTCGTCTTTGAACCCCGCAAGGAATTTATCATCATGGTTATCTTCGTGATCGGCAACATTCCGCTTATGTATCTCTTAAACAAAAGCTGGTACGACACGCTGATGTATACTCCACTGGGGCAAATCATTCTGGCCATCAGCGCCGCCCTGATTTTTATCTCTACGGCCTGTGTGATAAGACTCACCAAGCCCATTGAGTACAGGAGGTGACGACAATGGGATTATTGTTTTTATTCGGAGTCACCTTAGCGGCTGGGCTATTTTTTCTCCTTTTGGATGTGCTGCGCCTGCCGTACCTCAGCACCGCCAAGGCCATGCTGAACACCACAAGGACAGAGAAAAAAGCGGCAAAGAGTTTGGAAGCTTACCTCATGACTTGGGCAGTGAAGCTCGCAAGGCTCATCCGCATGGATGAATACCGCAGGCATCGGCTGAAAAATGTGCTGAAAGCCACCGGCATGAACATAGAGCCGGAGGTCTATCAGGCCTATGCGCTGGTGAAATCCGGCGTAATTCTGCTGCTGGCAGTTCCGGCTGGGTTTATTTTTCCATTGCTGGTGCCGGTAGTGGTGTTCCTTGCGGTCATGGTGTATTTCAAAGAAATCAAAAAGGCAGACGAAAAGCTGTCCGCAAAGAGAGCTTCTGTGGAAAAGGAGCTGCCACGTTTCGTTGCCAATATCGAACAGGAGCTGAAAGCCTCCCGTGATGTGCTGGCTATCATAGAGAACTACAAGAAAAATGCCGGAGAAGCCTTTGCCGGGGAGCTGACCATGCTGGCAGCGGATATGCGCTCCTCCAGCTATGAGGCTGCCCTTACCCGGTTTGAGGCGAGGCTCAATTCGCCTATGCTGTCGGATGTGGTGAGAGGACTCATCGGCGTGCTGCGTGGCGATGACAGCACGGTGTATTTTCAGATGCTGGCGCATGATTTCAAGCAGCTGGAGCTGCAGCGCCTGAAAGGTGAGGCGCAGAAAATACCGCCGAAGATCCGTGTGTTTTCCTTTCTCATGCTGATGTGCTTCCTCTTTACCTATCTGGCCATCATTGCCTATGAGATTATCAAGTCCCTCAGCGGGATGTTTTGAGGAGGTGAAACTGTGATTGTACAGGAAATGTTAATCAAGTATCCGCAGGCGTCCTTTGATATGATGACACCGGGCGGGTTTGTCTTTTTAACGCCGGAAGCAGCAAGGGAGCTGCTGTCAGGAAAGAGCGTGATCGGACATCCCGGTGTTTCAGAATCTGCAAGGGTGGTGACGGCTGATGAGCTTTTGAATCAGGAGGTCTTCAGTTCCGAATACAGCAACAATGTGTGGCATATACTAAGCGATTTTCCGCAGATGGAGCAGGAATCCTCCCCTCCCGAACAGGGGGTGAAGCTATGCTGAAGCTCTTAAAATCCAAGCGTGGCGAGGGTTACATTGATGTGTGTGTCCTCGTCCTCTGCGCCATGCTGGTCATTGCGCTGGCCGTTCAGGTGCTGCCGGTGTTTATATCAAAGAACCAGCTGGACACCTATGCCACAGAGCTGTGCCGGGAAGCGGAAATCTCCGGCAGGGTTGGCAGCGAAACCAGCCGCCGTGCTGCGGTTCTCACCGAGCAAACCGGGCTGAGTCCCCGAATTTCATGGTCAAAGACCGGTACTATCCAGCTGAATCAGGAAATCACCGTGACCTTGACACTGGATAGGAACATCGGACTGTTCGGCGGGTTTGGTTCGTTCCCAATCACCCTGCGCTCGGAGGCCTCCGGGAAAAGCGAGGTGTATCACAAATGAAAAAGCTAAGATACATTCTCAAAGATAAAGCCGGGAACGGTTTCCCTTTGGTGGTAGCCATTACACTGGCGCTGGTGATTATCCTGTGCGGTGTGATGGAGTTTTTCCGGCTGAATATTATCGCCACCGGTGTGAAAGAAGCATTGGAGGATGCCATCATCGTAACGGTCAACGACAACTATGCCGATGTGTATCACGGTGTGCGGGAGGGTTACAGCGGTGGATACCAGCCGGACGGCTCCTCCTTTTCATACAGCGTGAACACTGGCGATATTTACGGCTACATGGACGGTGTCCTCGGTATGGAGGCTATAGGAGGTCGCCATGTGAAGTATGCCGGGGATGCTTTGGAATACAGGCTCTCCGGCTTGGATGTCACCATCCGCAATGCGCCGCTGGCTCCTTCCTCCCCTAAAAACGCACAGCACTTTGAAGCGGATGCGGTGATTCTTTTGGAGGTGCCGGTCTATTTCGGCGGCAAGGAGCTGGCTCCCATGAAGATCAAACTCAAGGTTCAGGCGGGATACACCGAGGTGTTTTAACTGTTCGGGAAATTGTCTGGACTTCCGAAAAAATATGTAGTATGGTGAGAAATACAAAGGTAACATTTTACACTTCTCAAAGGAGGTTGTCTATATGAGTGATAAAACCAAAAGGAGGCTCACCATTGCGGGCGCTGTGGTAATTTGCATAGCTCTGGTGGTTGCCATCGGGATGCGGTTTGCTAAGGAACCCGTAAGGCCGGATGCTTCTTCACAGGAGCCGGTCAGCTCTTCGGAGATGGCTCCTGATATACAAGATAAGACAGACAAAAAAGAGGTGGTAGTTTCCCCGCAGCCCACAACGGAGCCGGAAAGCTCGGAAACACTGCCGCCCCAAACCGATCTGCCGGAGCAAAAACTCCAGCCCGATCCGGTAAAGCCGGAAGCTCCCGCAAAGCCTGAGCTGCCAAAGGATGCGGATACCACGAATCCGTCCAAGCCGCCGGAATACAGGCCGGAGGATACGGAAAAGAAACCGGCTGCTGAAAGCAAGCCGCAGGGTGGCGGTGGCCTGCCGGGATTTGATAACGTGCCGGATGGCGGTGCCAATCAGGGCGAATATGTAGATGGTGATGGTGATATTAATAAACAGGTTGGGGAAATGTAATCTTTAGTTGAAAGTGACTAATACGTAACATGGCCTGAAATGCCCGAA
>NZ_DAMBZJ010000053.1:0-11614 GCF_032060045.1 Oscillibacter sp.
TTGCGGGAGCCGCCCTCAACACAGCAGACCAAGCGATGGCCTCGGTGCTGTCCACAGCGATGTCACGCCTCAATGCCTTTCTGGATTCCGAGATGGAGCAGATTCTGTGTTTTGACAGCTCGTTGGATACGGAAACCTTTTGCAAGGAGAAGTGTGCTATCTTCATCGTGCTGCCGGAGGAAGATAATACAAAATACTTCATGGTGTCCTTGTTCCTCCAGCAGCTCTACCGGGAGATGCTGACCGTGGCCGATGAGTACGGCGGTAAACTCCCCAACCGGGTCATGATTTTCGCCGATGAGATTGGAACCATTCCAAAAATCCAGTCGATGGAGATGATGTTCTCCGCAGGCCGTTCCCGCCGCATCAGCATGATACCCATCATCCAGTCCTTTGCACAGCTTGAGAAAAACTATGGCAAGGAGGGTTCCGCCATCATCATTGATAACTGTCAGGACATTCTGTTCGGCGGCTTTGCGCCTAACTCGGAAAGCGCAGACATACTCTCAAGGGCATTGGGAAACAAAACCGTCATGTCCGGTTCCATCAGCAGAGGAAAGAACGATCCAAGCCAGAGCCTGCAGATGATCCAGCGACCACTCATGACACCGGATGAGCTGAAAACCCTGCCCAAGGGCAATTTTATTCTGGCCAAGACTGGCTGCTGTCCCATGCGCACCAAGCTGCCCCTGTTTCTCAAATGGGGCATCCGATTCGAAAAGCCCTTTGAGGTGGAAGAACGTGCCGCCCGAAAGGTTCATTATGCTGACCGCTTCGAGCTGGAACAGGAAATCCTACAGCGTGGCTGTGCCTATGATGAGGATGACTTTGCTGAATTCCCGGAGCCTCCCGATGATGACCGCAGCGGAGGTGCGCTACACACACCGGTGCAAGAGCATGAGCCAGAGCCTCCTGCTATGCCTCTGCGCACCGATTAGGGGGTGTTCGTGAGTTGAGCTATCTTTCCTCTCTTTATGCTGCGGATGTCCCGCACCGTGCCGTAGTGGTCTACCGATACCTGAAAGACCGGGCAAACAAGGACGGAACCTGTTATCCTACCATCGGTACCATTGCCAAGGACTTGAAGCTGTCCCGCCGCACCGTGCAAAGAGCCATCGCTGACCTTGAAAAGACCGGTTATCTTCAAAAGGAACAGCGCTGGCGGGAAAACGGAGGCAAGAGCAGTCTGCTGTTTACGGTGAAATAAGAAAACACATAAACCTGCCGCCAAGGGAGCAGTGCGTCCTATCGGCGGCATATGGTATGTGTCATCATGGCCTATGCAGTGAACCTGTCACTCTAAGGATTTCTAAACACAGAGAAAGAACAATATTGGGAGTAACTATAAGAAAATCCATCCTCGAAAAAAGAAGATGGATTCTGCTTATCTGGCATCCAATAGCGCCTTGACAGTTGCGGCGGCTATTTTGATTTCCTTTTCGTCGCACATCTGAATCATGTGCAAAAGCTGTTCTTTTTCTCTGTTTGTATGTTGAATTTCAGGATAAAAGATTGTATCGGCTGATATTTTCAAGGTGCGGATGATCTTAAGCAGCACCGGCATTCTTGGGTGTTTGTTTTCATTCTCAATAGCCATTATATATCTTGTTGTGACTCCTACCTGTTCCGCAAGCGCATCCTGTGTCATGCCTGCAGCAATCCGGGCGTCCTTTATGGTCTGGCCGAATAAGTTCAGTAATTCCTCCACTGTTCGTTCACCTCCCATCCCAATTTTACAGTATAGGCATAGGATTGAGAACGAACCAGCAATGACTGTTACTATGAACATATATGTATAAAACAGATTGTTGATTTTATTCGCATTTGCGTATATACTGTGATCAACATACAGGTGGAGGATTTGAAATGCTTGATTATATATCCGTACAGCAGGCTTCTGACAAATGGGAAATCTCCAAGCGGAGAATACAAAAGCTCTGCGAAGAAAACAGGATTGACGGAGCGGTTCACTTCGGTCGTGCGTGGGCGATACCAAAGGGTGCTCCAAAGCCTGTAGACGGCAGACTGAAAGAGAATAGGAAAAAGGATTGATACGATGAAACGATTCTTGGATGAAAGATAAAGATATCCAAGCAAACTGTATTCTTATGAAAATCTTAATAATTTCTCATGCGGTAAATCAGAAATATCGCTGCTGTATTTAGTAAAATAATAAAGTGTCATGTTTTGCCTGAAAGGAGTTGAAATCGTGAGTGATAAAGTTCTCGTTGTTGATGACGAGCATGAAATAGCGGATTTAATAGAAGTATATCTGCAAAATGAAAATTACGAGGTGTTAAAGTTCTATTCTGCAAAGGAAGCTCTTGCCTGCATTGAAACGACGGAAGTTGACCTTGCCATTTTAGATATTATGCTGCCGGACATCAGTGGTTTCACGCTTTGCCAGAAAATACGGGAGCGTCAGTGTACCTATCCCATCATTATGCTGACTGCCAAGGATGAAGAAATTGATAAAATTACCGGCCTTACATTGGGGGCTGACGATTATATCACCAAGCCCTTTCGCCCGCTTGAAGTCGTGGCACGAGTGAAAGCACAACTGCGGCGGTATAAAAAATATAACCCCGGGCATGGGGCAGACACGGAAAAAGATATTATCCTTCATTCCGGCCTTGTAATGAATATCAAAACACATGAGTGTTTCTTAAACGAAGAACCGCTTACCCTGACACCTACGGAATTTTCAATTTTGCATATCCTTTTGGAGAACAAAGGCAATGTTGTAAGTGCGGAGGATTTATTCCATCAAATTTGGAGGGATGAATATTACAGCAAAAGCAACAACACGATCACGGTTCACATTCGTCATCTCCGGGAAAAAATGAACGATACGGTTGAAAATCCAAAATATATTAAAACAATATGGGGGGTTGGCTATAAAATTGAAAGTTAAAAATAAAAAAGAATTTGATTATACCCGTTTGCAAATTAAGGTTTTGTTTACCCTGATTGGCGTAATCGCCGCCTTCCTTTTTGCACTTGCTCTTATGTACTTTTTGCATTGGAACAGCATCGGCGGGAGATGGATTACTCAGGTGGCGGCAGATTTCCTTCAAATGGGTTTTTTCGTGGTACAAAATATGTACCCACCATTTTTCATCTTGTTAGTATTGCTTATCTGTGCAGGGCTTTTTTTCATAATCCGCGCATTTTTGCGTTACGTTGCCAAGCCGCTGTCCGATGTTGAGGAAAGCCTGGGGATGCTTCTCATCGACAATGCGGAGGAAATCCGCCTGCCGGAAGAACTTACTGCTATCACCCAAAGGCTAAACGCTATGAAACAAACTTTGGAACGCCGGAAGTTGGAGGCCCAGTCAGCCGAACAACGAAAAAACGAGCTTGTGATGTACCTTGCCCACGACATTCGTACTCCCCTTACTTCTGTAATAGGATATTTAAGTTTGTTGGAAGAAGTGGAAAATATGCCAGCGGAGCAGAGGAAAAAGTACACGCATATTGCCCTCGACAAATCATACAGGCTGGAAAAAATGATCAATGAATTTTTTGAAATAACCCGATATAATCTACAGCAAATCCAAATAAAAAAAACAGATATTGATCTCTACTACATGTTGGTACAATTAACCGATGAACTGCTGCCCATTTTGTCAAAAAACGGAAATACCGCCATTTTACATGCCGACGAAGAATTCATGATCTATGGCGATTCTGAAAAGCTGGGGCGGGTTTTTACCAATGTTCTAAAGAATGCGGCTGCTTATAGCTACCCGAATACAGAAATTCACATCACAGCTCAAAAAAGTGATGATACCGCAACAATTACATTTCAAAACAAGGGCGATTCCATACCGCCTGAAAAATGCGCTGCTATATTCAAAAAGTTTTATCGTCTTGACGAAGCCCGGACAAGTGATACCGGGGGAGCAGGATTGGGGCTTGCCATTGCGAAAGAGATCATTACTTTGCACGGTGGGTCCATTACTGTGGAAAGTCATGAGCAGATCACTTCTTTTGTTATTACACTTCCGTTGAGTCACACCGTATCTTAGTACTTTCTTAGGAATTTATCAAGGAAGTATTAAAATTGGGGCGATACAGATGGTTTATACTGTAGTTAATAAATTGTGAAGCTTTTGACCTTCAACGACAGTATAAAAACGGAGGATGTTCTATGGACATTATTACAATTTTTCAAGTATTGCTCCGATGGGGTGTATTTGCGCTTGTCGGAGGCCTTTTATTGGCCATTACCATTTTTGTGGGCTACATGATCTATAAAAAGGCGTTTCATGGCAAAAGGAGCATGTCAAAAGCACAGGGGATGATCCTGTTTCTTTTGTCCTGTTGGTTGCTGCTGGTACTGGGACTGACTACCTTAAGCCGTGGCGCAAACTTTACCGGCAGTTTCAATATTGACTTTTTCAGCGCCTACATCAACGCATGGAATAAGTGGTCGATCAGCGAATTGCAGCTTATTATCTTCAATATGCTGATGTTTACGCCGTTGGGATTTTTATTGCCGCTTTTCTGGAAGAAAGCAGAGAAGTTCAAGGTAATTCTTTTCATGTCTGTCGGGCTGACAGTCTGTATTGAAATCGTACAATTATTGACGGGAACAGGGATATTCGAACTTGATGATTTATTCCACAACTGCATTGGAAGCCTGTTTGGATATTTTTGTATCATGGCAGTGCTTTCCGTTATCAGGGAAAAGCGCATTCGTTTGGCTCCCATTGGCAAAGTGCTGATATTCCCATGTGTCATTGGAATGATCATCGGCGCCGTGTCTTTGGTTTATGCGCGGCAGCCTTACGGAAACATGCCCATTCTTCCTGCGGTAAAGCAGGATATGTCAAGGACTCAGATTACCACTGACCTCTCCTTAGCAGATCAACCGGCCACGGCCTCCCTATACAAAAACACCTATACGGAGGATCAGGATTATATAGAACGAATGGCAGCTCAGATTTCCGAATCGGAAGAGGTTACCTTCGCCGGTATTCAACGACGTGAAGGCGAAAACCGTGTTTACACGGGCAAAAGTCCCACCAGTGAGGAGGTTCAGCTCAACTTCTTTTTTAGGACAGGACAGTGGCGCTACACAACATGGCATGATACCGCCAAGTTGACGGCGGAAGCAGCAAAGAACCGTGGGGCCTTTTATAAAAACTGGCTAAAGGAAAGTGGGCTGCTCCCCGATACTGCTGTTTTTACATTACAAAACAACGATACTCTTCGATGGGACGTACCAGAAAAGGACAACCTGTCAACTGCCAAAACCGCATTTACATCCGGCTCTGTCCTCATGCAGTTTGACAGCAATTTGGAGCTTGCGTCCATGGATTATGGAATCAGCTGGAATGAATATGTAACAACAGAAGAAATTATTTCTCCCAAAGCGGCCTTTGAACAGGTTGAAGATGGAAACTTTGAACAATATGTCCCCTTCCGGCAAGGAGATACCCTGTGGGTAAAAGAATGTAAGCTCGCTTATGTTTACGATACCAAAGGATTTTATCAGCCTGTTTATCGATTTACCGGATATATCAACAATCAGGATAATTCATGGGATTGTCAGATCCCTGCTTTGGCAAGATAGCACTTGATGTTTTTGGATTTCCCAAGACGGATAGAGAGGCGCATATTTAGCTGTTATCTGGTTTGTATCCATCTTCATTAGGAAATGATATGAATCAGTTACATCGCATTACGGCCATACCTCACGCAGGTGAAACAATTGAAACGTAAAGTAAGGAGAATGCATTGCTTTTACGGTGTCCTTACCTGCTGATAATTAGGAAAATATTAATTTGACATTAGGATTTTCTTAGGAATTAAACAATTCAATATTAAAATACGGCCTGTCCGCTTTTGATAGCATAGTCTTATCAAAGCAGACAGGCTTTTGTTATGTAGGAAGGATTTAAACATGCCAAGAAAACGTGTTACACAAATATTTCCATGGTTGCTGCCGCTGAGAATTTGGCAGCGTCGGTTTTGCTTCTATACGAGGATGTACTTGGACGGGAACCAATATGCCGAAGTCAAGGCTGACCCCCCGCTGCCATATCAGCTTTTTAAAACAAGCTGCCCTCTATATAACCGGGAAACCGGCTTTGATATGGTGTATCAGGAAAATAAGGTTTTCAACCTGAAACTGGCCGCAGCCACTTTAGACCGAGTGGTTATCAGGCCAGATGAAACATTCTCTTTCTGGAAACTGGTTCGATATGCGGACAGGAACATTCCGTATAAGGATGGTCTGACCGTAATTGACGGGAAACTCACAACGGCCTCCGGCGGCGGCATGTGTCAAATGAGCAATCTGCTCTTTTGGATGTTTCTTCATACATCTCTTACCATTGTGGAACGGCATGGACATGGTGTAAAGGATTTCCCTGAATCGCCCAGCGATGCGCCGATGGGCGTGGATGCGACCGTATCAGAGGGCTGGCTCTATCTGAAGGTCAAAAACGACACAGAGATATCGTTTCAGATCAGCATTTCATTCGATGAAGATCACATTATCGGACGCCTGCTAACCGATCAGGACAACGGACGATTTTACGAGGTCGTAAATGGGGAGCCAGTGTATTACCACAGAAGCAACAAGGTTTTTGAAGAAGTGGATGTGAAGCAAAAGACGATTCTGGCAGCGACCGGGGACTGTACCTCCGAAAAGCTGCTTTACCGAAATAAATGTGAAATCGGCTATCCGCTTTCTGATGGAACGGATGTTATTGAGAAAGGATCAAAAGAAAAATGAAAAGATTAAATATTGCTATCTTATTTGGGGGCTGTTCTCCCGAATATAGTGTGTCGCTTCAATCGGCCTACTCTGTGATTAAGCATATAGACACCTATAAGTTCATGCCTATCCTGATCGGAATTTCATCAAAGGGAAATTGGTATCGGTTTGATGGGGACATTGAAAAAATTGCTTCAGACACCTGGTGCAATCCATCTGACTGTCTGCCAGCGGCCATTTCGCCTGACCGCGAAACGCATACCCTGTTGGTGTTTCATCCTGACAAAGTTGTAAAACTTCCGATTGACGCCGCATTTCCTGTTCTGCATGGAAAAAACGGCGAGGACGGAACGATTCAGGGCTTATTTGAAATGGCGGGAACCCCGCTTGTTGGCTGCGGCACACTGGCCTCGGCTCTCTGCATGGACAAAGACCGTGCGCACAAGCTGGCACATGCAGCCGGTGTGCAGATTCCAGCCTCCTTTATTTTAAAAAAGAATATGGATGCGGGAATCGCTCTGGCACAGGCTAAGAGTCTCGGATATCCTCTGTTTGTAAAGCCGGTCAGGGCTGGTTCCTCCTATGGCATTACGAAAGTGATTGACCGGCACGATCTTCCCGCAGCCATCAAACTGGCTTTTGAATACGATGATGAAATCATCATAGAAGAAAGCATCACAGGATTTGAAGTCGGCTGCGCCGTCATGGGCAATGAGAATCTGACAGTCGGAGAGGTCGATGAAATCGAGTTATCGGACGGCTTCTTCAATTTCACGGAAAAGTATACGCTGAAAACCGCGGCCATTCACATCCCGGCACGAATCCTCAAAGAAAAAGAGGAGGAAATCAAGCAGACTGCCAAGACGATTTATCAGGCGCTGGGCTGTCGTGGCTTTGCGCGTGTGGACTTGTTCCTGAACGCTGACGGCAAGGTCATTTTCAATGAAGTCAATACGGTCCCCGGCTTCACCTCTCACAGCCGGTATCCCAACATGATGAAAGCCGTCGGCATTTCCTTTGAACAGGTCATTTCCCGCGTGATTGAATTGGCGGTGAGCGCATGAAAGTGCTTGCAATGCCGCAAAAGTCTGTCCATGCAGGCAACCTGATTTTGGTCAACGATCAGTATCCCTACTGTTCGGGAAATGTGGAAAGTTCCCTTGTTCCAGTTCATTCAAACAGCAAGGTTCTGATGGAACGCAGAGCTGCCGTTTTGCTTTCCAAACTCATGAGCAGTATTGAGGGCTGGGAGGAAATCAGCGCGGTGAGCGGTTGGCGTTCCATGGGAGAACAGCAGAAAATTTATGACCAGTCCCTGCGGGATAGCGGAGTTGCGTTTACAGAGAAATTTGTAGCGAGGCCGAATCACAGTGAGCATCAGACCGGTCTTGCCATTGACCTGGGGCTTCGTAAACAGGAGATAGACTTCATCCGGCCGGATTTTCCCTATTCCGGCATCTGTCAGACTTTTCGTGAAAAAGCTGTGGCCTACGGCTTTATTGAACGCTATCCAAAGGGGAAAGAGGCTATCACCGGAATTGCGCACGAACCTTGGCATTTTCGTTATATTGGAACGCCGCATGCGGCCATTATGATGGAGCTTGACCTGACACTGGAAGAATACCATACTTTTCTAAATCAGTATCCCCACGGAGAGAATTGTTTTTTATACCGGGCGGGAAATCAAAATATTGCAGTTTCCTATATAAAGGCCGCAGCTGGAGCGGACACTGAATTTGAAATCGAGGATAACATTCCATACTCGGTATCCGGCAATAACGCAGACGGGTTTGTTTTGACCGAGTGGAGGAATGGAAATGACAAAGGATAAGCAATATGGAGGGTTGGATGTATTCAAACTCATTGCGGCCTTGCTGGTCATTTGCGTCCATACCTCGCCGCTGACTATATTCAGCGCAAACGCGGATTTTTTTCTGACCCGGATTGTCGCCCGGATCGCCGTGCCATTTTTCCTGATGGTATCGGGCTTTTTCATCCTGCCGCAATACCTGTTTGCAGGGAGCCGTGACACCCGGCCGCTCGTGCGGTTTCTCAAAAAGACCGCGTTTCTGTATGCATTGGCAATTGTGATTTACCTGCCGGTCAATTTCTATGCCGGCCAGTTCAAGGGGCTTGACACAGCGAATGTGATTCGTATGGTCCTTTTCGACGGTACATTCTACCACCTGTGGTATCTGCCGGCGGTTATCTTGGGAGATATGATCGTATTTCTGTTGAGCCGGAAACTGCCGCCCAAGGTGGTTATGGCCGTCAGCCTGCTATTGTACGGCATTGGTCTGATGGGCGACAGCTATTTCGGCGCAATTTCCGGTGTACCGGTTCTGTCCACGGCCTATGACGCTATGTTTCATGTGTTTTCCTATACACGGAACGGACTGTTCTACGCGCCTGTTTTTCTGGCAATGGGCGCATGGCTTGGACATTCCTCACGGATTCGCAATGTGAAAATAAGTGCAGCTGGTTTTGCACTTTCCATGGTACTGATGACCGCAGAAGGATTTTTCCTTCATCATCTTGGTTGGCAGCGCCACGACAGCATGTACCTTACCCTGCTTCCTTGCATGTACTTTCTTTATCAGCTTTTAATAGCGTGGGAGCAAAAACCGGAACCGTCATTCCGGATCATTTCAACATGGATTTATCTTAGCCATCCCCTTTTTATCGTGGTTGTGAGGGGAATGGCAAAAGCAACCGGGCTTGTAGGTGTGCTGGTGCAAAACAGTTTGATTCATTATCTTGCTGTATCAGCACTGTCCATCCTGTTTGCGGTGTTGGTAGCTAAATTGCCAATATTCAAAAAGAAAAAAGCATTTCAGAGGGGGCGGGCTTGGATTGAGCTTGACCGCACCGCACTGCGTCATAACGTGAAGGCCCTTCGCGCCTTGCTTCCTAATGGCTGTGAACTGATGCCCGCCGTCAAGACAAATGCCTACGGGCATGGTGCGGTTCTGATATCACGAGAACTGAACCGGCTGGGCGTCAATGCTCTCTGTGTCGCAACCGTTCGGGAAGGGGTCGAGCTACGCAAAAACAGCATTACCGGAACGATTTTGGTTTTGGGCTATACCCATCCGAAAGATTTCTCACTTCTGCGTCGATATCACCTGACGCAGACCGTGCTTGATTTTTCTTATGCCAAGGTTCTTGACCGATATGGGAAAAAGATTTTGGTGCATGTCAAAATTGATACAGGGATGCACCGTTTGGGAGAGCGCAGCGAAAAGATAGAGGAAATCAGCAAAATTTTTGAGTGCCGAAACCTGAACATTGAGGGCATTTTCACACATCTGTGCGTAGCGGATGAAACTTCCTCTGAAAGCATAGCGTTTACCCATGCTCAGGCAAAAGCCTTTTATGATGTGGTTGCAGAGCTTCATCAGCGCGGATTTGCATGTCCTAAAAAACACATCGTCAGCAGCGACGGCCTTCTGTACTATCCGGAGCTGGCTGAAAACTATGCAAGGGTCGGAATCGCACTTTATGGAGTGCTTAGCACCCGCGCCGACATGGAACGCTGCGGCATTTCATTAGAGCCGGTTTTGACCATAAAGGCGCGGATTGCCTTAGTGAAGGATTTGTTTCAGGGGGAAGCCGCCGGTTACGGATTGCAATTTGTCGCTCCACAAAACATCAAGATAGCGGTTGTAGCAATCGGATACGGCGATGGCATCCCGCGTTCCCTGTCCTGCGGCGTAGGGAGTGTTTTGGTTCACGGCATTAAAGCTCCTATTATTGGCCGTATCTGTATGGATCAAATGCTGGTGGATATCTCCAACATTCCGAACGTCAACGTTGGAGATGTCGCCGTGATTATTGGTCAGTCCGGAGATGAAAAAATAACCGCCTGTGATATTGCTGAGCAGGCAGGAACCATTACTAACGAGGTATTGAGCCGTTTAGGACAACGGTTGGAAATGCTATTAATTTAGTATTTAGAAGAGTCTATTTTGCAAGTATATATATTTATATCAGAATCAAAGAGAGATACCTGCCAAACAAAAAAAACGGTGCTTTGGCGGGACTTTCCCCATGCTCAAATATATTTCATCATCCCTCCAAACCCGTGAAAAGTTTGGGGGGATTTTTTATGTGTTGGTCTCAACAGACCACACCGCTGCGCATCTGCTGCAGCGACATTGAGCAATCTGCATAACCGATACATACATAGGTAATTTGTTAAAAAAAGCCTGTGTTCTTCAGCGGATAACTATACGCACCAACACGAACCAGTAGTACATGTTAAGCGTGAAATAGCATATAAGAGCGTACCAACGGACGTCCACGGGTGCGCTCTTTTTTTGTTCTTCAGAATCATTCTCCGGTGCCGGTCACCGCCTCTTGTCCTTCGTTTTCAATCACATTTTGAAAATTTGGAGGACAAGCATATGTCAGAGAATAAAAAATATACCATTGTTATAAAACGGCAGCGTGTGGAGGTCAGCGAAGCCATCTACCGTGCCTATCATAAAGAACGTGAAGCGGAACGTTATCAAAATAAGCTGATTCGCCAGAGTGAATTGTCATTGGAGCGGTTCCAAGATGACGGTGTCAATGTTGATTACCTTATTGTCCGTGTTCAACCAGACATCGTGGACGAGCTCATTCATCAGGAACAGATGGAGGCACTGTGGCTTGCTCTTCAATCCTTACCGGAGGATGAACGGTTCCTCATTGACGAACTGTTTTTCAATGGCAAAAGCGAGCGGGAGCTTTCGGCAATAATTTCTGCACCGCAAAAGACCATTAACGACAGGAAAAAAAGAATCCTGCTTAAACTACGCAAATTGATAGAAAATTAACCCGCTCAACCCCCTCACTTTTTCCTTTATAGAAGTGAGGGGGATTTTCTATCTCTCTCGTGTT
>NZ_DAMBZJ010000054.1:0-2539 GCF_032060045.1 Oscillibacter sp.
TCCGGCTCCCTCATCAGGTCGGCATCCGGTTCCAAGTCGGGCTGCAGCACCGGGCCCGTTTTCTCCCCAGCCGCACCATTCTCCAGCCGCTCCCGGCCCACTGCCAGCATCAGCTTGATGCGGTTTTCCTGATTTACCCGGGTGGCGCTGGGATCATAGTCAATAGGGGTAATGTTGGCCTGGGGGTACAGCTCCCTAATTTTGTTCACCATGCCCTTGCCGCAGATATGGTTGGGCAGGCAACCGAAAGGCTGGGCGCAGACAATATTTTCGTATCCCGCGCGCACCAGCTCAATCATCTCGGCGGTTAGAAGCCAGCCCTCTCCCATTTTATTGCCCAGACCGATGACACCCTCGGCAAGCTTTTTAAGCTCTTTGAAGGGCAGCGGCGCATGATACCCATTTTTCTCCAGAGCCTTGCGCATCACCTGCTCTGTCCCCGCAAGATACCCCAGAACCAAATCGGAGATATGCTTTTCAAAAAAGCTCCCGCCGTACAGCCGCGCCGTTTGCGAGGGGTTATAGGCGCAGTACTGCACAAATCCCATCAGCCCCGGAAGGTTCACCTCACAGTCCTGAGACTCCAAAAACTTCTCCAAATCGTTGTTGCCAAGAGGAGAGTATTTCACATAGATTTCTCCCACCACGCCCACTTTCACTTTGGGTACGCGGCGGACGGGAATAGTAGCAAAATCGGCGGCGATTTTCGGCATCAGCGCGCGGACCTCGCGATTGGAATGGCCTTTTCCCGCCCGGATACTCCCGCAGATATGTATCAGCCATTTTTCAAGCATCGCATCGCTGTCGCCCCTGTTCAGCTCATAAGGAACGGTCTGCGCCCGCAAGGTCGCCAGCAAATCCCCGTAATAGATAGCCGCCATTAACTGGCGTATCAAAAGCAGCGTCATGGGAAAGCCAGAGTCCTTCTCAAGACCCGAGAAGTTCAGGCTTGCCACGGGCACCTGTCCATAGCCTGCTCGCTCCAATGCCTTGCGCAGCAGGTGAATATAGTTCGACGCACGGCAGCCTCCGCCAGTCTGGGTGATGATGAGAGCTGTGTGGTCCAAATCGTATTTTCCGGAATCCAGTGCATCCAAAAACTGGCCGATGACCAGCAGCGCGGGATAGCAGGTATCGTTGTGGACGTATTTCAGCCCGTTCTCCGCCACCTGCGAACCGCAGTTGCCCAAAAGCTCGCAGGCGTAGCCCTGATTCTCCAGGGCAGCGGCCAGAATCCGGAACTGAATGGGAGCCATGCTGGGAATCAGTATCTTATGTGTCTTTTTCATTTCCGGGGTAAATTTCGGATAATTCATCTCCATGGCTCAGTCCTCCTTCCGCGCGGCGCTCCGAAGGCGGTCTTCCTGTTCCTCCAGTGCGGCAAACAGGCTCCGCAGGCGGATACGCACCGCGCCCAAATTAGTAATTTCGTCAATTTTAAGCTGGGTATAGAGTTTTCCGCCCTCCAGCAATATTTCCCGTGTCTCGTCGGACGTAATTGCGTCCAAGCCGCAGCCGAAAGACACCAGCTGCACCAGCTCCATATCGCTGCTTTGCGTGCAGTATTTCGCGGCGGCATATAGTCGGGCATGGTAGGTCCACTGGTTCAACACGGAAGTTTCAAACGGGTCCACCAGCTCGGAAACCGCGTCCTCCGTCACCACCGCCGCACCAAACTGGGTCAGCAGCGTATCAATGCCATGGTTCACCTCCGGGTCCGCGTGGTAGGGTCGGCCAGCCAGAACAACGATGCGCCGCCCCTCTTCCCGGGCCTGCTTAATAATGCGCTGGCCCTCTCCACGGACTTGGGCCATGTGCTTTTCATACTCGGCATAGGCTTCGTCCGCCGCCGCCCCAACTTCGCTCCGGCTGATGCCGGAAAAGTACTTTTCGAGAACTCCGTGCATCTTACGGACAAATTCTTTGGGATGGTGAATCCCAACGTAATCGTATATGAATTTGACGTTTTTGATCTCTGGAGAGTTCCCGGCAATGACCTCCGGGTAATAAGCCACCACAGGACAGTTATAGTGATTGTCCCCCTTGCCCTCGTCCAGATTGTAGGTCATGCAGGGGTAGAAAATCGCATCCAGCCCCAGACGGCTCAGGTATTGGATATGGCCATGGGCCAGCTTCGCCGGGAAACAGGCGGTATCACTGGGGATGCTGGCTTGCCCCTTCAGGTATAGATCCCGACTGCTGAGCGGGCTGTGGTACACGGTAAATCCAAGACTTGTAAAAAACGCGTGCCAGAAGGGTAGCAGCTCGTAGTTGTTCAAACACAGCGGAAGGCCGATTTTCCCCCGCTTTCCGGGGACGGGCTTATAGCTTAAAAGCAACCGGCGCTTGTATTCGTAGAGGTTCAGCAGCCCACTGTCCGCCTTACCGGTGACGGGGCGGTCGCAGCGGTTGCCGCTGAGGAAGACAGAGCCGTCGGAAAAGGTGTTGACCGTGAGTTGGCAGTTATTGCCGCACAGGCCGCACAGTCTGCTGCGGGTATCCTGCGTAAAGCTGCGCAGGCGCTCCGCATTCAAAAGCG
>NZ_DAMBZJ010000054.1:2549-11014 GCF_032060045.1 Oscillibacter sp.
AGCGTACTTTTCCGCCCCGGCTCCGCCTTTTCCATGCCGTGCAGCGCCGCGCCGTAAGCCCCCATCAGTCCCGCGATGTCGGGGCGGATGACCTCCGTCCCCATCTCCTTTTCAAAGGCCCGCAAAACTGCCTCGTTATAAAATGTGCCGCCCTGTACCACAATGTTTCTGCCAAGTTCTTCGGGAGAGGCAGCGCGGATAACCTTGTAGATGGCGTTTTTCACCACGCTGATGGAAAGGCCCGCCGAAATGTTCTCAATGGAGGCTCCGTCCTTCTGGGCCTGTTTCACGCTGGAATTCATAAACACCGTACACCGGCTGCCCAGATCCACAGGCCGCCGGGCAAACAGGCCAAGCTTTGCAAACTCCTTCACATCTCTTCCCAGCGCCTGCGCAAAGGTCTGAAGAAAGCTGCCGCAGCCGGAGGAACAGGCTTCATTCAAAAAGATGTCGCCGATGGCTCCGTTTTCAATCTTGAAGCACTTCATGTCCTGCCCGCCGATGTCGATGATGAAATCCACATCCGGCAGAAAATGCCGCGCTGCGGTAAAATGGGCGACGGTTTCCACTACGCCGAAATCCGCGTGGAACGCGGCCTTGGCCAAATCCTCGCCGTAACCCGTAGTGGTGACGGAGGCAACTTGCAGCGCCGGGTGCTCGTCATACAGACGCAGCAACACCTCCCGGATTAAGGCGGTAGGGCTTCCCTCGTTGGGACGGTAGTTCGTGAACAGCAACCGTGCCTGCCCGTCAATCACCGCCACCTTCACGGTGGTAGATCCGGAGTCGATCCCGATATGCACCGGTTCGGCGTACTCCGCACCGAACGGAACCTGCGGAACGGACGCCTTTGCGTGCCGCGCGCGGAATTTTTCGTATTCTTTCTCGTCGGCGAACAGGGGCGGTTGGGACCGGTAGGTTTCCGACGCACCCCGCTCCCGCAGGTGACGGGCCACGTCCGCCAGGTCAAATTCCTGATCGGAGTATAGCGCCGCACCAAGGGCCACGAACAAAAGGCTGTTTTCCGGGCACATGCCCGTAACGCCCAGCGTACTGTCAAAGCTTTCCCGCAGGCATTTGGAGAAGGTCAGCGGCCCGCCCAGATACAAAACTCTTCCCTTAATGGGGCGGCCCTGCGCCAGCCCCGCGATGGTCTGATTCACCACCGCTTGATAGATACTGGCGGCAATGTCCTCCGGCTTCGCGCCCTGGTTAATGAGAGGCTGCACGTCGCTCTTGGCAAACACGCCGCAGCGGGACGCGATAGTATAAGTCTTCTCCGCCCGCAAAGCCGCAGTGTCCAGCTCCTCGGCAGTCAGCTTCAAAAGCGTTGCCATCTGGTCAATAAAGGCGCCGGTCCCTCCCGCGCAGGAGCCGTTCATCCGGACCTCCAGCCCATTTGTCATAAAGAGAATTTTGGCATCTTCTCCGCCAAGCTCAATCACCACGTCGGTGCCGGAAGCAAACCGCCCCACCGCCACGCGGGTGGCAAACACCTCCTGCACAAAGGGGACCTCCACGCTCTGCGCCATCCCCATTCCGGCGGAGCCGGAAATGGAGAGTCGCGCCCGCCCGCCGGGAACGTGCCACTGAGCCATGCGCCGCAGCAGCTCCTCCGATTTTTCCAAAATATGACTATAATGCCGCTCATATGTAGAATATATAATTTTTTCGTCGTTATCCAGCACCACGCATTTAATGGTAGTGGATCCGACATCCAGTCCAACTCGCAAAAACAGATTCCTCCTAAGAATGTCCGAACGGCGCGAAAATTCGCACCGCACTTCCTGTTAAACAGTGTTCATTCTACTCTGTTTATGTGAACTTTTCAATTGCAAAAACGTTTTCTTGCGTTAATATTGCGTTAAAAACGGACACTGGAACCACAGGAAACACCATCATTTTTCCACGCTTTTCCGCGTCCTTGCACAAAGTGGCCGAATCTGCTATACTGACGGCGAGGTGACGCGTTTTATGGAATCCGTTTTGCTGCACTGCTGCTGCGCCCCCTGTTCCCTCTCCTGTATTGAGCCTTTGCGGGCAGAGGGACTGGAGCCCACGGCTTTTTGGTATAATCCCAATATCCATCCGTGGAAGGAATATGAGGCCCGCCGGGACTGTCTTGCAGAGTATGCCCCCAGCATCGGCATGAAGCTGATCGTGCAGGAGGAATACGGCCTGCGGGACTTTGTGCGCCACGTGGCGGGTGACATCGACCGCCGCTGCGCCTGGTGCTATGAGCACCGGCTGGAGGAAACGGCTCGCTATGCCGCCCAGCATGGGTACGGAGCCTTTACTTCCACCCTTCTGGCCTCTCATTATCAGGACCACGACGGCATTGCCCGGGCGGCGGAGCGATTTGGGAAAGAATATGGCGTTTCGTTTTTGTACCGGGACTTCCGGGCCAATTTCCGCGAGGGCAATCAAAAAGCGCGGGAGCTGGGCTTTTATATGCAAAAATACTGCGGCTGCGTCTTTTCCGAGGCAGACCGCTATCAAAAGCAGATTCGCCGGGATCAGGAGAAATACGCAGAGAACGTATGATTCTATGCGCCCTGTTCTCAAAAAGAAGCGAGAGACGGTAATCCGTCTCCCGCTTTTTATCGTTTTAGCATTTCACCGTTCCATCGGGATTGAACAGAGGCAGGGGCGCCAGATACCGGATGTCGGTCCGTGCCTGTGCATCGCCCTCGGCAAACACCGCAATGCGGCCCGCCGTGGTTCCTCCTGCCAGCTCCACCAGTGCCTCCATGGCATGCATGGAACCACCCGTGGAAATCACGTCGTCCATCAGCAGCACTCTTTTTCCACGGATGAGGTCCGCGTCGTCTCGGCCCAGATACAGCCGCTGGGCCCCAGCGGTGGTGATGGACCGATCCTCCACATAAATGGGATCGCACAGATAGGCCTTGGGACCCTTCCGGGCAATAAAATAATGCTTTGCGCCGGACTGGCGAGCCATCTCGTGAATCAGAGGGATGCTTTTGGCCTCCGCCGTAAGCATATAGTCATAATCGGCCTGAGGCACCAGCTTCAAAAGCTCTCGAGCGCAGGCGACGGTAATCTCCGCGTCTCCAAAGCAGATGAACGCACCGATGTACAAATCGTCCGTCACCTTGCAAATGGGAAGCTCCCGCTCCAGCCCTGCGATATTTGTTTTATATGTTTGCCGCATAGTAAAACTCCTCCAACAACACAGTCGAATTTCCGATTTTTCACGGGTCCCAAACATATTTATTATATAGTCCTATCCTGAAAAGTCAATGTTAAGTGTCAATTTTCTATCAAAAGACGCATATCTTGCATTTCTTTGGTAAACTGCACAAAAACCTGCATGAATTTTTTCCGTCATACGGAAAGAAAATGACCCGTATGAGGAAAAGGATGCTTGCTTCCATACATGAAAAGTGCTAGAATAATTAAAGCGCAAATATGATAATTTCAGTTGTTTTATGCAAAAATCGCCGTTTAAAAATGAAGGAGGAAGTTTTTGATGAATGCATATCTTGCCAGCGTACTGGAAAATGTAAAGGCCAAGCACGGCAGCGAGCCCGAGTTCGTCCAGACTGTGGAGGAGGTTTTCTCTTCTCTGGAGCCTGTCATCGAGAAGCACCCCGAATATGAGAAGGTTGACCTGCTTACCCGCATGGTCGAGCCGGAGCGTATGTTCACCTTCCGCGTGACTTGGGAAGACGACCAGGGCAATTGGCACACCAACCGCGGCTGGCGTTGCCAGTTCAACGGTGCCATCGGCCCCTACAAGGGCGGCCTGCGCTTCCAGAAAAACGTGTACGAGGGGATCATCAAGTTCCTGGGTTTCGAGCAGACCTTTAAGAACAGTCTGACTGGCCTGCCCATTGGCGGCGCCAAGGGCGGTTCCGACTTCGATCCCGCCGGCAAGTCCGACGCCGAAGTCCTGCGTTTCTGCCAGAGCTTCATGACCGCACTGTATCGCTACATCGGGCCCGACATTGACATTCCCGCCGGCGACATGGGCGTGGGCGCCCGCGAAATCGGCTATCTGTATGGCCAGTACCGCCGCCTGAAGGGCGTGTGGGAGAACGGCGTCATCACCGGCAAGGGCCTGACCTTCGGCGGCAGCCTGATCCGTCCCGAGGCCACGGGCTTTGGCGCGGTGTACTATCTGTGCGAGGTTCTCAAGCACGAGAACGACTCCATCGAAGGCAAGCGCATCGCCGTCTCCGGCTATGGCAACGTGGCCTGGGGCATCATGAAGAAGTCTGCCGAGCTTGGCGCCAAGGTTACTTACATGGCCGGCCCCGACGGCTACGTCCATGATCCCGACGGCATTAACACCGACGAGAAGCTGAACTTCATCCTTGAAATGCGCGCCAAGGACCCCATGCACTGCAAGCCCTACGCCGAGAAGTTCGGTTGCGAGTTTGTGGAAGGCACCAAGCACTGGGGCCACAAGGACGTGGATATTCTTATGCCCGCCGCTATGCAGAACGACGTCAACCTGGAGTGGGCCAAGAAGATTGCCGAGTCCGGCGTGAAATATTACATCGAAGTCGCCAACATGCCCACCACCAACGATGCTCTGGAGTATCTGCGCGGCCAGAAGCACATGGTTGTTGCTCCTTCCAAGGCTGTTAACGCTGGCGGCGTGGGCGTCTCTGCGCTGGAGATGTCTCAGAACTCCGAGCGTCTGGTCTGGACCGCGGAGGAAGTTGACGCACAGCTCAAAAAGATGATGGTCACCATCCACAGCATGTCCGCCGAGGCAGCTAAGGAGTATGGTCTGGGCTATGATCTGGTGGCCGGCGCCAACATCGCGGGCTTCAAGAAGGTTGCTGAAGCCATGATGCAGCAGGGCCAGTTCTAAAAAACTTTTTTCACCTCATAAAAAACGGATCGCGGAACCAAATTGGTTCCGCGATCCGTTTTTTATTTTCTTGCAGAATTCTTTTCTCCGAAAGCGATCCCCGAGGCACGCTTTCCAGTTGGCCGCCGGAGACTGCCGGATAGTTTTCGTCTCCTCTTCGATGGAAACGCAAAAAAGCCAGTCACTCCATCAAATGCCGGAAGTAGAAACACTGCGGAGAACAGATTAAACGCGGTGTGTACCATGGCAATTCCCACCGGATTGATAAGGCGGTCTTGCAGAGGCGCGCCAAACAGAAGCCATAGCGGCAGGAGGGCTACCGTTCCAAGAATATTGTATTTCAAATGCGCAAATGCAGCCCGTTTGGCGTTTGCGCCGCAGCCCACAGAGGCCAACAGCACCGTGATACAGGTGCCGATATTCCCTCCTAGCACCAGAGGTACGCCCATCCCCCACGTCACGGAGCCTGCGGTTGAAAACGCCTGTAACAGTCCAATGGAGGCGCTGGAACTTTGGATAACACCGGTAAAGATCGTGCCCGCCAGAAGCGTGGACAGCGGGTTAACCGCCATCTTTGTTAATCGGTGGAACGCCGCGGTCCCCGCTATCGGCGCGGCGGCGGCAGCCATTCGATCCATTCCCACCAGCAGTAAAAACAGAGCCAGCATCAGCCCTCCCCATACTTTTCGTCTGGGAATCAGGAGATAAATTAAAAGCCCTATGCACGCCAAAATTACCGTTAGCTCCGGCGCACCAGACGTCTCTGTCCGAAAGCATAACAGCCAGGCCGTAGCGGTGGTTCCCAGATTACTTCCAATCATCACCGGAATAATCTGCCCAAGCGTCAGAATCCCTGCATCTGCCAGCGATACGGTCATAACCGTCACGGCGGAGGAAGACTGCACCACCGCTGTGACCAAAAAACCCAGCAGGAATCCCCGCCATCGACCATCCGTGGCCCGGCGCAGCAGCCGGTCCGCCCTCAAGCTCTCGCAGATATTCCCCCAGCAGCGTAATGCCAAACAGAAACAGAACCACGCCGCCCAGCATCATCCAAAGGCTCTCCATAGCTTCCCCCCTATTCTCCTGAAAGCAGGATATGAGCGCAGGGAAAAAAAAGACCGGGCAGGAGCGGCTGATCGCCGTCCCCGTCCGGTATGTACTGCTCATTCAGGAAAATAAGCCCAGATGCTCCAGCAAAATTCTTGCACCCAGTAAAATCAGGAGAATCCCGCCGCTCAATTCCGCGCGGCGCTTATACCGAACCCCGAAGTAATTTCCAACCACCACGCCCGTCAGGGATAGGAGAAAGGTCACTGTTCCAATGATGGAAACCGCCGGTACAATGTGCACGTTTAAAAACGCAAAGGTCACACCAACCGCCAACGCATCGATGCTGGTGGCAAGGGCCAGCACCGTCAGTTGCTTCAGGTCCACCCGCTCTGCCACTGCGCAGGCCGTCTCCTCCTCCTCTTTACCGCAGCCCTCACGTATCATGTTTCCACCGATGATCGCAAGCAAGACAAAGGCGACCCAGTGGTCCACACTTTGGATGTACATAGCAAACCGGGACCCCAGCAGCCAGCCCAAAAAAGGCATGATCGCCTGAAATCCGCCGAAAAACAGGGCCACCAAAAACGCATGGCCCCAGCGGAGCTTCCGCATACAAAGCCCCTGACAAATCGCCACGGCAAATGCGTCCATAGACAGGCCAACGCCAACCAGTAGCAGTTCAAAAAGTCCCAAAAAATCCCGCTCCCATCCTCGTAAATCACAAAAGCACTGGAATTTCTCTCCGAATCGCAATGCTGTCGGGCGTCACCGTACAGTCGAAGGCCCGCACAAAAACGCCCGCTTCTGCCGCTTCTCGCAATGCGGCACCAAACGCGGGGTGCGTCGCGTCGTTGGGCGAGACATCCAGTATGCCCTCCATCTGCACCACAAAGAACAGCGTGGCGCCAAGCCCCTGCTCCACCGCGCTGCGCAGCTCATGAATATGCTTCACGCCCCGCTCCGTAGGCGCGTCCGGAAACCGGGCGTGGCCATTTTCCTCCAGTGTCACGCCCTTGACTTCCACCAAATGTAGGCCCCTGGCTGTCTCCAGACAAAAGTCAATGCGGGATGCTCCGTAGGTATACTCTGGCTTCTGAGCCTGCAAATCCGGCAAAAAACTTCCCTTAGCCGCCCACTCAGCAAATACCCGATTGGGCGCTTGCGCATCCATGTTGACCAGCAGACTTCCCTTTTCTACCGCGATTATATCATAGGCGGTCTTTCGCGCGGGATTCTCCGCTCGCTCTAAATAGACTCTTGCGCCAGGGAGAAGAAGTTCCCGGCACCGGCCCGTATTTTTCACATGGCACACCACCTGGCCCTCTGCCGTATCCACCAATGCAATAAAGCGGTTTGGCCGTTCCACGAAGCAGCCGGGAAGCACCGTTCCATATCTCACCAGCTTCCCTCCTCTCGCGCTGCACAGGGCAATGCGCAGTCAATAGTTTAACACAACGCCTTGGGCGAAGCAACTAAAAAAGCACCCGGTTTGAAAATCAGCGGGATTTCTTTTTTACTCGGCTTTTAAATCATTGTTTTGAGGCAGAAGCGGATTGTACATCATGACGGCATTGTTTTCCAACAAGAATAATTCGTCTAAAAACACTCCGTCCATCGTCCATCTTCTCCGATACAGCTCATTGTGGCGAATATAACCGCCCCATGGCCCCCGCTCCATACGGTGATCCCGCTCCACAATCTCATAACGAAAGTCTGAAGGATTCTCCGAAAGCCATTCTCCCTCCAGATTTTCTGACCCTACACGTAAGCGGAGCTGAAATATCTGGTCGGTGTCGTTACGAATCATCAAATCCCGGTGAGGATAGGCGCAGGTAGCGCCGCTTCCAAAGGGCAGGGTACGGTTGGAATCCGGAAAGACATCGTGTGAATGGCGGTACCGTTCAATCACCGTCAGCTGCGTGTGAAGCGTCATCCAAAAGATCAGGTTCGTCATCTGGCAGAGTCCACCGCCAACATCATAGCCAACGTGCCCCAGAAACAACACCATTCCATCAAGATAACCCTTGTGGCAGGACGGTTTTCCAACAAGATGCCAAAAGCTGAACGTTTCACCGGGCCGCAGCAGAATTCCGTCCAACCGGGTCGCTGCCAGCTTTAAATTGGTGATTTTATTGTGCTGATAGCGCATTTCTGCGCCCTGAAGGTCCCGCAGCAGGGGTGTGGTATGGGAAAAATGAATGCACGGCAGAGAAACTTCCTGCCACGATTTTGCAAAGCGGAACCGCCCGGAATGCCAGAGCAAGAAACGTCGCCATGCATACCAGTGCTTTCCAGCCCACAGTCGCAGCGAGCTGCGGCGAATGGGCGGGCGCAGCCCTCGGCTCTCTGCTTCATTCATGTTCGGCCTTACCTCCAATTTCCAAAAGTCTTGCCCAATCCTGATTCAACCCCATATTTTTTAAACTCAAAAAATTGATTGGTGTTTCCTGAAAAAGCACTAAAACCCAAAAAACAAAAAAGCAAAGCGGACAGTCAAATGACTGTCCGCTCTGTGTTGGCGCTACCTGTCTTCCCGGGCCGTTGCCAGCCAAGTATTGTGGGCAGA
>NZ_DAMBZJ010000055.1:0-7213 GCF_032060045.1 Oscillibacter sp.
GAAAAGGGGCGGCGTGATGGCTTCTTCCTCCGTGGGTGGGCTTTCGGGCGCGTTTATTCCCGTCAGTGAAGACGAGGGGATGATCGCCGCCGCCCGCACCGGAACGCTGACCATAGATAAACTGGAGGCCATGACCTGCGTGTGCTCCGTGGGGCTCGACATGATTGCCGTTCCCGGCGACACATCCGCGGACACCATCTCTGCCATCATCGCAGACGAGGCGGCTATCGGCATGGTGAACTGCAAAACCACCGCCGTACGTATTCTGCCCGTGCCGGGGGGAAAGGTGGGAGACACCGTGGAGATGGGTGGATTGCTTGGCAGCGCGCCTGTGATGCCAATTCACACGGAGTCTGCCGCCGACTTCATCGCCCGGGGTGGACGCATTCCCGCTCCGCTCCACAGCCTGAAAAACTGAAAATACCCCTGCGTTACACACCGACACTGGTCTGCATACACTGGCTGGGGAGGGATACTCCGTGAAAGAAAGACTGATCAAGCTGATTGATGTAAAGAGCATTGTTACGTTCCTGCTCACCGGAACCTTTTCGTTGCTGGTGATTCGAGGAGATATCAACGCGCGGGAATTTATGACGGTCTTTACCGTGGTGATCAGCTTCTATTTTGGCACAGAGATTCAAAGGTGTGTCAGCGAATCTAGAAAATAACGGCTCCAACGCCCCCGCACCTTAGGGTGCGGGGGCGTTGGGGCAAGTATGAAGGGTTTTTGCTAAATTAGCAGCAGGGAGTAGGATTGCAGCCGCCGCAGTTGTTCCCGCAGCCACCGCAGTTGTTGTTGCAGCCGCAGCCGCAGTTGTTGCCGCCCCAGCTGTTGTTGCCGCAGAAGCAGAACAGGAGGATGAGGATAATGATCCAGCAGCAATTTCCGCCGCCAAAGAAGCCGTTATTACACATAATTGGACCTCCTATGAAATCGTAGACCGACCATGCATCAGTCTCAATCCATAGTATGCGAGCCTGCGTTGTGTGTTACGAAAGACGGGGAGAGGAAATCATTGCTTTGGCAAAGGCGTGCTCCTCCGGGGTGAAAATGCCCCGGCTCAGCAAAGTCTGGCGCAAGGTCCCCTCCGTGCCGGAAACCTCCGCGTCCAATGCGTACCAGGAGACATACACCAAGTCTGCCCGCAGGAAGAGGCCCTTGGACAGAATAGCTCGCTCGGCAGAGGTCAAAACACCGCGGTCCACCGCCCGGTCCAGCGTCCCCGTCAGATCTGTGGTGCCGGTGGAGCTGTGGCCTAGCGCCCGGAGGACAAATTCCACGTATTGATAGGAATTTATTTTTTGCCCGGGACGGAAGGTGGTTTTGGTATAGCCGTTGGAATAACCTTTGGAATAGGCGTAGCCCACGTATTTGGCAGGTTCGGATCCGGCCTCGATGTCGGTGAAGGGGTTAGTGCCGGTATAGGCCAGCGCCGCGTCCTCCTCGCCCAGCAGGCGGATGAACATAATCAGCGCCTGAAGCCGAGTGGGAGATACCTCCAGATCAAAGCCCTCGCCAAAACCCGTGAGGCTGCCCCGGAATAAGCGAACTGCCTTCAGGGCAGATGCGATAGCGTTGTAGTCCGTGGCAGAAGAATAAGAAAGGCTGTTGGGTCCCTGATAGGATAGCACAGCGGTTTTCCCTGTCACCGAGAAAGCGGCGGACGTATTCTCCGCCACCAGATAGCGGTGTCGGGGAAGAAGGGCGGAACCGGAGGAAATCTCCGTGCCGGCTGTTGCGTCCACCACTGCGCCGGAGGAAAAGGTGACACCGATATCTCCGGCCAGCGGCAACACGAAGGTGCCGGTGGAGCCGGAGAGGACGTCGCCGGATTTCAGGCGGGTTTCCGTCCACTCGGCTGCGCAGTTGGTTTGGCCAGCGGATGTTCCAGAACCCGACGCATCAACTTTCTTCCGCACTGTGTCGGAAAAGGTTCCGTTCAAATAGGAGAGGGAGATAAGCGGATCGTCGGCTCCGCCGCCTGCTGCAGCGGCGTACCAGCCAACCATGGCCGACAATAGCAAGAAGAGCGCGGGAAGCAGCGCCCGTTTTTTCATAGGAACTCCTTTCACGCGCCAGAGCAGCTCAACGATTTGCGATGCGGTAACTCAGCGTCAGCAGGCTGTCTGCGAAGTGGATGTTTTCAAACTGCACCACTGGATCCATGCTGGACAGCTCAGTGTTAGTAAAATTCCAGAAGCCGCGAATGCCCAGCGCAATCAACCGGTCGGCCACCTCCTGCGCCACATGTTGGGGAATGGTCAGTGACACCACGTCCACCGGATGGGACTGGATAAACTCGTCCAGCTCATTCATAGAGCGGACGGGAACGCCGTTGATGCTTGTTCCTACAAGGTTTGGGTCCACGTCAAAAGCAGCGTCCACGGTAAAGCCGGTCTGAGAAAAGGGGAAGTTTTGCAAAAGCGCATGGCCAAGATTGCCCGCGCCGATCATGACAAGGTGATGATTCTTGTCCACACCTAGAATGTGGCCGATTTCTGACCGCAGCTCCTCTACGTTATAGCCGTAGCCCTGCTGCCCAAATTCGCCGAAGCAACTGAAGTCCTGTCTGATTTGAGAGGCGGTAATGTTCATTTCCTGCCCCAGAGAATGGGAGGAAATCCGCACTACGCCGCTGTTGTGCAAACTGTTGAGCTGGCGGTAGTATCGGGGAAGACGCCGAATTACGGCGTCGGAGATATTTTCTTTTTTCAAAGGGATACCCCTCCTTAGACAAAATCCGTTAAATATTTCTCAAATATCTAGCTTATAGTTTAGACTAAAACAGGAATAATGTCAATTTTTTTAACAATCTTTTTGTGAAATTTTTTTCTGTAATTAGTCTTTACTTTTGTAGAATTAACTGTTATACTAATTTTTGCTGTTTGGTTGTTTCCAAATCGAAAATATGCGCCCGTAGCTCAGTTGGATAGAGCGTTAGACTCCGACTCTAAAGGCCACTGGTTCGAATCCAGCCGGGCGTACCAATAAAAACCCTTGAAACGATTGCGTTTCAAGGGTTTTTTATTTAAAAGCAATGGCGGTGGCGGGCGGGAATAGCCTGATTTTAACGAGTTGTACCACGTTTTGTATCAAAAAATGTGGTACAAAACAGGACTACACCTTTGCTCACTTGGATGTCATTGCGGGTCTGGCTTTCTTAAACGTGGATTGTCTCAGTAATGAACATAAATTTTCATGGTGATATCCAGGGATTCGTGTCCAAGAAGGCATTGAGCCTCTGTCATTTTCAACCCACGCTCAAAATGACGCGTGGCGTAAGTGTGGCGCAGTTCATAAAGCGATACCGGCTCGATTTCGTTTGCGATGCAATACCGCTTCCAGCATGGGTAAAAGTGGTCATGCTTCATAGGACCACCGTAGCGTGCGCAGAAAACGTAAGGTCTAGTCCGCGAAGTTCCCCCGGCTTAAGCACGGTTAGAACCGCAAAGAGGCAGGGAGTTGGATTACTGGTGTCTACAGCCGCCTGAGGAGTTAATCCTCGGTCGGCTTTTTGGGTTTGCGCTGGATGCCAAACAACTGCATATAGAATACAATGGATATGAAAGGAGTAGATAGTACATGTTTGACAGAGTTGAAATTTCTCATATAGATATCTATGATGGTAAGACAAATGAGTATTATGGGAAGTCCATATTCCACGATAATACAGATGTTGAAAAAGGCTTGCTACAAATTGTTAACTATAAAGGGAAACCGAAGGCTATGCTATTTCAAAATGTTACCTTTCTGCCCACATCCAACAACTATGTTCCACCGGAAGTATTCGAAAAAACCAGACGTAATGCAATTGTACACTCCGCTCTCAGGGATGCAAATTCCCGTCTTTGGGTACCTGCTGATATACACATGAATTTTGATTCGCAGGTCCGTGGGAAACTGTTAGGAGATAAATACAATTTTAGCAGCGTTGAGTATACCGATATTATTGTTGAAGATGTCAAACTCTTCTCACAAGGAAGATCGGATACCGCGCAGAAATAAGGGCTGTGGATTTGCATTGGAACTTACCCTTGGCAGGCTATGGGGAATTTCTGCACTATCTGTCGCAGAAGGAGAGGGCCCTGACGATTTCATCTGCAAAGCCATAGACGAGCGCACGGAGGGGATGGAAGGCGTGAAGCCGCATAGACCGTGAATCAGGTAGAGGATGCAAGGGTTGTTTTTAAGCAGCTTTCGGCTAAAGATGGAACAAAAGGATAAGAGGCTTTCCCGTAAAAACCGACTGGTTCTTGATGAGTACGCATGTTGGCACACACCTTTTAATTTTTTGATGTATTTTTCGGTTATACGCAGCTAATAAAATGCTTTGAAATGATTGAAATGCCAACAAAAATTACTTTAAAGCCGATAATTCGCGTAGTCCGACTCCCACCACTCGAATCATTGGAACGGCTCCAAATCGAAGGATTTGGAGCTTTTTCATAACTTTTTATGCGACATCAGCTTGTTCGTGCTATATTCATCTAACACTTTATCTAACAAATAGGGATGGCAACCCATTAGAAAGGGTCTCGTTGGTTTTATCTGAATAAGTTATAGTTGGGCTGCGCACAATATGTATTTTTTGTCCTTCAACCGAAGAAGTGGTTTCTGATTCGGAGAGTATTCCTGGCAACCGGGATTTTTCCAACGCAACGGTAATCACTTCCTCATCTAACGGGAAAGTAGGTTGAGGCAGTACGTCTTTTTTGTAGATAGAAACAATGCAAAGCATACCGTAGTCCTACAAACGAATAAGCATCTCTTGAAGAATCATAGTTATTTTGGTGCTATCATTTGAAGGAGTGATAGTTCAAATCACCAACTGAAAATAGGATGATATCCAGATTTGACGTGGCTCGCAAGATTATCAGGCTAAACAGAGATGTAGGATTATATCTCTGTTTAGCCTGATTTTTTGTGTTATACTTAATGAAGTGTTTTAGAAGTTTCTTTAGCGCACCTGCATAATTTTAATAAATAATAGGAGGATACGCAGGGTGAAAGAAATAGAATCAAACAAGAAAGCTTGGAGCAAAATTTCAGAAGATCATTATAATACCTTCAAATCTGCATTTGAAAAGGGTATGCCTAAATTAAACTATTATATACAAAACGAGTTGGGAAATATCTCCAACAAAGAAATCATACATTTGCAATGTAATACAGGAGCCGATACGATCATCTTGTCAAAAATGGGAGCCGGAAACGTCACAGGAGTTGACTTGGTGCCTGATAATATTTTTTATGCTAGAAAGCTAGCTGACGATTTGCAAATTTCAAATGTGAATTTTATTGAATCGGACATTATGGAACTGTCTCACGTACATAATAGGAAGTATGATATAGTCTTTACTTCGGAAGGCGTATTGGGATGGCTGCCAGATTTGAATGTTTGGGCAAAAACAATACGCAATCTATTGAAAGACAACGGCTTTTTATATGTGTTCGATTCGCATCCATTTTTTCTCTCCATGGATGAAAGTAAGCTGAGCAAGGAGGAATATAAAATTAAATACCCCTATTTTGGGAAGAAACCGGATATTGATGATTCTATCGGTGGATATGCCTCCGAAGTAAAGCGGGGAGTGAAAGCATATTTTTGGATGCACACGCTATCTGATATCGTTAATGCACTAACATCGGCGGGATTGCATATTGAATACTTAAATGAATTTACCGAATACTTCTGTGATTCCGGAGATATGGAGCACATCGAAGACAAAGGTTTATATTGTTATGAATATAATACAAACAAATATCCAATGTCGTTTAGCTTGAAAGCTACAGTTCTTAATCGATAGACTTCGGATATTGTGCAGCATGGAGTGTATGAAAAATGTTGTTATATCTATACGGGGCAGGTAAATTATAAGTGCATCTATTTTACCGAATGACACAAATTTTGATAATCTGAACTTTATCCTCCTTGGGGATGGGTTCGGATACATGTTGTTCACTTGAATATATACGTTTGCATAAAGGTAAGTCATGCCTTTACTTGGGGGTGCAAATGTGGTATTATAAAGAGGCCAAACACATACAGGAAAATGGTGTGCATTGTCAGCCGCGTGGCAAATGGAAGCGTAGTGTCTATGCTGGAGAAACGAATGAAAGCGGTGGTTTGAAATGCAATACGGACCTAATCCCAACGCAGTTTACCCTAACGAGGCCATTAAAAGCGTTTGCTTTATTAAAAATGTAGTCACCCGTCCAAGCATTCTGGTGGGAGAATACACCTACTATGATGACAATACCGGGCCAGAGCAGTTTGAAAGTCACGTCACTCATCACTATGAGTTTTTGGGCGATCGGTTGATTATTGGAAAATTTTGTGCCATTGCCAAAGGTATTGAATTTGTGATGAACGGTGCAAATCATCGTATGTGCAGCGTCACCACTTATCCCTTCAACATCATGGGCGGTGGTTGGGAAAAGGCGACGCCGGCTCTGGAAGATCTGCCCTTAAAAGGGGATACCGTAGTGGGAAACGATGTGTGGATTGGGCAAAATGTCACCGTGATGCCTGGTGTACACATTGAAGACGGAGCAATTATTGCGGCAAACTCAGTGGTCACAAGAGATGTTCCGCCCTATACCGTTGTCGGAGGGAATCCCTGCAAAATTCTGCGCAAGCGCTTTGATGACGAGCTGATAGGTTATTTGTTGCATCTAGAATGGTGGAACTGGGAGCCTAAGAAAATTTTTGATAATTTAGAGGCTCTGTGCAGCGGGAATTTGGATAAAATTAAAAAAATTGTCTGAGCTAAAACCTGCGAATTCAAAATAAATACAGGACAGGAGAGCCACGCGTTTAATTTTTCTTGAACTTTCCCCGCGTTGCTGGTATAATCACAAATTGGCAGCAATTTTATGGTACAGAAGATGTTTCACGTCTGTGGTATAAATATATAAGAGCAAGATTTGGGCAGGGCCGTCGATAGCGTGGGTGATTGAGAGTACGGCCCATTGAAAAGCACCCCCAAATTGTATTAGACCACAGACAGTGAAATTTCCAGAGACCCAAAAAGTAAATATCCGGGTGTGGCGCAGTTGGTAGCGCGGGTGGTTTGGGACCATCAGGCCGCAGGTTCGAACCCTGTCACTCGGACCAAAAACCTCTGAAATCAGTTGATTTTGGAGGTTTTTGCATTAAAATGTTTGCCTTTCTTCGTTTTGTACTCTTAAAATGCTCTTTTCTTTGATTAT
>NZ_DAMBZJ010000055.1:7223-10332 GCF_032060045.1 Oscillibacter sp.
GCGCAGAATTTATTATCATTTAGATTCTGCGCTTTGATTGTTTTTACTTCTGCATTCTCAAAACGCACCGAAACTCAACACATAAGATTTCAAGGCCAACAGCTCTTACAAGCTTTTTTGATAGAACGTCACAGAGGGGAGAAAGGCGGATGCTGATTTTCTTATCCATGCTGGAATCCGATGCGGAACGGCAACTATTTTTAGAGCTTTACAATCAGTACGGAAACGCAATGCTGCGGGTTGCCCAGCGCTATTTTCCGAAAAACCAGCAGGACGCGGAGGACGCCGTCCAAAATGCCTGGTTGAAGGCGGTGCAAAACTTTTCAAAAATTCTGGAGGTTTCCTGTAAGAAAAGGGGCGCCTACCTCGTCATCATAGTGAGGAACGAAGCGATTACAATTCTGCGAAAGCGCAAAGAAGAACTGCCCCTCAAGGATGCTTTTGCCGACGAAACAGCCGCCTTTGGGGACGATGACGGAAAGACAATTAACGAGATGATCCAAACGATGCCGGAAACCTTCCGCGCGGTGTTGGAAATGCGGTTTGTAGAGGAGCGCAGTACAAAGGAAATCGCCGAGGCGCTCAATTTGAAGGAGACAACCGTCAACACACGGATTCATCGGGGACGGGCAATCTTAATCAAAAAACTGCGAGAGGAGTATACACGGTGACAAACGATACAGAGCATTCCGCATTGCGGGGGCTTTTTTTAGATGCCGCGGCAATCGAGTTTTCGGAAGAGCTTTTCTCCACGAAGCCAGTCGCCGTTTCCCCTCGCTTTCAGCGGCAGATGAACGCCATGCTGACAAATCCACAGCGTTGGGCAAAGCGCCGTGTTCGCCCTCTTTGGAAAAAGTGCGTGCAGACGGCGGCGGCAATCCTCTTGGTGTGCTCTTTGTCGTTGGGAACGCTGATGGCGGTCAGTCCCACCGTGCGCGCCGCGGTGATCCATTGGGTAACGGAGTGGTACGAGACGCACATCCTCTATCGCTATTACGGGAAGCAAATTTCCGGGGAATTGCCCAAGTATGAAATTACCGAACTGCCGGAAGGCTATGCGGAAACCGAACGGATTGAAATGCCGGAATACTTTTGCGTGACCTACAAAAATGAGGAAGGCCAGTGGCTGCGGTTCGACTATTCGTATATGCAGCAGGGCTCCGCGCTTGACATTTTAACAGAAGGTGTGGAGGTGCAGGATATCACGGTCAACGGCTTTGACGGCCAAATTTTCTTATCGCTTGATCCAAAGAACGACAACACGCTCACTTGGATTGATCCAAACGCGAATCTTCAGTTTGAAGTGGACGCTTTCCTTGATGAATCCGACATTTTGTACATAGCAGAGAGTGTTGCTTTGAAAGAATCGACAAAATAGAATGTTTTTTGCAAAATTTTTAAAGATTATGTAAGAAAAGCACCTCCTCGAAGCGTTGATAGGATAAAGGCAAAAATGGAAGCCTTATCCAACGCAGAGAGGAGGTGTATTTAATGAAGAGACGTACGTTTTCTTTTGCAGCGTTGCTGTTGCTGGTGTTATCAATTTCCGTTCAGGCGGTGCAACTACGGGCTGTTGGCAGCCGTCCTACCCTATCTTTCAGTGAAACGACCGCAAGCTGTTATGTGAATTGCAAAGGCGCAAGCACTAGCGACAAGGTTTCCGCGACTCTGACCCTCTATCAGGGGAATACCTATGTGGACTCATGGAGCAGCTCTGGAACCGGGTCGGTCTTTGTCTCCGGCCAGTGTGCCGTCAAGGGTGGAAAAAGTTACACCCTGACCCTGAGCTATTCCGTGAATGGAACAACCAAGCCTTCTGTCTCCGTCAGCAATACCTGTCCGTAAGGTGACAGGCGGCAAATCGAGGAAAGAAGAGGTGAGGCCAATGCCGTAAACCCGTGCGCGTTTGCATCCAAACGTTGACCAAAAAATAATTTACAAAATAAGAAAAGAGGTATAGCATGAAAAAGAAAATGATGAGTTTGGCTCTGGCGCTGGTGATGTGCCTGTCTCTGTGCGTTCCTGCATTTGCGGCAGATTCTAATGTATCACTTTCTGGAGCAACGCCCGAGATGATTGGAGTATTAACAACCGAGGACGGCGCGCAGCATATTATTGAGGGAACACTGGTATCAATGAGTCCATTAACGCGAAGCATAGGTAATAATAACAGTGTAACTTATAAATATGATTTACCAGCATCACTAAGAGCAAGTGGATCGACAACAGAAAGTGATCATGATGGTGCGATTGCTTCAACTGTTTATTTAACCATTAACTATGCCCACCAGAATACACCTACTGAGTATCTTTTAACCAGTGTGTCCGGGCACTGGGTAATTACTGATCAGAAGGCTTCTGTTGAGTCTGCAACAGTGTCATACGGCTGTAGTGGGCTTTTCCCCAGGCCAACCACACAAAGCGTCTTGGATCGTTCTGTAGCTAATTATTTTAATATTTCCACTAGCTTTACAAACTATGTAGCATCTGATACTCATGCTGTCATGGGTGCTAATTTGACTGTAAACTACTTGATGGGTACAGCGTGGAGATGGTCTTTTACTCTCACAAACATTCTCTTTAATAACTAAGCGAGAGGGATGTTTCCTTCCTGTTGCACGAGCATGAGACATTTCTTACTCCGACAGCATTGACGATCCAAGATAATTTGAGGAGGCTTTATGAAACACAAGGTATGCTATTGTTTGTGCGGGATTATCATAATAATTTCGGTCATCATAGGTATCTACAATTGGCTTGTATTGGCACCTCTTCGTACACAAGCATTTATAATCTCACCATGGGAACTTATTTACATTTATGCAGCTAAACCAGCTTTTTGGCTGTGTATTGGAATTGTAGGAGCTCTCGCACTTTTTCCGTTGCAAGTGGACCGTCGATTCCGCAAAGTATCTTTATGGTTCGGGATTGCCATGGTAGCAGCATACTGTGGAGTTGTTGTGTTTTCTCTCATGAAAGCGTCTGACCTTGTAAAGCCTTCGCTACTGATCTTGCCACGGCTTTTAAAAGGCACATTTGCATTTCTTGTTCCCGGCATACTGATTGGATTAGGGATCGATAAAAAAGTTTCTTAGGGAAGTATTAAATC
>NZ_DAMBZJ010000056.1:0-10227 GCF_032060045.1 Oscillibacter sp.
CAAGGCGGCACCGATGGAGCTGGCTCAACGCTTCCGTCAGCTCCTGCTGACGGGCCAGCAGAGTTTTTTCCCGTTCGGTCATCTGAACCAGACTGTCATGGGCCGCTTGGATTTCCGCGGTGGAGCGGCGGTCCTCATGGCCCTGCTCCTCCAAACGTCTTTTCAGATACATGGCCCGCTTGAGCAGCTCTGCGGCTTTGTCCCGCAAGGCCGACAGCTCTTTCCGGTTTGCATGCAGCTCTTCCCGGATTTCGGGCTGCACGCCCAGCGTGATTTCCGTGCTCCGGCCGGACTGGGAACCGATGGAGTTGGCCTTGATGTGATTGACGGCCACCACCTGCCCGCCGATAATGCTGCCCCGGCTGCCTGCGGCCACTACAGAATCGCTGCAAAAAATGCGGGAGGTGAGAATGTAATCGGATTCCACGCACTCGGCGTGAACCGTGCAATTTTCAAGATGCCTTGCACGCACGTTCTTTCCCCGGATAATGGCCTGATTGTTGCCGGAGACGCCTGCGGAGATCATTACGTCGCCTCCTGCCTCTACCGAGGCGGCTTCCACCATGCCGCTGATGGAAATGCTGCCCGTGGCCTTCACCGAAAACTGCTCGCGCACGTCGCCTTGAATGGTTACGTCTCCGCGGAAATCAATATTCCCCGTGGAATAATCCACGTCGGAAGTAATATTCAAGATGTTTTTAACATGGAACTTACCGTCCCGAAAGTCCAAAAAGCCGTCCATGTCGGCAAGGAGCTTGGTTCCGTCCTCGCTGAGAGCGGTGTAGTTTCCTGCGAGAACGGGGGCGGGGTTCACCGCCTTGGGCGGAACGGAAACGCCGTCCACCCGCGTTCCGGCGACGCCCTCTGTGGGAGGGTAAATGTCGCAGATGACCGCACCCTTTTCGATGACTTGCACGCAGGCCTGGGCGCGATAGTCCACGGTGCCGCCCTCTTCATTGCCTGTAAAGCGGGAGAAATCGCGGGGGAAGTGTTCCTTTGTCCAGCCGTCCTTCCCCTCTATGGGAAAGGTGCCCCGTGCAACCGGGCACAGGCTAAAATAGGGCTTTTTTGTAAAGACGGAGAACAGAGCGCGCTGGTCCACGCCAAAGGTGACGCGGGCCTCCCGCAGCAAGGCCTGTCCGTCCGCCACGGTAAGTCGCTTGCCTTTTCCGCTGGGGGGCAGCAGGAGCAGCCACGCCGCCATGCCGTCCTCAGAGAGAACGACCTGTGCCATTTCGTCCACATCCGGAGGTTCGGCGGGGACGGGGGCAGGCGCTTCTGCGTCAGGTGCGGAAGAAGTGGGTACTTCTCCTCCGGGCGCAGTGGGTTCTTCTTCCAAAGGGGAAGGAGCGGGAACTTCCTCGCTGGACGCAGAGGGAGAAGTTTCATCCGATTTGGCCGAGGCCATCTGTGCAGCGGCGCGAGCCTGCGCTTCCTGTGCTGCGTGAACCTGAATAGATGCTCGCTCCATCATCAGCCAGCGCTGGGCAAGAGGAAGCAACTCCCTTAGTATCTTGACTGCGCTTGCATTCATTGCTGTTGGAGGGATATCCATACCGCCCTGAGCCGGGGGTAGGGGCGACAGCGCGGGCAGCCCCGGCTGGTCGCATTTTTGCCAGACCTCCCTCAGCGGGTTGTCCAGCGGGATGGGAATGGCCTCCTCCTCGATAGAGGGTGGAGACGGCTCAGGAGGAACCGCTTGCGGCTTATCCGGCTGCGCCGGGGTAATCTGCCTGTCGAGACTTGTCTCCGGTGTCTGTTCATCGGAGCTTGTCTCCGGCAATTGCTCGTCGGGGCCCGTCTCTGGCGGCTGCTTGTCACGACTTTTGTCGCGCGCGCCAAAGCCGCCAAAAAACCTCTTAAATTTCCCAGCACTGCTTTCCGACATCATGATCACTCCCGTTTTTTCATCTGCGTCGCCCCCAATGTGAATGTGGGGGAACGGCTGCGTGTGTGCTTATTCACAAAGAAAAATGTTACAGAATTTCACAATTCAGTATAATTATACCACAAAATGTTTCCAAGGTCAAATGGATTACTGTGCTAAATTTACAGGAACTGACGATTTACAGGCTTTTAGCGCCGTGATGTGCAAAAGGCCCCGCCGAAAATCGGCGGGGCCGCTTTTTGTCAGTCTTTCAATTTGGCACAGTCTGCCTGCTCGCCGGAGAGCATTTGCAGCCCGTGGTCCAGCGTGGGAAGAACGGATTCGAGATTTTCCTTTGCGGCCTTAGGACTGCCGGGGAGATTTACAATCAGAGTTCCGCTCCGGATGCCCGCCGCCGCCCGGGACAGCATGGCCCGGGGCGTGACGGCCATGGACGCACACCGCATGGCTTCCGGAATTCCGGGCGTCGGTCGGTCGCAGACGGAGAGCGTGGCCTCAGGCGTCACGTCCCGAGGAGAAAAGCCAGTGCCTCCGGTGGTCAGAATCAGGCGCACGTCTCCCGCATCGGCCCACTCCCGCAGCATGCGGGCGATTTCCTCCTGTTCGTCCGGGACCACGGCGGTCCGCAGGACCTCATACCCCGCGTTTTTCAGCATTGCGGAAATCAGTGGACCCCCTTCGTCGGGGCGCTCCCCGCGAAAGCTTCGGTCGCTGACGGTTAAAACGGCGGCGTTCCAATTCATTAAACTCCTCCTTGTGGCGCGTGGCGCGTAAATTACATTCATTTCAAGCCTTTTGCAAAAGCAGAATATCCTGAGGCCTGACAGATACGGTGACGGTTTTTTCTTCATCATGCGCCGTCCACGCGGCTTTGTCAAGTTCCATCCGCAGCAGCGGCGCATCTTGCGCCGCACCAAGGGGGCGCAACAGAACAATGGTTTCAAACACATCGTCAATAACTTTTTCCACGGTGCAGGAAAAAGCGTTTTCTGCCCCTTTGGCGGCAAACCGGACGTGATGGGATCGGATGCCCGCCACGCTGATCTCCGGAGGGACGGCGCGGCCGCAGAAAAGGCGTATCCCCCATTTGGAGAGGAAGACCGTTCCGGCATCGGGGACAGCGGCGGTAAAGTTTTTACAGCCGGAAAGGCGGGCGGCAGATTCGGTGCCGGGGGAGAGGAACAACTCCTCCAGAGTCTGCACGGCCTGGCTTTTTCCGCTGTTCATCACGCAGACACTGTGGCAGTTGCGCCAAGCTTCACCCCGGTCGTGCGTGACCCATAAAACTGATCCGGGGAAGGCGGCGAGAGTTTCTGCAAGCTCCAATTCCAACTGGTATTTGAGATAGCTGTCCAGCGCAGAAAAAGGCTCGTCCAACAAAATCGCCCGAGGCTGGGAGGCCAGAATACGAGCCAGCGCCGTGCGCTGCTGCTGCCCGCCCGAGAGGGCGGAGGGACGCTTCGCGGCCACATCCTCCAGACGAAACTGGCGCAGTTTTTCGGAGACCACTTGGTCCCGATCCGCCCGATTCTTCACGGCCACGGCAATATTTTGCGCGGCGGTCATATTGGGAAAAAGGGCATACTGTTGGAAAAGATACCCTACCTCCCGCCGCTGGGGCGGAAGGTCGATTTTGGCGGCGCTGTCAAACAAAACCCGTCCGTCCAGCTCGATGCGGCCCTCATCGGGACGGAGAATGCCCGCGATACACTTGAGTGTCACGGACTTTCCGCAGCCGGAGGCCCCCAGCAGCGCAAGTGTCTCATTCTCCGCCGTAAACTGTGCATCCAGAGAAAAAGTTCCCAGCCGCTTGTGGATATCCACACGAAGCATCAGCGAGTTCCCCCTCTCTGTCGGGATTCCAGAAGATTCACCGCCAGCAGCACCACGGCAGAGATGGCGAGATTCACCAGCACCCAACGGGTCGCCCCTGCATCGTCCCCGGTGCGCCAGAGCTGATAGACAGTGGTGGAAATGGTGGCAGTGCGGCCCGGGGTATAGCCTGCAATCATGGACGTTGCTCCATATTCTCCCAGTGCCCGGGCAAAAGCCAGCACGGTCCCGGCCAGAATCCCCTGCTTACAAACGGGCATCCGCACCCGCCAGAAAATGTAACTTCCCGAAAGGCCCAGCGTTCGCCCCGCGTCTGCCAGCGTCTCGTCAAAGGACTCAAACGCGCCCCGGGCAGTGCGGTACATCAGGGGAAACGCCACAACCACGGTTGCAAAAATGGCACTCCACCAGGTCATCACCATTTTCACGCCGAACTGTTCCAGCACCCAGCTTCCGATGATCCGGTTAGGTCCCAGCAGGCGCAGCAGCAGATAGCCTACCACTGTGGGAGGAAGAACCAGGGGCAGCGTCAGCACCACGTCCAACACGCCCTTTACAAGCCGGGGCAGGCGGGCAATGTAATACGCGGACAGCAGGCCCAGAAAAAATACCGCCACGGTGGAAATGGCGGAAATTCGCAAAGAGTTATAAAGAGGATACCAGTCCATGGGAGCTCCTTTCTGCGGGAGGCTCCCGCAAAGGCGTTCAACGCGCCGGGGAAAAATCGCAGGGAGAGAAAACCTCGGAAGGCGGCACGGGGAAACTGTGGTCCCCGTGCCGCCAGGAAGTTATGAGTAAATTATGCGGCAGAGAAGCCCACAGCCTCAAAAATCGCCATGGATTCGGGAGTGGAGAGATAGTCGAGGAACGCCTTCGCCTCGGCGGCATGCTGAGAGCCAGAGAGCACGGCGGCGGGGTAAATTACCTGGCCGCACATCTCGGCGGTGGCGCTGTCCACCACAGTAAGCCCCGCAGAATACGCGTCGGTGGCGTAAATCACACCGCAATCCACGGAAGCTTCGGAAACCTGCGTGGTGACTTCCTTCACGTTGGAGCCGTAGGTCAGCACGCCTGCGGTGTTCAAAGCGGCCTCATCCAGCTTATAGAAGGCCAGAATTTTCTGGGTGTACTGGCCCACGGGCACATCGCTGTTGCCCATGGCCATCAGGATATCGCCGGCCTTCAGGTGCTCGGCAAGCTGGTCAAAGCTCTCGATCCCCTTGGGATTGCCCGCGGGAACCACCAACGTCACCTTGTTTTCCAGCAGATTGACGCGGGTGGTAGTGTCAATCATGTCCAGACCGTCGGGGTTCTTCTCGGCGTCGTCTTTCAAGGAGCCGTCCAGCGCGTTCATCTGCTTCTGCGCGGCGGAGATGAATAGGTCGCAGCCTGCACCCTCCTTGATCTGGGTCAGTAACGTGCCGGAGGATTCGTAGGTGGGGATGACGGTGACGTTGGGTGCCACGGTTTTGTAGGCTTCAATAATCTGGTCGACGGTCTCCGTCATGGACGCGGCGGCGAAGACGGTGATCTCCACCGGCTCAGCAGCGGGGGTGGAACCGGCGGCGGAAGAACCGGCAGGAGCGGAGCCGGAGCCAGAACTGCCGGTGGAGCCGCAGGCGGCCAGAGCCAAGGCCATCGCCATGGCCAATGTGAGTGCAAGAACCTTTTTCATGTGTACAAACCTTCCTTTCATAGTTCGGCGGCACCGCCGCCAAGAGCTGCGCTTTGTAAAGCGCTGTATTTCTGAATTCCTGAAGGAAATTACAGACCGTGATACTCAATTGAGGCCAACGAAATGCAAAGGGGACGCGCCCGTATAGGCGCGAAGTACCTTTATCTGCCGAAGGGGCAAATGGGCCAGTGACAGGGCTTGCAACCAAGGCACAGCCCGCCGTTTCCAAGAGCCACAATGTCGTTCCGGGTGACAGGTATACCCGCCGCCACGCGGGGAAGAACCAGATCAAACACCGTGGCGCCCGCAAACATCACGCAGCCGGGCAGGCCCATGACGGGCACTCCGTCTGAAAAATAGCCCAGCAGAAACATGGCGCCGGGAAGGACGGGCGCGCCGTAAGTGATGATTTCTGCCCCCGCTGCCCGAATACCGCCGGGCGTGTTGTCATCGGGGTCCACGCTCATGCCGCCAGTGCACAGCACCAAATCCACGCCCTGCGCCCGGACCTCGCCGATTGCGGTGGCCACGTTCTCCACGCCGTCGCCGGAAAAAATCTGAGCCACGGTTTCAATGCCCACGCCCGCCAGCTTATTTTTGACAGCCGGGGTAAACCGGTCCTCAATCAAGCCGCTTTTCACCTCGCTGCCGGTGGTGACGATGCCTGCGGTTTTCAGCTTATAGGGATGAACGTTCAAAATGGGGGCGGGGCCTGCCGCCGTTTCCGCGTCCTCCAGCGTAGACTCCGGTACGATCAGGGGAATGACCCGCATGCCCGCCAGCTTGTCCCCGGAGTGCACCGCCGTGCCGCCCTTGCGGGTGGCCAGCATCACATCGGGGATGGAGTTCACCGCGAAAAGCCGCTCCGCATCCACGGTAAAATAACCGTCGCATACTGCGAACAGCTCAATTTTGCCCTCTTTAATGTCCTCTGTCCGGCGAATGTTCTGTCCCATTGAAAGGCCGCACAGCCGCATCGCTGCGTCGTCCTCATGAAGCATTCCGGCGTTCATCTCCCAGACGTACAGATTTTCCTTGCCCATGGAGAGGAGTACGGGAATGTCCTCATCCGCCACCACATGGCCCTTGCGAAACCGGGCGCCCTTGTATTCACCGGGGATAATCTGGGTCAGGTCATGGCACAGAACATGACCCACGGCATCTCTCGTTTTGATGAGCTTCATGCATTCACCTCCAGAACTTCGATCTCATCTCCGGCGCGGACGCTTCCCTCCTGCACCACCACGGCAAAAATTCCCTCGGTGGGCATGACGCACTTGCCAACGGCCTGCTTAATAGCGCAGTCGTTGTGGCATTCTTTGCCGATCTGGGTGACCTCCACCTCGGCTTCTCCGATGCGCAGACGGGTTCCCACCGGTAGGTGCTTTAAATCCATGCCCACGGTGTTGATGTTCTCCGCGAAAACACCCTCGTCCAGAGGAATGGGGCTGGCGGCGCGCATAGAATCCACGCTCTCCTCTGCCAAAAGGCTGATTTGACGGTGCCAGTCTCCCGCATGGGCATCCCCCACGATTCCGTGGCGGAGCTTTAGCTGAATTTCCGATACAGGGTGCTTCTGCGTCCCCTTCTGTTCACTGATGTTAACCGATGTTACCTTCGCCATATGCTTCCTCCGCAGCGTAGTCGCCACTTTTCCCACCGCTTTTTTTCAAAAGACGGATGTTTTGAATGCGCATGTCCTTCTGAACGGCCTTACACATGTCATATATCGTCAGCGCCGTGGCTGAAACGGCAGTGAGCGCTTCCATTTCAACGCCTGTGACCCCGCCGCAGGAGACGGTGGCCAGAATTTCCACGCGGCTGGGGCTGTCTTCCAGATGAAAGGAGATGTCGATTTTCGTCAGAGGGAGAGGATGACACATAGGAATCAGCTCCCAGGTGCGCTTGGCGGCCATAATGCCCGCCACCTGCGCCACCGCCAGAACGTCACCCTTTTTCATGGTTCCAGCCCGAATTTTCTCCAAAACTTCCGGAGAAACAAGGATTTCTCCGCCTGCCAGTGCTTCCCTCGCCGTGACGGGTTTTTCCCCCACGTCCACCATGTGGGCGCGGCCCTGCTCATTGAAGTGGGTCAACTCCTGTGCCATGTTTCTACCTCTTATTATTGCAGATGCAAAGCATCCTTAAAATCATTGTAAGCACTTTCGGCGAAGCCGAAAGCAAACAAAGTGGAGCTTGCGACTAAGCTCAGCCGCCGATCTCATTCATATTCCGCAAGGTGTCGCTGCCGCCCTCCGTCAGATGATGCCGTTCCGGCTTTTGGGCAATGCCCCGCCGGATGGCCTCCACCAGCTCCGGGCCGTGGAGCCCGCGAAGCGACAGCTCCTCATCACTGTGGAGACAGGGTTTCAGCTTTCCGTCCGCCGTGACGCGGATACGGTTGCAAAGACCGCAGAACCGGTGGCTCATAGGCCGAATCAGCCCCACCGCTCCGACCCAACCAGGGACAGCGTAGCGCGCCGCCGTACCGGAGGACTTGAGAGGCCGCAGAGCCGGGACCTTTTCCAATACTGTCTCCGCCGGAATGAATCGACTTTTTTCCCACTGGGCACACTCTCCCATAGGCATTAGCTCAATAAAGCGAATTTCCCAGGGCTTGTGCTCTGTCAGGGCCACGAAGTCGACAATTTCGTCGTCGTTAATGCCGCCCATCAGGACTACGTTGCACTTCAGCTTTGTAAATCCGGCCCGCTCCGCCGCCGCAATGCCTTCCAGCGCGTCGTCCAGACAGCCCCGGCGGGTGATATAAGAAAAACCAGCGGGGCGAAGACTGTCCACGCTGACGTTCAGGCGATCCACGCCCGCATCCCGCAGGGGAGCGGCCAACTCCGGCAAAAGACTGCCGTTGGTGGTCATGCACAGTTCCTTCAGCCCGTCAATCAAAGAAAGGCCCCGGCAGATTTCCAATATCCCGGCGCGAACCAGCGGTTCGCCGCCGGTGAGCCGAATTTTTTTCACGCCGCAACTCACTGCCGCCTGTCCGATTTCCACGCACTCTTCCACCGACAGGATATCTCGATGCGGACGCTTATGAACGCCCGCCTCCGGCATACAATAGCGGCAGCGGTAATTACACAGATCTGTTACCGACAGCCGCAAATATTGGATTGTGCGGCCGCAGCCGTCGGTCATAAGCACCTCCGTGATACTATATAAAGGTGAACGGAATTAGTGTAGCATTTTTGGTAAAGGAAGTCAAGAAAAGATGGTTTTCTGTCGTCTTGACGAGAAGAACTGGTTTGTGTTATTCTTTTAAAAGAAGAACGAAAAAGGGGGAAAGCCGATGAAGTGGGCGCAGGTTCTGGGAATGCGTCCCGGCGTCACCGCCGTGATCGGCGGGGGCGGGAAAACCACCCTTTTGCGCATGGCTGGAGAAACACTTGCAGCCGCCGGGTTCAATGTGTTGCTGTGCACTACGACAAAAATTTATCCTTTCTCCGATTTGCCCTGCGTGACGGAGCCGGGAGAAGAGCGGCTGCTGGCGGCACGGGCGCAAAGCAGGCTCCTTTGCGCGGGGTCTTCGCTGGACAATGGAAAACTCGCCGCTCCGGCGGTGCCCATGGCGCGGCTGAAAGCCTTGTTTGACTATGTGCTGGTGGAGGCCGACGGCTCCGCCCATCTGCCTCTCAAGGCCCACGCGCCCCACGAGCCAGTGATTCCGCCGGAGGCGGGAGAGATAATCTGCGTGGTGGGGGCGTCGGGGTTTGGAAAACCCATTCGGGAGGTGGCCCACAGGCCGGAACGCTACGCGGCGCTGGCAGGCGCGGGAGAGGGCGACTTGGTAACGCCCCGAATTGCTGCCAAAGTGCTGAAGGCGGAGAAATTGCACACCGGAATTCTAATCAATCAGGCGGAGCTGGCTGCGGCTCAGGCGCAGGAATTGGTCCGATTGTTGAACTGCCCCGCTGTGGCAGGGTCGTTAAAGCTGGGGAAACTATTTTAACCGCTGTTGCGGAAATGGAGGATACCAATGCTGATAGTAATTCGAGGTGCGGGGGATATCGCCACGGGAATTGCCCTGCGCCTGTGGCGCAGCGGCCTTGCGGTGGTGATGACCGACTTGCCCCGCCCCACGGCCATCCGGCGGACAGTCTGCTTTTCGCAGGCCATCGTGCTGGGCCGAGCCGAAGTTGAGGATGTGAAAGCCGTCCGGGCCGAGACGGTGGAGGAAGCGCTGGCCCTGCTGGAAGAGGGCGTGATCCCTGTTTTACCGGACCCGACGGGAGCGTGCATCCCGGAGCTGCGCCCCGACGCGGTGGTGGACGCGATTCTTGCAAAGAAAAATATGGGTACAAGGCTGGCGGATGCCCCGGTGGTAGTGACAGTGGGTCCCGGCTTTACGGCGGGAGTGGACTGCCACGCGGTGGTGGAAACAATGCGGGGCCATACCCTTGGCCGCGTATATTATCAAGGCTCCGCTCTGCCCAACACGGGGATACCCGGTCTGATCGGTGGCTTTTCCGGTGAGCGGGTTCTAAGGGCCCCTGCGGATGGAGTGTTTCACCAACTGCAGGATATTGGGGCCATGGTGCAGGAGGGGGATATTGTCGCCGAGGTGGCGGGGCATCCGCTGCGGTGTACGCTTACTGGTGTGCTGCGGGGAATCCTGGCGGATGGAACGCCGGTGTTTAAAGGGATGAAGGTCGGAGATGTGGACCCCCGGGGCAAAAAAGCCAATTGCTTCACCGCTTCGGATAAGGCGCTGGCGGTGGGTGGCGGTGTGCTGGAGGCCGTGCTGCACCTGACCAATGCGTCAAAAGTTTCCATGGCCCACTTCTTTGAGGCGGGGAAATGCGCTTCCGAAGGTTTT
>NZ_DAMBZJ010000057.1:0-733 GCF_032060045.1 Oscillibacter sp.
GAGAATACAATTGGCGTTTCCTTCCGCTTTTTGGTCTTGAGGCCGCAACCTTTAAAGGGAGCGGCTCTTAAAAAGGCTAAACAACTGGTAACAAAGGCACTACATGAAATCGGAAATAGCTGATTGTTCCCGCGTTTGTTCCTAAAAAGGCTTGATTATAGCGCTCCACTGACCGATTCTGCAAGGTCTTTACACCAGGCCCCGCTTATATGATTTTACGCATAAGAAAGAGCTGAACGCCAAGCATCCAGAGCGGTGGGCAAAAAGCAAAGATGAATACAACTACACAGTCTGTCTATCATAATGCCGACCCTGCCCTGCTGCAAGACGCCAACGCCGTCAAAGGCGCTCGGTGGTGGAAGGAACCATCGGCTCCTCCAACGAATGAAACAACCAGATTGATCGGATGTTCTATCTGAACAAGACGGTCGGAACCTCCTGCGAAAAAATGGAAACCGATGCCGCCGCGCAGACTTGCCAGACCTATCATGTTCCATATCTGGGGTGCGCATTTTGTCCAACACCGTTATTTACGGAGAAAATTTCGACTAGAAAACCGGTACAGCCTGCCAGAACTACGTGCAGCGCGTTGCCGGATCGTATATCAGCAGCAATCTTAAATAACCCAAGAACACCTGTGCGGCCAGCGCTTTTTAAGCGCCGGCCGCACACAGCGGAACGGGGATGCAGTTAGCGGATGTGAGGCATAGAAAAAAGTGGGCGCACCTTTGGT
>NZ_DAMBZJ010000057.1:743-10040 GCF_032060045.1 Oscillibacter sp.
CCCCCACCTACAAGGAATGTGTGCTAGGCACACATAAAGAAGGGAACCTTAATAACTGGCGAGAAACCGCTTCTCAAATTCGGAAATTAATGCGGGCCGGAACGTGGGATGCGCGATGGAGATCAGAGCATGCGCACGCTGGCGCAGCGTTTTCCCGTGTAAATGTGCGATTCCGTATTCGGTGACGACATAGTCTACGTCATTGCGGCTGGTAGTCACGGCGGCACCCTCGTCCAGCAGGGGTACGATTTTGGAAATTTTCCCTTTGGCAGTTGACGGCATAGCCATAATTGACCGCCCTCCCCGACTGGACGAAGCCCCGCGGACGAAATCCACCTGACCGCCAGTACCGGAGATTTGGCGCAGGCCAATGGATTCAGAAGCTACCTGACCGGTCAGGTCCACCTGAACGCAGGAATTAATGGACACCAGGCAATCATTCTGCGCAATTACAAAAGGGTCATTAACATAACTCACAGGATCGACTTCCACGTCAGAATTGTGATTTACAAAGTCATAGAGACGCTGTGTGCCCATAAGAAAGGTAACTACGAATTTTCCGGGTTTTAGCGTCTTTTTTCGGTTGGTAATCACGCCCACTTCTACCAATTCCAGTACACCGTCCGATATCATCTCAGAGTGTATACCCAAATCCCGCTTACCTTTTAAAAATAGAAGCACAGCGTCAGGAATGGCTCCGATTCCGAGTTGCAGTGTGTCGCCGTCCCGAATCAAAGATGCGCAGTTTTCACCAATGGCGCGCTCCACTTCTCCGATTTTCGGCGGCTCCAACTGAATCACGGGTGCATCGTGCTCCACGAACATATCGATCTCTGTCAGGGGAATTGCAGCCCCGCCATAGGTAAAGGGCATGTTCCGGTTGACCTGCGCAATGACCAGTTTTGCGCTTTTGACGGCTTCCAACGTATAGTCGGCGGACACGCCCAAAGAAACGTTCCCGTTCTCATCGGGAGGGGTAACCTGTACCAAGGCTACATCCACAGGAAGTGTGGTATGGAATAGACGCGGCACCTCAAAGAAAAAGCAGGGCGTGAAATCGGCGCGGCCCTCTGAAACGGCGGTGCGAGTGGTTGCGCCCAGAAACAGCCCGTTGTGTCGGAAATGGCTCTGCATTTCCGGAGCGCAATAGGCGCCCTTTCCCATGACCACCATGTGCACAATTTCAACATCTTGATATGCCGCTGCATTTTTGACCATCTCTTCAATCAAAAAACTGGGCTCTGCACAAGCATGTCCGATGACAACGCGGTTTCCAGATTTAATCTGTTTGACCGCGTCCTCCCCGGACGTCAGGTGCTGCTGATAATAGACACTCCGATCCATAGGACAATTGCCTCCTTCGGTTTTAATTGTGGTGTATCTGGTTTGCTTTTCATAAAAAGGGTACACTGAAACAAGCTGTCAGCTATTGCCAGCAGCCAAATAATCATATTTTGGGTACGGTGTTCCAGCTCGGGACACCGTACCCGATTGTCGAAATTGCATGATGTAAAGTCAGTGAATTTATGAGGGCGCAGGGCGGACATTAGGCGCACATCAGGTGCGCACGTTGTTTCCTGTTGGTAAACAATTTTCGCCCAGCACCTTTTTGAGGCGGAGTATAACGTTGCTTTCAGGATGCTGGCTTCCGGCAATAACCAAGCGACTTTCCACGTTTTGCAAATCTTCTGTACTGACACATTGGGCAGGACATCCGCAAATGACCAGCACCGCATCGTAGGTATGCTCCGGTACGGCTAACTCAAAGATATCATGAGGGAAGAGCTGTTCAATCTGTTTTGCGAGAGCCACCCTGTCGTAGCGGGAATTGCATCCTCCGCAGTATCGGACGCCGATGAGGTGGCTATGCATTATGCCTGTGCCGCATAAGCGCCCGTGCCTGTGCCAGCAGATCCTCGCTGGTTTCCTGAACCATGACGGCACCGGAGAGATTGGGGAAATGCGCCATCAGCTCAGTTTGAACCAATTCCTCGTTGGTCAGGTCTGCGGCAGGACAGCCCGCGCAGTGTCCTAAAAAACGAAATCGGACAATTCCTTTTTCCACACTCAGCACCTCAAGATCGCCGCCGTGGAGATGCAGCAAAGGACGCACACGCTCGCTCAGTACACGCTCAATTTCTTCATACATAGGCAGACTCCTTTCTGCGTAGTCGAGACAATGCAGAATTTTCCCGCGGGAATTATTCCTGAATATGGGCAATGGCCTTTGCCAGAGCTTTTTTGTGTTCCAGATTTCCCTGACGGGCAATCATGATCCGCTGCGCCTGCGGAGACCCTGCGCCATGCAAACTCTCGGTTCGATACCCCACGGCGGCAGTGCCCAGAGCCATGTTTTCGATAAGCCGGAGAATCCGCAGGCGATTTTCTGTGGAAACGTTGTTGACACCGCGAAGGTATTTATCAATGACAGGGCCAAGTTTGGGATCCCGGAAGTCGGCTTCAGAGGGAGCTGTGACCACCAGACCACCGGCAATATCCTCTGCCAGACGTACAATTTCATAGGGAAAACGAGTAACATTCTGCTTGCATACGTTTGCCAGCAGCAGGTCAATGATGTAAGAGCCGCTTTCGGTGGGGGCTCCCTCGGAGGAGCAAGCAATGCCGCAGCAATACAGCGTCTCGTTCAGGTGCGTCATTTCAATGAGTTTATCTTTGACATGAGAGGCCCTGTTCGCGCCGTTGTAGTCGGCGGCAACAGCCGCCGCGCCAATCAGCACATCGCCTACGCCGACTTTGCATCCACCGTAGCTTTGGCGGTGGAACCCGGCAAAACGTTCCACCAGCATCCCCGCAAATTCCACTTCGCCGTTGAGGAAAATTCGATCGTTGGGGACAAACACATTGTCAAACACAGTCAGTGCCTCAACGCCGCCAAACTCCGCATTGCCGACATCCATTTCCGTATTTTCGCATTTGCGGGTGTCGCAGCTCTGGCGACCGATAATCATGTAGATTCCCTCGCTGTCCATGGGAATCGCAAATGAAATGGCAAAATCTTTGTCCTCGGGGCCCATGGCGATGGTTGGCATGACAATAATTTCATGGCTGTTGAGTGCACCTGTCTGGTGTGCCTTGGCCCCGCAGACCACCACGCCGTCGGGGCGGCGTTCCACCACACGCAAGAACAGGTCGGGATCGGCCTGTTGGTGGGGAGCCTTAGAGCGGTCGCCCTTGGGGTCGGTCATGGCGCCGTCGACAGTGAGATCTTTCGATTGGCACTCGAACATAAACTTTTTAAAGTTTTCGTGATAGTGCGTGCCATACTTTTTATCAATCTCAAAGGACGTGGAGTATACTGCGTTGAACGCATCCATGCCAACGCACCGCTGGAAGCAGGCGGCGGTTTTCTGACCCAGCAGACGCTGCATCTTCACCTTGTTGCGCAGATCATCCGTGCTGCGGTGGATATGGGTAAAGCGGTTGATTCGCTCGCCGGTCTCCGGCGAGATCACGGTCATCAGGCTCTGATACTCAGGAATCTGAGCGAGGTCATATGTCATACGAACGGAGTTTAAGGATGGACGCAGAATAGGATCATCCGCGGGACAGTCCACCCGCTTGCCAAACATGTAAACTTCCATTTTCATCTTGCGAATACTTTGGATATACTGTTCTCCCGTCATGAGTGCCATAATTAAAGACTTCCTTTCAATACTACTTTACGGTAGAGCCGTGTTTGTTTAATTTTTTAAGCAATCGAAAAAATCATTTGGTAACCGCGACCTTGTTCTTGCTCTCATTCAAGAGCAAGGACAAAAGAATACCAACACCCAGCCCCCAAGCTGCACCCTTGATGGCCAAAACGGCTCCCATAACGCCACAGATGCCGCGCTCAATATCGCTTTCGCACATATTCATTGCCAGCTGTGTGCAAATATACCCCTGTACCACTAGCGTCAAAGAAAGCGCTATCGGCAGAACCGGCTGAAGAAGGGATGAGATAGGCATCATCATGACGGCAAGGAACGTACTGATACGAAACGTGCCAAAGCCGCTGTAAATGGACTCCATGGCCCGCGGCCCTTCCTTATAGCGCTGCCCCACCGCAGCGGTGACGGCTGCCCACAGCGGCCCACAGGTTTGCGTATACGGGCATACCATTGCCATGGCGGTATTGCGGATGCCGCTAATGATATTGGAGCGATTCGCATTGAAATCAATTTTTTCATCTTGCCGAATTTCATCAGCCTCGTTGATTAGCGCAGCGGAGGTGACAAAATCACCAAAAGCAATAATATAGACCACAACAGCCACAGGAAGAGCCGCCAGCCATGTTGCGGCACTGGGCCACCCGATTGAAAAAGGCGACAGCTGATTCCAAATATCCCCAAGCTCTGGAATTTTCACAAGCGGCCACCAGACAATATCTGGAATAGCAATTTCTCCCATGAGAGGGCCAATGATGACGCCAATAATAATCGCGGGAAGCATACCAAATTTTCCGATTGCATCAATAAATTTGTTCTTTTGGCGAAGCTTGCTCCAAATGGGGCTGAACAGGCAGAAGTACGCAACCATAATTCCCACAGAAATAGAAATTGGATACATTCCGTAGCGGCCGGTGTCCTTAAATTCGCCAATCACGGCGGCAATTCCACCGCCCATCAGCACGCCTGCTTTTACCGAGGTGGGAATCACCTGAACCATCTTAGCACCCAGCCCGGTGATGCCAAACACCAGAAAGATAATGCCGAGAATCATTTGCAAAGCGATCAGCGCCTGCGTTCGGGACGGACCAATTTCATAGCCCGAGGTCAAAAAAGCTGTAATAATTGGAACCGCAGGCGTGATCCAGCCCGGAACCACGGGATCGCCCAGAAGAACATGCAGCGTATAAAAAAATCCGTTTACAATAACCATGGATAAAGCGATGTCGTAGCTGACGCCCAAAACTTCCGTCAGAACCGGAATCGCACCCAGACAGGTGGCACACATGAACACCGCCTGCACCATCTCCGGGATAGACCACGCATAGTGAACAAAGGGCAGACGAACCTTAAAAATGCCGGCTTTCCAATAGGGCTGCTCTTCGCCATACTTTCGATAACGGCTGATAGACTGTTGGTTCAACATAATTTCCCTTCTTTCTGATTTTCTTGTACCAGATCCCTTGCGAACGAGAGGCAGTCGGCCGACTGTTCCTGACGATAGAATACTACGCAAAAAGCGTGCCAGAAAATTATCAATTGAAAAAGCTTTGAAACCATTGCGCTGCAAGGGGCGAAAAAATATTAAAAACCCCGCTGCTGCAATATTGCAACAGCGGGTTGATAAACCGCGAGCTTACAAGAACAGGAAACTGCAAAAGCTTCAATGCATCGGACGACAAGTCCTGTAAATTGCAGAAATGCAACTTGGTTCATTTTTGCAACAATTTTTCCCACCTCTTTCGTTTTCTCACAAAGGTTGAAGGATCCATCCCCAAACTTGCCGCGGCATCACGCACGTTTCCGTGCATCTCATAGGACTGTTTGATAAAGCCGTATTCAAATTTGGCCACGGCACGTTTGAGATCAATGGAAATACGCGCAGGATTGCCGGTTTTTGCAGACTGGTCAGAATCGGATGATTTATTGGAAATGGAAATGGGCAGATCCGATGGCAGGATATACTCCCCGGCACTAAAGATGACAGACTGTTCCACCACATTTTTTAACTCCCGGACATTGCCGGGCCACTGATAGTCCTGCATGGCTTTCAATGCGGTGGGAATATAATTCTTCTGGACATGATACTTTTCGTTCATATCAGATAAGAACCCCTGAACCATAGGAATAATATCGCCGTGGCGTTCCCGCAGCGGCGGAATCGTAATGGGTACGACGTTTAAACGGTAATATAAATCTTCGCGGAACGTCTTCGCCTGAACCATTTCCCACAGGTCCCGGTTTGTGGCGGCAATTATCCGCACATCAACAGGGATGGATTTAACGCTGCCGATCCGTTTTACGCGCATTTCCTGAAGCACCCGCAGTAGATGCACCTGCATGTCCATTGGAAGGTCACCAATTTCATCTAAAAATACGGTGCCGTGATTTGCGGCTTCAAAGATACCAAGCTTGCCCTCTTTGTTGGCGCCGGTAAAAGCACCGCGCTCATAGCCAAACAGCTCGCTTTCAATCAAAGAAGATGGAATGGCTCCGCAGTTGACGCTGATAAAAGTCTGGTTCTTGCGAGGTGAGTTTTCAAAGATGAAACGGGCGAACTGCTCTTTTCCAACGCCGGTTTCTCCCAAGAGAAGTACAATGGTATTCAGCGAGGCCACCCGCTCTGCCCGGGTCAATACCTCTTGAGTTTTTGGGTCCACCACAATAAATTTTCTCGAAAGCAGCGCTTGATGAAGATTTACTTCGCGGCGGTATCGCTCTTCGTTTTCTCGGTTTTTTTCCTGCAAATTATATAGCTCGGTCATGTCGCGCACCACGGTTATAACCAGAAAAATGCTGCCGTCTTCTTCAAAGCAGGGCGTGCTGGTGATGAGGACTTGCTTGCCTGTGTGGAAAGTTTGATCCAGTGTAACCGTTTTCCGGGCTTTCAGTGCGGCGAGCGTTCCCGAGCGGTTGACAATGCCCGCGTTTACCAGATCCGGCATGGACTTTCCGAGAACCTGTTCTTTTGAAAGTCCCGAAATAGCCAGGTAGGCCTGATTAACCATAAGGGTATTGGTGCTTCCGTCTGTAATGTAAACACCGTCAAAAATACTGTCCAGAATGGTAATCATCTGATGGTTAATCCAAGACAAATCCTTTCGTGCAGAGAGATAATTCCCTTTATGCAGATACACAGTCGCTCGTTCCGCCATAGTGCAGCCTCCTCCTTTGGCGCGGCTAGACACAATTATGCTTTTACTGTGGACTCTTTCAGCCGGATTTTGGAGAGTCCGCATTTTTGCGTAAGCATCGCCTCAAACCGCCCAAGTTTTTCCGTGTCCCTAAGTTCAGTTGTGTTGAAAATATATGCCGCTGTTTGATCAAAAAAAGAAAATGCCAGTCTCCCATTTCGGCAAAGCAGGACACTTTGTTGTAAGGGATTACGTGTTATTTATCCCCAATTATGGAATCTTTTTCCAGAAAAACAAAGGTCACTTTTTTAGGAAAATTCTCTGCGGCCTCTGCGGCCTTTTTTGCTGTGCGATACACCTTGGATTTGGCGCTGACCTTACTCAGGGGAATGGCAGCCCCAAAAAAGAGGATCAGCACAGCGGCCGGCAACCTATTTGATCGTTCGCCCAAAAACGCAGCTATCAGCATCATCACGGCAGCTGCGATCAGGATGGGATACGCCTGCGTCTGCATTTTGGGCCGCCGAAATATTTGCCAGCTTGCCTCGGCCAGTGCACGGTATGCCTGTTCATCGTATAGCGTGTGAAGCACCCATTCATAATTCACAAGTCCCTCCTTTTGTATAAAATATAAAATTACGAAATAATTGTACCGTGAAAATCGGCGAATAATCAATAGCAACTCCATTGTTTTCTAAAAGACCGCAAATCAGGAATTGCAAAACTCGAAAAATATTGCAGGGCTCTATACGTGCGTCATTGAGATCACCGTTATTAAAACAGGACTGATATATCGCATCTATTCCTAGGCAGCGTGGATGAGACGCTCACATACGTGACGTTCCCTGCTATTGGAATCCGTTAAGATAAGATTGCTTTTTCATAAAGAGAACCACCCGCTCTTGAAAAAACAAGTGGTTTTGGCTTATCCGTTACTCGCGGTCTATCACACAACGCCTTTTGAAAAGCAAAAAGTACCGCAAATCCACTTCAAAAGTGATTTTACGGTACTTTGCGAGCCCCGACGCATTAAGATATCCTTAAATTTTAAGATGGGATTCGCAACCTCGCCCCACTGCTTAAAAGTCAGTTGGTCTTGCAAATGAAATTTAGCTCTGGTCAACATGAAGCTTGACCTACCCCTAGTTGTGGCATCAAAATGCGTTGCTGCAAATAGTATTGTAATACTAATTTTAAGATTATTCCACTTACTGTATGTCAATGGTTACAAGATTTTAGCACACCGGACTCTGACTCTGGCTTGCTGGGTTGAAGCGCCACGCATATGCGTGGCGCTTCAACTTGTAAAACTTGTACTTTACCGTGTACTTTACAGGTTGGTTTTTTCTAGTTCTATAGCGTATTTTTTAGTAGTTTTTCGAAAAAGGGTGGTTATGAATACCTGTAAGATAATAAATGAAAAGTGCTTGAAAACCGTAAAATTAGCGGTTTTCAAGCACTTTTTGGCGGAGAAGGAGAGATTCGAACTCTCGCGCGGTTTAACCCGCCTACTCCCTTAGCAGGGGAGCCCCTTCGGCCTCTTGGGTACTTCTCCATCTGTCAAGTTATACGCCCCGTCTGCAGTAATGGAAATGTGGCGGAGAGAGTGGGATTCGAACCCACGGACACTTTCGTGTCGCCGGTTTTCAAGACCGGTTCCTTCAACCGCTCGGACATCTCTCCATCAAAAAAGGCACTTTTTCCGGAAGACCTGAATATCATAGCATATCCGTCCGAAGTTTGTCAACAGGATTCTGCCATTGGAGGAGGCACTTTCATTCTGAGAGCACCTCTAAAACCGGCACTTCGCAAACCAGCACCGATCTTCCGGCAAATTTTTGCGAAAAATTTAAAAAAGTGCTTGCAAATTTCTAAATGCTATGCTATTCTAAATAAGCTGATTTGCAGCAAAACATCCGGGTGTAGCGCAGTTGGTAGCGCACTTGACTGGGGGTCAAGGGGTCGTGAGTTCAAGTCTCGCCACTCGGACCATGGGTAAGTCCTTATAGGACTTACCCATTTTTTATGCTCATTTTTAATTTGAAATGATTACGATTCAGTTGTGCGGTTTCGTGCAACTTTTTTATGTTGGCTCCGTATGTAGAGGGACTTATTCTTTACTGCATACAGGAAGTAACCTGTGGCGGAAGATTTTAGCCCATACATGGTTCCGGATTCCACTGGGGTTTGGGGAACCCGGCCCAGGCAGCACCGCGGCACCGGGAACGGGTTTGACTCCGCGAATCTTTATTTAAAATCCATCCCGGCAGAGAACCCCTCTCTGGAGCTGGACGAGCTGTTGAAGCTTTTGACTTCCACCACCAATGCGTATCTGGCAAACTTTAAAGTGGACGGCAGAATCCCCTATCCCCTGCGCCACGGCTTTGAACGGGACATGGAAACCTTTTCCCGGCACCTTTCCGAACAGGTAGCAAACACCTATCATAATGCCATTGGTAAGGGGGTCAGTATCAGCAGGGCCATTGCTCAGGCCC
>NZ_DAMBZJ010000058.1:0-2737 GCF_032060045.1 Oscillibacter sp.
GCCCTGCTCCAAAAGATAGGTGAGGAAGTTGTGTGCCATCAAATAGCGGACTTCATTGACCGGTTCTGTTTTTGTCATATCAAGCCCTCCTGACCCAATTGAAACGGCGGCATCGTGAAATCAGATAGCTTGATTTTGCCCTCCATTGGGGAAAAAATGCTGATTCCGCAGTCGCTGATTGTTTGAATAAAGTTGATGGTCTTTGCCATATCCCGCCCGATCCGGCTCACCGAATCCACCAGCAGGATATGAAAGCTCCCGGCTCTTGCCGCTTCCAGAACAGACTGCAGGCCGGAGCGGTCAAAGTGCAAACCGCTGCCCGAGTCCTGCGAGGAGCCGACAACGGTAAAGCCCATCTGTTCGGCATAGGTTTCCAACCGTTCATATTGACCTTTCAAAGCGCCGTGAGTGTCCTCCGGTGCATCGATGCTGCAGTAAATCCATGCAGATTTCTTGTCCATAAAAAATTCCTCCTTTCACAAGCTTGGCGATGCTATTGCCATTGGCTCTATTTGCGGTTCCGGCAGCAGAGCATCCAGACCGAAGCTCACGGCTAAGGCTTTTTTGACCTGCTGCAACTGCAAATCACTCAAATGGCCTATGTATTCACGCAGGCGGGAACGGTCAATGGTTCGCACCTGCTCCAGAAGCACAAGGGAATTCTGCCGCAGTCCGTACTGCTGGCTGCACAGCCGGATATGTGTAGGCAGATGATTCTTTTCCGTGCGACTGGTGATAGCGGCCACAATAACGGTGGGGCTGTAGCGATTACCAATGTCGTTTTGTATGATCAGTACCAGCCTGATACCGCCTTGCTCACAACCGACAACCGGGGTTAAGTCTGCATAGAACATATCGCCTTTGTAAATACGCATTTCGCATTCCTCCTTTTTGTGAAATCAGTGTTATATCACAAGGATAAGGACAGCCGCCGATTGTGACCGGGTTTACCCGTAGGGCGGCTGTCCTCATAGTTTCTGATATAACAAAACTCTTGTTCTTCGTTTTCTGCTGCTTCTATTCGACACTACTTCCCGAAGCAGAACACCACAGGCAAAGTGCCTGCGGTTAAGGACGATTCCGTCCTTTGGGCAGTCAGCTTAAACCAGCCGTGGCTTGCGGCCGTCATGGGACTCTCACCCCCGCCGGGTTCTCCGGCGGCTGCACCCATTGCGATGTCTGTGGCTGTGCAGAAGTATCATTGTAGGCTGTTCAGGTCATGGCGGGGCAATCCACCACAGATTGCTTTATGGACGGACAATTCTCGCTCGGCACCTTTGATGCTATCGTGTTGACGGATAGCTCTGACCTATCCGCAGATGGTCTTGGCGTGTCCTCCAAAGCCGCTTTCCCCTCATCGGAGCTGAACAGCTAATGTATTTAAGCTGCTGGATATGACCGAATGGCTCGGTATTTTTCAAGGAACACGAGAGAGATAGAAAATCCCCCTCACTTCTATAAAGGAAAAAGTGAGGGGGACTATGCGCTAAAAAACTAAATTTCTATTAAGTTTTTCAGCTTGGATAGTATTTTTGAAAGCCTGCGGCTGATGGTAGATTGGTTAACACCAATGCTTTTGGCAACCTGTGACTCGCTTTTATCATTGAAGAATATTTCATCAATGAGGGAGCGTTCATCATCCGGCAAGGCTTGAAGAGCAATCCGCAGCGCCTCCAGCTGCTCCTGATGAATGAGCTTGTCCAAGATATCCGGCTGAACACGGACTATGAGGTAATCAATATTGACGCCGTCCTCCCGGAAACGTTCCAAAGACAGTTCGTTCTGGCGGATCAGCTTATTATGATAGCGTTCTGCTTCCCTCTCTTTATGGTAGGCACGGTAGACTGCCTCGCTGACCTCTACACGCTGCCGTTTTAAAACAATGGTATATTTTTTGTTCTCTGACATATGCTTGTCCTCCAAATTTTCAAAATGTGATTGAAAACGAAGGACAAGAGGCGGTGATCGGCATCGGGGTATGATTTTATCCAGCAAAAAAAGAGCGCACCTATGGACATGACCGTCCGATGGTACGCTCTTAAATGTTATTTCATGTATTATTTCACGTTCTACCTGTTCTGGCGGTTCGTGTTGGTGGGCATGGTTATCCGCTGAGGAACATAGGCTTTTTTTAATGAATTACCTATGCTAAATCCGATTATGTAGCCGACTTAATGTCGCTGCAGCAAATGCGCAGCGGTGTGATCTGTATTGACCAACACATAAAAAATCCCTCCAAACTTTACGGGTTTGGAGGGTTGCTTTAGAAGATTCAGGCATAGAGAATGACCCGCCAAAGCGCCGTTTTTTTTATTTGGCGGGTAACACTTCATTATTAGTTATAAAATCGCTTTTCCAGTTTGTTTCTCAAAGATATGTATTTGATTAACATCCAATCGGATTTGTATACTATCTCCGTTACGGGTGTTGGTATGAGAGGATGTCCGTGCGATTATAAGATTGTTTCCACAGGTTAGGTGAAGGAAGCTGTCTGCACCCATTACTTCCGCAACATCAACATGGCAGGTAATCGTATCAGCGGAAGAGCCGGAAACAGATGAATTATCCACAAAAACATTTTCCGGGCGAATGCCTGTAACAACTTCCTTTCCGATATATGTCTTTAGGGGCTGCTCCTTGATTTTATCCTTCGGAAGTTTGATTTCATAAACGTGCTCTTGGAAATCGAAAGTGATATAGTATTTGTTTTCTGAACACATAAGAGTGCCATTTATAA
>NZ_DAMBZJ010000058.1:2793-9407 GCF_032060045.1 Oscillibacter sp.
CGTCAGAGCCTCTGTCTGATCGTGTGTAACATATATAAAAGTGGTATTCATCTTCCTGTGCAGCTTAATTAGCTCAGTCCGCATCTGCCCACGAAGTTTCGCATCCAAATTGGATAGAGGCTCATCAAACAAGAAAACCTGAGATTCACAAACTAAGGCACGGCCTAAAGCCACACGCTGTTTTTGCCCTCCGGACAGAGATTTTGGCATACGATCCAACAGGTCGAGTATATCTAACATATTTGCCGCTTCCTCTATACGGCGCTTTATTTCATTCTTGGAGATCTTATGCACCTTTAGGGCAAACGCCATGTTATCAAACACAGTCATATGCGGATATAGGGCGTAACTCTGAAAGACCATAGCAATATGGCGGTCTTTGGGTGCGAGTTTGTTGACCATATAACCATTGATATACAGCTCGCCCTTTGTGATTTCCTCCAAACCGGCAATCATTCGGAGTGTCGTGGATTTGCCGCAGCCGGACGGCCCGACCAAAACGATAAATTCCTTATCTACTATTTCTAAACAGAAATCTGAAACAGCAGCCAGACCACCGGGATATTCTTTATAAATATGATTAAGTGATAAGCTCGCCATATCTGCACCCTCCTTTCGAACAGCAGTCGCTAAAATAAGAGTTACTTTTTATTTCTAAGAGCAGGTAATATACCACTGTCAATAAGATAATTTTTCCCTATAAAAAAGACAAAGCCAGCGGGGATAAGATATAGGCAGGCTCCCGCAAAGAACATTCCAGGTTCCACACTGAGCATACTTCCCAAATGAATAGATAGCGGCTGTTTGTAAATTGATTTTATCAGTACCACTGCTTGATCTATGACATTCCAATACTCGGCGAATGTCAAGACGAAGAGGGAGATAACAGCCGGTTTCATATTTGGCAAAACAATGTAACGAAACACTTTCCATTCGGAAGCACCGCTTGACTCTGCGGCTTCAATGCATTCCTGCGGAAATCCTTTTAGATGCTGTCTAATCCAAAAGACACCTAACGGATTGAAAATTCCCGGAAGAATGATGGAAGCGTAGCTATCCCGAAGATTCAAAAAGTCGGCTACCAAATAGTTCGGTACCAAGAGAACCTGTAGCGGCATCATCATGATAGCAATATATCCAAAAAACAGAACCTCTTTATATTTCCATTGCATCCTCTCGAATGCATAGGCCGCAAGGCATGAAACAATGCACTGCCCAAATACAATAGGCAGGGTCATAAGGATGGAATTTCCGTAAAACCGCCAATATGTAGGATGATCGAGTAAAAGGCTTCGATATTGCTCCAGTGTCGGATTATTTGGGTAAAACCCCATGTTTACAAAATGCAGGCCATTTCTTGCTAAATCTGAAGCATTAAAAGTTGTTACTTCTGTCGTATATCGGTTTACAACTTCATGGCTGCTCATGATGGAGTTAGAAACAGTAAAGAGCAGGGGTAGCAATACAACAAGCGCAATCATGACAGCGGGTAAAAGACTGATGATTTGTAAGCGCTTTGTCTGAGGTTTTGGTATGTGCCCGCCTAATTCGAGCGAGGTAAATGTATCGGACAGCTTTTTTTGTCTATAAAACAAAGCGAAAATTACCATGCCGATTAAAAAAATCAGGATATAAGATGCGGCAGTCAGCTTCTGCATATTTAGGCTAAAGAATTGGTTATTCATATAGTGCTGCAACATATATAGATGATCCGGGGGATAATTCCCATAAAGAATATAAAGTTCCTTAAATATTTTAAACGAGTTAATAAACGATAAAATCAAAACGATAAATGTGGTCGGCGAAAGGTAAGTCCATGTAATGTGGCGAAATTGCTGCCACGGACTTGCTCCTGTGCAGCTGGCATACTCGTAATATTCCATCGGAATCCTTTTCATTCCTGCGTAAAAAATTACTGCTGAAAATCCTGTATTTTTCCAAAGATATATGATAATCGGGATTAATATTGCCCACCCGCTGCTTGCAAAATTGATAATAGGCAAGCCAAAGCTATATAGTGTCTTATTAACCAGCCCATTAACATCAAAAATTGACTTCCAAAAGTGTGCGGTTACACCGGAAGGGATGATAATCGGGAACATCAATATGGCCATCAAGACACCTTGACCACGGTGCATTCGTTTTAATAGCAATGCAATAAGCAAAGCAATGAAAATCAAAATAGGAATACTGATTATCATAAAAACAGCAGTGTTGAACAACCCTTTTTGGAACATTTGATTTTGAACCGTATTTATGAAATTTTGTAATCCAACGAACTTTTTGCTGCCCATGTTATTGATCAATGCGTAATAAAATGACAACAGAAAGGGGATGAGGTAAAATACCGATAGCCCTGAAAGACTGGGAAGTAGGTACGGCAGACCCTTTTTAAATTTCATCATTTCCTCCTTTCCCGCTTATTCTACGTCCAAGAGGAAGTGCTTATCTCTGCTCTCCCCAATAGGCAGCAACTCTGGATTGAATGATAGCGGCAGTTTCTTCTGCTGTAGCAAGGTCATAGTAGTAATAATTTTCTAAGTCCGAATGAATTAGAAACCATATTTCTGTTTCAGATTCTGCTCTGTTCCGCTTTAAGTTCCATTCATGGACAAGGGCGAGCATCTCATCTATTCCATCTTTGGGATTGCTCTCTTTCCACTGGAAAGAATCCCCAAACATATCGATATCCAATTCGCATTGCAGGCGAAATGAATGATAAAAGTTTTTGATATTAATTGGCACCCATGTGTGATAATTCATAACATACTCCTGCGCCTTTTCTCTGTCAGAGGAGTCGGGAGGGGATTTTTCCTCCACACAAAATTTCAAAAACTCCCACGCAAGCTCCTTGTTGTCGCTGCTTGTTGGGATGCCGTATTCAGCCTGCATCGTTTTGAACATAGCATCGCCGCCGCTGCTTACAATCGGAACAGGTGTGGATATGTTGGTGTAATCGGCTAAAAGATTATAAACATCAATGGCTGTCACATCTAAGCCACAGAATACATAGTCGGATTTCATAAAATCATCATTGCCTTGCGCAATTCTGGTCTTATCCCATTCCATATTGACAGGATCGTAGGGGGTAATAATTGTATTGGTCTTTTCTAAATACTCCACAAACTCGGCACTGTCAAACCATGCTTCTCCTGTGTTTGTATCGTAATAAGCCGGAAATTCATAGCCAAAAAAGTATTCTTTCACAATCCCCGGCAGAATACGAGGCTCCGGGCTAAGTCCAAGAGAAAGTACAGACTCGTATATATCAAGGATAGATTCATAATCCAACACATCATAATCGGTGGAGAGGCGCTCCGTTAAAGGACGGCTGACCACCATCATGTCGTAAGTAAAATAAAAGGGCATAGTATACAGTGCGCCATCTATTTCTTTTGCGGTAAAAATATTTGCATAATAATCTGCTTTATTAAAATTAGGGTCGTTATCCATAAAATCGTATAGATTGCAGAGTAGCTCACTTCCGGCGTACCGATATGCTGAAAAATGGGATAGGTCTATGAGGTCGGCTCCGTTTCCACTCATAATTTCTATGGCGGTACGCACACCGTACTGTTCAAGGGTTTCAGATTCCCATTCGCCCATATCCGGCATTTTCATTTCAATTTTCACATTTGGGTGAAGCGCAATGAAATCCTGAGCATGGTTCATGATCGCACCATCAGAGTAGGTATTGACCGTCAAGGTTCCAGATAAAGGTTCAACTTTACTACTTTCTTCTGATGTTTTATATTCGTCAGATTCTTGATTGGAACAGCCGCTAAAAATGAACACGCTGACCAACAGAATAGCAACGATTGATTTTTTGAAATTCCTGTTCATATACTCACTCCTTAAAAAAAACAACTCTTTGCAACTGAAAACAGTTTAACAAAGAGTTGTATCTAACTTGTATCATAAAATCTGGCATCATTGTTCAGGTTCATGTAGTTGGAGTTCAAACCCTACCGCCGTGCCAACTCCAATCACACTTTCAAATATTAGCGAAGTACCATGAAGATTCGCTATTCTCTCACAAAGTGTCAACCCTAAGCCAAAGCCATCATTTGTTCCGGCGTGAGATCTATCAGACATGTAAAAAGGTTCTTTTATTCTGGATATATCTTTTTCATAAATGCCTTTTCCATTATCGCTAACCGTTATTTTATATTTGATTTCTTCTACACACCCTCTAATTAAAACTTCGGTTGCTTCTGCTTTTACAGCATTATCGCAAAGGTTTTTTAATACCGAAGTGACGAGAGTTTTATCTGCGCAGACAACAGCGGGCTGCATATTCCAAATAAAACGAGCATCCATATTAATCTTTAGCTTTTGGACATCTACCGGCTCTATCGAGATATGCTCATCGGATAGCCCCATTAAATCCATCAGTTTGAAAGAAAGCTCTGAAATTCGTTTGCTTTCTTTGTAAATGTAATCTGCAGCCTTGATTTGGATTTCAGGGCTGTTTTGGTGACTTCTTAGCATATCGGAATAGCCCATGATTGCGGTCATAGGTGTTTTGAGCTCATGAGAAAAGTTTGCAACAAAGTCCTCTCTGGAGCGAACCGCCTGCTCTAAGCAATTTATCTTTTCTTCCACGGCCTCTGCCATTTTATCGAAGCTCTTTGCCAGCACTCCGACCTCATCATTGGTGGTGATATGAGTTCTGTCGCCGTAGGAGCCACCCGCTATTCGTTCACTGATAATCGACAGCTTTTCAATAGGGGAAGTAATATATTTAGAAAAAATCCATACAAAAATTATGACACAGATAAGCAACACGGTGCCCAGTAATAGAGCTTGTCTATATTGTATTTCCCTTTGCACAAACACATCGCTGATATCATTAATTGTAATAAAATAAACCTCTTTTTTCTCTACAATGAATGTCGAAACTACTCCCAAAACAAAGCCATCGGAATGCTTCTTGATGTGGTACCCATCCTTTAAGGCAATCAGTTCTTCTATGAAATCTATGTCTGTAGTCATTCCATACGAAGAATATAGCTTTTCATTTTCAGCAGTATAAAGGGCTGTTTTATTTAAGCCGCCCACAAATTCCGCCGCTTCATAAAGCGTTCGTAAACTGCCATCAATATTTGATTCATCTGCATATGCTTTTTCCTCTATAAAAATACGATAGTTCGTATGTTGCATTTGATACTGGCGGATAATTTGCTCCATAGCGAAATCAAAACTTTTTTGAATAATAAAGTAACTACATATAGAAAACAGGATTACAACAATCAGCGAGATTGTTAATGTCAATTTCGCCCATAGTTTCACTATTCCACCTCCAGCCGATATCCCAACTTGTAAACTGTCTGGATTTTATCTGCCCAATCCAACTTTTTTCGCAAGCGTTGTATATGGAGATCAATAGTGCGGGTATTTCCTTGCCATTCTTCATTCCATACTTTTTCATATAATCGTTCTCGATAAAGGACAATATTTTTGTTTTGCACCAACATTACAAGCAAATCAAATTCTTTTGCCGTTAAAAAAATAGGCTGATCTTCTTTTTTTACGGTTCTTTGGATAATATCTATTTTCACATTATCAATTTCGAGCAATGTCTGTCCCTTGCCTGCTCTGCGTAGTACAGATTCTACCCGTGCTATCATTTCCTCAGTTTCAAAAGGCTTAACAATATAATCATCTGCTCCCATATGCAGTCCTTTAACACGGTCTTTTAAACTTCCTTTGGCAGTGATAAAGATAACCGGTGTAGCTGTAGGTTCAATATATTTGATCAATTCGTATCCATCAATTTCAGGCAGCATAATATCCAGCAGGATTAAATCATATGTGTTTTTTTCAATCAAGTCAGCCGCCATTTTTCCATTGTTGGCGGTTGCGCAGTCATATCCCATTCTACTTAAATTTATTGCAATCAACTCACGTATTGAGGCTTGATCTTCAACAATTAGGATTTTAATCATAAGGCAACTCCTTTCAAAGGGCACAAATGTATCTTAATTGTATCATGAGTGCCTATGTAAATCAATTAAAATGAAGATATGATTTAATGCACACGCTCTATTAGTTCGTAAGAATAAAGAAATTGCAAAGCGTTCCACTTTCTTCACCCGAACTGTAAAATAGCATAGGAGGTGAACGCTAAGTGGAGGCTATTTTAAATAAACTCGGTCAAATCATCAAACAGGCCAGAATCTCAGCCAGCCTGACACAGGAAGAGCTTGCCGAGCACATTGGTATAACAGGTCGGTACATAATGGCACTGGAGAACGAACATAAGCAGCCCAGCTTCGAGGTGCTATGCAAACTCATTCTTGTGCTGAACATCCCGGCAGACAATATTTTCTACCCGAAGAACTCACATACAGAGAACGAAAAAGAACAGCTGATGCGGCTGCTTTTCCGGTGCGATGAACGTGATCTCAAAATCATAACCGCAACGGTGAAGGCAATGCTGGAGCCAAAGTAAGTGACCATCTTCTTTCGGAAGGATGGTCATTGTTATCTCTATCCCAATATTGTTCTTTCTCTGTGTTTAAAGAAATCCTTAGAGTGAAAGGTTCACTGCATAGGTCATGATGACACATACCATATGCCGCCGACAGGACGCATTGCTCCCTTGGCGGCAG
>NZ_DAMBZJ010000059.1:0-9238 GCF_032060045.1 Oscillibacter sp.
TTTTTCTATTATTCTACCTTATTTGATAGTAGATTTAAAACTTTGCAACAGAACCAAAAAGCCTATCCTACTCGCAATAGGATTGGCTTTTGTGTTTTGCTTGCAATAAGATACTTTCGTTTCGCAATTAAAGTATATCATGATTAATAGGGAATGGCAAAGGATGACAGGGAATTAAAATTGGAACCATTTTCTGGATACTTCTTTTCGTTTTCCAACACCTGCGAAAGTAGCAATTTATCAATCTGCTCCCCTGTCGGTAGTCCTGCGGATGGCAAAAACCATTCGTAAAAGTTACATTACAACATCTATGAGCATATTTACTATCTTCATAATAGACACCTGTCTATTATCGATAAATAAATCTTTTTTAAAGACCTTATACTTCCCTTTTATCTTTACTTTACTCTATAATATAGTAAAGTAAAGATAAAAGAGAGGGGATCCACATGTTAACCGTTTCCGAAGTGCTCACCATCCTCGAAAAGGAAGGCCTTACAAGTTCTAGACAAGTGGTCTTGCGTTGGATCCGTCAAGGAGACCTGCCGGCTGTACAAGAAACCAGAAAACTAGGCTATCAAGTGACGCAATTAGACCTCACTAAGTTTATCGCCAGGAAAAAAGAAGCAGATGCAAGCTCCGAATCCGACAAACAAATAACCGACGACTATCGAGCAGGCTACCAGGCCGCCATAAAAGATCTGTTGGAGAAAGCTATGGTGAGCGGGTCCGGAGACCTTTTTCTTTTCAGAAAAAATGCCAGTATCCCGATCCATTTAGCGGATTTCAAGGAAATGGCTGCAAGAAATTTCAGCACCGGGAAGAACAATCCCTTCTACCAAACCGCGATCAAGAATCTCTTTCACCCCTTCGGACGGAAGACGCCGGAGAACGTCATCTATGTGTATCCTTTGGGGGATTATTATAAGCTGGCCAATCTGATCGTCAGTAAAGAAGAATTGTCTGATTTCATGAAAGAGATGGATTTGGAAGGTGCCAGTCTTTCCGATGTTTTCGCAAACCTTTATCTTTACTATCTGACTTCAGGTAAAGTAAAGTAAGAAATCCTTCCATTGATTCAGACAAAAAGGTGTCTTCGGGACTCTTTTTCCTCCTATTCAGAAAAAACACTTCCGAAATAACGCATTTTGAGGCGATTTCAGATTTGGTTTGCCGGTAAGTCATCATTAAGAAATGAAAGGATGATTTCATGATTGATTATCATTACCAAACTTTCCTAGTTTTAGCTGATACCTTGGATTATGCAAAGACTGCTCAAGAACTCTGCTTGTCCAAACCAACGATCACGCAGCATATCCACTATCTCGAAACGGATTTGGAAGTGAAATTATTCCAGAATCAGGGCGGGAATTTGGTGCTGACGAAGAAGGGCCAATTACTGAAAAGCCGTTTAGTCATCATAAATGATCACATTGATGATTTATTACGACAACTAGCAACCAAATAACTCCTGAGTATTTAAAACAAACTGGCTTTGGTCATTATAAACATTTTTGTTTAACAAGATGCGGTATAATACTAGTATAGAATCTAGCTCGAAAGTGATAAGGAGGCAATAACAAGATGGACGTTCAATACAACGATCAGATGTATAGCTACAATACCTTATGGAATAATTCAGGTATATAGTCATAAGCTTAAACCTCCATTAATTTTTCTTGTTTATTGTGTCGAGCCGATTCTGTAAATTTAATAATTGTGCCATCAATTCGGGCAAGTCCATTCCGGCAAAATCACAAGACGTCAGCTCTTCCAGGATGGCTTGATTTATCTTTGGTTTGATCGCTTTTGCTTTAGCAGAGAGAAAAATTAGCATCGTTCTTTTATCAGTAGGATGCTGTTTATTTTCAATCCAGTCGTGTTCTTTCATTCTATTCAAAATAGGATTCAAAGTTCCGATTCCCATTCCTACTTGGCTTCCAATTGTCGTAATCGGCAGGCCATCATTATCCCATAAAGCCAATAAGACTAAATATTGCGGGAAAGTTAGCTGAACTATTTTCAGCGCCCGTCCGTACATTTTATTGATACCGTTTGAGGCCCGATAAAGCCGGAAGCATAGCTGCTCATTCAATGGTCGATCAAAAATCGACTCGTCCATACAATCACCGTTTCTTTAATATTTTCCGCGTCTCCAGAATTAACTCCATCATTCTTGCTTCAGGAACGTAATTTCGCTTACCGAGACAATCATAGTTATTTTTCCGAACGCTGTCCATTATACCACTATATAGCTTCGAAGAAACGAGAACAGGGAAACGACAATCACTGTCATAGTGATGGATGCTGTCCTCAAATGCCATGTAGCCACGGGTTGATTCTTCCGCTAGTTCTTCCCATAAAGCGATAAAATTCTTATCCGGACCGTTTTCGACATTCTGTGCTAAGTCGACCTGATAGCGGTTCAATAATTCAGTGGGTAAATAGACACGCTTATTCTCGCGATAATCTTCACCCACATCACGGAGTATATTCGTTATTTGCATGGCAATACCTAAGGAAACTGCACTTTCTTTCAAAGTTTCTGTTATCCCATTCTTAGCTGCCAAAATCGGCAATAACATCAAACCTACAGATCCCGCTACATAATAATTATAATCATTTAATGCATCCAAATTGGTAATTTCCTGAAAGTCCAAGTCACGTTTTTGCCCTTCCAATTGGTCATAAAAGGGAGAAGTGGTCATAGCGTAGCGATTGAAAACATCGCGTAAGGCACGCCACATTGGATGATTCGGTGTCTTACCCTTTTCGAATTCTTCCAGCTCTGCTTCCAAAATAGCAAGGTTCTCTTTCTTTAATGCAAGAGGCTTGTGCGCATCCACAGTATCATCCGCTTGACGGCAAAACGCGTAAATAGCATAAACAGCTCTTGCTTTTTCTTTCGGCAACTTGGAGAATGCCGTATAAAAGCTTTTAGAGGACGCTTTTATAACCTTTTCACAGTATGCGTAGTCTTTTTTCAGTTCTGTTTCAACCATCCCACTCACTCTTTCATTTATCTATTATCATCCACCATCAGTTCGTCAGCAGCAATTTTCCCAGATAACAACACAATCGGAACCCCTGCTCCCGGGTGAGTACTACTTCCTGTAAAGTAAAGATTCTCACACGCTTCCGCTTTCGCTTGCGGACGGAAGTGATTACTTTGCAGCAGGATTGGTTGCAAGCCGAAACATGCTCCGTTATAAGCATTGAATCGTTCTTGGAAATCAAGGGGTGTAATCATGCTCTCAGAGATAATTTCATTTTCGATATTACTCATTCCTGGCAAATCACTGGCAGCTTTCAAAGCTTTTTTACGATAGTAAGCGACCGTTTCAGGATCGTTCCAATCATAGTTCGCTGTTTCCAAATCAGATACAGGCATCAAGATATACAGCCCTTCTTTTCCTTCTGGTGCGACAGTCGGGTCAATCTTAGAAGCTGCAACGATATAAATAGAGGGGTCTTCGATAAACTCACCGGAGAAAACTTGCTCCAAGTTTTGGTCCAAGCTTTCTGAGAACACGAATGTATGTACATGTTCCAAGTCATCGTATTTGCGATCCATTCCTAAGTAAAGAATAAAGCAAGAACATGAATACTTCATTTTATCAATTTTCGCATCGGTATATTTTCCTTTTGCAGAAACATCTTTAACTAGATTCTTCATTGCATAAGGAAAATCTGCATTACATACCACGTAATTAGCGTGTTCAGCTTTTCCGTTTACCAATACACCCGTAGCATGGCCATTTTCAATTCTAATTTCATCTACTGGTGAATCGTAATGAATCTTTCCTCCTAATTCAATAAACGCGCGTTCCATTCCTTCGGCCATCTTATGCATACCGCCCTCGATGAACCAAATTCCATAAAGGAGCTCAATCATCGGAATAATCGTATAGAGAGAGGGGCCATTATTAGGGCTTACACCGATATACAATGTTTGGAACGTCAGCATTTGACGGATTTTTTCATCTTTAACAAATTTTGCAATCGAATCTGTAGCAGAATCAAACGTTTTTAATTGGAGAGCTTTTCGTATCATTGAAGGATTGTAAAAATCTCTCTTGTTGCGGAAGGGACGCTGTATAAAGCTGTCACGAGCCACAGAATAGCGCTCATAAATACTACTTAGATACTTCAAAAACCCAACTGCGTCTTCGGGATTTATGTCTTCCAGTGTCTTCATCAACTTTACCAAATCAGATGAAATATCAATACTTTCTGTTCCCTTGTGGAAGTAAGAACGATACATCGGGTCTAAACGTTTCATGGGAATATAGTCATCTGGATTTTTGCCTGCATATTCGAAAACTTCTCGGTAAAGCTCCGGCATCATCACGATGGTTGGTCCTAAATCAAACTTAAAACCATCCTTCTCAATTAGATGCATCTTCCCGCCAGGCAAGCTTTCTTTTTCATAAATTTCGACTGCATAGCCGTCTTTTTGCAAGCGGATTGCACTAGATAAGCCCGCCACGCCTGCTCCGACTACGATAACTTTTTTCTTCTCCATATTCACAACACCGTCTCTCTATTTGTTCTGACAAGACTATTATAGTTTATATCTTGTACGACGTAAACCCTTTTTTCTCATTTCTCAAAACAAAAGAAAACGTTTTACATCGCGCGCGATGTATGGTAAGATGAAGCTGATTCTTATGAACTTATACGCAGGAGGAAATAGCATGTCCCAAAATAAAACAGCTGTTGTCATCGGTGGGGGCCTTGGGGGCCTTTCCGTTGCGGTTTCACTCGCTCAAAAAGGTTTCCACGTTCAATTGTACGAAAAAAATTCACATTTAGGCGGAAAATTGAATCGTTTGAACACAGCGGGCTTTGGTTTTGATCTTGGCCCTTCTATTTTGACGATGAAACCTATTTTCGAAAAATTATTCAACACCAGCAATGTAAAAATGGACGACTATATTGAAACCGTTCGTGTCGATCACGAATGGCGCTCATTTTTCCCGGATGGAACCGTCTTGGATCTTTATGGTGATTTAGAGAAGATGTTGGTCTTAAATGACGACTTGTCAGAACAAGATATAGCCCAATACCGTGATTTTTTAGAATACGCACGCGGATTGTACGAAATAACGGAAGAAGGCTACTTCAAAGAAGGTCTTGATAATACAAGGGATGTCTTGAAGAACCATGGTTTAATCCATTCTTTTAAAGAATTCGATTTGCTAACAACGATGTATGATGCCATTGCCAAACGCATCCAAAATCAAAAGTTCCGGGATATGCTGGCTTATTTCATCAAATATGTAGGATCTTCTCCTTATGATGCACCTGCAGTCTTAAACATGATGATTTATATGCAGCACAAACAAGGCATCTGGTATGTACCGGGCGGGATGCATGGCATCGCAAACGGAATCGTGAAGCTTGGAGAAGAAATCGGCGTTCATTTCCATACAAACCAAGAAGTTGTGCGCTTAATAAGAAATGATGATCGAATCGAAGCAGCGGAATTAGCAGATGGTACCAGCGTAACCGCTGATTATTTCATTTCCAATATGGAAGTCATTCCCGCCTATGACAAACTTCTCAATGAAAAAGAATCATTCACCAAAAAACTAGAAGACAAATTTGAACCTGCAAGTTCTGGACTGGTTCTTCATCTCGGTGTAGAGGGTTCTTACCCACAATTGGCGCATCACAATTTCTTTTTCTCTGGTAATCCGGAGAAGAGTTTTGATCAAATTTTCCATAAACATGAATTACCGGATGACCCGACTATTTACCTGGTAAACGTTAATAAAACAGATGAAACACAAACCGTTCCGGGCCATGAAAACATTAAAGTCCTTCCGCATATTCCTTATATCCCGGATAAGCCGTTTACAAAAGAAGAATATGATGCTCTTGAAGAACGGGTTTTAATTAAATTGGAACGCATGGGATTAACAGATCTACGAAAAAGAACGGTCGTAAAAGATCGGTGGTTACCGGAAGATATTGAAAGAAATTATTATTCGCATCGTGGTGCAATTTACGGAACTGTTTCGAACCGCAAGAAGAACCGTGGCTTCAAGCATAGCAAAGAAAGTGAAAAGTATGAAAATCTTTATTTCGTAGGCGGAACGGTTAATCCTGGTGGTGGAATGCCAATGGTAACGTTAAGTGGGCAACAAGTAAGTGATAAGATTTATAAGAGAGAACAAATGAACAAACGAGGTGGTTAAGTGATTGAAGAAATCCAATTACTACAACGCGAACGCAGTCGCCACATTGGTGCGGAAGGTTTGGAGCATCGCCTTTATGCCCTTTCACAAATCAAACGTCTTTTAACCGAACATGAAGAAGAGTGGTTGGCGGCCCTGAAAGCAGACCTCCATAAACATCCTGTAGAAGCCTACGCTTCTGAAATAAGTGTTTTGTTAAATGAAATTGCCCACATGGAAAAAATGTTACCTTCTTGGTTGAAGCCTCTTTCCAAGGAGAGGCTCTTACTGTCGGGAAGAGATAAAGTTGTGACAGTAAGAAAACCATATGGGAGCGTCTTAATAATAGCCCCTTGGAATTACCCGCTCCAACTTGCTCTAATGCCAGCAATAGGCGCACTTGCCGGAGGAAACGGTGTGGTCTTAAAACCATCCGAATCGGCTCCAGCAACGAGTCGCCTTTTACAGCAGCTAGTTCCTGCTTATTTCCCTAAAAAAGTCTTTCATGTAGTAACCGGTGACCGTGAAGTTGGGGAAAAGCTGACTTCATTACAATGGGACTTTATCTTTTTCACCGGGAGTCCCGAGACAGGGCAAAAAGTATATGAGGACGCTGCACGTCATCTAACACCGGTTCTATTGGAATTAGGCGGAAAAAACCCCTGTATTATCGATCACTCAGGGATTTCGGAAACTGCTATAAAAAAAATAATCTGGGGTAAATTTTTAAATGCCGGTCAGAGTTGTATCGCTCCCGACACGGTGTACGTTCCCCGTGAACAACTGGAAGATGTTCTGGAAATGATGAAAGAACAAATCCGCACCTTTTACGGTGAAAATCCCCAGTTTTCTGAGAGTTACGGACGTATCATTCATAGAGAGCACTATGATAAGATCCTGACGTTTATGACGGACGGTCGCGTTTATTACGGCGGTGATGCATCAGCCGATGATTGTTATATCGGCCCTACCTTACTGGTAGATTTGATTTCGGGGAGTCCGATTTGCACAGAGGAAATATTTGGTCCTCTTTTGCCTGTTATACCCTATGACTCAGTTGACGATGTAATAAAAACATTGCAGGCCTTGCCCGCTCCACTTTGTACGTACATCTTCAGCAAGAGCCAAGAAACGCAGAGTAAAATAGCGGACGAGGTTCAAAGCGGAGCTGTCAGCATCAATGAAGTTATGCTACACGCGGTGAATCCGTTCTTAGCTTTTGGCGGAGCTGGCAAAAGTGGGTTGGGGAAATACCATGGTGAAGCGAGCTTTGAAGCCTTTACACAACCGCGTCCCGTCTATTCCAAACAAACACCCTTTTTACTGTCCAAACAATTTCCCCCTTATTCAAAAGCAACATTATTAGCCTTAAGAAGATTACGCAGAAAAATTTTCTAAGGAGGGAGCACAATGGTCTATATTTATTACTTTATTCTCGTCCTTTCAATCGCTGGCGGCTGGGCAATGCTCTGGCATGCTCCCAAGCTGACTCAACAAGAAGATATACAAAAACAAAAAAAACAGGTATCGATTATTATACCTGCTCGTAATGAAGAAAAGAACATATCTATTCTACTGGCTTCACTTCAAAAACAATCGTATAAACCGCTTGAAATTTTAGTTGTAGATGATTATTCCCATGACCAAACCGCGCGAATCGCCCGTGAATACGGTGCAACGGTGATTCAAGTCCAAAAAGATGATCGCGAATGGTTTGGTAAAGCTGCCGCTTGTTGGTATGGCACCCAATCCGCAGCTGGTGATACATTCTTGTTTTTGGATGCTGATATTTTTTTCCCAAATTCGAATAGCTTAGCGCGGATGATTGCTAATTTCAAGGAAGAGACCGTTCTTTCTATTCAACCTTATCACACCATCCATAAAAGCTATGAGAATCTTTCAGTTATCTTTAACATTTTGGTTCTGGCAGGTATGAATCAGTTTTCTATCTTAGGTAGACGTCTGCCGACTGCCGGTGCGTTTGGTCCTACTTTGCTCTGTTCAAGCAGTACATATTTTCAAGTTGGTGGACATAAGAGAGTGCGTCATAATATTATGGAGAACATCGCATTGGGGCAGCGATTTATCGAACAGGAATTTCCGGTCCAGCTCTATTCTGGTAAAAATGTTCTGCATTTTCGCATGTATCCGGGTGGAATCGCGCACCTTTTCGAAGGTTGGTCAAAAAGTTTCGCTTCCGGTTCAGTCGCCACGCATCCCTTCATTATGATTTGTAGCGGCCTATGGATTACAGGTGCTTTTCTTTCTGGATTTTATTTAATTCTTTCCGGTTTTCAACTACTAGCATGGGTCGGTTACTTTGCCTTCTTTCTTTCCTTTTTAAGAATGGCGCGCATCGCAGGCAATTTTTCTATTTTATTATCATTTCTTTACCCGTTATTATTTTTATACTTCGTCTGCGTGTTTGTCTGGTCCGCAATCAAGACTTTTGTTTTGAAAAGTGTTTCTTGGAAAGGGAGAAAAATTGAATTATAGGAGGTACGGATATGCTAATCGACTTACCACTTCATTGGATTATTTTTTTGGATATTATGGCCTGGTTTGTCTTTCATATGGGTATTTCTCTTTGGTGCATGAAGATTCCCGATACTTGGTATGCGCAGACCGAATCTATCTTTCAAACATTCGCTTGGGAAGAAAAGGGGGAACTATGGCAACGACTCTTTCGGATTAAAGAATGGAAAAGAAAGTTGCCCGAGGGATCCAGTATTATGAAAAGTTCTTATAATAAAAAACAGCTACAAGGAACAGATAAGCAGACATTTGAAAAATTCATCATCGAGACAAAACGCGCGGAACTGACACACTGGCTCTTAATTCCGCCAGCATCTGTATTCTTTATCTGGAATCCCCTTTGGGCAGGAATCGTAATGATTCTATATGCATGTGTCGTCAATATCCCGTTCATTCTTATCCAGCGTTATAATCGTCCGCGGTTGGAGAGGGTTAAAGAACGAAAACAAAAAATAAATAGCTCAAATGGTTCTGTTGCAAAGTTTTAAATAAAGAATAAAATCCCTTACGGTATCTATGAT
>NZ_DAMBZJ010000060.1:0-8900 GCF_032060045.1 Oscillibacter sp.
CCGCTCCGTATGGGGACGGAGCTTTTCGCCTTCCAGAGAGGAACGGTTAATCACCTCCTTGTATGCGGCCATCTGTTCCCGGATGGAGAGGGCCGGATAAGAAAAAATCTTGTTTTCAGCGGGAATGTCCGCAACACCGTGGTAGATCTCCGTAAACTCCCCGCTGGTTTTTATCACATAGCCGCCGGGGGCAAAATGTCCGTTGTCGTTCAGCCGCACATCCCGCCCATACGCCTCAAAATCAAAATAGGGCAATATGTCCTCCGGCACCGCCAGCGTGTCCATATCCTCAATGTAGATGCGCCCCAGCGTTTCATCGTCAGAGATGCCGGGATACAGTTCGTAGCAGTCGAGGTTATGGACAAGGTTGATGATGCCGGCAACGCAGGCCGTGTGGTCGCCCTTGTTGATGACGGCCTCAAAGGTTTCAAGCCGCCCTTGGTCAAGCTCGGAGAGCAGGCAGGCCAGATGATTGAGCTCGTCAAGGTTGGCGTACTCGCTTAAATGGTCGTACAGCCCCAGCATATCGCCGTTAAAGGAGGTTATAAGAATCTCCTCATACCGCACACCGTCCACGCCAGTCCGTCTCAAAAGCGCCTGCACCTCCTCGGCGCTGGTGGGGAGCACCAGCGTTTCGCCCACAAGCTGGCCCTCGGCGTACTTCCCGGCGTTGGTGACATAGGCTTCAAACAGGGAACCCCTCAGCGGCAGCCCTGTCCCTTGACGGTCAAAATGCCTTCCAAGGTGGTGGCGGTGATCCGCAGGCGCTCCGCCACGGCGATGTCGTTTTTCATGGCCTCGGTGACGGTATGACCGCACACCACCAGCACATGGGAGCGCCGGAGCAGGTCACGGCTCATGTCGATGCCGCTTTTATGCTCCTCCGGCACTGCGTCATTCAAAATCAGCGGAAGATACAGCGTCGGGCAGATGGGCGAAAAGCCAGCCTCATAGACCACGCGGCAATACTGCGCCGCCTGTTCTTCACTTTCGCCATACCATGCGGCAGTGATGTAAGCGAGGGGTCGTTTCATGGTGAAAACCTCCGTTTTTTATATAATATAGCGTTCAACTTTTTCCGCCCGCCCTTTTTCAATCTTGAAAAAGGGCGGGCGGTTCTGGAGGATATGCCCTCGTCGCGCTGCCGGAAATAGCACAGCCGGGGCAGGCAGTCAAGGGCAGGCCGCCGCAAGCGGCGGTGCGTTGCACCCTTGACGGCCAGCTCCCAGCTGTGCCGTGGAATATGCGGCGACGGAGGATATACCAACCAGCACCATGCAAACGAGGGGCGGGGCGGCCTCGGGACAAAGTGTCTCGAAGCTGCCCTACGGTTATTTTTCCATTTCCTTTTTCTTATCGGACTTGGAAAGCTCGGGCGGCTGCTTGGCTTTGTCCTCAGCCAACAGCGCCATGATTTTGTCCTTCATTTCTCGGGGCGTAGCCGTCTTGTCGAAAAACTCGCCCAATTCCGCAGTGGAAATAATCACCTTGTCTACCTCCTTTTTTTGTCTGCTCAAAATACCGTCAATCGCATCGCCATTGAGCCTGCCCTCTTTTTCCAGTTTCCGAAGCTCCTGCGCTTGGGAGAGGGACGGCGAGGATTGCTCCCCCTCAATCGAAACAGCGATAAGGCTCTGATTTTTGGGCTTGATGTAGGAAATCTCAACCGCAGGCATAAAGCCCAGCTTTTTCGCGTCGGCCATGTCCAGCAGTTCCGGCACAAGGGAATTGAGCCGGATGTACCGCATGACCTTTTTATAGTTCATGCCGTTGTTCTCACCGACAATCTCAACAGAGCGTTTGCCAACATCACCCTCGGCCACGCCGTCCAGACGCCCGCCTTGGTGCTTGATGGCCTCAACCTCCAAATCCAGCAGCTTTGCAAGCTCGCTGGGAAGCGGATCGCCGCGCTGCTTGTTGCTGATTTTCATTTCCTGCACGGCTTCAATGTCCGTCATGTTGCGGACAATACAGGGCATTTCCTCCAGCCCCGCAAGGCCGCTGCCGTGATGCCGCCTGTGTCCGGCAATGATCTCATATCCGTTGCCGTCCTTTTCGGGACGGACGGTGGCAGGGGTCATAATGCCGCGCTCCTTGATTGTCCCCACAAGCTCCGTCATTTTTTCATCGTCCGTCACCTTGTAGGGATGCTCCCGGAATGTGTGGAACGCATGAAGCTCGGACAATTTCAGATAGACAAGTTGCCCGTCCTCAACCGGGCGAGGTGGAACGGCAGGCTCATCCGGGGCAGGCATAGGCTCCGGGGTGGGGATGTTCTCTTCTGGAACAGGTGTATCCTTGATTGGGGTGGCCTTTTTGCTTCGGGACACTTTGTCTCGAACCTGCGGCTGGGCGTCGCCAAGAGTCGCCTTGTCAGCCTTGGCCGGGCGGCTCTTGCGTGGCTTGGCCGCTTTTTCCCCGCTGGGCATTTCTTTTTCAGACTTTGGGGCACGGCCCCGCTTCGGTTTTTTCTGTTCGGCTTCAAGCTCCGCAATCGGCTTTTCCCACTCCTGCCGTGCGTCCTCGGCGCCGGGGTCGCCCTTTTCCGTGCTGCCAGCCCCGACAAGATCCATCTCCTCCGCAGGGGGAGGGATAACGGCCTTGCCGGGATCGGGCAACGCCTCGCCCATTTCAAAGAGCGCGGCCTGTTCCTCTTTTTCCAGCATGACCGCCTCCGCATCGGTCAGTTCAGATGCTGGGGACGCACCCGGAAATTCCGCGCCCGAAACCTCCGGGGCAGCAGCCTCCTCGGGAATCGGACTCTGTTTGTTTTCGTCCATAAAATTTTTACCTCCTTTTTCGTGGCATAAAAAAAGACCAGCTTTCGCTGGCCGGGAGCGTGTGACCTCCTCTCAATGTATGATTATATGAAAACGCCGCCCGTAGTCTACCGTGGGCGACGCTATCATTATAGTTTGAAAATTTCGCTTAATTAAATTCAAAGGAACACGAAGGCGTTATATGGTTCAATTAAATATATTGATTCGACAATTTATTGTAAAAACCATTGATTTAAGATATACTATTTGAATTAGAGCTGTTTCCTGAAATGAAATTTGCTGCGAGTAAGCTACGTTAATATTTGGTCTAATTAGATGGCTCAGGTTACTATAACGCCAATGCGGACACGACGTGAAAGGAATTGACTATGGATGAGATTACAACTCTACATATTAACAAATGTAGAGCGTATATTGATTTTATGCTGTCACAACAACAATGGTCTGGTTTGACAAAATATGAAGTTGAGCGATGGCTAGGCAATTTTCGAAATTTACAGCCTAGCGAAATGCTGTTGGTGTATAAGCTCCTGACGGGCATAATTTATTTTTCTGAAAAAGATGTTCTTGAAGCTTTAAAGGAGGGTGTCTACAAGTGCATATGTTATGAACATGTTTTAGAAAAGCAAAAGAGTATGGGGTTTGGCTTAAGCCAGCACGCCCTTTCTAATATCTTCCGCGAAGAGATTCAAAAAACATGTTTTATTCCACTCCTAGATAGTGACTCTCCTCATGAGAGTGGTAATTATGTTTCTAGAATTCTTGTTCAAAAAGGAATAATACCACCATCGCACTCAATGTTCTTGAATAAGCTCCCTGACGCATTTCAAAGTAAAACGTTCAACAAGCTGGTAATTGTTGACGACTGCGTTGGCAGTGGCGATCAACTTCGTGGATTTTGGGAAGATGCCATAGTATCAACTGGTTTTAAAAATGTTTATCTCAAGGATCTCTGTAATACATACAACATTGAAGTAAGTTATCTTACTCTGTTCGGGTATGATAGGAGTATATCTGAACTTAAGAAAGATCTTGTTGGCTTAAATATTTGTTGTGTACGTAAACTGAGTGAAATACAACGAGTGTTTTCTGATAACTCATATATATGGAAGAACACAGCCGAGCGCGATGAGGCGCTATCCCTTTTCTCATCCCTAACCAAAGAGAATGGGATCCTTTTATATGGATATAAAGACTTGGATTTTGCCTTTATAATGCATGAAACGATTCCTGACTGGTCGCTACCATTGTTTTGGAAAGAGAACGCGGATTGGAAGTTGCTAATGAGGAGGAAAAACTCAAATGCATAATCAATTTAATCCATTTAAGGAAAACCGAACTGAGCAGATGCGGGATCTTTGGAAATACTATGTTCCGTTTCCAGGCCTCGATGGCGCAGGCAAGCCAATTGTCGTCCAAGGTGGGCGCGGTAGCGGAAAGACCATGTTTTTTCAGTGCAATTCTTGGAGACAGGTTTTGTCAGAAGTCAGAAAAAGCGAGAAACCCTCTAGTATTCTCTTGGACGATCGAGATTTTATCGGTATATACTACAGAGTAGATACTACGTTTGTTTCATCAATGCGTGTAAGAGAAGAAGCACACTGGGATGCAATTTTTGAAACTTATTTCTCCATCTGCATTCTTCAAGATATTCTTGATCTTGTTATAGCCTTATGTCAAGACATGCCAATTGATGAAGGAACCTTAACGTCGTTTGTCAATGATTTTGCCCGTAGAATTTATCCAGAAAGTACAGTTGATAATGTACGAAGCTTTCGTAGTGAAACAGAACATTACCTTGATATGATTGAAGATAAAATTAACGGTGTTGAAAACTCGGGCGTAATGGGTATAAGGTGGGTTAAAGCTCACAGATTTATTAGTGACTTGTGTGAGTCTTGCAACAATCTATTTAAACGAAATCTTCTTTATAAGGTTTTTATTGATGAATATGAGACATTGCAAGAGTATCAGCAGAAAATAATAAACACTTTAATTAAGCACAGCACGCTGCCTGTGATCTTCAATATTGGCTTACGCCCAAAGGGCATGAAAACCAAAGAGACCATTTCTAAAACGGAAACCATTGAGGCTCCTCATGATTACGAGTTTGTAACACTAGGTATTGATTCTGCGTCATATCAAGAAATTTTAAAAGAAATTTGTCGAAAGCGTATTGCTTTGGCCAAAGAGCAAGGGAGAATTCCTCCAAATGTACCGGAAAATATAGAGTACTATTTGGGAACGTATTCCATTGACTATGAACTGCAGCGTATATCACAGGCCAAGCCAAAGTTACCGCATATCAAAAAATTAAATGAAATAATCAGAACTATGGGAAATACAGAGGGATTATCAGAGTCAGAGATAAATGCATATTGTGAAGAACTTTCTACTCGGGCTCCTGTTATTAACTCTCGATTGCATTATGCGCTACTTTGCAAGCAAACAGCATATACGCCAGCGCTAACTACTTTGTGTGAAGCATACACAACCACCAATTCTCGATACAATGATTGGATGCACAATAGAAAACACGGATTGATCTATCTTCTCTGTAAGGAAACAAAAAGGGAGAAAATGTATTACGGATTTGATGTGTTTGCTATCCTATCATCTAATATAGTAAGATATTTTTTGGAACTATGTGAGCAGACTTTTAAAATCGCTTTTTTAAATGGTTACGCATGGGAGACCCCTATTAATCCAGAAGTGCAGACAGAGGCGGCGAGATATGTTAGCGAATATAAGATTGTTGACATTGCTGGATACGAGCCGTATGGAAATGAACTGCGCTTATTTATTCAATACCTCGGTCAAATTTTTTATAGACTACATACTGGCGAAAATAATACTCTGGGCGAGCCGGAACCCAACCATTTTAACACTAAGGACCTGTCACTGCCAGAGCAAACAAAGAGATTGATATCATCGGCAATTATGTGGAATGTCTTGCAGGAGGGCGAACCAACTAAACGAAAGCAGTCTAAATTATCGCCAGAAACAGTGGATTATTACCTGAATAAAATCTATGTTCCCTACTTTGGAATTTCTTATAGAAATCAAAGAAAAATTCAAATTGAGGTTGACGTTCTAAAGCAATTACTTAGTGGCAATGAAGATCAGGCTAAAAATGGATTTCGTAGCTACTTTAAAATGCAACCAGATGAACCAGTACTTAACGATAATCCTTCGCACCAAATTTCACTTTTTGACCATGTTTAGGAGGAAACGGCATGATTAGAGAGGAATATGTATTTGAGGATGTCGCAGAGTATCTGTATGAAAACAATGAATTACTAATTGCTGGAATTTCAAGAGAAGATGAGCGTAGCCATTTTTTCCTAAACGAATGGAGTATACGTAAAAAGGATATTCTTTTAGTTGACAGGAGACCCGGTGAACAGTTATATTACAAATTTGTAAAGAACAATCAAGTGATAGGTGAGAATGTGGTGGATTTTTGTATCGCAACGCCAAGACTGTTACGTAATTTGCGAGTGGAAGAAAAAAACGTATTACTTGATATGTCAAGCTTGGACCATGTATTGATTATGTTTTTAACGAAACAGTTGCTTACACAAGTAGTTCCTCGTGCATTATTTGCAACATATATTAGGCCTGAGAGATATAATAAGCAATATGGTGATATTGAATTTTCGTTATCTTCCCAAGTTTTGGCTGTTGAAGCAGCTTCTGGTTTTACAAAGCGCGAAAGCACTAAGCAAACGCTTTGCTCATTCCTTGGGTTTGAGGGGATTCGCTTAAAGGGAGTTCTGGAATCAGTTCATAATGTTGAAAAATTTATACCTATAGTAGCCTTTCCATCTGGGTGCCCTCAGTGGTATAATACTACAATGTGGAATAGCATGGATACTTTACAGAGTGAATGTAAGGATTCTGCTGTTCGAAAGTGTTTCTCTGAAAGTGTTTTTGAGGCAGTCGAATTATTGCGTGATAATATAACGCCAGAAGAAAAAGTTGTGCTGGCACCGTTGGGGACAAGACCTCATTCCATGGCTTGCGCAATTTTTGCTTGTGAGCATCCGAGCACTCGGATCGTATACGATTATGTTGTTGAACATAATCATCGTGCGATAGGTATTTCTGACATTACGGTCTATCACCTTTCGACGTTTTTAAAATCATAGAAGTGGCATTTATCGGGAGGAAAGGAGGGAAGGTTTGGATTATAGTAAGTTTTATACCCCACCGCATATTGCATCACTGCTAGTTAAAGAACTAACTGAAATACAGCCTGACACCATAATTGATATTTGTTGTGGTAGCTGTAATCTGCTTCATGCGGCAGGAAAAAGATGGAAAAAAGCAAAACTGTTTGGGGTCGATGTTGTTAAGCACGATACCTCTGATGTATGCTTTACACATATGGACGGACGAAAGTTTGCAATTGAGCATTCAGCGAAATATGCCCTGGTTCTAGCCAACCCTCCTTTTGATTGCGTTGAAAAAGAGAGGGAGTTTTCGGAACTATACTCGGGGATATTCTCAAAAATTCGTACAAGACGACTAGAAATTGAAATGCTTTTAGCAAACCTTTTCTTGATGCAAGATAACGGTACCCTTTTAATCATAATGCCAAGCACATTCGTTGAAGCCACTGGCCGCAAGACAATTCGAAAGCTGGTTGGTGAAAATTACTACGTGAAAAGCATAATTAAGCTGCCAGAGGATACTTTCGGTGCATCGCATATAAACAGCTATGCATTAGTCATTAAGCATTGCACAGCCGCTCGTCAAGTTACTAACTACTATTCCTTAATTTATGCCAATCAAGAAGGGCACAGATTCTCTTCTAAAAAAATTGTTTCTCAGAAACACATAAAGAACGGAGACTGGATGCCATTTATGCATTTGTCCCTTGATGCGGATTTGGACATGCACAGAGGAAATATATCCAGTCAAGCATTTGTGTCCTCTGGAACTCCAGTTTTACATACAGCAAAACGGAGCCGACCTTGGATGCCATCTGTGCGCTATATTGAAAGGCCCTTTGAATCAGCCGTATATGCAGAATGCGGAGACATCATTATAAGCAGGATTGGAAAATCTGCAGGTCAGTGGTGCCAATATAACGGAAAACGCATGCCGATATCTGATTGTTTGTATTGTCTAAAAGATCCAGACGGTTCAGTCTTAGAAAGACTTGGCAACAAGGAGTATGATTTCCCTCAAAAAGGTGTGGCAACGAGATATATAACAATGAAAGACTTTGTGTCGTGGTATTCCTCAATAGCTAATCCATGATCCGATTATTGCTGCCACTAAGCTAGCTTCGGGGCAACAGCTCCTCTTTCGGTATACGGTTATATAGCAAAGCGCCGCCCATAGTTTCCTTGGGCGGCGCTGACGTTCTAACATCATTTTTGGGATAAAACCTCTTGCTGATTGCCTATAAACCATTGATATGAATGAGTTTTTCCAGATCCTATAATTACACTCCAACCATGGGTAAGTCCTTATAGGACTTACCCATTTTTTATGCTCATTTTTAATTTGAAATGATTACGATTCAGTTGTGCGGTTTCGTGCAACTTTTTTATGTTGGCTCCGTATGTAGAGGGACTTATTCTTTACTGCATACAGGAAGTAACCTGTGGCGGAAGATTTTAGCCCATACATGGTTCCGGATTCCACTGGGGTTTGGGGAACCCGGCCCAGGCAGCACCGCGGCACCGGGAACGGGTTTGACTCCGCGAATCTTTATTTAAAATCCATCCCGGCAGAGAACCCCTCTCTGGAGCTGGACGAGCTGTTGAAGCTTTTGACTTCCACCACCAATGCGTATCTGGCAAACTTTAAAGTGGACGGCAGAATCCCCTATCCCCTGCGCCACGGCTTTGAACGGGACATGGAAGCCTTTTCCCGGCACCTTTCCGAACAAGTGGCAAATACTTATCACAATGCCATCGGTAAGGGGGTCAGTATCAGCAGGGCCATTGCTCAGGCCCACGCGGTCGTTGAGTCCGGGATGCGTACGCTCTCCGCGAAGCTCAATCGCTATAACCGGGAGTTCTCCGCTTGGCTGGCTCTGGAGTCCCTGCAAAGGCAGGGCTACTCGCGCTATCTGTTCCTCAGTGAGCGGGGGCCGAATACCTG
>NZ_DAMBZJ010000061.1:0-6098 GCF_032060045.1 Oscillibacter sp.
CACGGTCTTGGCGTTATCCGGGACCAAGAAAATAGTACGGACTGAAAAGTCCGCGTTGCGCAAAAAAGCAATTTTAATGGCGGGCTTGCAGATAGCTCCGCGCAATCAGAAAGGAAGGGTTACATGGCGGTTTTGGAGGAATTAGAGCCTAAAAAAGTCTTTCGGTTTTTTGAGGAGCTGTGCGCCATCCCCCACGGCTCGGGAAATACAAAGGCGGTGAGCGACTGGTGCGCGGACTTTGCGCAGCAAAGGAAGCTTGCATGTTATCAGGACGCTTATAACAACCTTATCATTGTCAAAGAGGCGACTGCCGGTTATGAGGACGCGGCGTCGGTGATATTGCAGGGGCATCTGGACATGGTGTGCGAACAGGTCCCCGACTGCGACAAGGACATGGCCCGGGAGGGGCTGAATCTGACGGTGGAAGGGGACTGGATTTCGGCGAAGGGAACCACCTTGGGCGGCGACGACGGCATTGCCGTGGCCATGATGCTGGCACTTCTGGATGCGGACAACGTGAAGCATCCCCGTCTGGAAGCGGTGTTCACCACGGATGAGGAAATTGGGATGCTGGGTGCGTCCGCGCTGGACGTGTCTTCCCTGAAAGGTCGGAGGCTTTTGAATCTGGACTCCGAGGCCGAAGGCGTGTTCACCGTGGGATGCGCGGGAGGCTGCATGACCAAATGCACGCTTCCCATTCGCAGAAGTGCCTTTGCGGGGACGGCCCTTACCGTCACGGTGAGCGGCCTTGCGGGAGGACATTCCGGGCAGGAGATTGATAAGGGCCGGGGAAACGCCAACCTGCTGATGGGTCGGGCACTGCTGGCTATGCGTCAGGCAACGGAGGTGCGCCTTGTGGCGGTGGACGGCGGATTAAAGGACAACGCCATTCCCCGGGAAACCACGGCCACCGTGCTGGCTGCAGACGGGGGAGCGGCACGGGCTGCCGTGGAGCGGCTTGCCAGAGAACTGAAAAACGAATACCGGGTAACAGACAAGGGGATGACTCTGACAGTAGCTGTTGCACAGTTGGAGGGCGTGCCCATGGATGCGGAGTCCACTGCCCGGTGTCTGTGCTTTCTCGCCTGCGCGCCAAACGGCGTGCAGGTCATGAGCGCGGAAATTCCGGGACTAGTGCAAACTTCACTGAATCTGGGGATTTTGGCGACACGGGAGGAGACCATGGAAGCGTCCTTTTGCGTGCGCAGCAGCGTGGGTAGTCAAAAGGCGATGCTGAAAGACCGGCTGGCCTGCCTGACGGCGATGCTCGGCGGAGATACGGAATTTATTGGTGAGTACGACGCGTGGGAGTATCGCGCGGAGTCGCCCCTGCGGGAGCTGATGACGGAGGTCTTCCGGGATCTGTACGGCAAGGCCCCGGAGATTGAGGCAATTCACGCGGGTGTAGAGTGCGGACTGTTTTGCGGCAAACTGCCGGGGCTTGACTGCGTTTCCATCGGTCCGGACCTGATGGAGATCCATACACCCCGGGAGCGGATGAGTATTTCCTCCACCGAACGGATGTGGAAATTTGTCGTTGAAGTGCTGCGACGGGCCAAATAACGGCGTCGCGTTTCTGCGAACGGACTTTTCGGAAAAAACCGGATGGAAAACAGAGATTAAAATGAGAGAGGACCGGCCATAGGCCGGTCCTCTCTCATTGCGCTTATTATATGTGATGCCTGCCGCCGGAAATGACGCGGAGGGGGGACCTGTGCGTTTAGATGTCCGGAGCGGATTTACCTGCGTCTGTTCGCGGCAGTTTCCGCGTTTGTTACCCCTGCCGGTGTATCTTGCCGGGCGTTCTATGGGGACGCACTGGCGCTCCCGTGCGGGCAGATTAGGATCGCACAGCCCAGCGCAGCTTGGCCGACCGCGCCCGGGGATTTTGAAAGCACTCGTGCGCAGAGGGGCGGAGCACTTCGCCCGCCACGGTGCTGTAAGCACCCTCGCGTAGATGCTGGCGAAACGCTTTTTTCACAATCCGGTCCTCGCCGGAGTGAAAAGTCAGAATGGCCACGCGCCCGCCGGGCTTTAGAACGCCTGGAAGTTCTTCGAGAAAGTTGTACAGCGCCTCAAATTCACTGTTTACATCAATGCGCAGGCCTTGAAATGTCCGCTGGCAGGACTTTTTAATTTCCGCCTCGCGCTCTCCATTGGGGAGGAAGGAAAGCGCATGTCCCACCAGCTCCGCAAGGCGCTTTGTGGTGTTCACCACTCCACCCCGGCGAAGCTCTTCCAGAACAGTCTCCGCGATACGGGCGGCATACGGCTCGTCGGCGTTTTCCTCCAGAAGGGCGGTCAGCTCCTCTTCGTCCAGCTCCTGCAGGCGCTGCGCGGCGGGGATACCGGAAGTGGGATCCAGCCGAAGGTCCAGCGGTCCGTCGGATTTAAAGGTAAAGCCTCGGGCGGGGTCATCGATCTGCATGGAGGAAACGCCTAAGTCTGCCAGAATAAAGTCGAAGAGAACGCCGGGCGCAACCTCGTCCAACTGGGAAAAATTCATCCGTCGGAGGGTGAAAAGCTCCGGGCCAAAACCCGCCTCCTCCAGCCGCAGGCGGGTTTTCTCGGACTCGATGGGGTCCACATCAGTGGCGTACAGGTGTCCCCGGCCCTGAAGTTGCTCCAGAATTTTCCGGGAGTGCCCGCCATAGCCCAAGGTTGCGTCCAGTCCGGTTTGTCCGGGCTGAACGCTCAGAAAGTCCAGAATTTCATCCACCATGATGGGAATGTGCATCCCAGCGGGTGTTTTCCCGCTCTGGAGCACTTTTTCCACATCGTCGCCGTATTTTTCCGGATTCAGTTCCTTGTATTTTTCTCGGAAGTTACGAGGATGAGTGCCCTGATAGCGCGGGCGGCGCTTATGTTCCTGTTCCATGGCGCAGCTCCTTGTTTGTCTTTTATGATGGCGGTTTACAGTTCGCCAATCAGCGCCGATTCCGAAGAAAACCATTTCGGAACGGCTGTATCGAGGCTATCATAGCACAAAACCGGCAAAAAGAGAAGGTCTAACTGTTGTGCCGGGAGGCTTTTGCAAAACAGAAGTTGTCGAATCGGCAGGGGTTTGGTGTGGTGCGCACTTGTTTCTTCCGCCCAAATAAGCTATACTGTCTCTATGATTGAATCAGTATGTGAGGCATAACCATGGAACTTTCGATTTCCCACCCTGCGCTGCTAAGCATTGCGGACAAAGACCCGGGCCGCTCGTTTTTCGGCGGCGCACAGGAGTGGTATTCCACCGATTGGAGCCGCAGAGCGGGCTGCGGGCCTACCTGTGCGTCCAATATTCTGGCGTATCTGTCCTTGTCGCATCCGGCGCTGTTGCCCCTATACGGTTATGGAAGCATGGACCGCGCTGATTTTTCCCGGCACATGGAGGATGTATACCCTCATCTTACCCCCGGTAGAGCAGGGCTGAACCGTGTGGAACTGTTTTCGGACGGAGTTGCCGCATATGCCGCAGAGCGGGGAATTATGCTGGAGTCGCATACGCTTGCGCTTCCCGGGCGCATGACGCGGGGCCGCCCTGCCGTTTCCCAATTGGCGGAGTTTATAAAAGCCGGGCTTAAGTCCGACTGCCCGGTGGGTTTTTTAAATCTGCACCGGGGCAGGGAGAAAAACCTACAAAGCTGGCATTGGGTCACGATTGTGGCGGCGGAGTTTGAAGAGGACAGGCTACTGGTCACCGTCTCCGATGAAGGGCAGCAGATTAAACTGGACATGCGGCTGTGGTATTTGACCACTCCCATGCGCGGCGCTCTGGCGTATTTCTCAGAAAATCCGGCGTCCTACCAACAGGTGGATGCGGGAAACCCAAAGGATGGGAAAACACCGTGATCGAGCAAGTGCAAAAACAAGAAATAAAGCCGGGTGCATTGCATCGCGCCGGACCGACGCGGGAAACCAATGCATCCGCACAGTAGGAGGCTGACATGGACCTTACCACGGCAGAACAGATAGAATCGGAAATTCAGCGGCTTCTTCAGGCAAAGCGGCCCGTTCTGGTGGCAATCGACGGACGGTGTGCAGCGGGGAAGACCACGCTGGCAGAGGAGCTGCGGGAGTTGTGCGGCTGCGGCGTGGTTCACATGGACCACTTTTTTCTGCAGCCCCACCAGCGCACGGAGGAGCGGCTGAACACGCCGGGCGGCAACGTGGACCGCGAGCGGGCTTTACAGGAGGTTTTGCTGCCTCTCAGCCGGGGGGAGGCGGTTTCCTACCGTCCCTATGATTGCAAGCTGCAAGCGCTTAAAGAGGCTGTTCATGTGGCTCCCGGGGCGGTTACGGTCATTGAGGGAGCCTATGCCTGCCACCCGTCTCTACGGGAATACTACGATCTGAAGGTGTTTCTTACGGTGGAGAGGGAAGAGCAGCTTCGCCGTATCCGGCGGCGCAATGGGCCGGAAGCGGCGATTCAGTTCCGGGAGCGATGGATTCCGCTGGAGGAGCAGTATATTGCAGCCTGCGGAGTTTCCGACTGCTGCGATTTGCGGTTTGAAACGCACGACGGAAAGTGAGCAGACTGGCGCGCAGAGGGAAGCTGTCCGTCTATCGGGTGTAGCACTCGCCTGCGCATCTCACGGAGCGCGGAACTGCACGCACGGCTGCTCGCATACAGCGTGGACTGAGAAACTAATAGAGAAAGCTGGTCGCCGGAATCCCCGGCGGCCAGCTTTTTGGCTTATAAAAGAACGTTCTTCCATAACCTGCGGAAGAGGACAAAATCCGAACAGCGGCCGCAATGACTTTGTCAGTCGATGGGCTTCATGGTCGGGAAAAGAATCACATCCCGGATGGTGTCCGACCCGGTCAAGAGCATGGTCACCCGGTCGATGCCGATGCCCATGCCGCCGGTGGGGGGCATGCCGTATTCCATGGCGGTGAGGAAATCCTCGTCCAGCATCTCCGCCTCGTCGTCGCCCCGCTCCCGCAGCTCCGCCTGCTTTTCAAAGCGCGCGCGCTGGTCAATGGGGTCGTTCAGTTCGGAATAAGCGTTGCCCATTTCGCTGCGGCAGATGAAAAACTCAAACCGCTCGGTAAGCCGGGGGTCCTGAGGGCTGCGCTTGGTGAGAGGGGATACTTCCACGGGGTACATGGTGATAAAGGTGGGCTGAATGAGATGCTCCTCCACCCGCTGATCAAAGCACTGGTACAATGCGTTGCCCCAGGTCTTCTCTGCGCTGTCCGCCAACTCCACGCCTATGGATTTTGCGGCGGCCACAGCCTCCGCATCATCGGTGATGGCCCCAAAGTCCACACCGGCATACTGTTTCACGGCGTCCACCATGGTCAGGCGAGGCCAGCCGGGGGTCAGGTCGATTTTCTCGCCCATCCACTCGGTCTCATAGGTACCCAAAAGCTCCTTGGCAGCGGAAGAGAGCAGCCCTTCGGCCACGTCCATCATGCCGTGGAAGTCTGTAAATGCCTGATACAGCTCCACGGTGGTAAACTCCGGATTGTGCTTGGGGTCCATGCCCTCGTTGCGGAAAATGCGGCCGATTTCATACACCCGGTCCATTCCGCCCACGATCAGCCGCTTTAAGGGCAACTCCGTGGCTATGCGCATGTACATGTCCAAATCCAGCGCGTTGTGGTGTGTGATGAAGGGACGGGCAGACGCGCCGCCGGAAATGGTGTTCAAAACCGGGGTTTCCACCTCAATATAGCCCAGATCATCCAGATACCGGCGCAGGTGCTGAATGAATTTGGAGCGCAGAAGGAAGGCACGCTTCACCTCAGGGTTTACAATCAAGTCCACATACCGCTGGCGGTAGCGCAGCTCCTTATCCGTCAGTCCGTGGAACTTCTCCGGCAGGGGTAGCAGCGCCTTGGACAAAAGTACAATGTCCTTCACCCGGACGCTCATCTCGCCCCGCTGGGTGCGGAATACATCGCCATCCACGCCCACGATGTCGCCGATGTCATACTTTTTAAACGTCCGGTAAACTTCCTCGTCCATCTCGTCCTGGCGGGCGTAGAGCTGGATGCGGCCGTCCCGGTCCTGCAAGTCGCAGAAGCTGACCTTGCCCATGCCCCGTTTGCTCATGAGACGGCCCGCCACCTTCACGGATTGGCCCTCCATGGCGTCAAAATTGGCT
>NZ_DAMBZJ010000061.1:6108-8850 GCF_032060045.1 Oscillibacter sp.
TGGCTTTAATCTGCTCGCTGGTAGCGTTCCAGTCGAACCGGGTCTGCCGGAAGGGGTCTTCGCCCGCAGCCTGAAGGGCTGCCAGCTTCTCCCGGCGGATTCTGGTCTGTTCACCCAGATCCTGCTCGGGCTGGGGGGTTGTCTTCTGTTCAGCCATAGTTATCTCCTTATCGCTCGATTTTCTTCACCGTGTAAGAAATGCTCCCGCTGGGCGCATCCACGGTGACGGTCTGCCCTTCCTTTGTGCCCATTAAGGCCTTGCCGAAGGGGGATTCCTCCGAAATGATTCCATTCATGGGGTCCGACTCCTGGGAGCCTACAATCTTATAGGACACCGGCATAATATTTCCCTGCTCGTCTGCCACAGTCACCTTGCAACCGATGGTCACGGCGTCGTTGTCCGCCGCATTTTCGTCCACCACCACGGCGTGCTGCAAAATTTCTTCCAGCTCCGCGATGCGGGAGTATAATTTGCCCTGTTCGTTTTTTGCCTCGTCGTATTCGCTGTTCTCGCTGAGATCGCCAAAGCCCCGGGCAACTCTAATCTGCTCTGCAACCTCGTCGCTGCGGGTGGTTTTCAGAAAATTCAACTCGGTTTGAAGCTCGTCCAAGCGGGCTTGGCTCATTCTGTATTCAGTGCTCATCGCTCATAAGTCCTTTCTGCGTCCTCTATATTTTCTTTATGGGTGTCCATAAAAACTCCAGCTTAGTCATGACACAACATTATAGATTTTTCCAACCACAATGTCAAGCGCTTCCGCCGGAAACTACGATTTCTAAAACGACTGCGGGGCGGTTATTTTCCGCCCCGCAGCTCCCGTATTGCCGCCGCCAGCAGTCCCGCAGCCGGAGGGGCCAGCCAGAGGTTACCTCGGCTTTCCCGCATCAGCCACACAAGTCCCCCAAGTAAAAGCGCTGCGCATAAAATGCCCGCCACTCGTGCTGTCAGCTCTCCTACTGCCGGACCAAAGCGCCAGGCGACCAAAAGCTCCAGCGCCTGCCCGCCGTCCAGCGGACGGATGGGAAGAAGGTTAAAGGCGCCAAGCGCCAAATGTGCGCCAGCGGCTGCGTAAAGCTCCGAATGCCGGGCGGCGAGAGGTATCAGCGCGGCGGCGCACAAAAGATTTACGAACGGACCCGCCAGAAGGGCGGATAGTTCTTTGCCATAGCTGAGTCCGCTGCGATCCGCCTCCATCAGTGCACCCAGCAGCCCAATGTGTAAACGGCCCACCCGCGCGCCCCAGAGGCGCAAAACGACAAAATGGCCCAATTCATGCATTGTTGCCGCAAATAAAATCAACAAAAGGGGATCTAGTCCGCTCTCCAGAGCAAACCATGCCGTAAGCAGCAGAAAGCCGCCGGAGACGCGCACCGGGCTGCTAGGGCAGCGAAACATAATAGATAGGGTCCAGATAAATGGTCCCGGAGTGAAGCTCAAAATGCAGATGGGGACCCGTGGCCTCGCCGGTCTGACCTACCGCCGCAATTTTATCCCCCTCCTTCACCTGCGCGCCGGAGGAAGCATAGATACGGCTGCAATGGGCGTACAGCGTGGAAAAATCGCTGTCGTGGGATATGATGGCGTATTTGCCATAGCTGCTGCTTTCCCCCACCGCTGTCACCGTTCCATCGGCAAAGGCAGAGATGGGTGTGCCCTCGTCTGCGGCGATGTCCAGACCGTAATGAAACTTTTCGTCCCCTTCGATGGGGTGCTCCCGATAACCGAAATCCGACGACAGTGTTCCCATCACTGGGGTACAATAATCAAAGCCCAGCACCTTTTGCTCCAAACTTACGTTGTCAGGCAGCGTTTGATTGGAATATAGTATATAGGAGAGGCGCTGGGTGCCGCCAGCCGTCTGCTGCGGATTGGAGTCTGCCTTGGTTGCTGTCTGGCCGGAAGAGGAAGACGACGCAGGCGGATTCTCTGCGGCGGAGCTGGCACGCGGTGTTTTTTCCATGGGAGGCGCGTTGAGCCAGCCGTCGCTGGCAGAGAGGCGGCTGTGAATCAGGGAAGCTCCCACTGCGGATACTGCTGCGCTGTTTGATGGATCGTTTTCCGGCGCTCCGTCTGTCGGAGTTCCGGGCGCGCCGGTGGGAATCGCATCGTCGTCCTCTGGGCGGAAGACAGACTGATACAGGTCTTCCAAGCCCTCGGACGTATTCCCGGAGAATACCCGGCCTACGGCCGAAAATACCTCCGTCACATCCACGCTGCGTGAAAGAGCACCGCCCACATGGCGGCTGAGCCACTGGCTGCGATCAGGTAGCAGCAGCTTTACCGCCACCAGCAGCACAAATACCGTACCGCAAACCAAAAACTGGACCAGACGTCGCTTTTCCGCTGCGGATAACGGCTGCGAAGCCTTCCGCCGCTTTGTGCGATACCCTGTCCGATTGCCGTAGAGTTGATTGATTTTCTGTCCGGACTGTCGCGACGTCATCCGTCCCGCCTCCCCTCGTATTTTTCTTACTCTATGCATATTTGGAGAAGAGTATGAACAATTTCCCTTGACAAAGAGAAGGATTTTTTCTATAATACAATCTGTTGCAGTAGGCTGCCGTGGCTGCGCACGGGGCTTAGGGCATGCTGAAAAGTAAATATCCGGGTGTAGCGCAGTTGGTAGCGCGCATGGTTCGGGACCATGAGGCCGTGGGTTCGACTCCCGCCACTCGGACCAGAAGATTAGGTCAAAATAGATACAGGGCTGAAAAAGCCAGTGTTTATGCGGCCTGACGAGG
>NZ_DAMBZJ010000062.1:0-8605 GCF_032060045.1 Oscillibacter sp.
ATTAGATTACCACAGTTTCCCATAGTTTGTCAAGTACTTTTTTCAAGTTCCTGACTGCTCTTTTCAAGTTCCCTGCTGCCCTCGCGGACAGCTTTGTTAGGATACCAGTATGTGCCCTCATTGTCAACCCTTTTTCGACCATTTTTTCACTTTTGCTCATATTTACTATGTCCCCTCCTTATACCTCGTTGTCCACTGTCTAATTTGTCAGTCATGTCCCTTTTTCACACCAAAAAGGCGGCGGTCCCGGCGCAAAATTGTTGTACCAGGGCCGCCTCCTTATTTAGTCCTCCCTTGGATAGGTCTGCGCAATGGAAGCAGAGCCGAAGGTGATGGCCGGCTCGCCGTCCATTAGATACCGCACTTGCTGCACTGCATCCAAAGAGGTCAAGGATAGGGCTAACGCGTCCAGCGCAGTTTGCAGGTCCGCATTTTCGGGTAAAGCGGAAAGAAGGGTAGCAGAGAGATTGACGTAGCACACGCCGTCGCTGAGCTGGGTGGTCAGTACCGTAAAGCCTTCCGGCATGGCGGAGATCAAACCCCGTTCTGTGGGCCCGGCCTCCAGCGCTGCCACCAGGGCGGAAAGCTGGGTATCCCCCTCGTAGAGATCCAGTCGGTCCTGAACACCCACAAGTTCTCCGGCCTCGTTCAAAAACCACAGCGTCACTGGCACGGTGCTCACCACGTCCTCCATGCTGCTCAAAAGCAGATCTCCACCGGTAAAATACTGCTGATTCCGATAGGCTAGCTCCTGCCCCCGAACCGTGACGGAGACGGATCGAATCTCCGGAAGCTGCGTCAAGGTCAAAGTGATGCAGTAATCCGCGATGGTCAGTGCCACACCGGACAATGTACTGTACGGATAGGAGAGGTCAACCGTAATATGCCCGTTGTCCAGCGACGCGGAGAGGAGCTGCGTCCCTCCGGGAAAGGGGCTTTTCAATTCTTCGCTATTGGGACCCACAAGAAGTACTTCCGTCAACTTCTCCGCCACGGCGCGGGTATCCAATTCCTGAAGCCCCTCCAGCAGCACCGGCTCGGACTGAACCGCATCGCCTCCGGCAGCGGATCGCAAATTCTTTGCCATATAATATAATGTATAGCTCTCCGTATCCGCTCCCTGCGTTTGGCGCGTTGCATAAACACATCCCGGCAAAAGAGCCACGGCGCAAAATAGCAAGAATCCACGAAATTTCATTCTCCATCGCCTCCTTCCTCCACCCGTGGCCAGTGGACGGTGAATACTGCACCGCCCTTCGTCCGGTTTGCCGCCTCCACAGACCCGCCACGGTTTTTCACGGTGTCCTGTACAATGGACAACCCCAGCCCCGTGCCGCCCGCAGCCCGTGAGCGGGCCTTGTCGACCCGGTAGAAGCGCTGGAAAATTCGGGGCAGGTCCTCCTCGGGAATCCCCACACCGTCATCTGCCACTGTCAAAACAGCCTGTCCTCCCTCCCGGCGCAAGGAAATCCGGACCTGTCCTCCGTCGTGGGAATACTTCACCGCGTTATCCACAAGATTGTAAAGCACCTGATGCAGCTCATCCTTTGTGGCAAGCACTCGGCAGTGTTCCGCAGCGTCACAGTGAAGCGCAATCCCTCGCTCCTCCGCCACCAGCTCCATCATCCGCAGCACCTGCTCCAGCACCGGCGCCACATCCACTTCCGACGGCGTCGGAACCGTCCCTCCATCCAAACGGGTCAGGCGAAGCAAATCCTCGCTGATGCGACTGAGACGGTCCGCCTCCCGCCCGATGTCCGCCACAAACTCCCGTGCGGTGGCGGGGTCGATATTTTCTGTCTGCAAAATGGAATCCGTCAGCAGCCGGATGGCGGCCAGCGGCGTTTTCAGTTCGTGGGACGCATCGGATACAAAGCGCCGTCGAACGTCCTCCGTGGTTTGAAGCCGATCAGTCAATCGGTTAAACTCGTCGCCGATCTGGGCAATCTCGTCGTGGCCCCGGACGGCCGCCCGGTGGCTGTAAGCTCCCGCCCGCACCTGTCGGATGGCAGAGAGCAGCTCGCTGATTTTCCCAGTCAGCGCCCGGGACAAGATAAAGGACACCACCAACACCATGGCGGCAACGATGATGGACAGATTCCGGATGTTGCTCTGAAAACCCCGTAGCAGCGCCGCCTGCCCCACATCGTACTCATAGGCATACACCGCGCCGATAATGCGGTTTTGATACAGCACCGGCGCAGCCGCCCTGCTGCGAAACGCGCCGCTGCGATAGCTGGCGGTAAACGCGTCGTTCCCTAAAAGCGCCTGCACCACCTCGGTATACAGCGCATAGTCCCCCACCGCCCCGTCGGACTCTCTGGTGTCGTAGAGCACTTTTCCCGCCGCATCGGTGACAAGAATCCGGCTCATGTCGGCGGCGGCCACCAGCGTCATCGCAGCGGAGACATTCTCCTCCGTCAGACTTTCCAAATTCGCAAGCGCAGACACCATCACAGACACGCTGTTTTCCATGGCGGCCGCCTTGGAGCGAAACGCAAGATCCTCTGACACGATCAGCGGATAGGTGTTCAGCAACACCAATACCGCCGCAATGAGGAGAATATAGCTCAGCCCGAATTTTATCTGAAGGCTGCCGCGAACCCGCGGCCGCTCTTTTTCCTCAGCCCTTGAAATAGTAGCCAACCCCCCACTTTGTCAGGATAAGCTCCGGTTCCGCCGAATTTTTCTCCAGCTTCTCCCGCAGACGACGGATATGAACGTCCACCGTCCGATAGTCTCCGCCATAGGAATAGCCCCAGACCACGTTCATCAGGTTCTCCCGGCTGTATACCCGCCGGGGATTGCGCATTAAAAGCTCGATAAGATCGTATTCCTTGGCCGTCAGTTCCACGGTTTTCCCGTCCCGAATGGCCACCCGCTGCTCCGTATCCAAAGACAGTCCCCCGGCGGTAATCACGCTGCCTTGCGCTCGCTGCGTCCCTCCCGCCCGGCGCAGCAGCGCCCGTACCCGGGCCTTCAGCTCCATAATGTTAAATGGCTTTGTAAGATAGTCGTCCGCCCCGGATTCAAAACCCATCAGCTTGTCCGCATCCTCGCTCTTGGCCGTCAGCATGATGACCGGCACGTTGGAAAACTCCCGGATGCGCATGCAGGCCTCAATCCCGTCCAGCTCCGGCATCATCACGTCCAGAATCACCAGATCGAAGCGCTCGCTCCGGGCAAGAGATACGGCGGTAGCCCCATCATAGGCGCACTCCACTTCATAGCCCTCGTTTTCCAAGTTAAATTTCATGCCCTTCACCAATAGTTGTTCGTCGTCCACCACCAAAATCTTCAAACCTCAGCGCTCCTTTTCATTTATCCAATACTTATATACTCCCGCAGCGTGGCAAGCTTGCCCTCGCCGATTCCGCTGACGTTCATCAACGCCTCCACCGTCTCAAAGTGCCCGTGTTTCTCTCGATATGCAACGATGCGCTCCGCCAGCTTTTCGCCGATTCCCGGCAGGGTGGCCAGCTCTTCCCGACCGGCGGTGTTGATGTTGACGGGCCCCGTTTCCATCTCCTCCTCAGGCAACAGTTCGGAAGCCGAGGCAGTTATCTCCGTACTTACCGTGTAGCGCCCCTCCGCTCCGGCGCTCCGGGCGTGCAGCAGCAGAGCCAGTAGAAAGCAAAAAAACAACGCTGTCAAAATTAGCAGAATTTTCTCTGTTCTTGTAGGTCGAATTTCTCCTGTCACGGTTGAACTCCCCCGAAAAGTTTGTTATACTGGCAAAGAATGTGGAATCGGTACGGCTATTTTCGGATACTAACCGTGCGTTGTAAGATACATAGATACGCACGCAGTCGCCCACATCGCTCTCTTTCAGAACCGGGGCATCGCGAAGGCAGTGCCCAAATCAAATTACACGCCATAGTTGCGGCTGTTGGAAAAACGGAAGCAAAATGGCTCAAATTAAGTATAATTGCCGCTTTGCGGCTATTATACCACAGATTATTGGAGATTGTCACATGAAAATCAAACGCTTCCTCTCTGCTTTTTTACTGCTGATCACGGTGGCGGGCTTTTCCGTCGTTCCCGCCGCCGCGGATGAAATCGTGCCTGTGCCCGATCCGACTATCACGGCCAAGGCCGCACTGTTGGTGGACAGTGAAACCGGCTCCATCCTCTATCAGAAAAATGCGCACGCCGAGCTGTACCCCGCCAGCCTGACGAAAATAATGACCGCGCTGCTGACGCTGGAGGCAATTGATCAAGGCAAACTTTCGTTGGATCAGGAGCTTACCGCCTCCGCCTCCGCGCTGACCGGCCTTGCCTCCGACGGCAGCTCCGCCGGGATTCAGGTGGGGGAAACCATGAGCGTGGAGAATTACCTCAAGTGTATGCTGGTGGTTTCAGCCAATGAGGCCTGCGATGTGCTGGCTGAGACGGTCAGCGGCAGCGTGGACGCTTTTGTGGACGCCATGAATGCCAAGGCGAAAGTCCTTGGCTGTAAGAATACTCACTTTGCAAATCCCAACGGTCTGCATAACTCTCAGCATTACACCTCCGCTTGGGATTTGTACCTCATTACGTTGGAAGCCATGAAATATCCGGAATTTATGGCCATCTGTGACATGGGCGTGGCGGAAATTCCCGCCACCAACCTCTCTCCCGTCCGCCGCCTTCGCACCACCAACTATCTTCTTTCCAACTGGCGAGCCATCGGCTATATGTACTCCGACGCCCACGGGATCAAAACCGGCTCCACCTCTGATGCGGGGCATTGCCTTGTCTCCTCCGCCACCAAGGGGAGCCGCACCCTTATCAGTGTTGTTTTGGGCGCGGATCGGGTGGTGGGGGCCGACGGTGTGGCCGACGTGAGGAGCTTCTCCGAAACCCGGCGTCTGTTTGAGTGGGGCTTTAGCAACTTCTCTATGCAAACGGTCCTCTCCGATCTGGATATGCTGGCAGACGTTAAAGTAGATCTCAGTAAAATCGACAGCGTGGCCGTTCATCCCGCTGACCGGGTGGAGCTGCTCCTGCCCAACCACGTTAAGTCCGAGGAGTTGGATCGGAAGCTGGACCTCCCTGAATCTGTAAACGCCCCTGTCACCGCAGGGCAAGAACTTGGCACCGTAGAGCTGTCTCTGGACGGCACGGTATACGCCACCGTACCTCTGGTGGCGTTGAACAATGTAGAGGCCTCCAAGCTTCTCAAGTTCTGGTTTAATGTGCAGCAGTTTTTCAGTCGCATGGCCGTCAAGGCAGCGCTGATTGTTCTTGGCATTCTGGTTCTTCTGGGAATCGGCTGGAAGCTTACTCTGGGGCGTAGGCGCTATCGTTATGGAAAGCCCTCCCGCCGCGCCCGCGGCTACCGGGGACGGCGCAGATAATTAAATATAAAAAAGCAGTCTTGCGGATATCCGCAAGACTGCTTTTGCTTTACAGAAAGGTGACAAACTCCTCTATAGGCTTACGGTCCTCGTGCAGGCGGGCAGGATGAGCACCTTCTGCCGGATAGCCCATGGGCAGAAGCGCTACGGGTGTGCAGCCCGCCATCTCGGGGAACCGCTCCGCCAGCGCCGAAGGGTCAAACATCCCCACATACGTGGTGCCAAGCCCCAAGTCCGCAGCCTGAAGCATCATCTGGGTGGCGACAATGGCCGCGTCAATCTCGCCGTGGTTCTTGCCGTCTCCCTCCCGGACCCACGCCTTTTGCGCCTCATAGGCCACCACCAGCATCAGCGGGGGGTGGAAATGGCTGTCGGCGCAAGCATCGGCCTTTGCCAGTGCTTCCTCGCTCTTCAAAACGAAGATGCGCTGAGGCTGCTTGTTGTGGGCGGTGGGGGCGCTGCGGGCGGCCTCCAGCACCAGGTCCAGCTTCTCCTGTTCCACAGGGCGGTCGCTGAACTTCCGCAGGGAATAGCGCGCTTTTCCCAACTGTGCAAAATCCATGTCAGGTCCTCTCTTTCGTATCGGCGTCTCCGCGTTTTTATAATGATTTTATATCTTTAATTGTATAATGCTATCTTTTGTTGCGCAACCATAAAATACTCACGAACGCGCGGATCTCTCGCAGCCACGCGAAGAATTGCCCAGAGCCGGATAAGGCCGTTGAAACTGCTGGCGGTGCGGCGGGGCTGACCTTTTCGGGTTCTCCAGATCGGAGCATTCCCGCATCCGCCCCGCGCCCGCCTTTATCACGGGAACCCCTGACCGCGGTCCCCGGAAACCGAAAAGCCAGTGACTTTTCGGGGCCTCGCCCAGCCCTGACCCAGTATATGCCCCGCCGGCGGAAAGCGTCCGCAACGCAACAGGGCGGAGCAGTGTCTTTGTCTGCCCCACCGTATGTCCTAACGTGCATTCACTGTCTTCGTGCGGTCTCATAATCGCCGCCCCGGCGGTAAAAAGGGCAACTCGCCGCATCGGAACGGAGAAATCGCTCCATTTCATCTTCATCCAAATCCATGCTGCAAAAGTCAGTGTCCACTTCCTCATCATAATTCAGGTGGACGCATTCTTCGCATTTTCCGGTCATATTCAAGCTCCATTTCTTCACCCTGCCCAAAGGCCAGCTTCCATCTTTGCCAGTCGGCCAAATCTGTTGGGCCTCAGGGGCCAACGCGGGTCTATCGAGGCGGGATCATGTCGTAAATTCCATCAATCTGAATCCTCCGCCGAATCACCAGCTCCTCCAGCGCTTCCCGACTGTGGGCCGGGGCCATCCAGCACATACCGCACCCGGCGGTGACGCTGCGGGGCACCGGAATCAGCCGCCCTGGCAGACCTTCTTCCCGGCAGGCCTTTTCCATGGCCATCACTCCAACGGTGGTGGGGAAGGTGATAATGCACACCGATTCCGCCATCACAGTTCCTCCGCCAGCGTCCGCACAGCGGCCGCCGCCTGATCCACCTCCGAAGCAGTATTAAAAAACCCGAAGGAAAACCGCACTGCGCCCTGCTGTTCCGTCCCCAGCGCCCTGTGAAGCCGGGGTGCGCAGTGAGCGCCGGGCCGGGTGGCAATCTGGAAACGCTGCTCCAGCTCGTCCGCCACCAAGGCGCTGTCCCGTTCTCCCAAATTCAGCGAAACAATGGGGGCGCGGCTCTCCGCCCAGAAATCGCCGTAGACTCGCACGCCAGGAAGCTCTGCAATCCGCTCGTAAAACCGGCGGGCAAGGGCAAGGTCGTGGGCACGGACTTTCTCGACCCCTGTTTCATTCAGCCAGTCCAGCGCCGCACTCAGCCCCGCGATGCCGTGGCCGTTCAGTGTCCCCGCTTCCATTCGGGTGGGATATTCCTGAGGCTGCATTTCGGAAAAACTCTGCACTCCCGTGCCACCCACCTTGAACGGCCGAATTTCCACGCCCGTTCCCACGCATAGTCCGCCCGTCCCCTGCGGGCCATAGAGTCCCTTGTGTCCGGTGAAGCACACCGCAGCAATTCCCTGAGCCTCCATATCAATTGGAAAAAGGCCCGCCGTCTGGGATGCGTCCAGAATAAGCAATAGTCCATGGGCGCGGCAAAACATGCTTACCCGGTCGAGGTCCAGCAAATCGCCGGTAAGGTTGGAAGCATGTGTGCAGACCACCCCGCGGGTGTTGGGCTTATGTAACTTTTCGAAATCGGCATAATTGATCCCACCCCCATCGTCAGCGGGAACAAAGTCCACCTCGCCCCCCTGCGCCCGAAGTCGGTAAAGGGGCCGAAGGACGGAGTTGTGCTCCCAGTCCGTGGAAATCACATGGTCACCGGGGCCGAATAGTCCGGCAATTGCCGCGTTCAGCGCCTCAGTGGAGTTGGGGGCAAAGCAAACGCGTTCGGGTCCCGCGCAGCCAAACAGGGCTGTCAGCGTTTCACGTGCGTCGTAAATTGCCCGGGCGGCGGTCAATGCCTCGCCATGAGCACCCCGGCCACTGTTGCCAAACTCCCCCAGCGCGGTCAGAACCGCTTGTCCCACCGCTGGAGGTTTAGGCCGAGTGGTCGCCGCGTTGTCCAGATAAATCACGGCTTAATCACTTTTCCCGCCTGTGCCAGCGACTCCACAATCTCGTACATATTCGTGACGTTGCCCACTTCCAACTTATCCGTCAGTCCGTAGAAATTCAGGCAGGTGCCGCAGGTGCGGATGTCCACGCCCTTAGCCGCCAGCGCCTTGATGTCCTCCAGCGAGGCAGATCCCCGGCAGGTCAGTTGTGCGCCTCCGTTATAGAACAAGACGGTTTTGGGAAGACTGGGAAGCTGGCTCACCGCAAACAAAAAGCCCTTCATCAGCGTTTTTCCAAGCTCTTCGCTGCCCCGGCCCATCACATCCGTATCCACCGCCACCACAACGTTTCCTGTGGAGGGCAGACCGCACAGATCTCCCGTGGTCTCCAGCGAAATGGGAGAAACCGGACCGGTTACGTCCATCTCCACTGCGGAAACGCCGTCCCCTCGTGACTCCACGCGCATAGAAAAATGATACCTCGCCGCCATGCGGCGCAGATTCTGCACCGCCACGTCGTTGTTCACCAGAATCTCCAAAGTTCCAGCTTCTTTCATGGATCCCAGCGCCTTTGTGGCCTTCACCACCGGAATGGGGCACTCCTCGCCCACCGCGTTTACAGTTATTTTTTCCATACCGCCGCTCCTTCCGCCCGTCCGGGCTGATCTTGTCCCT
>NZ_DAMBZJ010000063.1:0-7868 GCF_032060045.1 Oscillibacter sp.
CCGAGCCACAGAATCGCCCACAGCAGGGGTAGGCGCAAGACTCAGATCCACAATGCCAAAGGGTACATCCAGCCGTCGGGATGCCTCCTGCGCCACCAACTGGCCCATACGGGTAATGCGGAACGCGGTCTTTTTCACCGTCTCCGCCAGCTCGTCAAATGGACGACCCCGGACGGCCTTCAGTGCGCTGCACACAACCCCCGGACCGGAGACGCCCACGTTGATGACGCGCTCGGCCTCACCTACGCCGTGGAATGCTCCCGCCATAAAGGGGTTGTCCTCCACCGCATTGCAAAATACCACCAACTTGGCACAGCCAAGACCGTCCTTATCGGCGGTACGCACCGCCGTCTCCTTGACGATACGACCCATCAGGGCCACGGCATCCATATTGATGCCCGCCTTGGTGGAGCCAACATTGACGGAAGAGCAGACCAGCTCCGTGGAGGCCAGCGCCTCGGGAATCGAACGGATGAGCTTTTCATCCGCTTTCGTCATTCCCTTCTGCACCAAAGCGGAATATCCGCCGATGAAATTCACGCCGCAGATCCCGGCCGCCCGGTCCATTGCGAGTGCAAAGGGCACGTAGTTCTCCGTGTCGGAGGCCCCCGCCACCAGTGCCATGGGCGTGACGGAAATCCGCTTGTTGACGATGGGAATGCCAAATTCCCGTTCAATGTCCTCTCCGGTTTTCACCAGCTTTTCCGCAGATTTCGCAATTTTATCATAAATCTTTTGGCAGGCATGCGCCGGGTTGGGATCGCAGCAGTCCAGAAGCGAAATTCCCATGGTGATTGTGCGGATGTCCAAATGCTGCTGGTCGATCATCTCAATGGTGGAGAGAATATCCTTTTGATTTAACATAGCCTCTCCCTCAAATACGGTGCATGGCGTCGAAAATTTCCTGCCGCTGGATGCGGATGGAAATATCAAGCTGCTTGCCCAGAGTGTCCAGACGTGCGCCAAGTTCCCCGATGGGCATGGAGGTCTTGCCCACGTCCACCGCCATCACCATGGTGAAGCTTCCCTGCATGATCGTCTGAGTAATGTCCAGAATATTGACATTATTCTCCGCAAGAAGAGTGCACACGCCGGCAATAATGCCGACTCTGTCCTCCCCTACCACCGTTACGATTGCGTTCATTTCTATCTTCCTCTCTCTTGTAATTGCGCGGGCCGGGCCGGGCCGCGCCCTGTAACTTTCCTGTAAAGCAAGGAAAGGGCCGCCCATCGGCGCCCTTTCCCCCGCGTGCTGTCAGCACGGAATGGTTGCCATGGCCGCTACGTCCGCCGGGTCCAAAAATGGCCCGAACGCGGGCGGCAGGAACGTCATCATGATGTATAGAATGCCCATCGCCACCGCCAAAACCATCCAGATGGAGCGGTCCCCCTTTGTAAGAATCCCTCGCTGAGCCATTGCCAGCGCCATGGCGGAAAGCACAATCCACACCAGCAGATACGCACCCGGTCCCGGCCTGACAACGGTCATCGCCCAGAAAATCAGAACGGCGGCCAGGGGCGTTAACGTAAGCCAGGGGAGCCTTTCGGAGAATTTTCCGCCGTCCCGCAAAGGAATCACCGCGGCCAGCAGCAGCGGCCAGAACAGCAGCTTTCCAAGCTCCCAAGGACTTGCAAACCGAGGCGTCAGCGCAGCAAAAACTGGGTTGCTCCCTGCCGAGCGAAGCAGCAATAAAAACAGCCCCGCCAGCAGAACCGTCAAAAAGCGGACGGAAAAAAGCGCAAAACGATTTTTCATAGGACGACTCACCTCCTTGAAACTTTATGCGCTTCAAAGAGAAATCAGAACCGCTTGCTCCCTTTCAGGCTCCGTCGCCGTGAAAATCAAGTTTCGTCAAAGAATTTCGCGTGGATTGCGCGAACGGCTTTATCCACATCCGCCTGGTCTAGCAGGACGGAGACGCGGATTTCGGAGGTATTGATCATCTGAATGTTGATTCCCGCCTCAAACAGCGCCTCAAACATTCTGGCGGCCACGCCGCAGTTGCTCATCAAGCCCATACCCACAATGGACACCTTTCCAATGTGCTCATCGGTATTGATGTGGTCAAATTTCAGAGCCGTCTTGTGCTCTTCCAGCAGCTCCACAGCCTGCTCCACGTCCTTTTTGTGAACGGTGAAGGTGATGTCCTTTGTCTCCTCGCGGCCGATGGACTGCAAAATTACGTCCACGTTGATGTTGCCCTTGCTCAAAAGATCAAAGACCTGAAATGCCACGCCGGGGTTGTTTTGCAGGCCAACCAAGGCAATGCGTGCAATGCTGGAATCCTTAACCACACCCGCGATATTCGTCTTTTCCACTTTCGTAACCTCCTTGATGGTCGTGCCAGGCTTATCCTCCAAGCTGGAAACGACCTGCAAATTCACATGAAATTTCTTTGCCAGCTCCACGCTGCGGTTGTGAAGCACCTGCGCGCCCTGACTTGCCAGCTCCAGCATTTCGTCATAGGTAATCTCGCTGAGCTTTCTGGCGTTTGGCACAACACGGGGATCGGTGGTATAAACGCCGTCCACATCCGTGAAAATCTGGCACAGTGACGCATGGAAGGTGGCCGCCAACGCCACGGCGCTGGTGTCCGACCCGCCCCGGCCCAGTGTGGTTATGTTTCCGGTGCGGTCAATTCCCTGAAAGCCCGCCACCAGAACGATGCGGCGCTGGTCCAGTTCAGATTGAATCCGCTCCGCGTCTATCCGCCTGATGCGGGCCTCACCGTACACAGCAGAGGTCTGCACCCCCGCCTGCCATCCCGCCAGAGACACGCAGCGAAGGCCGCGCCGCTCCAGTTCCATGGCGCATAGGGAAATGGAAATCTGCTCTCCGACGGACAGCAGCATATCCATCTCCCGGTTGGAGGCGCGGGGATTGATCTCCTGCGCCCGCTCAATCAAGTCGTCCGTCGTGTCGCCCTGCGCGGACAGCACCACGATCACGTCGTTCCCAGCCTGATAGGTCCGCTCGATAATCTCGGCCACGTGGCGAATGCGCTCAGCATTTCTCACTGAGCTACCGCCAAATTTCTGCACAATTAAACTCATTTGCGTTAACCCCTTTTCCTCTGGATAACCTGATAATCAGTCCCGGCTCAGCCCAGCACCCGCAGCCGGGCAAGCACATTCAAGCGTTCAGATTTTTCCAGCGCCTCCCGCAGAGAAATGGAGTCCGTCAAAAATCCGGTCTCTCCATCCTCACTGAGCACCTCCACCTGACCGAAGGCCATTGCCGCGTCCATCAGGCTGCCCTCAATGCGGAAATAGAAGCGGGTGGACACCTCTGCGGGGTCCACAAACCCCTCAGTGTCTCCGCTCCAGCCAAGCCCCTCCTGACGAGGACTGCGGCGCAGGCTCTCCATCACGTCGGACACGCAGGCCGAAGCCGTGGGCAGCTCTCCCGCGCCCCTGCCGTAAAACATCACCTCACCCACGGCGCTTCCCCGAATCGCCACGGCATTGTAGACGTCCTCCACGTTCGCCATGGGATGCTCTTCCGGTACCAGATGAGGCGCGACATAGGCGGAACGCCCTCCGCCGGGCATCCGCAGGCACCGAGCCAGCAGCTTGATGCGGTAGCCCGCGCGCTGCGCCACCTTCACGTCTCGGAGGGACAGCTTTGTGATACCCTCCATGGGAACATCCTCTGGCCGCACCTGCGCGCCGAAGGCCAAATCCGCCAGAATGCAAATTTTTCGCCCCGCGTCAATTCCCTGCACGTCGGCTGTGGGGTCTGCCTCGGCATAGCCCTTGGCCTGCGCTTCCCGTAACGCGTCTGAAAAAAAGGCGCCGGTGCGGACCATACGGGTGAGAATGTAATTGGTGGTACCGTTGAGAATTCCGAAAATCTCATCCACCCGGTTGGCACACAGGCACTCTGTCAGCGGGTGAAGCACCGGGATACCGCCGCCCACGCTGGCTTCAAAAAGGTAGTTCACGTTCTTCTTCTGGGACAGCTCCATCAGTTCCCAGCCCTTTTCGGCAACCAACTGCTTGTTGGCGGTCACCACGTGCTTTCCCGCTTCCAGCGCCCGCTTGGTATATTCATATGCAGTCTCTATCCCTCCAATTGTCTCCACCACCACGCGGATTTCATCGTCCCGCTCAATGTTGGCGAAGTCGTCGGTCATAAATTGGCGATAGGGGCCGTCCTTAAAATGCCGGACCAGAATGGACTTCACACTCAGCGGCTCCCCCAGCTTCCGCTCGATCTGCCGGGCATTTTCCGCCAGCACCCTGGCTACGCCGGTCCCCACCGTGCCAAGGCCCAAAATTGCAATCTTACTCATGGATCGATCCTTTCGCTGTTTTTATCCGGCCAGCACCTCAAACCGGACCACACCTTCCACACCGGAAATCTGCTCCAAAAACGCCTCCAGCGTCATCTCCATGTCCGAGGTTTCCGCAGACACGGTGACGGCGGCGCAGCCGTTGGTGGGAATGCTCTGATTGATGGTTAGGATGTTGGCGTCCGCCCCCGCAAAGCCAGACAGTACACGGCTCAATACGCCCGGCGCATCCTTCAGCATTCCGTAAAACGTGATGATGTGCTCCGATTTTAAATCGTTGAAGGGCTGCACGGAATCCTTATACTTATAAAACGCGCTGCGGCTGATACCCGCCATTCGGGTGGCGGCACCTACCGTGTTTACCTCGCCGGTTTGTATCATGCGCTTGGCTTCCGCCACCTTCACAAAAATCTCCGGCAGGGCGTCCGCCGCTACAATGTAATACTTGACCTCTCTGCCCATTTTCGTCCGCCTCCCATGGTCATTTGTCTTTGCACTTTGACTAGTTTAACATAGAAGCTGACAGGTTGCAATGCACAAACACAAGAATTTTTCCACCCTCCGGGAAAATTTTTCGGTGAAATGTCCATACCCCGCGGCCTAATTCCGAAAAACAGGGGGAATTCACGTTGTTCGGCGGGCTTGGGCGTTCTCATACCACGGAATCTAGGCCCGCTTTTGCCCGCGAAGCCCGGCACCTCCTATTTTGTTTAAATGAAAACCGCCGCACAACCGTGCGGCGGTTTTTTGAGCTGCATCAGTTTCCCGTGTTCCAGACGTTGTTAATCCAATCGTCTATTCCAGTGGAAGGCTCGGAGGGTTCCGTAGGCTCTGCTGGCGGAGTCGTCCCGCCGCCGGAGCTGTTACCGCTGGGGGGAGTCTTGGGTGGCTCCGAGGCAAGCCCCGTGTCTTCGCCATCGTCGGGATTCGTCGGCTCTCCTTCGTTGTCAGGGTCAGGGGGCAAGACGCCGTCCTGATGAACCGGGCAGGGCGGAAGCACAACTGTTCCATCTTCCAAACGCGTCTGCAAGGAACCAATCAGATAGGCATTGTCGTCCGCTTTGATTTTGGGACCATAGTCCACCCGTGTATAATCCAGCAGGGCCACCGGCTTCACGCTGGCCGCGGGGCACAGCGGTGTGGCAAGGACCTTGCCCTCGGTGCAATAGTCGTAGAACTTATGGAGATTGCACTCCTCCACAGGGGCGGTGCCCGCCGCCACCTCAACCTCCCGCACGCGGCTACCTCGCAGGTCCGCCTTGCAGGCGTCCGTGGCCAGAAGGCCACTGTCGGCGCACACAGTCACCTTCACAAGACCGCTGGTGGGTTTTGGAAAGGACTTGTTTTCCTGCTCGTCCGCAATTTTCTGCATGACCTTCTGCCACATAGAGGCGGCAGGGTTTCCGGAATAGCTGATGCGTTCAGGCTTGTCATAGCCGCACCAGACCGCCGCAGCGTAATAGGGCGTGTAGCCCACAAAATACCGGTCCTTATTGGCACTGGTGGTGCCGGTCTTACCGGCGCTGGTCATACCGGAGAGCTTGTACCGGGAGGCGGTGCCTCCATTCATCACGCCCTGAAGCAGTTGGTTCATGAAATAGGCAGTCGTTTCTTTCACAGCCACGTGGGTTTCCGTCTCGTTGTCCAGAATCACATTGCCGTTGCTGTCCTCCATCTTCGTGTAAAGACGGGGAGAGTTATACACGCCACCGTTTGCAAACACCGCAAAGGCCGCGGCCATTTCCTCGGTTGAAACACCGTAGGTCAGGCCGCCCAGACCCAGCGCCGCCGTGTTGATGTCGTCCGCCACCAGATCCAGATTTTCCTTCTCCGTAGCAAAGTCAAAGGAGTTCTTAACGCCCAACTTTTCGATTACCTGCACCGCCACGGTGTTGACGGAGTTTGCAACGCCTTTTGAAAGGGTTGTCCAACCCTTGTAGCCCTGCGGGGAGTTTTTCGGCCACGGGTTGTCGTTCAGCAGACGCACGGGATAGTCATCAAAGGTGGATGCCATGGTAACCACTCCGGCATCCAGCGCCGGAGCGTAAACCGTGACGGGCTTGATGGCGGAGCCACACTGCCGCTTTCCCACGGCATAGTTCCATCCCAGATTGTCCTGTTTAGTACCCACCTTGCCCACCATGGCCTTTACATTGCCGGTAGACGGATCCACGATCGTAATGCCGGACTGAAGGGCCTGTCCGCTGGAGGAGGTCACGTCCAGATTGGCGCGCTCCTGATACACGGACTCGGCAATATCCTGAATATGTGGGTCCACAGTACAGTAAATCGTATAGCCGCCGTTGTAAAGCCGCTTGCGCGCCGCCCCGGTGGTAATACCAAGCTGCTTTGCAAAGTCCTCGGAGACGTCGAGAATTACCTTATCCACAAAGTAGGAGTTAATACCGGTGGTATTTCCGCCGCTTTTTTCAACGTTATCGGCAGCCACCAGCTCCTGCGCGGAGACGGAGCCGTCGGTAAACTTCAGCTCCTCGTTCACCGCCTGATCGTATTCCTCGGGACTCAGGTATCCAAGATCCAGCATCTTTTTCAGAATATTCTGCTGGCGATCCCTGTTCATCTCGCGGGCCGTTTTCTTCACACCGGTTTCCTTGTTGGTGATGACCACGGTGGACATGGGCCCGTACAACGAGGGATTATTGGTGATGGCAATAATGCTGGCACACTCCGCCGTGGACAACTCCGACACGTCCTTGCCGAAGTAAAACTGCGCGGCAGTTTGCACGCCGTAGCACTTCTGGCCCAGATAGATATGATTGAGATACAACTCCAAAATTTCTTCTTTGGAGTACTTTTTCTCAAACTCCAGCGCCCGGAAAATTTCCCGGACCTTGCGGTTAACCGTGTTGTCGTTGTCATGAGTCATGTTCTTGAGTAACTGCTGCGTAATCGTAGAACCGCCAAATGTACTGCTGGTGCGTAAAAACAGATTTGTCGTGGCCCTGGCGGTCCGCAGCCAGTCCACGCCGTGGTGGCTGAAGAAGCGCTCGTCCTCGATGGATACCGCAGCCTCCCACATGGTTTTGGGAATCTGGTCGTAGTCTACCCAAATACGGTTTTCGTCACCGTAAATCATCTGGAGCTCTTCCCAATTCCCCGTCTGGCTGTTCTCGTACATAATGACAGAGCTGAGATTCATGGTATAGTCGTCGGCATTGATGTCCAAAGCGGGCGTCAGCGTCGTTTTCACATAGTACATGAAAATGCCGGCAATCATCGCGCCGGAGAGAATGCCAACCAACAGCAGGGTCCGGACTACAAACCAAATTGTATCCATTGAATTTCTTCCGGGCCTGCGGCGGCGACGGTGCTCTTGGGGCTGGGACGATTCCCGGTGTCTGCCGTGCTCTTCCATTGCAGAACACCTCCTTTTCCTTAGTTCAGGGGGACAGCCAGTCTACTCTCTCATAGCAAAATGGCTGCACATAATACGCCATAGTATCTTTCATTTTACCATTCCTGTCAACACCAAAATTGTCGCTTTTTTCTTATTAAAAGTTCCTTAATTCAGGAAAAATATTTATTTACCGGAAAAATCACCTACTCTGAAAT
>NZ_DAMBZJ010000064.1:0-6872 GCF_032060045.1 Oscillibacter sp.
TGACAAATCCGCCCCCGGCGGGTCAGAACGGGTTTCCCCATTTCTCCAGCAGATCCCGCTTTCCCGCCGCATCTGCGTTTTGGTAGTCCTCGTACATATCTTCCGTCCACTGGGCTTTCTCCGCCGGCGTCAGCTTTACCACCCGGCTTTGCTGTTCCCGGCAGAAATAGGTAATTGCCATCGCCATCACATAATCATCGTGTTCCCCGCTCTCCGCCTCCGGGCGGCGCTTCTCGTTGTAGACAAAATGCGTCATTTCCCGTAAAGCGTCTTCGCTTTTCACCCATTCCGGGTGCTCGTCTATAATGGTCTGTAAATTGTCGAGAATCACCGGCCTTGTCTGTGACGTGGTGGCAAAGCCGTATTTCTTTGCCAGCTTGTGGGTATAGCTGTCCATGCTCCGCTCCCGGATATAAAGCTTCGGGTAATTCCAAAGCTCCAGCGTCATGGACACATAGCTGTTATAGTTGGTTTCCACCGCAATCAGCGCCGCGTTATAGTAGTGGCCCAAGCACCAAATCTGCCGGGTAAACAAAATCGCGTTGTGAGTGAACCGCAGCTCCGCCACCTGCTCCCCGGTGGTGTTGTCGATCACCCATGCAATAAAGCGGTCACTGCCGTCTCCGGCGGTGTCGCAGCCCATCACATAGGGAACGCCTTCTTTCGGCAGCTCCCAAAGGCGGATGTAGCCGCCACGCTTGTCGGTGTGCCATTTCCCATTCTCCGGCTTTCCGTTTTCTTCTTTTGGTTCAGCATATGTAAAGCGTCCAACCTTGATAGGACTTTGCGCGCTTTCCAGCCGCAGAATCAGCTTCTGATTGTCAAAGAACGGCGTTCCGGAGAACAGGAACGCTTCCTCCGCGCAGCTTGGATACTCCTGCCGAAACAGCTCCACATTTCCGCCGCAGTTGGTTTTGATGCACCACCGCCGCCACATCAGTTGTTCTTCATCCAAGTGATAGGCCGCCGCCAATTCGGTTTCTTCGCCGATCCACACGGTTTCCGGCGGCACCGGCTTTCGGTACTCCGGCTCCTCGAACCACGGGGAGAAAAACGGAACCCAGCCGTTCTCCCCTTTTTCCGCGCCGTCCCACAGGGTCTTGAAATAATTGTAGCCGTTTGGCGTGGACTCAATCACCGCCATGGTATTGGGGTCGTCCGGGATGGCCTGCATCAAGCCCAGCAGTGTTGCCTCCGGGTCCCCCGGCCAGAATGCGAACTCAGACGCGTGCAGGTTGGTCAGCGTTTCGCTTCGTCCGATGCCCCCGGCCCCCGCCGTCACGCAGCGAATGGAGCTCATCAGCCCCGGGTTGGCCTCCTTCTCCGCCGCGTTCTTGGTGGGATTCTCAAATACCAGCTCCTGCGCGTTGTTGGCTTTGCGCATGGGCTTCACCGCTGGCGGCGAGGAATCAAAAAACAGCTTGTTCATTCTGAAGAGGCCCGCCGTGGAGTCGTCCCGGTGGGCCACAATCATTGTGCGCACCAGCTTTCGCGTGGCGGAGTCCTGATACATCATGGCTTCCACCAGTGTGGAAAAGCCCAATTGCCGCGCTTTCAGAATCAGCAGGCGCACAGGCCTCCCGGCTTCGTGCTCCCGCTTAATTGCTTCGTACAAGCGCCTTTGCGCGGGCTTTAAAATCAGGGGTACCAACTGGTTTTTCTTGTCCCGGATCATCAGGCAGTGCTCTATATAGTCTTTAGGAATTCTCAAATTCATGTGCCGCCTCCCGATAGCCCGGGAGGGCAGCGCCCTGCGCCGCCCTCACTTTTCATTTCAGCATTCTTCCGTTCCAAGGACCACATAGCCCTCTTTACAAAATCTTGCGTCGTCCAATAGGTACTTGATTCTCAGGGTCAGCGTCCGCCCGGTGAATCCCTTCGGCGTCCACTCCGCCAGCTCCAGCAGGTCCCCTGCCTGATAGTCCCGGTCATTCCGCCGGACCTCAAAATCCTTCAGGCCGTTTTGCGTGTCCTGAAAATACTTTGGTTCCGTTTTCAGCCTGTGCAGCAGCCGTCCGCAGGGCTCTTTCTTTTCAAGCGAAAAGCTCATTCCCCCGCCCCCATTCGCTCCGCCGCGGCGTGGATCGCCTTTTTCAGCTTTTCTGCCTTTTCCGGGTCCGCTGCGGCCACAGCGCCCAACGCCTCCATCATGGCGCTGTATTTCATCTGCCATTCATCGAAATAAAATTTGAACGTCTGGGTGTCCTTGTCCGCCGCCGCCAGTTGCCGGCGCAGCTCCTCCGCGGCCCGGTCCGCCGCCTCCGCCCGCGCCTGCGCATCCTTCAGTTTGGCGTTGGCCTCCTCCACCTGCTTGGCCGCCTCCGCTTCCGCCGCCTCCCGAAGCTTTTGAATCTCTTCCTCGCCGGGTTCCCGCACGGCCACGTCCACAGGCCTGTTTTTCAGCTCCTCCAGCTTTTTCTCCAGCTCCGCCTTTCCGGCCTCGGCGTTTTTTAGCTCGGCTTTTGCCTCTTTTTCCTTCTCCCGCGCGGCCTTCAGCTTTTCCTCCAAACCGTCCGATTTCACTTTCAAAGCGTCCAGTTTTGCGGAGGCGGCCTGTTCTCCGGCCTTTTTCGCCCCCTCCAGTTGGCCCAGGGCCTCATCCCGTGCCCGCTTGGCGTCGGAAAGCTCGTCCACCATGTTGTCCATGCCCTCCTGAGCCTCCTGCGCCCGCTTCAGCGCCTCGTCCCGCTCCCGGATGGCTTTTTTCAGTTCCTCGCCCGTCATGTCCTCCACGGACTTCTGAGTGCCGTTTACATCGTGCTTTTCAGCTAAAAACCCCTCGCGTTCAGAATCAGGCAAAGCCAGCAGTGCCAAGGCTTTGGAGGCTCCCAAATCCGCAATTTCTGCGGATTTGGAATACTCCCTCGCAAGGCGCATAAAGTTCTGCGCCGACCGCTCGGAAATGTCCACCTTTTCACGCAGCCAGTCCAGCCATTTTCCGTGCTCCAACTGGTCTTTTGCTTCATTCAGCCGGTTTCCGATTTCCAGAAGGGCACTGCCCGCCTGCCGTTTGTAAAAAACAATTTCCTGCGTAATCACATCCAGATCGCGCGGCTCCTCCCGGGCCGGCTGGCCGTTCATGCCGCAATCCTCGGTCAGCAGCGCTCCATTGTCCGGCTCCTCGCGTCTGCGCTTGTCCATCTGCTCCACGTAGTAGTTCGGCGTCATGCGGCGTGCCGACTCCATAGGGCTAAGCGTCTCGGGCTGTTTGGGCGCCTCGTCCAGTCCCAGCTCCGCCGCGAGTTTCCTTGCCTGCGCCAAGTCATTCATGCAATTTGCACCTCCACTTTTTCCTTATAAGAGCGCGGCAAAACCGGCTCTCCCTTTTTATTTCGTCTGCTGCCCTTGGCAATCCAAGCCAGCCACGGGTCCAGAAATTCCTTGTAAACCTCCCGCGGGTCCGGCGCAAAGCGCCCCTTTGTTGTGTGGATGCCCTCGTTTTTAAAACCATGAATCTGCACCAGCTTGTTCCCGTTCATTTCAACGGTCAAAAACGGGACCTCCGGCGCGGACTCTTTGCGAAGAAACAGGATGGTCACGGTCCCCCCAATGTGCCGGTCTGCATACCCGCCCACGCAGTGCTGCAACAATTTTCCTTCCGCAACAACTTCCTCCCGGTTCTCGGGTACCCTGATCATCAGGCCTTCCGCCGCGTAGACATAGCGTTTCTCCAAGTCCTTTTTTCGCTTGGCATAGGCCAGCAGGGCAAGGTACTCTTTTTCCGCCTGCTCCTTCTGCTGTCGCCGCATCTGCTTTCGGCGCTGCGCTTCCAGCCGCTTCCGGTTTTTCTCCGTGGTTTCCTCATGGGCGGTCCACAGGTCCTTGGGATATTTCACGTCGTCCCGGTAAACCCGCAGCTCCATCCCTTCCGCTGCGGTCATATAGTCCTTCCATGTCCGAAAGGCCATGCCAAAGGTGCGCTCTCCGTCCGCCTGGCGCTTCAAATAGTGGGTCAGTGCCTTAATGGTGGTTCCGTACTCCTTCGTCAGCTTGGGCAGCTCCTTTTCGGCCGCCCAGCCCAAAGCGTCCTCAATCCCCTGACAGTCTGACATGCTCAGCCCGGTTCCCTGCTTCTTTGCCCGTTTATACAGTGTCATGACAGACATGCTTTTCCGTGTGGACATAAATGCTTTCAGTTCCCCGCCGTCCAACCGAAACGCCTTGCGCGGGTCCTTTTCGCCCCACACAATGTTGGCGGCGTTTTTCTTTTTTCTCTGTGTCCAGTCGGCCAGCACGTTCTTCATGCCCGCCTTTTGCAGCATCTCCACGTTTTCCGGATACTGCGCCGCCATGGCTAAAAAGCGCATCAGGTTATTCCAGCCTGCCCTATATTCACTTTTGCACACTGTAAAGTCAATGTACTTTAAGAAGCTTTGTTTCAGGCACTCCAGACCAATCACCCGATAGTCGTCATATCGGAAAAACAGGCCCCCGCCGCTTCGGAAGGGTTCTGTGAAAAATCCGTTCACCTGCTTGTGCCAGACATCGCCGTAATAGGTGTGCTCCCACTGCACCGCCTCGTTCCTCCGGAAGCGGTAAACGTAGGTCGCCATGTACAGCGGCTCCGCCGCCCAGTTGCAGGCATAGTCCTTATTGGTCCAGTACGCCTGAGCGTAAATCGTCTCCCCGTTGTCCGCCGTGCTGAGAAAGATCACGGGAATATATGTCTCCAGCTTCTTGCAGTTTTTTGCCGTACCCTTTGCTTTCAGCTCCACCGTCTTCCCGCAAAACGGGCAGGAAATCTCGTCTCCATGACGGGATTGAAGCGCATACCAATCCGCGGATGTGATTTCCCGCAGATTGTCCATGCTTAAAAGCCGCCCCTGCTGGTGGCAGCAACTGCTCCACAGCTTCCGCCCGCTCCCGGATTTCTCATAGAAGAGGTAGTGCTTGTAGTAGTCATTCACGGTGTCCAGCTCTTCCTGCTTCAGCCCCGGGAATTCGTCAAAGGCCTTTTCTTTGCCCTCCTGCACTGTGATTTTCATAGGCTCCGTTCCTTTGTGCACATATCCCATCACCGCGCCTCACAAAAATTCCGTCAGGTCCAGCAGCATGGGATTGGACTTCTCCGCCGGTTCCTCCGGCGCCTCCACGCTGGCGCACAGGTTCACCGTCATGTGAAACTTGATATCCGCGCCCGGAAAATAGAACTGCACCGCCCTCCGGTATGCCTCCATATCGGAGATTCCGGTCCCGCAGCTTTTTGCCACGGCTTTCATGCAGTCCTCAAAGCTGCCGCCCTGAAAGACTGCCTGTGCAAACTCTGCGTCCTGTTCACAAAATCCGGTCAGTGCCTCTAAAACGCCCCGCTTCATGATGGCGGCGTATTTGTCATACGTCCCCTCGGGAAACTCCGCTTCCAGTTTTTTGACCGCCAAATCCGTCATGCCTACCTCCTCAAATTTCTTCCTGATCCTCGTCGTCCGCTTCCTCCTCAACCACGCTCGCCCAGTCGTGGCGGCCCAGATAGTCCAGCATCTCCTGCTGGCTGTCCTTCGCGCCGGGAGAAAGCACAAAAACCTTCACTTCCCCGTCGGTCAAAAGCATTCTCCGCCCGTCTGTGACCCGTTCCAGCAGTTCCTCCTCCATGGGGACGATCAGCCCGGTAAACCCCGGCTCAAACAGGCTGCACCGTCCGGAGCTGTCCTGCCAGATCTGCCGCTCTCCCAGATACAGGCATGTCTGCCGGCACGGAACCATGCCGGAGGTTTCGGTGAATACATTGGCAAAGGTCTTTTCCAGCTCTCCGTCCATCTCCATCTGCACGGTTTCCTTCTGGGCCTTCACCGGCTTTCCGGGCATTTCTCCGGTATGGCTCACAATCTGGGCCTTCAGCTCTTTTCCCGCGTCGCTGTACGGCAAAGCCACCGCCCACTGCATCCCGTTCAGCATCAGCCACTGGACGCCGCCGCGCATCACCAGCCCCACGCGATACCCCGCACCCTTGAAATTTTCCCGCATCTGCCGCAGCAGGGCCCTTTCACTGATCGGCATTTTTGCCGCCCCCTTCCTGTCTCCTGTGCTTGTACCTGTTTTTCAGATACTGCTGCAAATTCCACTCGTCGTCCCGGGCTTTCTTTTCGCACAGGTCACACCGCTTTGCCCCGCCGAAGAAAAAGCTTCCGCACTGCGGGCAAACGCCTTTTATAACCGGGCGCTTCTGGCGGCACTCGCATTTCGCGGCAACCTCCCGCCACGGCACGCCCCAGAATGCGGCCGTGGCCAGTTCCCAATCTTCCGCGTTTACCCATGCGTTCGTGTGGCCCTCACAGGCCACAATCCAAAAGAACAGCCTTTCCGCTTTCCGTGCCATGTGCTTACCACCTCCTGTGCCGCACCTTCCGAATCGTCCGCCAGATGGCGGTTTTCTTGACTTCCGTATAGTCCTCCAGCGCCCGGTTCTCCCGGTGCGCGGCCTTTCGCGCTTCAATCCGCTTTCGGTCCGCCTCCTGATATTCCGCACAGCTTCCGTGGCAACCCACCGCCCGCTCCGTGCAGCCATAACAGGGCTTGTCCGGCAGTTGCCCCTTCATCGCGTGTCCTCCGGCGGCTCCACCCACCATACGGTCAGGCTCTGCCGCCCGCACTGAATGGCGTAATCGTAGTCCGGCGTGTAAATATCAATTGCATTCCCCTTCACGCCGGTATCCGTCGCCCAAAGCTGCTCCACTGTACCGTCCGCGTACTCCACAAAAACATCTGAGTATAAGGGGATTACATCCGGGTCAACGGCACAAGTAAGATGCTCCACCACCTGCAGTCCGGAATATGTAATGCCATAGGATGGGTCTCCCGGCTGTTTACCGCAGGTGTCCGAGGTGTAATAGGTGACCGCGCAGTCCTCAATCACATTGGCGCATTCCAGCAAAGCC
>NZ_DAMBZJ010000065.1:0-6739 GCF_032060045.1 Oscillibacter sp.
TTGGGGTGCTAACTTTTTCGAGACCTTTTGCGATACTTTCATTTTACCGAAAACATAAGAAAATGCAAGAAATGACAAAATCCCATTCAAAACGTGTAAAAATTATGCAGATGGTGACGAAAAAAACATCGTAATTTTATGAATTATGCCAATGAAATTTACATAAAGCAAAAGGCGGAAAGACGCTATTTTTTTCCGTTTTTCTTAGCGTACCATATGGTTTGGCACCTTTTCAGAACTCAATATTAAAAGTCAAAACTTGTGTATCTTCTGTATTTTCTTGTTTTACCTTGTTTTCTTGCGATGCTATATTGGATGCATAGAGAAGCACAAGGATCGATCCCCTGTTGCTCTTACACTCTACGCATAATGGTAAATTTGAGTTTGTGATGGGGGAAATGTCAATTTAATATGGAAGACAGAATCAAAGAACTGACAGATGAGCTGCTAATCGGAGCCTATGATCTGCATGTCCACACGTCTCCCTCAGTCTTTCCACGGGAGCAGGATGGCTTCCAGTTGATTCGCGAGGCAGATGCCGCTGGTATGGCGGGTGTGATGCTGAAGAGCCACTACGAATCTACTGCGCTTCGAGCCAGCCTTATCAATCAGTACAGCGGATGCAAGGCCAAAGCCTACGGTGGACTAGCCCTAAACTGGCCCGTAGGCGGGCTAAATATTTATGCAGTCAGCAATGCATTGCGGGCAGGCGCCAAAATCATTTGGATGCCAACGCGAGACTCAGCCAACAGTTTGTGCTACGGAGACATGGAGGGCGATTTTTTTTCTCGTAAGGGCATTACGCTTCAAAAAGAGGACGGCAGCCTGAAGGATGAGGTATATGAGATCATGGATGCCGTGAAACACTCTGGGGCGGCACTCGCTACTGGGCATCTAAGCCCGAAGGAATCTGTTCTGTTATGTCGAGTGGGGCGGAGTCGGGGGACCCGGATGATCCTGACGCACCCGGAATTTCCGCGGACATATCTGGAGCCCGCAGTCCAGTTGGAGTTGGCCAAGCTTGGCGTCCTCGTAGAGAAAAACTGGTTGAATATTATGCAAGGCCGCGTTACAGCGGCTCAGATGGCCGCAACCATACGTCTGCTGGGTCCTGGTCAGGTATATATAGCTACGGATCGCGGGCAAAAGGGCCACCCCACTCCGGTTTCAGAGTACCGCCGGTTTGTCTGTGCACTTTTGCAGGAGGGACTGACAAAAGACGAATTGATGAATGCCACCCACGATGTGCCGCGAGCCATTGTGGACGGAGGATAACAGTCAACGAGAGAAATAGAAAAAAAGTGTGTTGAAAATTGAAGGAGGAAATTTGGGATGGAATTTAAGAAGATATTTGCAGGGGTTCTCGCCGGAGGTATGGTTTTCAGTCTGGCTGCCTGCGGCAGCAACGGAGGCGTAGCCTCCGGTTCCAGCAGCGCAGAGGGGAAGTCCCTCACGCTGAGTATCGGCTATACCACTGCAGCTAACGAAGACGATCCGTATCACCTGTCTGCCCTACGGTTCAAAGAGGTGGTCGAAGAAAAGACTGGCGGACGTATCACCGTCAACGAATATCCCAGCAGCCAGCTCGGCTCCGAGCCTGAGATGTGGGAAGGGATGCAGACAGGTACCTGCGACATGGCCGTGATGACCAATGCGTATGTGTCCTCTTATGTCCCCGCCAACGGCGCACTGGATTTGCCATTTATCTTCTCCGATCTGGAACAGGCTCGTTCCGTTGTGGACGGCGAATTCGGTCAGGCTCTGATTGATAATCTGGAAGGCACAGGCGTAACTTGCCTCGCTTTCTCTGAGGGCGGCTTCCGCCAGCTGTGCACCCGCAACGCGGCGATTAAGACCCCCAACGATTTGGCTGGTTTGAAGATTCGCTGCATGGAGACAAAAACCTACCTTTCCGCATACGGTGCGTTGGGCGTCAACGCCACACCTATGGCATGGGGTGAGTTGTTGACGGCGTTGCAGCAGGGAACAGTGGACGGCTGCGACGCACCTTTGAGTGTGCTCTACACTAACGGCTTCCCTGACATCTGCAAATATATCGACAATGTGAATCTATTCTATTCCCCGCTGCCCATCTGCATCTCATCCAATGTGTTTTCCTCTCTGTCCGCAGACGATCAGCAGATTCTGCGCGATGCTGCGGCAGAGGCCGTGACTGCCGTCCGGGACAATAACGACGCAAAGGCGGATTCCATGGAGAACGATCTGGCGGCGCAGGGCATGACCATCATTCCCGCAGAGGAGGTGGACGCAGAGGCGTTCCGCGCGGCAGTTCAGCCCTGCTATGAGGAAATGGAGTCCTATATCGGCAGCGATTGGATTCAGCAGGTCAAAGAGTTGGTCGGTATGAACAACTAAGCAGTAAAAGCCAGCGCCGCCACGGGGAAACGCCAAAGTGTTTCCCCGCAAGGCGGCGCCTTTTTAAGGGAAAGAAAGGTACGTACATGAAAAAACTACATCGTGTATCGGATATCACGAATCAAATTGTTAGCTATCTCGGAATTACCATCTTCGTCGTGCTGATCCTTGCCTGTGTCACGCAGGTGTTCTGCCGGTTCGTTCTGAACAATTCCCTCTCTTGGACGGAGGAGCTGGCACGGTACTGCTTCATTTGGATGCATATGCTGGGCGCGTCTTTGCTGATTGAGTCTAGCTCCCATGCCACCGTAACGGCGGTACTGGATCTGCTTCACGGTGCAGTGCGCAAGCTTGTAGACGTTGTAGTTGAGCTGATTATCTTTTTCAACGGAACCGTTATGCTCTACGCAGGCGCGCAGCTGGCATATAGCTCTCGTGCGAACCTTAGCACTGCCATGTCCCTGCCCATGTGGTGCATCAATTCATCTGTGGCGGTGGGTGGCCTGCTGCTAATGTTTCAGGCATTTGTTCAGATTGCCGTTATTTTGCTAGAAAGAAAGTCCGGGGAGGAAGAAGTCGTATGACGCTGGTTTTTGTGATTTTATTTGGGCTAATGCTGCTAGGCGTTCCAGTGGCATTTGCCATTCTCTCCTCTGGTATGGCCTATCTGGCTACCACTGGAACCAGTATTTTGGTGGTGGCTCAGCGGCTGATCTACGGGTTGAACTCCTTCACGTTGCTGGCTGTGCCGCTATTCATTCTGGTGGGCAATCTGATGGATTTTGGCGGCATCTCCAAGCGGCTGACAGACTGGGCCAAAAGCCTTCTGGGCTGGCTTCCCGGCGGACTGGGCATCGTCACTGTATTCTCCTGTGCCATCTTCGCAGCGTTGACTGGCTCTGGCCCCGCCACCGTAGCGGCCATCGGTTCGATCATGCTGCCTTCTATGATGAAGGCGGGCTATTCCAAGGAAACCAGCGCAGGTCTGGTAGCCGCTGCCGGAGCGCTGGGACCCATCATTCCGCCCAGCATTCCCATGATTATTTACGGCGTGACAATGAACCTGTCCATTCCCGCCATGTTTGTAGCCGGTGTAGTTCCCGGACTGGTCATAGCCCTGGTGCTGTCCATTGTCAACATCTTCTTCGCTTATAAAAATCCGCAGGTCATTCAATATGCTAAAACCATGAAGTTTGATTTCAAGCTCTCTTTGAAGCTGTTCTGGAAAGCGCTGGGTGCACTGGGCCTGCCTGTACTAATTTTGGGAGGCATTTATGGCGGTATTTTCACTCCCACGGAATCTGCGGCGGTTGGCATTGTATACGCGCTGGTGGTGGGCTTTGCATTAAAAGAACTGAAGCTCAAAGACTTGCCCAGAATCCTCATCTCATCTTTGAAAACCTCCACCATGGTGAACTTTATCATCGCGGCAGCCTCTCTGTTCTCTTGGGTCGTGTCGAAATCTCAGATTGGAACCGTCATTTCAGATGCCTTTGTCAATTTGGTGGGCGGCAGTCAGGCCATGTATCTGGCGGTTCTGGTGGTCATTCTGCTGGTGGTAGGCTGTCTGATGGACAACGTAGCGGCAACGCTGATTTTAGCCCCCATCCTGATTCCTGTTGGAATCTCTCTGGGCTGCAACCAGCTTCACATCGGTATGCTGTTTTGCATCTGCCTTGTGGTTGGCTTCGTCACACCGCCCTTCGGGTATAACCTGTTCACGGCGGTATCTATTTCCGGGTTGAATTTCAAGCAGATCGTTAAGGGTACGCTACCCTTCCTGCTGGCAGAAATCCTGCTGCTGTTTGTGTTTGCTTTTGTCCCTGGTATCATCACATGGCTCCCCAGCTTGATGGGATATACTTTTTGAGGTATACTACTAATACGGAGAACGGCGATCCATTCTATCCGGAATGAATCGCCGTTTCCCTTGTTTCCACATTCCGAAAGCGGCAGGAAGGAGCGTGCTATGAGAATCGGATTTGAGGTCTTTTTGACCGTGGCGAAAGAACTGAGCGTTTCCAAGGCGGCAGCTCAGCTCCACATCACCCAGCAGTGCGCCAGCGACCACATCCGGCGGCTGGAAAAAGAGTATCAGGTTTTGCTGTTCGAGCGCAAGCCCCGCTTCCGGCTGACGCAGGCGGGAGAAATTATGCTGCACAGCCTGCAAAACATTCAAATTGTGGAGTGCAGTATGGAGAAGAATTTGGGCAGCATCGCACAGGGAACCAAGGGCATGTTCTCCCTAGGAATAAGCACTTCCCGCGCACCCATTATCCTCCCACGGGTTCTGCCACACTATTATCACGACTTTCCCAACGTGAATATCTCTTTCAGTGAAGAGGATACTCAGGTACTGGAGGAACGGCTTCTCTCCGGCCAAATTGACCTGTTCATCGGGGTCAACACAACGCCTTTTCCAGAGTTCCAAATTTCTACACTCAGCACGGACGAGCTGATGCTGGTTATCGCCTCGGACTTGCTACACCGGAACTTCAGCCCCAGAGAGATTGAGTGCATGCGTGGCGGAATCGACCTGAATCAGTTCTCTCATGTTCCTTTTACCCTGAGCTTTAAGACAGGGAAGGTGAATCATGCCATTCAGGAATATTTAGACTATCACAATGTGCAGCTGAACGTCACGTACAATATCAGCGACAGCGAAACGCAGATTATGCTTTGCACCTCTGGAATCTGCGCCTCACTCTGTCCCAAAATGCTACTAGCTACGGCATACCGCCACAATCTCTCCTGCGGCAAGGGCAGCTTCTTGCATATGTTTCCGGTAAAGAATCTAGGGCGGCAACTGCGGGTTGATCTGGTCAGTCACAAAGATGCAGTTCAACCACTGTTCATCCGTAGCTTTATGGAGATTATTCAAGAGGAGGTTTGCAAGCTTGGACAGTTTGACCCTACCGGCCTAGGTGGCCAATATGTCACGGTGGGCGGATAGCTGGACTTTATTTCTGCCTTGGAGTTATGTAACAACACGAGGGCAGCTAGACAATTTAGTTGTTTTTCCCACACGTTTTCCGTTATAAAAACCTACGCAGAATGAATAAAGGTAAATGTTAAAAGTTTATGCACGAAGGGTTTTCTAGTAGATCACTAGAAATGCGGTCACTTGTACAGTATTCACTTTAAGCCTTTTCTTCCACAAACCATCGTCCCTTCTCAAACCAGAGATACGACTCCTGTCCCTGAATCCGGCAGGTATAGCGATCTCCAACACCGCCAACGCTCTCACAGGCTGCCCGTCGAACATCCAGAACACGATCCACGGGGTACTTGTGATTTCCATCAAACTCGATCATCAGGGGACGCAGCTTCCCTTCCGCCTCAAACCGGACAATCACCGGTACATACTTTTTCTTTCGTTCCATCCCACATTATCTCCTAAAATAGCCCACTGGATGTACCGTATGGTCATCCTTTGGATTAATGCTGCCAAGAATCGGATCTGTTTTCAAAATAGCTCGCTGGATACTGAGATAACCATATCGCTGCCGGAGTGCATCGACTGATCGGTCAATGCGCTCCCACTTGTCCCGGCGCTGATCGTCTTGATACAGTGACATCTGTGCGTACTCGTACGCCTCCACCAGACCGCTCCCACGAATGCCGATGCTGCGAATCGGTTTATTCCATTGGTAGTTGGCACGGAACAAAGCGTAGGCCACGTCTGCCAGTTCTGCGCTGGAACAGCTGGGCGACGGTAGCTTCCGCTGGCGAGTAAAAGATTGCAGTGTCGTATCGCGGACGTACACTTCTACCACTGTACAGCGGGAGGCCAGCTCACGCATTCGGCAACATACGCTCTCCCCCAGTAGAATCAGCATCAAGCGAACATCTTCATTGCAGATAAGATCTTTTGGCGTGGTGGCACTGTTTCCCACGGACTTCACGGCGGGGATATGCTCCGTGGTCTGCACCGGAGTAATATCCCGGCCATTGGCAAAGGTGTGCAGGATGACGCCCATCTTTCCCAGCCTGCGGTGGAGAAACTCCACCGGCGCGGTCGCCAGCGCACCAATGGTACGAATACCGACGCGGTTGAGCTTTTCCCGCGTGGCAGGCCCCACATACAGCAGGTCTTCCACCGGAAGTGGATAGACAATATCGCGATAGTTGTCTTGCTCAATTCGAGTGACGGCGTCCGGCTTTTTGTAGTCGCTTCCCAACTTGGCAGTGATCTTGTTGTCAGCCACTCCAATGCTGGCGGTAATGCCCAGCTCAAACTTAATGCGGCGGCTGATCTGCTCCGCAATTTTGACCGCGCTGCCAAAAAGAGCGGTGCTTCCGGTGACATCCAGGTAGGCTAAGCACTCAGCGCCTTGCCGTGTCACCACGGCAGGTTTCCAAA
>NZ_DAMBZJ010000066.1:0-6659 GCF_032060045.1 Oscillibacter sp.
AAATGCTCCTCCGAGATTTTTTGTACACTACTGATGTACACTACACAGCGGAGTTTTACGTTCCTTGGTGGAATTGGCGGAGATCAACAAAGACACGACCGGCGACATCACCGTCACGACGCGTAAGCCAGCTGACGCCGCACTTTCTGACGAAGACCCATTGCCAAAGGGTTATCGTCATTTTTCCCGTGTAATGGCTTTTGAAAATGCTAAATATCTAAAATATTCTTCTTATCCACAAGGTGTAATTATAAATGTCTTATAGAATTCATTGCTATCTGTCGGATTTTTTCTTTTTGTACAGCCAATAATGTTTGATTCATCGCTGCCCGATAACTTAATGAAAATGGTGTCAAACTTGAAGTCAAAACTATATATTTCATCATTAGGCGTAATAATTAATGGTAATACTTTTATTTCGTTTGGTAGTTCATTGAGACTACTGTTCACAATGCATAAGATGCTTCCGTATATGTAAGATACTCGTTAAGGCTTTCTACATATTGCCATGCAACTCGGCTATGCGTTTTTTGATTGTTACTTGTTAATTAGTTTACCAATAACAGTTTTCAGTTCCTGCTCGATAGGTGAAACGATATGCAGAATCATGATATTTAGAATTATTTAGTTTAAATTTTCTTGGAGGGTCGAGAATCGACGATACTCTTGAGTTGAACGACAAGTTTGCCTTTGTTCGCTTCTCCATATATACTGTAAAGCTGATAATAACATTTGGAGGACAAACATCCTTGGTTATATATCCGTCTAGCAAGCCGTTGACAAATGGAAAATTTCAGAACGCAGGATACAGAAACTCTGCGAAGAGAACCGCGTTATGGGCGCTGTCCGCTTCGGTTATGCCTGGGCGATACCGAAAGATGCGGAAAAGCCTGCTGATGCGAGAAAAAATCTCAAAGTAAAAAGTAAGGGAGACTCGTGGAATGCAAAACAATATTCTGATTATCGACGATGACATGGGGCTATGTCAATTACTAAAAAAATGTGTAGAGAAAGAGAACATCTCTGCTGAATTTGCGTATACAGGAACAGATGGCTTAAAGTTAGCATTGCAAGGCAATTATCAATTGATTGTCTTGGACGTTATGCTCCCTGAAATGGATGGATTTCAAGTTCTTGAAAGAATTAGAAGCTTTAGCGCCGTCCCAGTGTTAATGCTTACGGCAAAAACAGCAAGCACCGATAAAGTAAATGGCCTTCGTTCCGGCGCCGATGACTATTTGACAAAGCCTTTCGATGTGGAAGAATTTATCGCCCGCATTTTATCCTTAATTCGCAGATATACAACCTTAAACAACAATATCAGCGTAAGTGAAGAACCTCATCGGCTCTCCTTTCAAAAGCTTACCATCGACTTGGACACGCGGATTGTTCACATTGGAGATAAGCAAGTTGAGCTTCACGCAAAGGAATTTGACATTCTCCATTACCTTGCCAAAAACCAAGGCAGAATTTTAACCAAGCAGCAAATATATGAAGAAATATGGCAGGAGCCATATGCTTATGATGACAATAATATCATGGGATATATCAGCAAACTGCGAAAACAGATAGAGCCTGACCCGAATAATCCAACCTATATTCAAACAGTGAAAGGCGTAGGCTACCGCTTTAGCCGGGAGGTGTAAAATGGATGGAGTCTATATGAAGCTTCCGGTACTTGTTGCTGTGGTTGTAATTGCCTTTATCGCTGTTATTTCCGCCCTGCTGATATCTAGAAAAATGCACAATGTCAAGTTGAAATTGAATGATATTTTAGAAACACTGGACGATATTACACAAGGCAACAGCAATCGGAAAATATTGGCAAAGCCCAGTGATATGACTTCTATGATCTGTTATAAAATAAATGATATTGTTCTTGATTTTCGGAAACAGGTCATTGACTTAAAAAAAGCAGAGAAAACCAACAGTCAATTGATGACAAGTCTTTCCCATGATGTGCGTACTCCGCTGACAACTCTGATTGGATATTTAGATGCGGCGCAGAAAGGTATTGTAGTTGGTGCGGAGAGGGAAGAATATATAGAAACCGCCCGGTTGAGGGCACATGATATGAAAGACTATGTAGATGTGCTGTTTGAATGGTTTAAACTGAACTCCAATGAAGAAACCTTTACTATTCGGGAAGTTGAGCTTGCGGAGTTCACCAGAAACCTGCTTAAAGACTGGATTCCGATCTTTGAGGACAATCGACTTGATTTCGACATAGACGTCCCAGAAAAACGCATAAAGGTCAATTTAGATACAGATGCCTATTCCCGTATTATGAACAATCTAATTCAAAATGTAGTATCTCATAGTCGGGCAACCCACGTTAAAATCAAGGTGTCTCTCCTTACTGCTGATGTAATGATTTCTGTTGCGGACGATGGTAAAGAAATTTCCAAGCAGGATTTGCCGCATGTTTTTGAACGGCTTTATAAATGCGATACGGCACGTTCTGAAAAAGGAAGCGGCTTAGGATTGTCCATTGTACAGCAGCTTGCAGAAAAGATGGGTGGTTCGATTTCAGTCCAAAGTGAAACGTGTCAACAAACAGAATTTATCGTGCGATTTCCACTGACTGATGAAAAAACCTGCTGAAAGGCAGGTTTTACTTCTCTCAAAAGATTCAAGGTTAATTCAAGGTTCGTGCAAGGTTTATGCAAGGTTGAGGGGATAAAATTAGATTTATGTGATCTATAAAAATAAGGAGGACTTTATATCTTGAGTGATCTTGTAATTGAGACCAATAATTTGACAAAGCAATACGGTGAACAAAAGAGTGTTGCCAATTTAAGTATCCATGTGAAGAAAGGCAGAATTTACGGTCTGTTAGGACGCAACGGCGCGGGAAAAACGACTACTATGAAAATGCTGCTGGGGCTGACAAGTCCTACATCTGGCGAAGTACGTATTTTCGGGAAAAATATGCGTACAAATGAAAAGAAAATTCTGTCTCGAATTGGCAACCTGATTGAATCACCGGGCTTTTATCCTAATCTCACCGGCACGGAAAATCTTAAGATTATGGCGAGGCTCCGTGGAGTACCGGGCAGCAATGCCATTAAAAACGCGTTGGATGTGGTGGGATTGCCTTATAAAGATAAAAAACTGTTTTCACAGTATTCGCTTGGAATGAAGCAGCGGCTTGGTATCGCAAATGCTATTTTGCATGATCCGGAGCTTCTAATCTTGGACGAGCCTATCAACGGACTTGATCCCATCGGTATAGTGGAAGTCCGTGATTTCATAAAGCGGCTTAGTACGGAACAAGGTAAAACAGTTTTAATTTCCAGCCATATTCTGTCTGAAATGGCCCTGTTGGCGGACGATATTGGCATCATTGACCACGGTGTTTTACTGGGAGAAGAAAGCTTGGAAGAATTAGAGAAGAAAAACAGCAGATATGTTCATTTCATCGTAACGGACACGTCCCAGGCTTCCCGGATTTTGGAGGCTGACTTTCATACATCCAATTTTCATATTGATGACGACCATAATTTGCGGCTTTACGATTTGGAAATAGAAGTAGGCGATATTACCCGTAAATGGATTGAGAGCGGCCTCAATATATCAGAAGCGCATACCCAAAATGATACCTTGGAGGATTACTTTAAGCACGTCACCGGGGGTGAGGGAATTGCTTGATTTAATCATTTGCGAATTTGCCAAAATCAAACGGCAGAAGTTTGTTCTATTTTGTTTGTTAGCGGCCTGCATTTTTCCTATCCCACTGACCGCATTAGCAGCAAAAGACAGTCTGCATTTTGAACAGCTTTTTAAGCTAGTCGTTACGTTCGGAGATTTTCTCCTTTTGCCATGCGTACTCAGTGTAGTGGCAAGCATTCTGTTCTTCATGGAAAGAGACAGCGACACGCTAAAAAACCTGATGACCGTACCGGTTCACAAAACCAAACTTGTAGCAGCAAAGCTATCCGTGCTTTTGATTGTTGCCGTACTATATTCCATAGCTGGCTTAGGAGCTACCATCCTAGGCGGACTAGTTGTGGGTGCTGTGGAAGGAGTTGCTTTTAAATTAGGACTAAGTGCTATCCTTGGCCTGATGCTGTTTGTTTCAGTTCTTCCTGTTGTTATTACTATTATTTATTTTAACAAAAGTTATATTTTTTCTATTCTAATCGCCTTTATATATTCTATCTTTAATTTTGGCATATCACTTAATATGTTAAACTTCGCACCTAACAATGCGCTCATTACCGTGTTGCCCGCACCGGTCATTATGCGATGGTGGACATCCTATTGGAGCGGACTGACTGCGGAATATCTTGCAATGAGAAAACCATATATGCTTTCCACGCCGGTTTGTGCAGGCATACTGATCTTAATTGCGGTAATATCAGTTTTGCTGATTTCATTCGTATATAAAAAGCAGGAAGATTAGGAGGGACCTATGATTAATATAGTTATCACGGAATTTCAAAAGCTTAAGCGTTACAGCATTCTTTGGGTAGGCATTGTATCCGTGTTGTTTTCTGCACTTTTAGCCGTTTTTCAGCAGAACAGCGGTAATGAAATAATGCGGTATGAAAGTTATGCAAACAGCGTTATATGGAATAACTTCAGCATGACTTTTCCGTTTATGATTGTTCTGATCGGAGGCTATATCGTAAACCGCGAGTATGTGGATCATACATTAAAAAACATGTTGACTGTACCGATTTCATTTCGCAAATTATTGGCGGGAAAAGTGATTACAGTAGGGCTTGTTGCTGCATTGTACGGTTTTTTTAGCTTTCTATGTACATTTGTTTTAGGTGCGATGTTCTGTCATGGAGATATATCTCCGGTTCTTGTAATGAAATCGTTATTTCAACTCATTGCATTAGGACTTTGCTGTTTTCTGGCGGTGTTGCCTATCATCATATTTTTTAGTAGAAAACAAAACGGTTTCCTCGCCGGGACTGGCTTGGCATTTGTTTACGGTTTCTGTGGCATCTTTATCGCGGGCAGAGCGTTAACTGATTATTATCCTATTACCGCTGGTCTTGGAATTATCAAGTTTACGGGAGACGGCACACTCACGTTTAATCTTTTTGTGGAAATCGGTGTCCTGCTCATTATGGCAGTACTATCCATCGTTATGCTGCTTTCTATGAAAGGCTTCGAGGATAAAGCCAAGGTATCTAAAGCTACAGGAAAAAACAACGGATGCAATCATAAAAAAGTGGTATATCATTATGAAAGATAAAATTCTAAGTATCATTTCCTTTATAACTGTATTTGTTCCAATAACTATGATTTTCGTTTGGAAACTAAACGTCATTAATACAATTTCCATCGTAATTGGCTACAGTATTTTTATTGCGATTAGCTTCTGTTACACATTGTTTTTATTCGTAATAAGGCATTTAAAAAACACATATACCAAGGTGTCTCTGGGCATGAACGGATTTTACATTGCTGGTATTTTAGCCACGGTTGTAATCCCGCGTTTTATATAGAATGTCAGAAAAATCAACATAGGTTTTCCATGATGGATGCCAGGAGAGCTGTTTTTATTTAAGAAGGATATGGTTGACTGGGATGCTTATGAGATTCGCGGTTGCGGCCTGAAGACGAAAAAGCGAAAGGAAACGCCAATCGTATTTCCTGAGATCATTGCTCCGGTTCTGCTGGATTTATGCCAGCAGTCGAAGAGCCGTGTAGGGAACGTTCTTTGCATGAACCGTGATAAGTTCTATCAGGAATATCATTCTGCGCTGCAACGAGCGGGTGTTCGTGATTTGCCGCCCTATTCCTGCCGACATACGACGGCCACCGCATTAGCCCTGGGCAATATCGCACCCGGCGTAATTCAAGAAGTGATGCGCCACACGAAGTTCACAACGACACAAAGATATATTCATCCAGACACGGCAGCTGCGCACAAAGCTGTTAATCAGATGGACAAAGGAAAGGCTCAATAAAGTCCTATAAAATCTTGGAAAAGCTTTTCTATACAGGACACGGTAAAGTGAAAAATGCCGCAATCCATTGCGGCGCAACAGGAAAACAACCCCTGCTAAGGGAGTAGGCGGGTTAAACCGCGCGAGAGTTCGAATCTCTCCTTCTCCGCCATAAAGCGCCTATGAATTGCAATAAATTGCGATTTATAGGCGCTTTTTATATGTTAATTCTGTTTGTTTTGATATGCAAGCAAACTATAAAAGTTCCGTAAAATTCCACCAAGGAACGTAAAACTCCGCTGTGTAGTGTACAGGGTATTGTACATCAGTAGTGTACAAAAAATCTCGGAGGAGCATTTGCTCCTCGGGGATTTCTCTATTTAGTAGCTTCTCCTTTATCCAGACTGTTAATTGCATGATGCGCAGAAGCCATGTCTGGATGAATATAGCGTTGAGTTGTAATGAATTTCGTGTGCCTAATAACCTCTTGAATAACAGAAGGCGCGATATTGCCGAGTGCCAGGGCAGTTGCAGTTGTGTGTCGGCATGAATACGGTGGCAAATCTCTCACCCCCGCCAGTTTTAATGTGTCGTGGTATTTAGTATAAAACTTGTCCCTATTCATGCATAGCACATTTCCCATACGGCTTTGAGACTGTTGACACAAGACTAGGAGTAACGGCGCGATAACCGCGGAGAATACAATTGGCGTTTCCTTCCGCTTTTTGGTCTTGAGGCCGCAACCTTTAA
>NZ_DAMBZJ010000067.1:0-6296 GCF_032060045.1 Oscillibacter sp.
GTGACCTATGACGAGCTGGGCTATGCCAAAAGCGGCGCCAAGACTTCCGATTCCGCCGGATATATCGTGGACGGTACCTATTATAATGGCGACGGAACCCCTTACAATGGAACGTATCGGGACTCCGGAGGAAACTATGTCGCTCAGAACGGAGTGGACCAGGGCACAGACTATCAGGCGCTCATCAACGCGGCCAAGGCCAAGGGCGATCTTGCCAGTGCGGCCGTGTATGAACAGCTTCGTAATGAAAAAATCAATTCTTCTGATTATACCGGGAGCCAGTCGGCAACCAGCCTGTACGGCAGTTATCTGCCGTCTTCCGTCTCCCAAAAGCAGCAGAATTACGGGACGTGGGAAGATTTTTTGAACGCATCCGGCTATCAGGACTATAACGAGCAGGTGCAGGCCGCCATAAAGGCGGCGGTGGACGCAGCCACGCAGAGCTATACCCAGCAGATCGACACCGCCAATCAGGACAGCGCGGAATTGGCACGTCAGGCCTATATTGCAAAAATGCTGGGGCAGAAGAATCTTGACCAGCAGCTTTCCGCGTCCGGATACGCCGGCGGCATGGCGGACAGTCAGCGCATTCAGACGGAAAGCAACTATCAGAACAATCTGAATTCCATTGAGCAGCAGCGGCTGGCCACGGTGAAGGAACTGCAAAGCGCCATTTCGCAGGCGCAGCTATCCGGGAATCAGCAGATGGCGGAGAGCCTTTCGAGCTATCTTCAGAATCTTCAAAGCCAGTGGTCCAGCTATGTACAACAGCAGCAGAGCATGAGCAATGCCGACTACTGGAATCAGAAGCAGATGGACAACAGCGATTATTGGAATCAGCAGAGCCTTGACACCCAGAATCAGACCACAGCAAGGACAAACGCCATGGAACTGTTGAGCGCGGGAATTATGCCGGACAGTACCACACTTGCCGCGGCGGGGTTGTCCCAGACTGAGGCGGCGGCCATTCGCAGCGTGTACCTCAACAGCCTCGGAGCAAAGACGGGGACTGCGACGGCCACGAGGACCACCGGGACAGGGGGGACCGGAGGAGGATACAGCAACGGCTCCCTGACGACCGCGCAGGTTCAGCAGTTGCAAAAGAAGCTGGGCGTTACAGCCGACGGAAAGTGGGGCAGCGCGTCCTCTGCAAAGGCAGGAGGCCTGACGGCGGAGCAGGCGTGGACAAAGTATGGGACAAATGGGATGGAGGGCTTCAGTAATGTGAAGCGCACGATTCAAACGTTGCTGGCAACGGGAAATCGAACCAGAGCACAAGAAATAGTCGATCAGTATTGGAATCAGATGTCTGATATGCAAAAAGCTGAGATTTCCGGGCTGTAAAGATTGGGAGGACGACATGGCAGCATATAAAAAACCGAATTTTCTCGCAAGCAACGGGAATATAGAGAAGCCAAATTTTCTGGCCGAAAATAACAATAAGGCAGGGACGCAAAACGCGTCCCTGCCTGTGTCCAATACGGAGACGGTTGCACAGATCATCGAGCGAAACCGCATTGCTGCTCAGAAGACCGGCGCGCCGGTGCTGGGTGAAACAAGCAACACCGCCAACCGAAGGGCGGCTGCAAAATCCTCTTGGAAGAAGCACAGCCACGCGATTGCAAAGGAGCCGAAAAATGAGGATGATTTCTCTGCGGCAAAGCTTGCCGGAGGCATTGCAACAAAGGGAATTGACAGCGCCATGAGCGGGGTGACCAGCACGGCGGATTGGCTGGTGGGGCAGAATATTACCGGCCTTGGGAATTTACTGGGGCAGGATTGGAGCAATAACCCCGTCTCTGCGCTGAACCGCAGGGTGCAGCAGGCCAAGGAAACCAACCAAGCGTATTTTCAGCCCAATGTGGAGCAGGGAGGAAAAGCGGCGGAAATAGTTGACAAATACGGAACGGCTACCGTGGCGGCGGTTCCGCAGGCCCTGACCGCCGTGGCAACGGCGGGAATGAGCGCAGCAGGGACCGCAGGGCTTCAGGCGGCATCCGCGGCGGCACAGAGCAGCGGGGCCATAGCCGCAGCCCGGGGAATGGTGCAAAGCCTTGCAAAAGACCCGCAGTATTGGCTGGCTTTTTCTCAGGTGGCTGGTGACAGTTATCAGCAGGCGAAAGCGGACGGAGCCGGAGAAACGGCGGCGAACCTTTACGCCATGGGAAACGGTCTACTCAACGCTGCCATTGAGGTCGGAGGCGGCATTCAGACGCTGCCCAAAGAACTGCAAAAGGGCGGCTCTGCTCTAAAAGCGTGGGTTAATTCCATGGTGGACGAGGGTAAAGAAGAAGTTGCGCAGGGCATTATGGAGCGGGGGCTGCAAAACCTGATGTACCAGAAGCAAAACCCGCTGGCATCTGTCAAGGACGAAAACGCCGTGCTGAATCCACGCACCGCGGCGGAGGAATTTGCGGGCGGTGCGGTGGTTGGCGGGATTCTCGGCGGCGGGCAGACTCTTATCAACCGGGCGGCAAATTCGCCCAATGTGAAGCTCACGGAGGACGGGGTGAAGCTGGAGGGGGCGCAAAAAAACACCGCCCCGATTTTGGAGACGGTGAGCTTCGATGATCCAAAGGCCGCGGACGGAAAGGGGGCAGTGTCCCTGCTGCGGGAAAGCGTCCGGGACATGGTGGGCGTGGAGCCGGTGGCCAACATCAGCGGAACGGAGATTTCTTCGGAGGGGCGAGCAACTGACCGCGTGATGGACTTCGTAAAAGGTCTGAAAGACAAGGTGGTACGGCCGAACTTCGGAGAGGTACTGTTTTCAAAATCCAAGGTTAAAAACAGTCTGGTGGGACACGGAACCGGGGAAGCAAAAATTGAACTGTTCGCGGCGGTTCCGGCTGTGATTCAACAGGGAAAACAAATTGCCTATCGCAAAAACTGGAAGGGACGCGGATACGATTCCTTTGTGTTTGCGGCGCCTGTTACATACCGTGGAGAGACGGCCTATGTCACCGCAATTGTGGTGCGGGACAATGCAAACCGGTATTACCTGCACGAAGCGGTAGATCAGCAGGGGAATCTGATTTACGGGCATGAGAAAAGCCCGGATATCGCCTCCGACGGGTCCGGAGTTTCCCCCAAGAGCACCGTAGCTGATACCGAGCTTTCTCCTCATAGTATATCCCTCTCTGATGAAAATAGCAAGGGGGATTTTACCGCGAATGTTGACGCGGAGACGGTGCGGAGTATTCGGAATTCCAACCTGCCGACGGCCATACAAGACAATCTAATTCAGGCCAATCAGCAGGTGGCGCGGGACAATGCCAGAAAGGCTGCGGAGCGGGAGAGTGCCAAGGAAATTGAAATGCCACGGTTGGAGACGGCGGAGCAGGGGGTACTGCGCAAAGATACGGAACTGCCGGGCGGCTCTTATGTGTCGGCAGACGGAGAGGGGTATCTGGATGCATTGTCCAGAAGCGAGAACGAACCCGGAGAGCGCATGACCGAAAGAGACTATGCAAAGGCGGCGGCGGACGATAGGCTGAAAAAAATGGAGGCCCCGCCGGAATCCACAAAAGAACCTGTCAGTCAGGCAGACTTGGACGAATTGTGGAAGCTATGGGAAGACCAGGCCAGCCCCGTCACAAGCTCCGAAGACAGGCGGGCGGAAGCGCTGGCAAACGCAGAAGGGCTGATGTCAGACGCAACAACGCCCCGGAAGCAGACGCTGGCGCAATCTGCGGAAAACGCCCGGTCTTATTTCATGCGAAAAATGGTGGACGCGGGAGACAGTGTTACAAAACTTCAAAAGCTGACCGGCGACCAGTATCTTTACGATTATTACAATATGGCCCGGGCTTCCTCTTCTGCAGGAATCAATATGCTGAATGGGATGCAAACTGACATTGGCGGAAAGCGTGTTGGAGAAAGCCTGATTTCCATTTTTGATCCTATCCGCGCGAAGGGAAAAGGCTACTACAAAGATTTTCAGCAGTATCTTTATCATCTGCACAACATTGACAGGATGAGCATTGACAATGGAGAAAATACAGCAAAACTGGAAGCGGAAGTGGCCTTGGCGGAATTTGACCGAGAAAATCCAGACATTGCCACAATTACGGAAGCAAGGCTGCGACGAAAAGCGGAGGGTTTGGATTTTGAGGCGGAGCTGGCCCGGGAGCGCATATCCCTGCTGAGAAAGGTTAATCAGGCAGACAGACTTGGAAACAAGCCTGTTTTCGATTACGAAGTAACTGCGGACATGAGCAGAGACACTGCTGCGCGGCTATTGCACGAGCATCCGGAATTTGCAGAGTATCAAGAGCAGGTTCGGGGCTATATCAAAAATTTGATGCAGTATCGGATTGATAGTGGGCTTATGACACAGGAGGATGCGGATTTTCTGGAAAAGTATTATCCGAATTACGTGCCTACCTATCGCGTGACAGAAACTGAAGAAAATAGAACCGGCCTAAAATCTGTAAAGATTGGGAAAACCGTGGGGCAGGCTGAAGGCGGAAATACAAAACTAATTCCCATTCATGAGGCATTAGGGAAACAAACCATGTCCGTCGTCAGGGAGGGGAGCAAGAACCGTTTTGGCCAGCGTCTGCTGGAGGACTGGAGCAATCGACCGCAGGCGGCCCGAAAGTACATCAGCGACGTGCAGAAATACGACGCAGGTTTCAGCATGGACGCTTTTGACAGCCTTGAAACTGACCCGGCGTTTCAGAAAAGCAACACATTCTTTGTTTACAAGGATGGCAAGCTGATGGAAATGTCGGTGGACCCATCGTTGTTTGACGCGGTAAAAGCGCTGTCTCCCGACCGTCAGGAAACCAATAAGCTTGTGCAGGGGATACGGGCAGGGAATAAACTGTTTAAGGCGCTGGTAACGGGGTATAACCCGACATTTACCGTTAGAAACACGGTGAGGGACCTGCAAACGGCTGGACTTTACAGCCGTGATTTGACAGCATTTACGAAGAATTATCCTCTGGCCCTAAAGGAAATTGCCTCTAACGGTGAATACTGGAAACAGTACAAGGCGCTGGGCGGCTCATTTTCCTCTGTGTTCGACTATCAAACCGGGACCGTGAAGGAAAGCAGCAAGGCGGTCCAGAAGACGCTGGGGCGTGTGGAAGCCATGAACATGGCGATGGAGCAAGCCCCCAGGTTGGCGGAATTCATGAGCATCGTTGAAAAAGGGGACGGCTCCTTAGAGAACCTGATGGACGCGATGCACGCGGCGGCGGATGTGACGGTCAACTTTGGCCGGGCTGGAACGCTGGGGAAAATTCTGAACGCAAACTATATACCGTTCCTGAATCCGGGCATTCAGGGCTTTGACCGGATGGTTCGGAGAGCCACGGAAACAAAGGGCGCCAAAGAGTGGGCGAAACTGGCAGTCCGCGCGGTCGCGCTGGGCGTAGCCCCGGCCTTATTAAACGCGCTGCTTTATCAGGGAGACGATGATTGGGACGATCTGAAAGCGAGTGACAAGGACACCAATTATTTATTTAAAATCGGAGATGGCCTGTGGCTGAAACTGCCGAAGGGACGGGAGCTGTCGGTGCTGGGCATGACTGGGCAACGGATCAGTGATCTTCTCAAGGGGGAAGATGTAGATTGGAAAGAATTCTTTGCAACGGTGGGAAATCAAGTGGCCCCTGCTAATCCTCTGAACCAAAACATTTTGAAAGCCTTGTTCGACGCTGATTTGCTTGATTCCAAAAGCCCGGGGAAAACATGGTACGGAGGGGACATTGAAAACCAGCGGCTTCGGAACTATGCTCCGGGAGAGCGCTATGACACATCTACGGATGTTTTTTCAAAGTGGATAGGAAAACAATTGAACCTTTCCCCGAAGAAAATTAACTATCTTCTTGATCAATATTCCGGCGTGGTAGGAGATTTTATGCTGCCGCTGCTGACGCCACAGGCGGAGAGAGATGCTTTTTCAAAGGCATTTACAGTGGACAGCGTTTCCAGCAATCGCATCAGCGGTGATTTCTATGATAAGGGAGATGAAATCACCTATGAAAAAAACGGCGGGGACGTTTCCATGCAAGTGGTTGGCCGGTTCTGGAATAAGCAGATTTCCGCGTGCAGCGATATCTATGCTAAAATCCGAAACATTGAATCCAGTGAGACGCTGACGGATGCACAAAAGCGGGAGAAGGTACGGGAGGCCAAGGCGGTTTTGAACGGGATTCAGAAAAACGCGCTGGGCACAGTAGAGGTTTATCAAGATGCTGTCAAAAAGCATTTGAAGGGAACCTCGGACGATGCAGTGGATACCGCCTACCGGGAGGCGAACCGGGAATGCTTCGGCGCGGAGTATGCCT
>NZ_DAMBZJ010000068.1:0-5759 GCF_032060045.1 Oscillibacter sp.
TGCCCACGACCTTGGAATTGCTGTCAATTTGAACGCTTTCGTCGGCTTGCACATCGCCCTGCACCTCACAGGAAACCAGTTCCACCACCCGCGCGCTCAGATCGCCCACCAGCTTGGTGCGGATGGTCACCGTTCCATTGGCGCGGATGTCGCCCTGAAACTCGCAGTCCATATCCACATCGCCCTGCGCGGTCATATTGCCCACGAAGGTTGTGCCCGCTGCCAGAATGGTCTTCTGAACGGGCGCAGAGGAGGGCATCGATCTGGTGTAGGATGGCTCCGGGGAATAGGGTACGGCGGCGGCTAACGGGTCCGGCGCGGACATCTCCGGCACAATCGGTTCCGGCGCGGGAGGGGCGGTAAAGCCGCTCTCGGACGCATCCGACTCCGTTGGGGCAAACATCTCGTCGGACACATAGGGCTCCGACGGGGTGGCCATCACAGGCTCTGCGGAGGGAGACTCCGTTCTGCCCTCTCCACCAACTCCGAACATCTCATTCATGGCCTTGCTGAAATTATCCTTTTTCATCTGCACTCAAATTCCTTTCCCTGTTCTGGCGCTGCTCCGGCCAAAGGCTTTTTTGCCTCTGCCATTCAGCGTTTGTCACCTTTCATGCGCGCACATTTTCAGTTGGGCTGATAATCGGTGTAATTGAACAGCATCGGGCGCACCTCCCGGGTGAGAGGAGCAAGGGTAAAACCCTGCTCCCGCAAACCGTCAATCACTCCGGCGAGGGATTCCACGGTACTGTCCTTGCTGGGTGCGTCGTGCAGCAGCACGATTCCCCGGGAAAACGCAGGAGCATTGTCCAGAATATTGGAGGTAATTTTCTTAGGAGATATGTAATTGGAGGATGCGTCTCCGCTAGACAGATTCCAGTCGTAGAACACAAAGCCCCTGCGCAGCATCTCCGCTACGATTTCCCGGTACACCGGGTAATTATAGGTATTCACGCTGCCGCCGGGAAATCGGAAGATAGTTGGCGTCTGGCCGGTAGCCTCCTTGATAGCAGTAAACTGCTTGTAGAAATCGTCTAAAAACGCCTCTACCGACGCGTATAGCTCACGATATCGGTGGGTATAGCTGTGCATACCAAGCGTGTGGCCCTCGTCTACAATGTCCCTCATCCACTGGCGCTGCTTTTCCGTGTCGCCGCCCACCACAAAAAACGTGGCCTTCACATTCTTGTTCCGCAGAACTGTCAGCAGCAACGGTGTGTTGGAGGAAGGACCGTCATCGAAGGTGAGGTACATGGTCCCGTCGTCCTGTACCGCCGGACCAAGAGGCTCGGTCACGTAAAAATCGGGGTACAGTTCCTGATAATAAAGCGGATCCGACTTTACCACCCGTTCCGCCACGGAACCGGCCCAGATACGTTCCTGCGCAAGTTTCTCCTGCGCCATCTGATCATATTGGGTCTGAAGCTCGGTGAAAGACGCGTTGAGGACCTCATTTCGCTTTTCCGCCTCCGCCAGCGCCGTCTGCCCATCTTTCCAGAAGGAAGCTGCCAGCACGGAAGGAATCGCAATGGCAGCAATCACCACCGCCAGAATTATATTTTTGAAAAATTTGACACTGCCTAAATACGGCTCTCTATCCAGCAATTCGTTTTTCACGTTCATTTGATCCGCCGGGAAACCGGCTGCTTCTCCCAGAAGCACTTCATCAGATTCAGTCTCCGGCTCGTCGCCCGCCGTCTCACCCTCTTCGGGTAGATCGTCGAAAGACTCATCACTAGTCGTCAAATCGTTTTCTGCTTCGGGCAAGCCTTCCGCTTCGATACTGCCATTTCCAGCAAAATGCCCTTGATCCTGCGGGGCGATTTCTTCCGCCAATTCGTTTTCCGTTTCCGCTCCTGGAAAAAGTCTCTCCATCGGCGCAAAAACCGCGTCATCGGACCATTCCGCCGCTCTCATCTCTCCGGGAAAATGCACGGTTTTGCCGTGAGACTGCTCCTCCGCCAACTCGCTGTCGACAAAGGCTTCCTGTGCCAATTGCTTCATCCGGCCCTCCTTCCCGTGCCACGCACCACCAAGCGGCTCGCTGCTTTGGGAATTTACACACATCTTAAATAATACCGTCTTTGAAAGCCGCTGCGCTCCCAAGCGTAAAAGGTCTCTCAATGGCGGGCTTTTTTCGCCTGACCGGGCTGTACTCCGATGCGGCGCAGCCTATTTTCATTCGCGCGGGATAGGAATTATAAACGAGACAAAACTCTATTTCGTGTTTATTTCTGAGCTATTATAACATGGCTTTTTGTTTTTTTAAAGTCTTTGCCCAAAATAAATGGTAACTTTTGTCGTCTTTTGTCGATAAAAATGCCTGTTTCGGGACGAAACGCGCCCGTCTCGCCAAACTTTGGTGAGACGGGCGCGTTGCTTCTTCTGAAGAGCCGTTAGTCCAGCACATATACTGTGGCCGCACGGCGGCCAAACTCAATACACTGCTGATACGTGTCAAAATACAGGTCCACGGTGTTGCCGCGAACACCCGTATCCTCAGCCACAGCCAAACCGTAGTTCACCTTGCCGTCGGCCGTGACAATATAAAGACGCGTTCCCAGCGGAATCACCTTCCGGTCAACCGCCACCACGCCTACCCGCACAAAGGTGGCGGTGCAAGTGTCGGCCCCGCCGTAACCACTGGTATAGGCCGTTGCGGTCATGGACTTGACGGCAGAAAAGCTGGAGACGGCGCCGGAGGCAAAGGTCAGGGTACCGCTTCCGTCGGCGTTTTTCTCCACATTCACCACCGGGTCGGCATTGCCGGATCCTCCTGGGGCGGGGGCCACGCCCACATGAACTACCTCATCCACGGCGGTAGACTCCTCCGACACCAGCTGGCGGGAAACCCGCTCGCCGCCGGAATACGTCACCTCATACACCGCGGTGCGGATTCCATCCGCACCAGACCGGACCACCTTCCGGGTTCCGGCGGCCAGCGTGGAATCGTCCACCTCCACCGTCTGGTACGAGTCGTCCTCCGCCACCCGCTCGTAGTGGGTCAGCTCAGAAGACACCGTCAGTGTCAGCCCCGCGTCCTTCAAATCGACGGCCACCATTTCAAGCGGTCCCGGAACTGTGTGAACCCGGTCTAGGAGCTGTGAAACGGTTTCCTGCCGGGAGGTGGTGGAGACGGACGCGCCGTCGTAAAGCACCGTCACAGGCCAGCCCGCGGCCAGCGTCAGCTCAAAGCCCGCGGCGTTGGTGCCAATATACACCATCCGAGAGGAAAAGTCCGCCACGTTGGCGCCCGCCTCCAAAACAATGGTGGCGTCCTCCTCGTCGGTGAGGATATACAGCGCGGAAGCCCGCTCTGCGGTGAACCAACAGACGATCAAAACCAGCGCCGTCACAGTGACAAGCGAGATCATCCGTCCAGCCGCGCTTTTTGCGCGGGAAAGCAGTTGCAAATCCAAAACAATACCTCCTGAGAATCGTTTTCATTCCCAATTTTCCCCGATTTGGAAAACGCTTATACGCCTTACCGCTTCGTGAAAAACACTTTGTAACTTTTTGTTACCAAATGAAAAACTGGGCTCAGTATACTCCACTTTCCCACCCTTGTCAAGTTTATGCGGTGTTTGAGCAAGCATCGTCCCCACTTTCGCCCAAAAACTCCCTGAAACGACTGGATAGTTTTGGATGTGTTGAGGTGCAACAGTAACAAAATATCTACAAAAAAAAATAAAAGAAACAGAGTTGTTATATTGTTGGCAAACCGCTCCGACACAACGGAAAAAAGCCAAAGGTGGCAGGTGATAATACTGTTTCACCGTAGGACAATGTGTGCTATACTATCCTCGGTATCTCGATTGATAAGAAAGTTTGGAGGTAGCTTCATGCGCATTTCGCAGGCAACCATGGAGGACTATGACGGAATCGTAGCGTTACACCGCACATATCATACGGACTTTATCCGTCCGGAGGACCGTCCGGACGGTTTTGTCACCACTAATTTTACACCAGCGCAGCTCGAGGCACTTATTACAGAGCAGCGGGGCGTGACTATTGCAAAGGATGAGGCAGGAAACGTGATGGCATATGCCACCGCCGCCAACTGGGACTTTTGGGCCCAGTGGCCCCTGTTTACCCACATGATCGGGCAGCTTCCCTTGTATTCGCTGAATGGACGGACATTGTCGGTGGAAAATTCCTATCAGTACGGCCCGGCCTGCCTTGACAAAGCCGTGCGCGACACCGGCCTGTTCGCACAACTTTTCCACGCGTCACTGGCCGGAATGAAAGACCGATACCCCGTGATGGTGACCTTTATCAATCAAATTAACCATCGTTCCTATGCCGCCCACACCAAAAAGGTTGCCCTGACCCAGCTCGGAACCTTTCAGTTTAATCAAAACAATTACTATTTCATGGCTTGTGAGACGGATGCAAAGGAAACGAACAGCTTATAAAATCAATTCAGTAAAGGCGGAACCTACAATGAAACACGGAAAAACTCAATTACTTTTCACAACAGCCCTTCTCGCTCTCAGCCTTTTATCGGGCTGTGGAAGCGCGCCAGAAGCGCCTCCTCCGGGCGGCAGCAGTGTGGGCTCGACTTCCTCGGGGGCGGAAGTCGCCGCCTCCTCCGCAGGGACGGAGTCGGAACCGCAGACCGCAGAATTTTCTTTCTCGGATATTTCAGATTTGGAATTCTGGTTTGGAAGCGGCGCGGGGGCGTGGCGCACAGTGCTGTACGTGGGGGACAACGGCTCTTTCCAGGGGCAGTATACAGACTCCGACATGGGCAGCGCGGGCACCGATTATTCCAACGGCACCTGCTACATCTCCGAGTTTACGGGAACTTTTACAGCACCGAAAAAAGTGGACGAGTACACCTATTCTGTTGAGATTCAGGACCTCACTCTGTCAAAGGAGCCCGACACCGAGGAAATCCGGGACGGAATCAAGTATCTTTACAGTGAGCCCTACGGATTGGACGACGCCAAAGAGCTGCTGTTCTATCTGCCGGGTGCTCCGGTAAAGGACTTGCCAGAGAGCTACCTTAATTGGGCCCGCGGCTATGGCGATACCATTGGGGAAACGCTTCCCTTCTACGGACTTTACAACGTGGGCGGCGATCAGGGATTTTCCAGCCATCCGCGGAGTTGAGATATGCGCTATGCCCCGGCGCGTACCGTTTTTGGTGCGCGCCGGGGTTTTTTTGAAAAACGCGTTTACGCTCTTTTATTTCTTTATGAGGGTATTGAAAAAATTACCCGATAAACTCCTGCGTCCAGTAGTTACCGTTCGCCACATAACCCACGCCAATCTGGGTGTAAGAGGCGTTCAAAATGTTGGCTCTGTGCCCGGAAGAGTTCATCCAGGCGTTCATCACCGCCTCGGGCGTGGCATAGCCCATGGCAATGTTTTCACCGGCAGTGCGGTAAGTGATACCAAAGGTCTTCAGCATATCAAAGGGAGAGCCATAAGTGGGGCTTTCATGGGCAAAGTAGTTTTTGTCGTGCATGTCCTGAGACTTGGCCCGGGCCGCTGCAGACAGCTCGGTGCTCAGCGTCAGGGGCTTCAGGCCGTAGGCCGCCCGCTGCTGATTGACCAGGTCGGCCACCTGCTGCTCAAAGGTCTGATTGTCGGCCGTAGAGTTGTTGGAAGAGCTGGAACCGCCCTGATTGGAAGAGCCGTTCTGACCAGACTGACCGTTGTCGGTGGGAGGCGTCTGGTTATTTCCGGTGGACTGAGTACAGTCGCCGGTCTTATCACAAGTGGTGGTGCAATTGCCCGTCTTGTCGCAATCG
>NZ_DAMBZJ010000069.1:0-5041 GCF_032060045.1 Oscillibacter sp.
GATAGGAAAAGAACAGCACAATGGACTGCACCCAGCTCATTTCGAACAGGTCAGCACCTATGTTTCCCATCTGCATAAAAAAGTCACCGAGAAAGCCCACGATCTGACCGTAGATCCAATCCACAATCTGACCGAGGACAGTGTCGGCGACAAAATCCCATATGAACATTTTAAGCCATCACACCTTTCCATGAAAAAGAGAATGCCCGCCTCAGGTATTCTCTTTTTTTCTGTTTTTGATTCTAAGATTCATTTGATGATGCCTGTTTTGCTTTTTTCAGAACTGACATCCTGTGAATCAAGCTTTGCGCGGTTGTCAAATATGCAATAAATTTAACTTTATATTTGCATTGACTTTAATAATATTTAGTGTATAATTAATATTGTTGAATTCAATGTGAAAGGAGATGTAAATTGGATATTGATAAAATTCCACAGTGGATACTTGCATTAGAGCAAGAAGATGCTACCTTTCTTAAAAATTTTGTTTTAAAATCAGGTTCTCTAAAAGAGATTGCAAATTTTTATGAAGTTTCTTACCCTACTGTGCGATTACGTTTGGATAAACTTATTCAAAAAATCGAAATGAGCGACCAGCAGCAAGAAGAACCTTTTCAAACCTTTATCAAAGGTTTAGCCGTTGACTCGCGAATTGATTTAGAAACAGCAAAAATTATTATTGAAAAATATAAAAAGGAAAAGGAGAGATAATTTTTATGAGTATAAGACTTCTTGTCAGCATCGGAATCACTGCTATATGTTGGGTAGTTGAAATCTACTGCGCTAAACTAAAAAATCCGATTTGGGGTGGCATTATCCCTCTGTTGGCGTTGGCATCCAGTATATATATTTTGGCTACTGGACTGATCGCCTTTAACCGTACATCCTCCATTGTATTTTTTGTTTTGAATTTTTTCCTTTTTGAAGGATGGATTACCAGCAGAGAAAAGTACAAAAAGAAACAAAAAGCGGAATTAGACAAGATGAAAGCACATGATATTGATAATTAAAAGTTGACTTGAAACTTACAAAATTATCCTAACATAAAATGTATAGTGGTAAACTCAATAATACAATTTTAAAGCAGGCCGGTTCGAGGTTACACCGACCTGCTTTTTCTCTACATCCCTACGACGCTCCAGAGTATCCTTGCATAAAGACGGTGAACGGATTTTGATTTTCAAAAAACACTCCTCGCCATAGTCATTAATTTTGCGTCTAACAAAAAGCAATAGCGTTATCTGCGATAAATTACGGATAACGCTATTGCCTATATTAAATATTCCTCCTAATTGCCCGATTTATTGATAATAGGCAGTACATTTCCTCAAACGGTGGTTTACTGAAAGAACACCCATCGTTTTAGCATTCGCCGGAGATGCCGGGGGGATAAACATAGCTTCAACAATGTTCGGATTATCTACATTACCAAGGTTAGTAACGCTGTGACCGTTTCGGTTTTTATACCCAAGAATCAACGACCCGACAAACTTTCCTGCTTCGCTCTCAAAGCCACCCATAACTGAAATCGCAGTAGCGTCAATCAGTTCTGGCTTCATATGGAGATAACAGGCAAGAATCATCATGAGCTTTTTCGGATCGCCTATGTTCTTTTTCACTTTTCCCGAAACCGACTTCGCCACGGACTCAATATCTTCGGATTGATTTGAAACCTCTATTGCAGTTGCAGAGGCATAATTGCCCAGCGCACCTGATTGGTAGCGGGAGAGATGCTTGCGTATATCCACTGCGATCACAACCCGGCTCGTTTTTTCCTTGCACATCATCTCGGCAACAAGATAGTCATTCAATGAGAGACTTTGCTCATAGCATTTTTTCAGAACTTCTTCGGTCTTTGCTGTACCCCATGCTTCCTCAATATAAGAAACCGAATTGTTTGCAATAAATTCTCCCTCGAAGCTCCTATAATCCTCATAACTGACGGTATGCTTTTCATTTTTCCATTTGCGGTTTGCATACCCTATCATCAGTTTACTGATTGTGGAAAGCTGGCTGCCTTTGGGAAGTTCATCAATAGACATTATCAAATTTTCTTCTGCATGTGTAGGCTTTTTCCCGGATATATAGCAATCTGCAAATTCACATACCAAACCCAATATGCTGCGTCCGTCACCCAAAAGATGATGAGCAATAAACATCACTTCAAATTCTTCATCTCCTGGATATAGAACAATCTTCAGAAGGCATTCGTGAAAAGCATCCCAGCCGCATCTTGTTATATCGCTGTAATCATTAGACCATAGAGAAGAATTGTCTTTTTCAAAGACTGGAGCCTGCAATTCTTCACACCAGCAATAATACAGCTTTCTACTTTTCACTTCTCTGGCAACACTGCTTTTCAAAAATGGGTGAGCCAACTCAAGCTCCCCAAGAACATTTTGCACTTTTCCTTTGTTGTATCCGGCAGGGATTTTTGCCTTGATACCAAAGTGCATATTAGGACACATCAGATGCGCCCGTTCGGTCAGTATATATTGCCTCATAATTGATACCTCGCTTAATCTTCAAATATGTCGTATGGAATTTGTAATGTTCTGCATATGAGTTCCATCGTTTCTTGTACTCTAATTTCAGGTGGCAAAGCAAAAAATGTCTTATCATGCACCAAGCCACTAATCCCTTTTAGGAGGAAAGAGGCAAGATACTCTTTACCATAGCCGTCGTCGTTGCCTGCTGCTTGCAGCAATCCATATATCATCGACCGGAAAGCAGGGAGCATGGCTTCTAAAGTCTGATCATGCAGAGCATACAATATCAACCAGTGAATAGATCCATTCGCTAATTGAGATAATTCCTTCATACTGCTGGTATAACAATCATAAAGCTGCTCAAGCATTAATCGTGGTTTGGCATGATTGGTTACTATGGCTGAAATTTTTTCCCCACTCCTTTTGAAAAAGAACTCAACCGCTTTGTCAAATACTTCTTGTTTGGAATTAAAGTAGTGATAAAACATACCAACCTCACCGTTAACATGTTCTAAAATCATTCGTATAGAAGTGGCTTCGTACCCATTCCTTAAGAATAATTCTAATGCGGCATTTAGAATTTCATCTCGTTTACCACCCTCTAAAACAGCTTTTCTCGACATAGTAACTCTCCCTATAATAAACAGAATATCGTTCTGTTTATTATTATAATTATTTTAATCGCACTTGTCAATTGATTTCAAAAGCAATAACAGCTATAGGCGTCTAACAGGGGAAAGAAATAACTATTATATGCTAAAGCTACTTTGAACAAGTGCAAAACCGTGGGCACCCTCGTCATTTTACGGCGTGGTTGCCCACTCTTATTTCACATCATAATCCGAGTATCGTCCAGATATATAAGGGAGCCGTCAGCGTGAACACAAGGCAGGCAAACAGGATTGCCGGAGCCGCCCATTCCATCTGGCCATGTTTGCGATATTCAAAATAACATGTGCCTAACTTGGCAAAGAAAAACACCGCCAGAATCAGGTCGATGGCGGGGAACACCACCTTGTTGACCACGGTTTTGATCTGCTGGGAAGCGGTTGACCACATTCCCTCAATTGCCCCGGCCACGTCGCCGGTTCCCGCTGCATAGGCCGTTGTACTGAACATTAGGCACAGCATCAGAGTTACGCACAGGAGCATCGCAATTCGTTTCAATTTCATTGATTTTCCACCTTTCGTCATAGGGTTGAGAACAGCAAGGCCGCAGCGTTCGATTCGCTGCGGCCTTGTTTTTTCTATGTGTTTAATTGGGGTTCTGAGGCGAAATGTGTCAATCTGCCCATAAATTATCCCGGATGGTGACGCTGTCCGTGAGGTTCATGGAGAGCATCCCGGTGGGTGTCCAGCTGTCGATCAGCCATGTGTATGGGGTATAGCTTCCGTCCGGGAACCAGATGGGTGAGAAATGCGTCCTGCGGCTGTAGGTGCTGTAGGGATTATTCTGAAACTCAAATCGGGCGCTGTAGCCGGAACTCATGCGTTCCATCAGCCTCCAGTAGGTCTGATACCCGAATTCCGGGAAGTAGGTCACCGCAGTCTGTGCCCCGGTTACTGCTGAGGACTGGTTCGTGCTGACTCTGGCAGAAACTGTCTGATTGACTCCATAGCCGGACTTCATGGTCTTGCTGCTGGCTGTGGGACTTTTGTCATCGGGCTTAATTGCCATGCTCGCCGACAGGCTGGCCTGATACCGGTCAAGGTCAAACTCCCACCAGCCCTCATCGACCCATTCACCGTCATCCTCCCAATGACCGCCTCCGTCACCATCGCTGTACCAATTCCAGTCACTGTGCCAGACCCAATGCTCCTGCCACCAAGGCCGCCATACCGTCCAGCTGGCGGAGGTCTGCTGTGGCTTGTTGGGAACAGCAGACTTTTTAAAGCTGTCGTTACGGTCATCGGCCACAGGATTAGGCGGCGGATTTTTATCAAGGTCAACGATATTGACATTGATTGTGGCTTTGCTCGAGCTGCCGCCTCCAGACACAGAAACCGTAATGGTCATATGCTGCGGGGTACTCGGCGTTGTCCAGCGTATCCACGCCAGCTGGCTGTCGCCGTCCGGATAGTAGATGTTGCTGACCCTGTGGCTCCTGCCGTTCACATAAAAGGTTGCCGATAAGATTCGCAAGCTCAGAGGGAGAAAGGGTATCATTGGTTTGCACCTCGGTCACGCCCCACAGCTCGCCGTTCCATTCCTCTACTGAGGGATTGATGCTGTACACCTTTTGGCTGAGATCATCATCAAGGTAAACGGCGAGGCCACGCTCACCCTCATCGGGCAGCTTTTCTTTCTGAATGTGTGCAAGGATTTCATCCTCGTATTCTAAAACCTCACCGGCGGATAAATCCTCCCGGTAATCGTCAAGATCGCCCCATTCGTTTTTTCTGTAGAGATGAGGGAAGAGGGGGCTGAGGAACCGCAGGGATTGCAGTTCATTTTTCATGGTGCATCCATCCTTTCATTTTGTTTTTGAGCAACAAAAAAAGCGGCTGTGTTTTCAGTTACGAAGAACACAGCCGCTTCAAAATTGCCCTGT
>NZ_DAMBZJ010000070.1:0-4972 GCF_032060045.1 Oscillibacter sp.
TTTATCTTTAGCTGGCGGATGTCTAACATGGTACAACCGTTGATTGTAGCAGGATAATCCACACATTAGACACCGCCCGACGTCTAACACGTTGCGAGAATCTTACGAATCTGTTCGTAAATATCCTGTTCCGTGAATAAATCGCCGATCCTTTGACCGCCAAATTGCTTTAAGATTTCTTCCTCAGCCTTAGCTGAAATTTCACGAAAAGTACTTTCCCGCAACTGCTGAACATAATTTTCATCAATAATCATACCACTTTCCTTTCTGCTTAAATGCCTGCCCGGTTTCTGAATAGAGCAGGTACTTTGTTGCTGAATTCTGGATAATTGCTCACGCAAACGATGGTTTTCACCCTTTAAAGCTTCCAACTCCAACAACTGCAAAATCAGATTTTCTTTATCTTTCTGCAGACGTTGAATTTTCAAACGCAGCTGTCTGTTTTTGTCCTTCTGTTCTGAGCCCATACCGCAATGGCCTTCGGGCAGCTTTTTGGCTGCCCGAAGGCTCATGATGCGTTCTTTCAGGATAGGATGATTGTAAAGCGTAGCCTTTGATACACCGGCTTCCACAGCCACGGTACTGAAATTGATAGATTTGTTTTTAGCCCGTTTTAGGCGATCAATTGCTGTGTTGACTCTGGCAACCGTTTCACATCTTTTTCTGTCAGCACAGATTTTCAAACCTTCCGTATTTCTTCGAATTTCTTTCTTAACCATTGATCTGTACCTCCAAACTTTCTACCAAAGGCTTTAAATATCTGTACTTGACATATTGACGCTGCCAGTCTCTTTCGCGGCCTAATGCCTGAAACCGTGTCATCTCCTGTTCCATCAAATCCAATTCCGTACGCAGCACCGGATAAAAACTGGCCTCCGTAACGTAGTTGGGGCAGTTGTAGAAAAAACAACCCTCGCCATCCGTGCAGTTGCCCCGTCTGAAATCATACAGGCATACGCCGTTTGGCAAAGGGTTGAAACTCATGGATTTAGACAGCTGCGAGACAACATCCTCAATTTCCTGTTCTGTCCGTCCTTTAAAGCATGTATCCAGTTTGCCGCGTATTTCAGCAGCTCTCAACCCGGCCAGCTTCGCTTTGGGACTCAAAATCACCTCCGAGTAGATTTCTTTTACTTCTTCTTCCTGTAAGGTGAGGTAATGCGAAGTCATCTCAATGGAAACATGGGAAAACTGCTTCATAATGTAGGCAATGGGCATTTTACGCTTGATCAGTTCACGCACATAAGTGGCCCTGAATTGATGACTTGTCAACGGATAAAGGTTACCTTGGTTATCCCGGATATCCCAGCGCCTGATAAACGGCTTGAGGCGCATGACTCCATACAGATCGGTTTTGTATACGACGACTTTGTTGTGAAAAGGTTGGGATCTGGTTAAAAACAGCTCATGGAGGCCGCTTTCCCGCCTTAACGGTTCGGAGTAATCGCTTAGTTCCCGAATGACGTCCTGTACCAATTGGTTGATAAAAACCTTGTGTACAACCGGTTCCGCCCGTTCCGTCTTGCTCAGCAGGACTTCCATATAGGCGTGACCATCATCGGTGACATGGACGCAGCCCTCCCGGATGGAAAGAACCTCATTGATCCGCAGGCCGGTCTGGCTTTGAATGATGATCCCTGCTTTTGTCAGAATATCCGTTTCCCTGTTCACAGCGTAAAAGAGGATTTTATTGAAAATTTCCTCCGGAATCGGTTTGAATTTATCTGCTTTTTTGCCCCACGCGCTTCTGGAGCCCCAAAGGCCACAGGCCGATGTCTGCAGAAAAAGATTTTCCTGTGTAACGGCCCATCCTTTGATTTGCCCGATCTGTATAATCTGCTGCACAATGCGGGAGCGCTTGAAGCCGACTGTCTGCTTGTATTGCCTGATGTCTTTCAGCCACAGTGCATAATCCAAAAATATTTCTTTGGTGATTTCCCGAAAGCTGCCGATGCTGTTGAGTTTACAGTATTCGATGAATGCCGGCAGAACGCCATTGATCTCATGGTGAACGGAAAAGGGTTTGATCTGGCTGAGCCTGTAGTAGGCAAATTGTTTTACAACCCATTTCATTTCTTCATTTTGGATGTATCCGAAACGGATATGTTTGTGTGTGCTGGCCAGATTTTTTCGCGGAATAAAGGGAGACATATCCCACATATCATCGGTAAACTTTGAATTTCCGATAACAATATGGTCGTAATCAGTACCCTGATCAACAGGTGGCAGCATCAAAATCTCAGGCATTCTGCATTTCCTCCAATCTGTAAATAATTTCTTTCAGAGCCCGAACGGTGCCGAGAAAATGCTCCGCGTAGTGGTGACCGTATGGGTTATCCTCCAATTGCTGCTCCAGAGAACGCAAATAGGCTTTGTGGTATTCAAGATATTCCGGAGTAGTGATATACCGACTGCAGGTGTAACATTTCTGCCGCCTTAACAGCCGATCGCAAACGGTTCCGCTTTGAAACGGCTTGGTGCAATAACCGTCGCACATTTTGGCGCAGCCATCTTGATTTTTCTGAAACCATCGCAGTTCGGCTTCATCCGGTATCACAGACCGGTCAACCTGATTGACATCTCCGATTATGCCGATTGCCTGAAAGCGCTCCGCCCGTTCCCGATCTTTTACATCGGCATAGTGCATTTTCGTAGTGGAGGGGGCGGTATGTCCGAGCATCTCCTGTATGACCTTGATATTGGTTCCTTTTGACAGCATGTCGGTTGCCAGTGTTCTCCTGAATTTCAACGGGGTAAGCCGAAAAGGTGCACCGTATTCGTCCAGAATGTTGTGACGGGCGACAAAATCGGATAAAAGTTTCCTGTATTCTGATTGTCTTAAAAGAACAGTTTCTCCCTTGCGCGATCCGCTTTTGCACTGCTTTAGAAACATAAATTCACGCATGTCGTCAGCGGCCTGCTCACGCAACATTTTGAAATACTCCATTAAATGCTCTATAGCTATAGCACACTCATTTGGTATTGGCAGCGGAGGACGTTCCTTCCGGTTTTTGTGATCATACCACGCAAGCGTATAGCCGTTGATCGGATGGGGCTGAAGGCAGCCGATTTTCAGTTGCAGCATATCTTCAATGCGTATCGCCGTAGATTGCAGGATAATGATTCCATATTTGACATAAAGGTTTGGTTCGGCGGGTAAGGCCGCCGCTATCTGCGCCATGATTTTGTCCGGAATGAAATCAATATGAAGCTTGCTGTTCGTACCATGATACTCGTTGCCAATGAAAATTTCATTTTCAGGAACATGGTCCGGCATGTGGATTTGTCCCCAGCGAATAAGGTTCTTAACGACATCCAGACATGTTTTTTGATACGCATAGGCTAACGGCTTTTTCGTAGCTGCGGATATTTCCGTTCTCAAGTATGCGATAAAGAAACAAATATCGTCGTTATTCAGCGCTTTGAAGGACGTCACTCCATGCCTGACTGCGAATTTATGAAAATGTTTAAATTTCCCCAGTTCGCAATAGAGCTTGTATAATGTTATGCTTTGCGTTTGATGGCGCTGCCGGACGTATCCCTGAATAACTTCTTTCATTGACTTGGATGTTATATACGAAAAATCAAATCGGAATTGCCTGCCGTAGTTTTGCGAGTGTTCGTCCATATCAGTCAACTTCCAGACCTCGCCGTCCCGTATATCATTTTCCATTGAGAGCACCCCCTGAAGCGGAACGGCGGCTCCAGTACTTGTTCAGGCTTTCATACAGATATCGGTTGGAAAGATGCGTGTATTGCTGTGTGGTAGCGATTTGTTTGTGTCCGGCAATGATTCTCACAACGCTGATGTCCATGCCGCTTTCGACAAGGGCACTGACAAAGGTGTGCCTTAAATCGTGAAAGTGAAAAAAGACTCCCGCCTTTTGCATAGCGGAATGAAAGGTGCCATATGCTGCCTGGTAGGTTAAGGGCTGTCCATAGCATTCTTTTTTTAAGGATACAAAAATATAGCTGTGCTCTGTCTCAATCAGGCTTCTTTCTTCCAGAATGAACTGATCAATTTCCTCCAAAAGGAACAGAGGTAAATACAGCGTTCGGCGACATCCTTTGGATTTGATATCGGTGAGTGCACCAATCTGCTTGCTGGAATCAGGATACGGAATATCTTCAATTTGCAAATTCAGAACTTCTGAGATCCGCGCTCCTGTAAGATTCAGAATCTTTAAAATCAGCCGATCCCTTGTCGTATGCAGATGCTGCGAAAGAGCCACCACATCTGAAGGCGGTACCAGATGTACAGTATGCCTGCTTTCTTTAACCTTAAAGACAGATTGCTTCGTCTGATTATCCTGCCGCGCATGGTAGAGAAGGCTTTTAAACATGTCGCGCGGCCTATTGACATCCCTCATTAAAATTGGATTGTCGATTTGGCTCATGATTCCGCAGTACTTGTAAAAGCAATGTACCGTTCCCAAAATGTGATTGATTGTTTGCGGAGTCCGGCAACTGGTCGTGAAAAGGGACAGGGTGTCGGAACAGTCCGGATTTCTAAGGTACTCCACGAATTCACTCAGTTTTCTGACCGTCATCTCATCAAACGCATAATGGCAGTGATTCAAAAAGTCCCAATAGATTTTCAGATCCCGCCCATACGCTTTCATGGTGTTTAGAGCCATTCCGCGAAGTTTCTGATACCTCAGAAAAGCTTGTACTGGTTTCACCAGTCTCATGTTATCATCCAAAAGGGTGATAACGGTTTCAGATTCGAGCTTGATAATCCTCAGTTCCAATAAATATAGCGCCTCCTACGTTTTTTATATGTCCAACAAGACATTGTCCCATCGTACCATAAAAAACGTTTGAGGCGCTGCGATTAATCATCTTATGAATAAGCGCTGGCTGTGGCTTACCTTTTCTGTATCGCGAATTTTGAAAAATGTGCTCCATGCCAGCAGTTTCGGGCATTTCAGGCCATGTTACGTATTAGTCACTTTCAACTAAAGATTACATT
>NZ_DAMBZJ010000071.1:0-4407 GCF_032060045.1 Oscillibacter sp.
CACCTCTGGCAGATTGCGTGGATTCTTTATGCCGTTGTACGGTGTTGCCTTAGGACACCCCGGTGAGAAGTTTGAATGTAGCAGCAGTGATATCTTCACCACTGACAAAAAGAATAAGCCCTACGAGGTAGAAGCAAACCGATTTGCAGCATCTTTTTTATTGCCACAGGACAAAATGAAACTGTTTGTTAGTGATGACAACTACGATTTTTCTACTATTAGTGGCATCGCAGCCAACTTTCAAACCTCAATTCCGGCGGCAGCAATTCGTACCATTGTGTTTTTACAAGGAAGTTTTATGGTTGTTTGGGCAGAGAATAGTTTAGTCCAGTGGTCTGTAAGATCACCAAATTGCCAGATAATATTGCCCAAACGACACAGTAAAGTCCCAAGCAAAAGTATTGCACACAAGTGTTTTACAGAGAGTGTTAAGCCGCCACAAAATACATATATCAAAATTCCAAATGAGGCATGGCAAAGCAATTATCAGCAAGAAAAAACACCGTCAAAAGAAATGACAGTGTTCTTCAAAAACTATAATGCGACCCTATCTGTTGTGAAAAGTTGAGAAAAATATTGCAAATAAATTGTTAATAATACACTCTTGCTGTTGACGGCTTGCAAAATCTGTTATAAAATATAATCAGCTTCATACAACATACGGTGTGAAGGAAGAGGATTGTTGTCAAGAGCTGAACGGCATTCTTGCAAATATACTTTATTGCATATTCCAGACCAAGGCTGATTGTGCTACTGACAATACTATTGATAATTACACTGACGATATTCGCAAGAATGCCGTTCAGCTGTTCAATTTCCACAAAGGAGAAAGAATATTGGTAGTTTATCATAAGAAACACCTCCATAGTTGTGATTATATTCATTATAACATAATTATTGATTAACGCAGATTTGGACAGTTGATAGGCACTACATAAGAACTCTTATAGAGGAAAAGTGAATATTAAGTTGATTTTATACCCACCAGTTTAGGAACACTGTCCTCCATGCTGGTGGGTATTGCGATTTTAGGGTGAGATTATGGATATTATAGAATGGAAGAAGAAAAACAGTAAACCTGCGGGATACGCACATTTTGATGCAAAGTTTGGTTTGAATTCTGCATGGGAGTACATAACTAATCCAAATAGCATCGCGTCACACAGCTTTTTCCCTTTCATACATTACGACCAGATTTTCTATAAATTTTCTAAAAAGAACTACGAAAAGGGGAATCCAGAAAAAACAGGCGTAAAAAAGAAAATCCGCCCCATATGTTATTCTGCACACATTGACCGTTGTATTTATCAGTACTATGGTTTTTTACTAAATGAAAAATATAATGAATATGTTGCGAAATACGGATTTTCGGATTCTGTTGTAGCGTATCGCACCAATTTACACAAAAACAATATTCATTTTGCAAAGCAAGCTATTGACTTTATTAGAAATGAAGATTGTAACATTATGGTTGGTGACTTTACTGGATTTTTCGATAATTTAGATCATAAATATCTAAAGAAAAACTTGTGTAAGGTTCTGGGAATCATTACTTTGAGCGAAGATTGGTATGCAGTTTTTAAGAATATAACAAAATATTCAAAATGGGATTTAATGAGCCTTTTGAAAATCAACTCGTTAATAACTAAAGAAGAGTTAGATAGCCTAAAGAAAGCACGTGAAGAAGCTGAAACTGGTAAAACTCGTAAAGCCAGGGAGTGGCTTGCCAAATTAGACGAAAAAATTAAAGCTCTTAATGGACAAGATTTAGTATTAACAAAAGAGCAGTTCAAAAAATACAAAAAGGATTGTATCGAAAAAAATGTGCCGAGTGCAGACGATGAAAACCGGACAATTCGTGGAATACCTCAGGGATCTGCAATTAGTGCAGTTTTGTCAAATGTCTATATGATAGAATTTGACGAAAAAATAGAAAAATATGTGCGGGAGTTGAACGGATTATATCTTAGATATAGTGATGATTTTATTATTATCATTCCCAATAGCTGTGGAGCATCACTGCATAATGTAAAAGAGTTTGTATTTGGTCTTGTAGCCAATACCAGTGGAATTGATCTTCAAACAGATAAAACGCAGCTTTATTCTTATGAAAACAAGACGATAACTAACATCTCACAAGAAAACCACCATTTTACAAGTTATATTGATTATCTTGGATTTATTTTTGATGGAAAAGAAGTAAGAGTAAGACCAAAGACAGTATCTAAATATTATTATCGCATGTATCGCAAGCTGAATTTCATAATTAATAGTGGCGGGCGCACTAAAAATGGGAAAATAATTAGTTGTAATGAGCTATACAATACATACACACAAAAAGGTCGCAACGGGCAATATGATGAATCTCTACTCCCACAAAAAGTAATTAAGAAGGATAAAAATAATCCGTATAAAAGCGGGAATTTTTTCTCTTACGTTGTGAAAGCTGATAGAATATTTAATCCCGCAGACGCTACTATTGTTGAACCTATTACTCGTGATACAAAACGACACATGTTGAAAATCAGGCGAAAAAGAGACGAGATTAAGGGGAAATAGTATTATTGCAACTGCAAATCAAAGAAATCTGGGTGCTGTGAAGATCGAAAGGCTTTGGTTGATAATCGCAAGAAACTTTATAAAGCTATAGTAAGTCAAGATTGCCTTTCGAGTTATATTGACCACACCAGATCATCTTGGAATTATTCCGTTGACGCTAAATTATAAATAGGTGTATCAAAATAAAAAATGCATACCCTATTTGGAGTTTGCGATCCGATCGAATGACACCTTGCGGTTTTCAGGTTGATTGAAAACACGCCTTAGATTGTTAATATCTAAGGCGTGTTTTCGCGTATTCAGTTTGCCTTGACCCTGGGTTCACATGTTGTCTTTATGACTACTCGTATTTTCCCCCGTGGTTTTTTTACGCAGTGTTTGATTTAAAAAGTACGTTCGGATCAAACTAAAGAACAGAATTTACAATTTTTTTTTCGAGTCGTTTTCCGGCGGTTCTTTCGGTTCTTTTTTTCGGGGCCACAGCAGCGAAATGCCGGAAGCCAGCAGGTAAACACCAAAGGGCCTGCGCAGCAGCTCCACATCCACCGCCGTGGCGGTCCATGCGCCCCCAAGGGCAAATACGATTGCCCAGGGAACGGCGCGTTTCAGCGTGGGCTTATCCAAAAATCCGTTTTTCCAGTGAAACACCAGCGCGGCAGCCGCGGTTGGGAGAAAGAACAGCAGATTGATGCCTTGCGCCGTCCGCTGGTCCACGCCCAGAAACAGCGTCATTATCAGCAGCAGCAGTGTGCCCCCGCCCACGCCCCATGCGGAGAGAATGCTGGCTCCCAACCCGCAAAAAAAGGGCAGAAGCCATTTCACAGCAGATACCTCGCCGCTCCATAAAAAAGAAAAACGGCAAACAGCCGCTTGAGCCACTTGGCTGAAATTTTTCCGTAAAGCCGCCCGCCTATAATTCCCCCGGCAAGGCCGCCCAGCAAATATGGCAGGGCGGTTTTCAAGGACAGTTCCGCCCGCAAAAGATACACTCCCGCCGACACCGCGCAGATAGGAAAAATTACCGCCACGCAGGTGGCGTACAACGTTTGTTTTTTCAAGGAGGACCTGCTCATCACCGGAATAAATACCATTCCACCGCCGCCGCCGAACAGGCCGTTTGCAAGCCCGGCTGCCGCGCCCGCGATTTGTCCCCGCCACTTCTCATTCATGTCGGCCACACCCCCTGATTTCTATGTATTCCCGAAGGCAAAGCCTTCGGGAAGCTTGCGGATGGGGCCGCAAGCGGCTGACTTAACGCTGACTTACTTCAGCTTGAAGCTTTCGCAGTCCACGCACTTGCTCTCGGTGGGGTTAGACTCATGGGTGCCCACGGAGATGGCATTCAGCCCGCAGTACTGCTTGTCCTGGCAGTGATGAGCGCAGTTGTTGACAGTGCATTTCACGCTGGTGTTAGGGGTACATTCGCTGCCGCAGTTGGTCATGTCCTTCATCATAAAAAAGCCTCCCGATGAAAAGAGTTTTGAAGGACTGTCGGTTCTGCCGCGATTTTCGACACAACCGACGATCCTTTGGCTTTCGCCGTAAATAGTCTGTGCACGGGTGTTCTTTTTATGCTAAAAAAATTATATGCAAACAGGCTTAAAAACAAAAAGGGGAGGCATCTGCCTCCCGCTTCCCCTTCAAAATTTTATTAAAAACACAGTGTAAGGGTTTGCCGACCATACCATGATTGGAAGATCCGACCCCGGCTACGAAAAGGCCCCGCCTCCTAGCAGTAGCTAGTGGCGGAGCCTCTTCGCAGTGGTATATTACGCGATGGATTTCCTCGCGAGTTTTTACTTTCCGGCCTTGACGGCGCGAATGGCGTCGGTCAGCAGGGGGGCAACC
>NZ_DAMBZJ010000072.1:0-3940 GCF_032060045.1 Oscillibacter sp.
CCGCCCTATGCTCATCGGAAAAGAGGATGGCAAACGGAGCTGCGAACCAAGATGACGGAAGCAGGTAACTCCACCAGTGAAGGTTAGTCTGAACGTTTAAATCGATAAAATTAAACATCCTACCGACTAGCTGGTAGACGACCGTCATAAAGACAGTCAGAATGATTTGAAAATAGTTGATGATGTCCCTGAGCTTTTCCCCCGAGAACAAGTGCAGAATTGCAAAGTAGAAGATCGCGGTGAACAAAAGGGAAAAACAGCAGATTAAAATCAGAATAAGGAACATAGTCAAGAAGAACCATATGCCGTATTTGAAAAGACCGGCGATCAGTGAAACACCAGACAGAGACAGGGTGATGCCGGCCAGATAATAGAGAATGTACAAAAGCTTGGCGGTGTTCAGCGTCTTGATGCTTACCGGGCGGGTCAGCAGGATTGCCCGGTCCTGCACGTCCAGCAGCACAGATGAAAAATCAGAGATCATCGTAGTCAAAAGGAGGAAGAGAACCATGCCCATAACGATGCTCATTTTTAAAAACAGTGGAGAGGGGAGAAGTATCAACAGTCCTATAACGACACCCATGAAGGCATACATGACCAAAGAGGCCAGATAGGAATTTTTGCGCTCGGATTGCTCCTGGTTGATTATCGTAGAGGGCCGGCGGCTGTTCATTACCAACTTGACCTGTAAAATACGCCGCATCACCGGATAATCGACTTCCATCTCTAAAAATATTTTTTTAAACCGATCCAGAAATTTTAAAAACAAAAAATCCCGCATGTCTTACTCCTCAATGACGCCAATAAACTCGCCAGCAATACTGTGGTGTTGGGAAAAGCCTGAGAGTTGATTGAAAATTTCCTCCAAAGAGCCTTGGCTGCATTGCGCCTTAAGCTGCACAAACGTACCGTCAGCGACGATATTCCCATTATTGAGCATGATAATCCGGTCACTGATTTTTTCAACTACCTCCATAATGTGTGAGGAATAGAAGATTGTTTTGCCCTGTGCTGCCAATTCCGACATAATCTCCTTGAAGACCAGAACGCTGTTGGCATCAAGCCCGCTCAATGGCTCATCGAAAAAGATGATTTCCGGGTTGTGGAGCAGACTCGCGACGATCAGTACTTTTTGCTTCATGCCCTTTGAATAGGAAGAGATTCTTGCGGAATAGGCATCTTCAATCCCAAATAACTCCATTAGCTTTCGAGCTTTTCGGTCTGCTGTTTCAAAATCCAAACCGTAAAGCTCGCCAATAAAAGTCAGATATTCCTGCGCAGAGAGACTATCATAAATATCCGCTGATTCAGGGACATATCCGATTTTCTTTTTATAAGCTGTGGAATTAGTGGAAATATCCTCGCCCAGAATTTGCACCTGTCCCTGGTATCCCTCAAGTATCCCCAGCAGAATTTTTACGGTCGTACTTTTTCCCGCCCCATTTGGACCGATATAGCCAATGATTTGTCCCCGCTGAATTTCAAGATTGATTCCGTTGAGTACCTGCTTGTCTCCATAACTCATTTTCAGATCTCGAATGGAGACAGCAGGCACCTCTTTTTCGCTGGTTTTGTCCATGGTATACCTCCTATTTAATTACATGACTTCCCCAGCTTATGCTTGGACTAGCCAGAAGCCGATAAAAAGCCATATTGAGCGCTCCTACGTCCGTAGGCAGGAAACAGCTATTCTCAATAAAGAAACTAACTCAACAAGATGACTTCCCGCAGCAGCAGTCCGCTTTAATCCGTAGGCTTGTACCGCTTTCATTATCCTCCAATTGCGCCTAATTTCTATGACGCGCCTCCCTATCAATGAATCACAATAGGAAGCTCACATCGGTACAATAAAGGTCTGCTTTATTGTTTATCCGCAAGGATGCTTAGAGACGTTTTTCCAGTGTTTAAGTTTGTAGTATAGTGATAGATTCCGGCCTGATGGCCAATACGTTCCTCCGGGGTACCTTTATCAATTATCAGTGGTTCGTCATAATGATACGAATAATACAAAGTCAGACCGTCATCGCTGAGCCACAGCTTATCCGGCTGCGAAGTCCTAGCCCAAGTGCTTTCAGGCGGCATTGGCAACGACACGGTTTTTCCCTCACCTACTGCGGAGCCCGATTTGTAAATAAGTCTTATATCCGCGCAGCCTCCGTGTGGCGTATCCATGTCACCAACCTGAATCGTACAGGGAGTGGTTTCAATCGTCCGGATTATCTGCACAAAAGAGTTCACTCTTTCCAGTGCTTCTTTATAGGTAGGCTGCCTGTAACCAATTACCCCACGGTTAAGCAGCAATTGAGTCTCCATTCGGCAGACTCGATCCATGCCCTGACTCAAATACTCGGCATGCTTCGACTTACCGGGTAAAATATCTTCCCAATTGAGTCCCTGCTGGGCAAGTTCATAGCAAGAATAGCATTCCAGACACTTGAGAGTATTCGCATCCAGCTTTATCTCCCAGGGACCCCCGCCGCCGTTCGAACTTGCATGGCGACCATTGTCGTTTGTCCGACATAGTTTGGTTGCGATTCAAACAGAGTTGCAAGCTTGGCAAACAAATACAGCGGGGTAGCCACTGAGTACATCTGTGAAATAACTGCTAAAGTCATGTTGCGGGTTTCACTGTTAAGCACCAAAAACTGCCACAAATACAGTATTAATGATAAAATCCCTGTGGCACTACCAATTAGCACCGCTGGTATACATTTCCAAGTTGTTTTAGAATACAGTCCTCCTAAATAGAACCAAAATCCTGATACGCCTAAGGGAACGACATAATACATGATCATTCCAATTCCAGGAATAGTGATTGTGATGTTAATTATATATCCTACAATTAGTGGGACCAGAGTCAATAATAGCAGAACACTTTTTTTCATCCACTTACTCCTTAATGATTAAAAAGACCTGTTATCTATTAAACAGAGCACTAAACCGCTGGCGCGGTGGTATCTAAACCCCAAATTTTTCTTCTATCGTACCTGCTGCAGTTGCGGCGGGTTTTCTCTTTGCCCTTTACAATGGAAGCATCACTTTCAAGGAGATGGTTCCATGACAAATGAAGAGGCCTTTTCTCGAGCCTACGATGAGGTGCGACTGCGAGGTCTGTCGCCCAAAACAGTTGAGTCATATCTTGGACGGCTCAAGCTGTTCCTAAAGTATTTCAACGATCGTCCCATTGAAGAAATGAATGAAATCGAGATTCGCGAGTACCTGCTGTATCTGTTGGATTCCGGACACAGCGCTGGATCAGTCAATGTTTGCAACAGCGCACTGCGCTTCATTTTCGGAGCTGTTCTGGGACGAAACCTCAACTACCAATTAATTCATCGACGGCGCGAACACCGGGAGTTTCCGGCATTGATGAGCAAAAAAGAACTTGCTCATTTCTTTTCCAGCATGGACAACCTCCGTGACAGAGCCATGTTTGAAACCGTATACGGTGCAGGGCTGCGCCTATCCGAAATAACCCATCTTCGCGTTCAAGACATTGATAGCGAGCAGATGAGAATCTTTGTCCATCACGGAAAAGGTGGCAAAGACAGATATACACTGCTCTCCCAGCGCAATCTGGAGGTGCTACGTGAGTATTGGAGAGAATACAGGCCAAAACATCCGGAGGGCTATTTGTTTTATCCCAGGAAACAGAGGCAAAAAGTATTGACGCCACGTTCCGTGGCAAATGCCTTTCGTAACTGCTGCAAGAATGCAGGTTTTTCAGATACTTATACAGTGCATACGCTGCGCCACTGCTTTGCAACACACCTCTTGGAATCCGGTGCAGAAGTCTGCCAAATCAAAGAGTTGCTTGGCCATACGTTCATTCAGACGACTACATTTTATCTTCACATTGGCAACATGAACAAGCAGATTCAAAGTCCATTGGACTCGCTGCCTAAAAAGCGGGGCCGCAAACCGAAGGTGTCGTCAGATG
>NZ_DAMBZJ010000073.1:0-3891 GCF_032060045.1 Oscillibacter sp.
CCACGTTGCGGCCACATTTCAAGAATAAACAAAACAAAAGTCCTGAAACATTAAGTTTCAGGACTTTTGTTTTGGTGGAGAATAGCGGGATCGAACCGCTGACCTCCTGACTGCCAGTCAGGCGCTCTCCCAGCTGAGCTAATCCCCCAGATAATCGCAAGTGAGAACATCAATTTTTATTCCTTTAAGAGAACCGCACACATATGATGAATTTTTCCAGTGCCCATCCCCCGAATCCCTTGCCCTGCAACGTTGTGTGACGGCCGCAGCGCTCAGAACAGTTGTCAGTATAGCAAAGAAAAACGGCTTTGTCAACAGAAAAATACAAAATTTTTTTAAGGACTTGTTTATCTACTTTTTTCCTTCCGCCACGGGACGGCGCAGGCCCTTCCGTCCGAAAGGTTCTCTCTCTTTTAAGCGGTATAAATTTCCCCAAAAACGATATACTTCTTCTTGAGGTGATAATAATGGACAACGGTATTTCCTCCGCCATGGCCTTTGGCGCATTGCTGCGGGACAACCCAGAGGCTGCCCGCATTTATGACGCCTACACACCCCAGGAAAAGCAACGTCTTCTGCTTCGGATTGAAACAACCCCTGCGGAGCAGATGGAAACACTCGTCTCCAGTCTGCATATCGGTCTTTAATAAGTTATTACTGCGCAAAACGCCTGCGGGATCTTAGTCGGTCCCGCAGGCGTTTTATCGACGGATTAATAGAAATTCGCACGCTTCTTTTGTGCAAAATAGTCATATTCAATTCTTCGCATATGTAAAATTTCATCTATGAAAATGTTTCCTCTCTGTCTTGTATTGTCGAATTCAAACTGTTATAATAATTTAACCAAACATTTATAATAATCATCGCTAAAGCGTGAGGCTCCTCAGCGCAGATACGGCCCTGCACGCATCTTGACGTTGAAAGGATGGAGAACAGATTATGAAGAATGTAAAAGAGCGCGCAGCAGACGTAAGTTCCACCTCCTTGACCCCCAAAACAAGCCGCAGAAGAGGGCTTGGTATTCAGGGAAAGCTGCTGATTGCCCTGATTCCTATTATTGCTGTGGTCATCATCGCGATCTTGGTGATTATCCAGTCCGCAACCTCTAAAATTCTCTTGGAAAGAGGAGACGACCTTCTGGAGGCCAGCACCGACAATGTGGTCAGCATGGTCCAGTCGTGGATGAGTGGTGTCACCTCTACGCTCAATTCAGAGCTGGATACACTGGAATACATGAACATGACCCCTGAGGAAGAGTTGGCGTATCTTCGGCACATCGCCGGAACCGATGACGATTTCCCCGACGGTCTCTATTTTGCCACCACGGACGGTACCTTTGTCCACCAGAGCTTCGTTCCCGACGCCAGTTACGACCCCCGGGAAAGAGTGTGGTATCAGGAAGGGCTTGTTGCCAACGACTTCGTTTTTGGCTCCGCCTATTTGGATATTATCACAGGAATGAACGTGGTTAGTCTCTCCGCCCCTCTGCATTATAAGAATGGTGGGGTTCGCGGTGTGGCTGCCGCGGACATCTACTTAACCACGCTTTCCGACGTTGTAAAGCAGGTACAGCTTGAGCAGACCGGAAGTGCGTTTCTGGTGGACGCAAGCACCAATATGATTATCGGCCACAAAGACGACGCCCTTTCGGGTCAGATTCTCCCCGAGCTTACCGACAACCCCCTTTACACGCAGGTGTCCCAGTGGATTACCGGCGGGGTATACGGCCTTCAAACCTTCGGCTCCGGCAATGACGCAATTGCTCTGGACCTCAAGCAGGTGCCCGGCTGCAACTGGGTGGCAGTTTCTTATGTACCCAGAGCGGAGATTTTGCAGGATTTGAACTTCCTGACCACCCTACTTTCCACCATTGCCTTAATATCCATTGTAATTCTCACCGCAATGATTTTTATTATGACCCGTCTGATCATCATTACGCCTGTGAAAAAACTGGACGCTGCGGCACGCCGCATATCCGAAGGCGATTTGACGGTCAAGCTGGACCACCCCTCCGGCGACGAATTCGGCACGCTGACCACCAATTTTGGAAAAACCGCGGAGCGGCTTCATGATTATGTGGACTATATCGACGAAATTTCCACCGTGTTGGACGAGATTGCCGGGGGCAAACTCACCTTCACCCTGAAGCGGGATTATCTGGGTGATTTTGCCCGTATCAAGGCGGCCCTTGAAAACATCTCCGTCTCCCTGAACCAGACCCTGTCCCAGATAAATCAGGCATCCGATCAGGTTTCCGTGGGGGCGGACCAGCTCTCCGCCGGCGCGCAGACCCTTTCTCAGGGCGCAACAGAGCAGGCCTCCGCCGTGGAGCAGTTGTCCGCCACCATCGACGATTTGTCTCAGCAGGTGCGTGAAAACGCATCCGCTTCCCGTAAAACCAGCAACGATGTGGACGGTGCCGTAGCCCGGGTCTCCGAGAGCAACGAGCGGATGCAGCAGATGATTTCCTCCATGAGCGATATCAACGAGCGGTCTGCCCAGATTAGCCGCATCATCAAATCCATCGACGACATTGCGTTTCAGACCAACATTCTGGCCTTGAACGCCGCGGTGGAAGCTGCCCGGGCTGGCGCTGCCGGCAAGGGCTTTGCGGTGGTGGCAGACGAGGTTCGAAATCTGGCTTCCAAATCGGCCGAGGCCGCAAAAGGAACCGCTGACCTGATTCAGGCCTCCACAGAGGCCGTCCATCGGGGCAGCGCTCTGGCGGACGAAACCGCAGCCTCCCTCCGCTCCACGGTAGAGGACATTAAATCCGTTACGCAGGCGGTGGATCAGATTGCCCAAGCCTCCGACGAGCAGTCCCGTTCCATTGAGCAGGTTTCTCAGGGCGTGGAGCAGATTTCCCGCGTGGTGCAGACCAACAGTGCCACGGCGGAGGAAACTGCGGCTTCCAGTGAGGAACTGTCCGCACAGGCGCAGATGCTGCGGGAACTGGTGGATCGTTTCCAGCTGAAAGACAACTGAACTGCAATTGCAGTGCACCTCTTCCCCGCTGTCCATTGATAGCATTCGTAGCAGGTAAAGATTCCTGTTCTAGCAAGACCTTGTCCCAGCTTTGTTTCGCCCCGGATGCAGCCTTGATGCGCGGCTGTTCCTCGTTTTTCCATATTCGTAAAGGCTCCGCCGCAACATTGTTCCGACGGAGCCTTTTTCTATGCAGATTAGAATCGTGAAATTTTTAAAATCATCATGCTGCAAACAAATCGTGGTTTAATCAATTACAGCTTCAATTGGCACAGCCAGAAAGACAGCGCCTCCATAAACTCCCGCAGGCGTACAGTTCTGGAAACATACCTCAAGAAAGCTTTTCCTTCAGTGCCTCCCAAAGCTCGATGGACTTGAATTTGATGGCATAGCCGCTCCCGTCCTCGGTGATGAGTTTCACGTCATCGTCGCTCAGTCCTGCGGACATGGCGGTCTGGGCCAGACTGGTGGTAGAAGCCGTACAAAGGGGCGGAAATACCACGCACCACCAATTGTGCCCCGCGCCCGCGCCGATCAGCACGCGCAGTGCCAGATAATCCCCCGCCGGGAGGGTGAAATCCTCGTATTCCCGGGTAGGAAAGGTAGTTTCTTCCAGCTCTGCCGTCACGGAATAGGTATATCCCTCCGTGGCGATCTCCTCTGCCGCCAGACTCTGAAGCTCCGGCAACGCGGCCCGCAGGGCCTTCTCCGCAGCCGCCCGGTCCTCGGATGCCTCAAGAATTTCGGTGGCTCTTTCCAAAATCCGATCCCGGACCCGCAGCTTCAGGGCCTGATCTTCCTCCGAATCGGAGTTTGCAAGAATGTGCAGCCGCACCACCCGGTCCGCCAGCACCTGCTGGCGGTGGAGTGAGGATATCCCCCACACCAGCGCCGCCGCAAGGCCGA
>NZ_DAMBZJ010000074.1:0-3829 GCF_032060045.1 Oscillibacter sp.
AAACCGCTTTACCGTGGCCTCGTCGTCAATCATGGCCACCACAATCTCCCCGTTGACAGCCGTCTCCCTGCGGCGCACAATCACCAAATCCCCATTCAGAATCCCCGCGTCAATCATGGACTCTCCCCGGACATGAAGGGCAAAATATTCGTCCTCCGGTCCTTCCGGATCAAATGTCAGATACTCCTCCACGCATTCCTGCGCCAGAATAGGGCTTCCCGCCGCCACATTTCCCACAATAGGTATCTGCTTGGGCAGCGGCGCCTCCGGATTCAGAGAAGCTCCTCGCTGGAACGGGCCTGTTAGGGCAATGGCCCGGCCCTTGCCCGCGCCCTTTTCGATGTAACCGGCCTCCTCCAGATGCTTCAGGTGAAAATGGACCGTGGAGGGGGACCGCAGGCCCACCGCTTCCCCGATCTCCCGCACAGAAGGCGGATAACCCTGTTCCCGGATGGAAGACGCCAGATAGTCATAAATCTTCTGCTGCATTTTGGAAAGTTTCTCCATGGAAGCACCTCCGCTTTCATTGTGCTATAGAGCGGCACAGCCCGCCCGCGCCCGGTATGCTGCCGGGGGCAGTCTGCCCTTGTCTTTTTAGCAGTATAACACATCCGTTGTCGGAATGCAAACAGATGTTCCACATAATTTCGACTTTTTGTATTTTCTCACAGAAAGAGCCTTCTTTTTCGAAAAATCCCTTGCCAATGCACAGAAGCTGTGGTAAAATTCAAGTCTGTGAATATGTCTTCCGCAGTTCTTTTGCGGAAATGATTTTTTGGAGGAATCTTGAAATGCAGCTTTTAATAACGATTTTGCAGCTTTTGTGCGGCCTGTGCCTGATTCTGGTGGTTTTGTTCCAGTCCGGCAAGAGCGCGGGTCTGTCCGGCTCCATTGGCGGCGTGGCCGACTCCTTCCTGTCCAAGAATAAGGCTAAAACCGCCGACGCGAAGCTGGCCCGGGCGACCAAGTGGATTGGCGCCGTGTTTATCGTTCTGACCCTTACCTTGAACATCATCTGATTTCTCTTGATAAAACGTCTGCCGTGAGATACTCGCGGCAGACGCTTTTTTTCCAAACGCCACTTCCTGCATATGTTATCGTGCGCTGGCATAAAACTTCCCCTCCTGAGGGACCACTCCGTACAGTGCAAGCAGCTCTTTCACCGTGACGAACTCATAACCCTGTTTCTCCAGCGCGTCGATAATTTTAAACGCCGCGTCCACGGAGGCGGGGTAGATATCATGCAGCAAGATAATATCTCCCGGCTGGACATGTTTCATCACGTGGGCGGTGACTTTATCTGCGTTGCGCAGCTTCCAGTCCTCCGGGTCCACGCTCCAGAGAATCAACGGCTTGGAAACTTTGCCCCGCCCGCCCTTATCTAAAAGTCCGTAGGGCGGTCGAATCCAATAGTCTCCTTCTCCGCAGACGGTGAGGAGTAGCTCATCGGTGCTGTCAATTTCTCCGCCCAGCACCGCCACAGGCATGTCCTTTAGCTCCTTATGGTCCCAAGAGTGATTTCCGATCTGGTGCCCTTCGTCCCGCATGCGGCGTACCAGCTTTTCGTTTCCGGAAATCCGACTGCCGACCAAAAAAAAGGTGGCGCTGGCGCCCCGCTCCCGCAGACCGTCAAGCAGCCGTCCCGTGGTGTTATCGCTCGGACCGTCGTCAAAGGTCAGTGCCACAAACTTTGTCTCGGAGAGCTCCGCCCACGCCGTTGCAGGAACGGCCACATCCTCTCGACAGACAAACAAAAGCGCCGCCACCATGATTCCCAAAAACACCGCTCTCGGTCTGTTCATGCTCTCCCTCCTTTCACATTTGTCAAAAGACAGTCTGTGTAATTTTCAGAGAATTACACGGTCAAAGCGGCGCTGCGGGCGGGCATTTGCCACCATTGCATGGTCATTTCTCTGGCAAATCTCTGTTTTCCACAGGTTCTGTGCGGAATTTCCCCGGCTTTCAGTTTATTTCATAATTGTTTTTTTGCCGTTTCCCTTGACCTCTTCTCGATAATGCAGTAAAATATTTAATCGTATACGTATGAACATTTTAGAAGGCTTCATGCCTCTGTTTCCTCGATTCTTTAGGAAAGGCCGATCGACATGATTCATCCCTATAAGACACGCCAGGGCGGTGCAACCGTCACCGTCTTTGTCCCTTATGACTGCCACAACCACTGTCCCTTTTGCATCAACAAGGAGGAGTACGCCGATCTGACGGGCTTTTCCGTGGAGAAAATCTGCCAAAGCATTGCGCAGATGCACGCCATCACTCCAGAGTGTGACTTCGTGTTCACGGGCGGCGAGCCTTTGGCGGATCTGGACGCATTGCAGGTGATGCTGGACTGCATCCCCTCCACCCATAAAATTTATATCAACACCACCCTGCCGGTATCCGAGTTCCAGTCCGAGAGTGACATTGTTGAATTCACCGACCGCAACCGGGAGAAAATCACCTGTCTCAACGTCTCCCGGCACATGCAGAAATACGTGGTGGAGTCCAACGACGCGCTGTTGAGCCGTCTGGCGGTTCCCTTCCGCATCAACTGCGTGCTGTATAAGGACTATCCTAAGGCGGATTTGGTGCCCTATGTGGAGCGGTTCCGCAAAATTCCCGGGGCAAACATCCAATTCCGCTTTGACTATACCGCCACCACTCCGGAAAACCTTTACGACGAGGGCGGCGACATGATTCTTCGCGATCTGAAGGAAATCTCCCGTTACGCAGGTCTGGACGGCTGCCGGATGCGCTGCGGGTTCCACTTCGATTACAAGGGAATGGAGATGACCTATCACAAAACTCTGCCCTATTCCACCATTGTGGAGCGGGATGAGCGAGACGGCGTGACCTATGCCATCCTCTATGACATTCTCATCAAACAAACCGGTGAGCTTCACTCCGACTGGGACGGCACAAAGTTGGATCTGAATGCATACAGCAAGGTAAAATTCGAGCCCTACGACCTGCGCTGGCGGGAAAAAATTGCATCCTGAGCCTTCATTGCGGGAGCCGGAAGGCTCCCGCGCTTTTTATGATTGATAAGGGAGAGACAGCCATGAAAGAGATTAAAACTGTGGGCATTGTGGGCTTGGGAGCACTGGGCGTGATTTTTGCCCACCAGCTCACCCGGGGCGCGGGCTATGAACAAGTAAAAATTCTGGCAGACGCAACGCGCATCGCCAAATATCGGGACGAGGGTGTTTACCTTAACGACGAGCGCTGCGTCTTTCAATACACCGACGCGGCGCAGGAGCGCGAGCCGCTGGATCTTTTGCTGTTCGCGGTAAAATTCAGCGGGCTGGAAGACGCGATTGACCGGTGCCGCCATTTGGTGGGGCCGGACACTGTGATAATCTCCGCCCTTAACGGCGTATCCAGCGAACAGATTTTGTCTGACACCTTTGGCGCGGAGAAGGTGGTATGGTGCGTGGCACAGAAAATGCCCGCCAGGAAAGAGGGCAACCGTGTCATCTGCTCCAACTTCGGGGAACTGGCAGTGGGCGTTCCCGCTGGGCAGGATGAAAGCCGTCTGCGGGCGCTCACCGCATTTTTCGACCGGGCGGGCTTCCCCTACGCCCTGCCGGAAGACATCCGCATCCACCTGTGGAGCAAGCTGGTGTGCAACACGGGCTGCAATCAGGCGGCGATGGTATTTGAATCTGGCTATGGTAAGTTGCAGGTTCCCGGCCCTGCCCGAGACGCCATGCTGGGCGCTATGCGAGAGGTGGTTCTGGTGGCCAACGCCGAGGGGATTGCCCTGTCGGAGCAGGACGTGGAAGCATGGGACTCCATCATTTGCTCCTTTCCTGCCGACGGCGAACCGTCC
>NZ_DAMBZJ010000075.1:0-344 GCF_032060045.1 Oscillibacter sp.
CGATGGAGTGCTTTCAAGAATCAATTGGCAAATCACACCAAAAGCAACCTTCTCACCATGAGTAGCTCCATGAGCATCATGTAGAATGGTAAGTCCATCATGAATCGCGTGAATGGCAGCTAAACCGCCACTTTCGAATCCAAGCCCGGACAATAAAATATTTGCTTCAATAATATTTTCTAGTGCAGGTGTAACGACATTTAGATCTGAAGATTCTTTTGCTTTATAACCATCCTCTAATAAGGTTTCATAGCATAATTTAGCAAGGGCTAAAGCTGTATTTGTACTTTTAGCAGGCGGACATACACCTTCTCGTGCACCACAGGGTAGTCCCGCGTTTACAT
>NZ_DAMBZJ010000075.1:354-1344 GCF_032060045.1 Oscillibacter sp.
TTGCGAATGCTCTGCTTGTTGCTCTAGCTTCAAAGTAGGTAGAGAGTGCGTCTCCCATACCAGAAACCAAAAATCGTGTAGGTGCTTGGGCAATAATAGTCGTATCGATCAAAACAACTGAAGGACTTTGCATAAAATATGCATAATCATCAAATTCACCAGCTTCTGTGTAGAGTACTGCAGAGTGACTGGTAGGTGCATCTGTCGCTACAATAGTCGGCACGATAATCAAGTTCTTCCCTTCAGCTACAACCTTAGAAGTGTCAATAGCTTTGCCTCCACCAAGACCGATAATACAGTCACATGACTCTTTCTTAGCTAGCTCTTGCAAACGAGAAGCCTCCACCCGAGAAGCCTCGCCGTGAAAATTAGTTTCGATAAATTCGACACCAAATTTTGCTGCCGTCTTTTCTAGTTTTTCTCGTACGCGGTTTACATCGTCTTGATTAGCAATCAACAAAGCTTTTTCCCCAAATGTCTTTACAAAGTAACCTAAATTCAATAACTCATTTTCCCCTTGGACATATTTTGTTGGACTAATTAACGCTTTTCTCATTTTTATTCCTCCTAATTTTTGTTGAAATACAATAACTCATTGAATTACTAACCAAGGAACCCCTTACATAATTCAGATGATTCCCTTCCTTGAAACTAGAGTCATCTTAACAAGTAAGCGCTATCAACTCAACAGACAAACAACATCATTTGTCCGATTCAATTGTTTTAAGGATGATGTATAATGAAAAATAATATAATATGATAGTTAATACGTTTTCGAAGGGGCCACAAAGTATGAACCGACAAAACGCAACGAAGGAAATCATTGCTTATTCCTTCAAATATCTCGCACGTGAAAAGGATATTGATAAAATATCAATTACAGATATAATGGACCAGACAGATTTCCGCCGTCAGACTTTTTATGATCATTTTGATGACAAGTACGATTTAATTACTTGGATTTTTTCATATGAAACCTCTAAATTAATT
>NZ_DAMBZJ010000075.1:1354-3520 GCF_032060045.1 Oscillibacter sp.
CCCTTCCTTGAAACTAGAGTCATCTTAACAAGTAAGCGTTATCAACTCAACAGACAAAAGGTTTGCTTTGTCCGCTTTGGTTATTTCTAAGTATGAAATACAACAAAAAGTAGTAGGGTGCACCAACTAATAAATTGTCAAAGGAGTCACAGAATCTAAACTGACAAAACATAAAAAAGGAAATTTTTTTTATTCTTCCAAACAATTAATCGGTAATCCGTCTACTGCAATATCTCGAAGAAAATAAAATACATTACAAAAAAATTCAGACATAAATATGGATTATTTCACCTACCACCACTTTACAAGTTCCTAAAAATTCCGCTTTTGCATCATCCAACGCTCAAGCGACTTCCACAAAGCTCGAGAAATTAATCGTTTTTCGAGTGAAAGTGCGAAAGTGACAAAAAATACCTCCTGTTGGATGGCGGTTCCCAACAGCTGCTTCTTCACCAGTCTGCTCTCCTGACGGAGATGGGCATACTTCTTCTGGTGGTAAGGGAGGAGCTGGACCGCGCTATAGACCACCGCCAGGAGATTCACGTAGCACTCGATTCCTGCTCGGCTCCGGACCATATAATTCCCGAAGGACCAGAAGGTCTTCTGTTCGTAGAAGATCACCTCGATCGCCCAGCGGTACTGGTAGAGGCAGTAGGGGAGTAGCACCTCCCGTTCCTCCTCCGCCACTTCCGGGCAGAGCATGGCCCTCTCCTGCTCCTCCATCCCCAACTCCTCCGGCAGCAGGGTACTGAGGAAGAGCCGGAAACCGGAGGGCTCTTCCGGATTCGTGACCGTGACGATGGCATAAACGGGCTCGTCGAACAGTTTGGTCAGTACCTTCCGGGTGCCAATCTGATAGTCGCCCAGATCCAGCGAGAACGCGAAGTCGGTCTGGCAAGCCAAAGGCCGGCCCTTCTGCGCGGGGCGACCCCGCTTGCCGGTCGGCTGCGGGGGCAGGTCATAGAGACAGGTATCCTTGCGCACATTGGCGACCATCTCCAGTTGTGGCGTATCCACCACAACTTGGCGGACCGCCCCCTTCGGATACCAGCTGTCGCAGAGCAGGATGGCGCGCTTCCCCTCGGGAAAGGCGCTCATAGCCTGCCGCACCATCGCCGCCGCCAATTCCAGCTTATTCTCATCCCGGGAGCGCAGACGGTAGCCCAATGGCACACTCAAGTAGCGGATTTCCCCCTCCATCCGGACCGGCACGCTCAAAACGAGCGCCACGAAGCAGTGTCCCTTCAGGAAGTTACTGCCGTTGTGCCGGGCATGGTCAAAGAGGGTCTGGTATTCGGCGAAGTGCGTGCCGTATTTCGGTTGCAGGGTGTCGTCCAGGATGAGGAAGACCGGGAAACGGCCATCTTCCTCTGCGATACAGGCGAGTGCAAGCTGCACCGTGACCCTCGCCAGCTTCTCCAACGGGATGGTGGGCGCCGTGAAGAGATAGTAGTAGGCATTCAGGCTCCTGGGGCTGACCAGCCGCAGGAACCAGTCATACAGGAAACGGATGGACTGGATGCCTTGGAGGGAGAGGATGCCCAGAAGCAGCAGGAAGCATTTCTCAGCGGTGGGTCGTGTCAGGCCAACAAAATAGGGTGAAAAGTAAGCCTTCAGGCTTCGGATGGTGAAACCGTTCTGATATAATGGGTTCATCACAAACAACTCCCTTTTTGTATTGGTTTTTGGTCGAACCTATCATACAAAAGCCCGGGGGTTGTTTGTATTTTTATGCCTCCAAAACAGGAAAAGTTGTAAAGTGGTGTACAATAACGTAAGGCAACATTAAATGAAGGATATAGTATGCTTAATAATCCCATAAAGAGACGTTCAACATACAGAAATTTTAATAACGAGGTCCCATAAATTTATCCCCATTAAGATGAATCATATGCTTTGGTTGTTCTGCTATCCACACTTCTGTTTCCCACGATACTTCTGTCACAAACTGTTTGAAATCCTGAGTTGTAAGAAATGCTGTTACAAATACGGGCTTTACATCACTATCTTTAACAATATCAAGAAGTTCTAATCTTCTTTTAGGTGAGATAGGTCCATGTGAAGTTACTGCTTCAATGAAATATACCCAATTCTTTTGTTGAGAATATAGAACTACATCAGGCAATTTATCATGTGAAACTGGTGGGAATTTTAACTCTTCCAATT
>NZ_DAMBZJ010000076.1:0-3099 GCF_032060045.1 Oscillibacter sp.
TAGAATTGCAGTTGGTGTTAGAATTGCAGTTGGAATTGGAGTTAGAGTTTTTAGACGGATTGCAGTTGGAGCCGTTGTTCAGCACGTTGGGATCAAGGCCACACTGCTTCAAAAGGTCGCTTACGTTGGAAGGAAGTGTTTTCCCGGAGCCGTTGGAGGTCAGATTCCCCAGCAGTGACTTCAGGTTGGAGTTGCAATTCGAGTTGGAAGAATTGTTGGCATAGGTACTGAAAACATTGTTTACATTCTGGAAAGCAGCGGGCCGGCCAAAACCGCTTGGGCAGGATGCACCCGGCAAGGTCTGTGCAGAAGCGCTGACCGCCAGGCCCACAGCAAGGATCGCGGATGTAAGGGCAACGCTAAGTGTTTTTTTCAAGTTTTTCATTTTGTTACCTCCTTGCATTCTATTGTAACTATTTTGTTACCATTTGCAATCTATAATTATTTCCATATCTCCCATGATATGGGATCACTCCCTGTATTCGTCTGGTACGAAGGGGTTTGCAATCCGCAAAACTGCCCCCTACGGTATATTTTTTTGAAAATGCCGTAATCGCTTCTCCCTAACAGTAAAATTCGACGGAGTGAGAAACCACGCCGATAAATTTTAGAATGTTGGCGTCTGGCTATGGGATAGCGGAAGTCTTTGGAAGAGCATATCCATTTGCTCTATTCCATACGTCCGTCTCATTCTTGCTGCCTACGCATGATTTGCAATCAGACCAATGGCATAGTTTAAAAATCCGTCGATGGCAACCAGCTTGTCGCCGGGCATATCCGCAAGAAATGCGAACAGCGCCCTGTCATGTTCGTCATGGTAGAGCTGGTGATCCCGGTAAGCCGTCTACCCTTTGTCCGTCAGGTACAGCAGGGCACGCTTTTTATCTTCGGCAATGCGCTCGTTCAGTTCAATAAAGGAACGGATGACATCCCCAGAGGAAATAACCGCTTCCACGCTCCCTTTTTGGTAAAGTCGCCCTTCGTATCAGTCGGCCCCTGTGGCTTCCAGGGGGATGAGGCCCGATGGGTATGTGTATTTCACCGCCGGCTGATAACCCCCACTTTGCAAATAATTGCCCAATTTGTTCTTAATTTTCGTCTTTTAGGGGGAAATCTTGAAAAAGTCCTTGCAATTAGGGGAACGGCATGGTATTCTATTCAGGCTACAAAGGGCGGTCCTCTGCCGCTTACGCGTCACTTTTGACGACGTGTCATGAATCAACGGTAAGAACGCCTATAAATTAGGAGGAAAATCCATGGATCTCATTAAGGAACTGAACAAAGAAGCGCTGGCACAGAAGCTGCCCGAGGTGAAGGTGGGCGATACCGTCCGCGTTCACGTGAAGGTCAGAGAAGGCTCCCGCGAGCGTATTCAGGTTTTCGAGGGCACCGTCATTGCCAAGAAGCACGGTGGCATCGAGGAGACATTCACCGTCCGTCGTATTTCTTACGGCGTGGGCGCGGAGAAGGTGTTCCCCGTCCCCTCTCCCTCTATCGACCATGTGGAGGTTGTGCGCAATGGTAAGGTTCGCCGTGCGAAGCTTTATTATCTGCGTGACCGTGTGGGCAAACGGGCGAAGGTCAAGGAGAAGCTCTAAGCCGCAAAATAGAAGTCGGCTTTTTGAAGGAATCTTAGTTCCAAGGCAAATGGTGTGACTTTTAACGCTGCAAGCGACAAAACGGCAGATTAAATCCCCGGCAGAAATTGCAATGCCATTTCTTGTTTACACCAAAGAGGACAAAACACTTGCCTTTGTGACAATTCCCTGCAAGCGCCCTCCCTCGTCTAGCACCGCCAGAGGATAAGTCGATTCCGCTGACAGGGGCATGATGTCCTCCACCGAGGCATCCAGACCCACTGAAGGGACATCTCTGATAATCATTTCCGTCAACCCTAACGTCTCCCGCTTGGCCCGCATGGCATCCGAAAGAGTCAAAATTCCCTGAAGCTTCATCTGCCCATCCACGGCGTACACTGAAGACATAGCGTTTTTCCGCATCAGCCGCAGCGCATGGTCAATGCCGTCGCCGGGCTTAATCAGGCTCACCGGCGTAATCATAATATTACGCACAGACAAAACCTTTGATTTATCCGCGGAGTCAATGAACCGCCGCACATAGTCGTCCGCCGGATTTGTGCTCATGCCTTCGGGCGTATCCACCTGAATCAGGCGGCCGTCCCGCATAATGGCAACCGTGTCGCCAAGATGAAACGCCTCGTCGATATCATGGGTAATAAAAATGACGGTCTTTCCCAGTTTGCGCTGAATGGACAGCAGTTCAAACTGCATGTCGTTTCGCACCAGCGGGTCCAGCGCGGAGAAGGGTTCGTCCATCAGCAACACCTCAGGATCGTTGGCAAGCGCCCGGGCAAGGCCCACCCGCTGACGCATGCCGCCTGAAAGGCTTCCGATCATGGATTCCTCCCAGCCTTCCAGTCCCACCAGGGCAATCGCCTCTCTGGACCGCTTTTCCCGCTCCTCCCGGCCCATGCCGGACACCTCCAGCCCGTAGGCCACGTTGCCCAGCACATTTCGGTGGCTCATCAGGCCAAAGGACTGAAACACCATGGCCACCTTCCGCCGCCTGAATTCCCGAAGTTCCTGCTTATTCAGCTTGAGAAGGTCCACCCCGTCAAAGGTGACGGAGCCAGAGGTGGGCCGATGCAGCCGGTTAAAACAGCGCACCAAGGTGGACTTTCCGGAGCCGGACAGTCCGATGACCACAAAAATCTTGCCGCGTGGAATTTGTAGGTTGATGTCGTACAGCGCGGTGGTCACACCGGTTTTTTTCAGCACTTCTGCCTTTTCCATTCCCTGACTCAGCAGCTCTGTGGCCTCTTCCCGGCGCGTTCCATACAGTTTGGAAAGATTCTTCGTCTCAATAATCATATCGCTCATCGTCATTCATCCCCCGATTCCTTCCGACTCGAAAACCAGCCCTGTGTCAGGCGGTCGAGAAGAATGGCGAGAATGACCACCGAACCGCCGGCCATAAAGCCTCGGGAGATTTCCACCCGGTTGACGGCGATGAGCACCTCGTTGCCAAGTCCCCGTGCTCCGATCATGGAGCAGGTCACCACCATGGACATGGCCATCA
>NZ_DAMBZJ010000077.1:0-2675 GCF_032060045.1 Oscillibacter sp.
AAAAAGTGAGCGGAAGCTAAAGCTTCGCCTGCTCCCAAGCCTGACTTTGGGGATCATCATGCCCTTTGTCTTGCTTCTGAGTTTCGCACATACCGCTACATCAATGTCCGACTTTCTGCAGACGGTTTCACAAGGAAAATACTACCTGTACGTTTACCTTTCGATCTTCATATATTCCACACTATTCTCAGTTGTCGGCAAAAGCGAAAGCTATCGGGGGGCATGGATATACAAAGCGATGCCTGTCGACGATCCCGGCCTTGTACTCAGAGGCGCAATGAAAGCGTTCCTGTACAAATATATCGTCCCGTTTTATCTGCTGACCTGCGCCATTTTTATATTGTTTTGGGGAATCAGGATTATCCCCGACCTGCTCATGATCTTTATGAATCTGATACTTGTACTGCTGTTGACATTTCTGGCCTCCAAGAAGGAACTTCCCTTTAGCCAGAAATTTTCGAACGAACAGCGCGCCGGATCCATAGGCTTGGTTCTCCTGTCGATTCTGCTGTGTGGAAGTATGGCCGCCGCGCATAATCTGCTGATAACCCGCCTGAGCTATGGGGCGGCGCTGGGCTTTGGAATTTCCACTGTTTTGACGATTTTTTTCTGGCACAGAAGTTTTCAAATAAGTTGGGATCAGATTATCCGTGATGCCGGATAACTCATCAGTCGGGCCCTCTACTTTTTTAAGCGCTTAAAGCCCAGGGTATCTTAAATAGGCAATTTAGCAGAACGAGGCTGCTTAGCACCTCAAAAATGGGCTAAAAAACACCGCAGAACAGTGGCGCGTACCGACGTGGTTTCCCATCCCGATATGCGTCAAAAGGCCACCTTCATAAACAGTGCGACGCAGCAGAGGAGGACGGCGAAGGGAACATAGACATAGCGGCCAGTCCGATACCAGCCGTCACCGCGCGGAACAGAACGGCCCTTGTTGATTTCTGCCATTAGGTCCTCCTTTCGCATGATCCAGAACCAAGATATTGAACCAAGGGTTGCGCCGATGGGAATGATATAGATTGACACCAAATCCATCCACGGGCCCCATTGGAAAATTGCCTCCATGTTAACGCCTACCCCCAGACAAATCAGACACAGGATTCCCAGCACCACCTTGCGCCCGAGCTTTGGAAAACGGTGTAGCAGAGATTCCGCAACGGCTTCAAACATATTTTGCAGAGAACTAATTCCTGCGAAAATCATTGCAACATAAAGAATCACAGCAAAATACTGTCCGAAAGGAACGTCCTGCAAAATGGTGGGCAGGGTGACAAACAGCAGACCGGGGCCTGCTCCTACATCCACGCCATAGGAAAAACACGCCGGAATAATTACAAGCGATGCAACCAGCGCTGCAATGGTATCAAAAACAGCGGTGTGACGGGCAATGGAGACAACATCCTCGTTTTCGTCCAAATAAGCACCATACACAATCATGCCGCTTCCGGTGATTGAAAGAGAGAAAAATGCCTGCCCCATTGCCCATATCCAAACCATCGGGTCTTTCAGAACTTCCCAACGGGGAATCAGCAGAAAACGATATCCTTCAAGAACGTTGGGGAGCAGCGCCACCCGAATTGCCAGAATAATAAAAATGATAAAGAAGGCGGGCATCATGATTTTATTGGTTCTTTCAATGCTCTTTGCACCCAGCAACAGCGTCAGCAGAGTGCCGACCACGACGATAATATGAAAAGGAACCACGGAATAAGTTGTGAGGGCGAACGACTCAAACCAAACACCCATATTCACCGACATCAGTGTACCGGACAGCGAGTCAAACAGTGCCTTTAAAATGTAAGAGACGATGACGGCATAACCGATGGCAATGCACATTGACCCTGCCAGAGGAAGCCAACCCAAAAGACCGCCTGCCTTTCCGGCTTGTTCCTTTCTGGATTTCCATGCGTTTTCATAGGAACCCAGCGTACCGGTTTTTGCACGTCGCCCGATTGCAAACTCTGCGGGCAGTCCCACATAGCTAAACACGAAAATAAAAAACAGATAGATAAGCAAAAAAGCGCCTCCGCCATTGCTGCCCAATTTGTTGGGAAATCCCCACACATTTGCCATCCCTACCGCCGAACCGACAGAGGCAAGAATAATCCCCCACCGGCTACGAAACCTATGTTCCTTATTTTTCATGTTACTATCTCCTTTTTAAATCATTACAAAATAAAATATCGTCCCCTGTCCCTTAATCGGGACAGAGGACGATGCTGCATCGTGGTACCACCTCTGGTTTGAGCAATTCTCTCGAACTACTCCTTTTTGTGTGCAAACACACACGCAACGCTGTATCGGGCGCACCCGGCATACCCTACTAATGTTGTTCAGGCAGCTGCTCGGGAATGTATTCAAACAGTCCGTCTGCATCCTTACACCGGCCGGATGCTCTCTAGAAGGCGGATTCTGTTCTACTAGTTTCCTTCGTTGCATTTCAATTATTGCTTTAAACTATAACACATCAAAGAGAAAGAAGCAAGGCGGATGAAGAAAATACCCGCTGCCTTGCCACTTAAAATTAATGTGTCTATAATTCGGCTGTAGTAAAGAAGTTTTTACTTCGAGTTACAATTAACAAAAAGGGAAGAGATGGTATTTTGAATATTATATTTAAGGCAACACCGTACAACGGCATAAAGAATCCACGCAATCTGCCAGAGGTGGCA
>NZ_DAMBZJ010000078.1:0-2595 GCF_032060045.1 Oscillibacter sp.
CCTGAACCCCCGCTGCCGTTTTACCGAGGTGTCCAACTTACACTTGCAATTTGCGTTTAGAAATTTTTCAAAAAAATCTTGACAAACAGCAAATCTGTGTTATTGTATTACTTACCTAGAACATTAGAACAGGAGGTGCGGTATGAAGTGGCAGTTTTCAAGTGACGCACCCATCTACTCTCAATTGATTGAGCAGATCAAGGTGGGCATTGTATCCGGCGCGTTTCCACCGGGAGAGCGACTTGCTTCGGTGAGGGATCTGGCTGTGGAAGCCGGAGTGAATCCCAACACCATGCAGCGAGCTCTGACGGAGCTGGAGCGGGACGGATTGGTATACAGCCAACGAACCGCAGGCAGATTTGTAACGGAGGACACGGGCATGATTGAATCGGCGAAACAGAATTTGGCGGACTGCCAGATTCAGAATTTTTTAACGGCAATGACCCGTTTGGGATTTAAAAAAGAAGAAATTTTGACGCTGGTGCGTCAGGAAAATGCAGGGGAAGGTTTGAAAAATGGCGATTTTTGAATGCAGTGAGCTGACAAAAAGCTATGGCCGCGCAGCGGCTTTGGATTGCCTGAACCTGACGGTGGAACCGGGCCGAATTGTGGGGCTTTTGGGCCCCAACGGGAGCGGCAAAACGACCCTGATTAAGCTGGCAAACGGCCTGCTGACCCCCGACTCCGGCGAGGTGTTGGTGGACGGAAAAGCTCCCGGCGTGGCGACGCACGCCATCGTGTCCTATCTTCCGGAGCGCACCTGCATTCCCCTGTGGATGAGCACGCGGAAGCTTCTGGACTTTTATCAGGACTTTTACCCGGATTTTCGCCGGGAGCGAGCGGAAGAGATGCTGGCGCACCTGAATATCCGCATGGACCAGACGATTCGCCAGATGAGCAAGGGCACCCGTGAAAAGGTCCAGCTTATCATGGTGATGAGTCGGGCGGCAAAGCTGTATCTGTTGGATGAGCCCATCGGCGGCGTGGACCCGGCCACCCGGGACTACATTCTCAACACCATCATCGGAAACTATGACCCCGAGGCGGCGGTGGTAATCTCTACGCATCTGATTGCCGATGTGGAGCAGGTGCTGGATGAGGTCATCTTTATTAATCAGGGACAGATCGTTCTTCAATCCTCCGTGGACCAGATTCGTGAGGAGAAGGGTATGAGTGTGGACGCGTTGTTTCGGGAGGTATTTAAATGTTGAGAAAACTGATCAAACACGAATTCCGGGCCACGGCCCGAGTGATGGGACCGTTATTTCTCATTATTTTGGTTCTGGCGCTGACGGCCAATCTTTCAATAAACTTTCTTATGAATTCCCCGGGCTTTTTCCCAAATCTGATGGGCGGTCTGCTGCTGTTCGCCTTCGGCATCGGCATGACGGCCGTGGTAATTATCTCCATCGTGCTGATGGTGGAGCGGTTTCGTACAAATCTGATGGGCGACGAAGGCTATGTGATGTTTACCCTGCCCGTCTCCAGTCACCAGTTGATTTGGTCCAAAATCATTGTCTCCACCGCGTGGTTTATTGCAACGGCTTTTGTGGAGACACTGGCGATTCTGGTGTGTGTCTTCGATCTGGAACTGATCCGTGACATATTCAGCTCCGTTTTCTTCCGCAACCTCTTAGAAAGCTTCCAAGAGCTAATTGAAGAATTTGGGCTGAACCTGGCCGCGATGGGGGCGGAGACAATCGTGCTGGCGCTTTTGCTCTGCACGGTGCTGTGCCTGGAATTTTACGCGGCAATTGCGTTGGGTCACAGCTTTCCCAATCACAAGTCCGCATGGAGTGTGCTGTTCTTCTTCGCATTCCAGTTTGTCACCCAGCTTGCCGGAGGACTGTTTGTAAACACGGACTTTTTCACCGGTCTTTTTAACATCGGGGGAATGAACGGCTTCCATCAGCTTATGGCTGTCCTCATCTGCATGGAGCTGATTTCCGGTGGAATCTTCTATGCCATCACCGCGGTAACGCTGAAAAAGCGCCTCAATTTGCAGTAACGGGTACAACAGAACAAGCGGAGCGGGGACATCCCGCTCCGCTGTCCCGGTTGCATGGAAAGGAGCGGATTTATGGCAATTTCAAAGACAACCGTTTCCATGCTGATTACCTTTCTTATGGGGATGATCCCCATTGTCGAGCTGCGGGGAGCCATCCCCTACGGCGCGGCGGCGGGCCTGCCCCTGTGGGAGTGCTTTTGGCTGGCGGCGGCGGGAAATATGCTGCCTGTGCCGTTCATTATCCTTTTGATTCGCCGCGTGTTCGCCTTTCTGCGCCGCAGCGCTTGGTGGAGCCCGAAAATCGACGCATTGGAACGCCGCGCCCACCTGAAAGGCAACCTCGTGAAAAAATACCGTCTGGTTGGACTGGTTATTTTAGTTGCGATACCCCTGCCGGGCACGGGAGCTTGGACGGGAGCGCTGGTCGCCTCCCTGCTGGATATCCGTATGCGTTATGCCCTGCCCGCCATAGCGGTGGGTGTATTGCTTGCGGGGGTGCTGGTTACGCTGGCTACCGGCGGCGTCCTCCGGATTTTTTTCTGAGGCTTTGCGGCACTTTGCAAAAACTGTCGCCTGAACATACATAG
>NZ_DAMBZJ010000079.1:0-2108 GCF_032060045.1 Oscillibacter sp.
CGGCGGCGAGCCGCGCTTTTTGAGGCTGACACTGCTGCTGTTTCTGGTTTCCTGTGGGTTTGCCGGGTGTGTTCTGGCGTTGGGACTAGCCGCGGGGCGTGGCATACCCATGGAAAACGGGATTTTTTACACGAATGTGGACACAAGAGTTCTGCTGATTTCGGCGGCAGCGGCCTATCTGGTGCTGGCGGTGGTTTTCCGGGCCAGTGCGCGCAATAGCGGGGCGGGGGGGTTTTTGGTTCCGGTGACGGTGGCCTTTTGCGGAACCCGCGCCGCGCTGACGGCCCTGTGCGACACTGGAAACACGCTGCGTGATCCGGTGACGGGAAGGCCGGTGCTGGTTGCCTCGGCGGAAAAATTGAAGCCGCTCTGGCCGCCGGAACTGGATCCACTGCTGACGCCCCAAGCCCTCCGCGCCCCCGCGCAGACGATGGAGCGGCTGGCGGGGGCGGACATCGCGCGGTTCCGCCTGCTGCCATACAGCGCGGTAGGCGTGGAGAGCGGCTTGCTGCTGGCGGTCCGTCTGGACTGGGCAAGCGTCAACGGTAAACGGCAGGAACGGCTGCTGCTGGCTCTGTCACCCACTTCGGTGGGAGACGGCTGCGACGCCCTCTGGGGCGAGCCGGAGGGATATAAACCGTGCCGATAAAGATGAAAGGGAGGACCGAGAACATGCCGCATTGGCTGGAAACAATCAAAAGGCTGCTTCGCCGCTTGGGGCTGCTGCCCCGGACGCCCGTCCACTACATCGGCGGCAGCGATACCCTGCCCCCGCCCCTGACCCGGGAACGGGAGACGGAGCTTTTATCGCGTATTGAGGACACAGAGGCCCGGCAGGAACTGATCGAGCACAATCTGCGACTGGTGGTGTACATTGCCCGCCGCTTTGAAAATACAAAAATTAATATCGAGGATTTAATTTCTATTGGAGCAATCGGCCTGATTAAGGCAGTGGAAACCTATAACCCCAATAAAAATATCAAGCTGGCAACCTATGCCAGCCGTTGTATCGAAAACGAGATTTTGATGTACCTGCGTAAAAACGCGGGACGGAAGGGAGAAGTTTCCTTTGACGAGCCGCTGAATACCGATTGGGACGGCAATGAGCTACTTCTCTCTGACGTGCTGGGGACCGACGCGGACGTGGTGATGCGCCCCATTGAGGACGACGTGGACCGAAGTCTTCTGACTTCCGCCCTGAAAATTCTCTCTCCAAGGGAGAAAGAGATCATCACCCTGCGCTTTGGGCTGAACGGGGGACAGGAGCGGACGCAAAAAGAGGTGGCCGACCGACTGGGCATCTCGCAGTCCTATATTTCCCGCCTGGAAAAGCGTATTATCCAGCGATTAAAGAAGGAAATTCTTCGTCTCAGCTAATGAATTTAGTGGCAAATAATTTTGCTTTACATCAATTGAAATTGAAGAGAAAATATGCTTAAAAAGAAAAAAGTGCCCGACCGCGCTGCGGTCGGGCACTGAACATTTCCCTAAGATGAAATGCGATGTTTTGCCGCCCGGACGGCAAAATAAAGTATAATCGATTGGCCGCGCCAGACTGCGAAGACGATGGGTTTTTGGCGGAAAGGGTGTTTGAGAAAAACATACCGCGAAACAAGCGCCACGCTGCCCGAGAAAAACGGGTAGCGTGGCGCAAAATACAACGAATTTTTTTAAAATCAGGTCAGGGAAATTTTCAAATTAAAGTCACCCCGCTCGGCCGTGTAGACCCCGTTATAACCTGCACCTTTACGGACAGGTGGGTTGCCTCAGCACGCTTTATCGCTTCCAACATCCAGCCGCAAACAGCAGCCGTGTAGACCCCGTTATAACCTGCACCTTTACGGACAGGTGGGTTGCCTCCAGCACGCTTTATCGCTTCCAACATCCAGCCGCAAACAGCAGCCGGGAGGCCTGCGAACCACGGTCTGATCCGGCATCCCTTATAACGAAATGTGGGTTAAAAAAGGCCTATCACGCACCGCGCAGGGTTTCTCATGTGCATTTACAGCATGAGCCGGGGAAAAAGGTCAGGAATTTTCGTCCTCTTCGTCCTCAAACAGGGCCTCCATGAACAAATCGTACACCGCGTCCAGTTCCTCATCGGAGTC
>NZ_DAMBZJ010000080.1:0-1699 GCF_032060045.1 Oscillibacter sp.
TCGCATTGGACGAACCTATAAAATTCCTAAGGCATGCGTTATCGAATATTTATTGAGTGAAGAAATGTGCCATATCAAGATTGGTTGATATGGCTTTTTGCTTATTATTGGCCCAAAACCGTAGAAAAATCCGTTGGATTGTTTCCGCGTAAATCAATAGCTATCCTATGCTTTCTATGGTATTGTGATGTTGTCAATGGTAGGCAAAAACGCTGTTATTTCAAAGGAGGATAACAATGATAACAGGCTGCCTACAAGAAAAAAATAATACTTATTACGCCGTTTTATACATTAAGGTGGACGGCAAAAGAAAAACCAAATGGATTCCCACCGGATTGCCGGTAGCGGGAACCAGCGACAGGAAAGCGAAGAAAGCCTTTGACCAGATCCGGTTGGAATACGAACAGGAGCAGGAAGAAAAGGAGCGTCGGGAAGCTGAGGAACGTGCCAGAGAACTAATCGAGGGCAAACGGAATCCCCAAGCAGAGGTACTGTTTACTGACTACCTTCAAAAATGGCTGATACAAGCAAAACCCACGATAGCTAAAACAACATTCAAAGGCTATCAAACCATGCTGGATGGGCGAATCAGCCGGTACTTTACCGAACTGAACATCACCTTGGCAGAGGTTACTCCACAGCATATTCAAGACTTCCATCAATCAATTTTTGATGAGGGCCACACACCGAATACGGTTATCCATTATCACGCAGTCCTCCGCAGAGCACTACAGAATGCGGTGAAAAAGGAGATCATCGACAGTAACCCTGCTGACCGGGTAGACAGACCAAAAAAGAATATATATCAGGCTCAGTTTTATTCCGCAGAGGAAATGATGGCACTGTTTGATGCGATATCAGATGATCCCTTGGAGATTTGTGTGAAGCTGGCAGCTTACTATGGCTTACGCCGAAGCGAAGTTCTCGGATTAAAGTGGGACGCGATCAACCTTGAACAAAAAACCATCTCCATCAAGCACAAGGTGATTGAGGACACGGTAGATGGCAAAACCATAACGGTCGGGGAAGATGTACTGAAAACCAAATCCAGCTTCCGCACCCTTCCGTTGCTGACATCGGTGGAAAAGCTACTGCTTGCAGAAAAGGAAAAGCAGGAAATGTACCGAAAGCTATTCAAACGCTCTTACTGCCGAGATTACCTCGACTACATCTGCCTCGACCAAACAGGGAAGCTCATGCGCCCTAATTATGTAACGGATCACTTTAGCTGGGTGCTTGAAAAAACCGACCTCAAAAAAATCCGTTTCCACGATTTAAGACATTCCTGCGCCAGCTTACTGCTTGCAAATGGGATATCAATGAAACAAATTCAGATATGGCTGGGGCACAGCACCTTTTCGACCACAGCAGACATTTATTCTCATCTGGACTTCCACGCACAGATCGAATCTGGATTGGTTATGGATGGGATGTTTGAAAGAAACCGAGTGGCAGAACCTACTGGACTTGCAGCAATCAACTAATTTTCTACGGACTGCCTTATGGGAATACGGAAAAGCCTTATAGGGCAAGGGCTCAGGCATATCCGTTTTCTACACAAACAAAAAAAACGCCCTCAAAAGAGAGCGTAGAAAAGACCAAAAAAGGAAGAGCCTGTTGCGGACATTGACCGCAAACAGGCTCATGGCGGAGGCGGTGAGATTCGAACTCACGTGCCCGTGAGGACAACCTGATTTCG
>NZ_DAMBZJ010000081.1:0-1404 GCF_032060045.1 Oscillibacter sp.
AATGGTTTACAGGCAATCAGCAAGAGGTCTTTATCCAATGTCGTCTTAAAGCAGCCCGCGTTTTTTATTTCTCCAGTTAAGAGCAATGTGCGAGGAATACATCACATCCTCCATGACCTTGTCCGCGTCCTCTTTGGAAATCTCAATCTCCACATATTCCTCTGCAAAGTGCCCCACATCAGTTAAAAGATAGTATTTTCCATCTTTTAATACAATCCTCTCATTTTGCTTTTCAAAAATAACCATCAATATATCCCCCTTTTATTTGATGGGCATCACCGTATAATTACCCGGTTGAACCTGATCAATCACAGCCTCTGGAACCCCGCGCGTCGTATACCCACCGGGCAGCCAATTCTCATTGGCACCACGCTCATTCCCGGTAGGCATCCGCAAACCTTGCGGCTTTGCAATATCAATTCGCACCGGAGTGTCTCCCAACGTTCCTCTTTCAAGTCCCAGAAAATCCTCTAAGAGCTTGACGTCTCCATTGGCTTTCTTAAGCAAGTCATCAACGACTGATGTGGGCATAACATATGTTCCTTCCGACGGACCGATCGTATCGTACTTTAAGGATGCCTGTATTTTGGTCACCCCGCTTTTAAACCGGGATAGATGATGGTCAATATATTCCTTTGTAAGATAAGCGGCGGGCGCTGGACGCTGCCCGTTGGCCATCTTAATTATATCATCAATTTGCGCCCGTGTCAGCCCCGCGTTTCGGACAATATCATCCACATCGTCCGCCAACGTACCGCCTGCGCGCAGCGCGTCGTCCCCGCCGCCGGTGAGGATGCTTTTGACGTTGACCGCCGTTTGGTAGGCCGCGTAGACGGTAAGCGCCGTGCCGAGGATATCCAGCCACAACAAATCCCCGCCATGTGCCGCTGACAATTCCCAATGTCAGCCAGTCCATAAAGCTGCCAAGGCTATTCCTCTTGTTTTCACCCCGTGCCGCCTGCGCGTTCAGCAGATATCCGATGAGGTCCCTTGCATCTTGCGCCAACCCTGTAAAATAGGACGCGGCCGCAGCCGCAAGGTCATAGCCGCCAATCCCTTTTGGGTGACTGAGATCCATCACCATACGGCCATCGGGAAGAGAAACTCTGGTAAGATGTGCGGGCGTAATATTTACCGGAAAGGCATCGTGGTCCAGAAGAAAGACTCCGCCGTCTTCGCCGCCTTTTGCCCGCGCAAATGCCTCCATGAATCCCTGCGGGCTGGCACGGTAAATCGCTTCCATGCGGGAATCCATGGCCAGCAGCTCACACTGGCAGTTTCCGTGGATGGGTGGGATCGGGACTTCTCCCAGAGAAAACACCTGTCCATGATAAGAAAGGCACCGTTCGCAGGTATTCGGCCCCCGCTCACTGAGGAACAGATAGCGCGAGTAGCCCTGCCTTT